>JACPFM010000067.1 GCA_016182965.1 Deltaproteobacteria bacterium | reverse complement strand
GCGTACTGGCAGTACGTCGAGGAGACCGGAGGGAGTACGACGCGAAGATCGCGCAACATCGCGGGTTGCAGCAGGCTTCAAACCGTTCGGTGCTCTAGGCCGGCTCGGCCGTCAGCGTCTCCGCCGCCGCGTCACCGAGAGGCCGGCGAGCAGGAGGCCGACCGCCCCGAGGGTCGCCGTGGTGCCCGACCGTCCGGCGGTCGTGCAGCCGCAGCCGCCGCCTTCCAACGTCCCGAGCGTGTCGACGGCCGGAGCGCCGGCCTCGGCGCCGGCGTCGTCGACGATCGCGCTGTCGATGCCCGCGTCGGGGGCGGGCACGAACGGATCGAGGTATTCGGACACGCCGTTTCCGTTCGGATCGCCGCGGCCCTCGTCCTTGTCGAGCAGGCCGTCGCCGTCGGCGTCGGTGTCGAGGTAGTTGGGCTTCCCGTCGCCGTCGACGTCGCTCGAGACCGCGCTCTTCTTGGCGTCGGCGAGCTCGTCGGCGGTGAGGATGCCGTCGTCGTCGTCGTCGGTGTCCCGGAAATTCGGCTTCTTGTCGCCGTCGGCGTCTTCGGTCCCTTCGCTCCCGTCGGCGACCCCGTCGCCGTCGGCGTCGAGATCGAGGGCGTCGATGGTGCCGTCGGTGTCGGTGTCGACGCCGGTGTAGGGACCCGTGCCGCCGGTCGCCGACAGCTCCACGTTGTCGGGGATGCCGTCGCCGTCGGAGTCCTTCTTCGCGGGATCGGTGCCGAGCTTCGTCTCGAGCTCGTCCGGCACGCCGTCGCCGTCGGTGTCCTTCTCGACGCACTTGCCGTCGACGCAGACCGCGCTGCGGCACTCGCCGTCGCCGGCGCACGTCGCGTCGAGCGGCACGCCGCAGCGATCGTCGGACGTGCTGCAGATCCCCGAGACGCAGACGCGCTTTCCGAGATCGGTCGTGCACTTGCCGCCGACCGACGCCGGGACGGGATCGCCGTTGGGCAGCTTGGCCGTGCACACGCCGGCGTCGCCGCACCACTCGGTGGCCTTGCACTGCGCGTCGGTGGTGCACTTGGTGCCGCACGCGCCGGACGCCGTGTCGCAGTACGGGCCGGGGTGGCCCGTCGCGCAGTCGGCGTCCTTCTCGCACTTGCCGCAGGCTCCGGCGGTGGTCCCGGAGAGGAAGCAGTACGGCGCCGCGGTCGAGCACGCGGTCGCGGCGGTCCCGCCCGCGTCCTCGCTGCAGGCGACGCACGCGCCGCTGGTCACGTTGCAGATCGGCTTCGCGCCGCCGCAGTTGTCGCTCGCGCGCGTGTTCGGCAGCGCGGCGTCGCGATAGCCGGTGGTGCCCTCGACGGCGTCGGTCACGCAGTCGTTGTCCGCGTCGAGGTCGAGCGCGTCGATGGTGCCGTCGCCGTCGGTGTCGATCTTGGCGAAGGGCCCGGCGCCGCCGGTCGAAGAGAGCTCGATGTTGTCGAAGATGCCGTCGCCGTCGCTGTCCTTCTTCGTCGCGTCGGTGCCGAGCGTCGTCTCGAGGGCGTCGGTGACGCCGTCGCCGTCGGTGTCCTTCTCGCAGGCGCCGACCGCGCTCGTCTTCGAAGAGCACAGCTCGCCGGCCGCGCAGCCGTTGCCGCCGGTGCCGCGGCAGCCGGCGGCGCAGACCTGGGGCGTGCCCGTGCACACCTTCCCCGAGTCGACGGCGCCGCAGTCGGCGTCGGCCGCGCAGCCGGCGCACTTGCCGCTCACGCAGAACCCGTCGCGGCAGGTCGTTCCGCCGGCGCAGTCCTCGCCCGGTGTCGACCCGCACTTGTGGTCGATCGCGCTGCAGACGCTCGACGTGCACACGCGCGCGCCGATGGTGGTGGTGCACGCGCCGCCCACGGCGCTCGGGATCGCCTCACCGTTGGCGAGCTTCGGCGTACAGTTGCCCGCGGTCGTCTCGCACCACTGGGTGGCGGTGCACTGGGCGTCGGACGTGCACTTGGCGGCGCACGCGCCGGTGGTCGGCTCGCAGAAGGGACCGGCGTGGCCGACGCAGTCGGCGTTGGTCGTGCACTTCGCGCACGCGCCGGTGCTCAGGCACAGCGGGGCGGCGGCGAGGCACGCGCGCGTCGCCGTCGCGCCGTTGTCGCCGTTGCAGGCCGAGCAGGCGCCGGACGTCGTGTCGCAGATCGGGGTCGCGCCGCTGCAGTTCGCGCTCGCCACGGCGTTCGGCGCCGCCGCGTCACGGAAGGTCAGGAGCGTCTCGAGCGCGTCGGGGACGCAGTCGTTGTCGCTGTCCTTGTCGAGCGCGTCGATGACGCCGTCGCCGTCGGTGTCGATCGCGGAGAACGGCCGCGTGCCGCCCGTCGCGGAGAGCTCGACGTTGTCGGCGAGCCCGTCGTCGTCGGAGTCGGTGTCGTCGATCTTCGTGCCGAGCGAGGTCTCGGTGGCGTCGGGCACGCCGTCGCCGTCGGTGTCGGTCTGGCACACGCCGGCCTCGGCGCCGGTCGACGAGCAGATCTGGCCGAGCGGACAGCCGTTGCCGCCGGTGGCCCGACAGCCGCTCGCGCACGCGAGCGGAGCGCCCGTACACACCATGCCCGAGGAAGTGCCCCCGCAGTGGCTGTCGGCGGTGCACGCGACGCAGGTCGAGCCGGAGCAGAACGTCGAGCGGCACTCGGTGCCCGCGCCGCACGTCCCGCCGGTGGGGACGCCGCACTTGTCGTCGGTCGTGGAGCACACGCCGGACGAGCACACGCGCGCGCCGACGAGCGTGGTGCAGCTGCCGCCCACCGCGCTCGGGATGCTCGTGCCGTTGGGGAGCTTGGCGGCGCAGGTGCCCGCGTTGCACCACTCGGCCGACAGGCAGTCTTCGTCCTTGGTGCAGCTCGAGCCGCAGCCGCCGGTCGTGGTGTCGCAGAACGGTCCCGCGTGCGCGCCGGCGCAGTCGGCGTTCGAGGTGCACTTCCCGCAGGTGCCGGCGGTGGTGCCCGAGAGCACGCAGTAGGGGTTCGCCGCGAAGCACGACCGCGACGTCGGCGTGCCGTAGTCGCCGTTGCAGGCGGAGCAGGTGCCGACGGTCGTCACCACGCAGACCGGCGCGGTGCCCGAGCAGTTGGCGTTCTTGTCGCCGCTCGGGGCGAGCGCGTTGCGGTAGCCCGCCGTCCCTTCGATCTTGTCGGTGACGCAGTCGTTGTCGCTGTCGGTGTCGAGCGCGTCGATCACGCCGTCGCCGTCGGTGTCGACCTTTGCGAACGGGCCGGCGGTCCCCGAGGCCGACAGCTCGATGTTGTCGTTGATCCCGTCGCCGTCGGAGTCGGCCTTCGAGGGATCGGTCCCGAGCGTCGCCTCGAGGGCGTCGCCCACGCCGTCGCCGTCGGTGTCGAGGGAGCACCCGCTGCTCCCGCAGATGACCGGATCGCTCATGATCGCGTCGAGGACGGTGCCGGTGCCGTACGGGTCGGCGTTCATGGTCGTGCCGTTGCTCGCGGTGCCGCAGGCGAAGCGGAGCTTCTGGCCCTCGAGGATCGGCGGGATGGTCACGCCGAGCGTCGTCGGCGGGCTGCGCAGCGTGCCGAGCGGGATCGCCCAGTCGATGAAGTAGTCGGGATCGGGCGTGCCGCCGGGGCTCGTCGGGAAGATGGTGCCTGCCGACACCACGCGCGAGTAGGTCGTCGGCGAGAGCGTCTGCACGCTCGTCTCGGCGGCATCGCCGATGCTGTTCGCGGTGCCCGGGGTCGAGTTGTAGTTCCAGCTGACCGTCTCGGCGATGCCGTTGACCACCGCCCAGAACTCGAGCGTCTGCGCGTTGCCGTCGCTGTCGACCGCGCAGCCCCAGCCGAAAGGCCTGAACTCGAGCGGCGAGCCGAACTGCGGCTGACCGTTGACCCGCACGCGGAAGAAGAGGTGCGCCCCGTCCATCGCCATGTAGGCGCCCGGGTTCGTGGCGTCGCCGACCAGATCGCGCTCGCCGCCGCCGCCCGTCGCGTCGCCCACCGGCTCGTTGACCGGCGCGCCGCTCTTCGAGAGCGGCACCCAGGCGCTGTCCGCGGGAAACGTGATCGCGCGGGCCGCGCCGGCCCACGTCGCGGTCACCAGCGCCACTGCAGCGGCGACGGTGGATGCATGCCACGAGCGCACGAACGACATCTCGAAACCTCCCTCGTTGTGCCGACGAGCATAGCCGCGCGGCTCGACAACGCCACAGCCGGATGCCTCCTGCGCTCGTCGCGCGGCGATCGGAGGGGAGTGTCGGCCGCAGCCGACGTCCTATCGGGGGACGGACTTCTCGTTGACCTCGTGGAGGCGCAGCTCGCCGGCGTGCGCGCGCACCCAGCGGGCGATCGCCTCGCTGCCGTCGGGGAGCGCGCGCAAGCGGTCCTCGAGCGCGACGATCGTCTCGTGGGGAACGGCGCCCTTCGCGCGGGCGGCGCGCAGATCGGCGAACACCTGCGCGTGCGCGCGGAGCCCCACCGCCTCCAGCGCCAGCCCGGCGCGCTCGGCGGTGAAGCCGTCGCCGGGGTTCTGCTCGAACCACGCGAGGCCTTCGTCGGCGACGACGCCGAACGCACGATCGACGTCGGTCAGCGTGCGCTCCGCCTGCGTCTTCCCCTCGTCGGGCTTCTTGGCCACCCAGATCGCCACGAGATCGGTGAGGCGTCGATCGTCGCTCGCGAGAAGGCGCTGCACCTTCGCCGCGCGCTCCTCGTCGCGTCGATCGCGACAGCCGAGCGACAGGGGCATCGTCGAGCTCAGCGAGAAGGCGATGAAGGCCGCGTACCGCAGAGCGCGCACCGCTCGCAGCGTACCCCAACCGGACGCGAGTCACCCGCCGACTCCGCCGACGTCGCGCCCCGCGATAGACTGAAATCGACCACCCGTGCGCGTCCCATGACCGAGGTCGACGCCTCTCGACTGACGCCTCTCGACTGACGACTGACGACTGACGACTCGGATGACCCACGTACCGCTCCTCGACGAGTTGGCGATCATCGCGGCGCTGGCCGTCGCGGTGACCGTGATCTTGTCGCGCCTGAAGCTGCCGACGGTCGCCGGGCTGCTCGCCGCCGGCGCGCTCCTCGGCCCGTTCGGGCTGCAGCTCGTGCGGTCGATCGACGCGATCGAGGTGCTCGCGGAGGTCGGGGTCGTCCTGCTCCTGTTCTCCATCGGCCTCGAGTTCTCCCTGGCGCACCTGCGCGACATCTTCCGGCAGGTGGCGCTCGGCGGTGCGCTGCAGGTCGGGCTGACGACGGCGGTCACCGCCGCCATCGCGGTGGCGCTCGGCGAGCCGATCGGGCACGGCGTCTTCTACGGCTTCGTCTTCTCGCTCTCGAGCACCGCGATCGTGCTCCGCGCGCTCGTCGAGCGACGGGAGCTCGACGCGCCGCACGGCCGGTTCATCGTCGGAACGCTCATCTTCCAGGACCTCTGCGTCATCCCGATGGTGCTGATCGTGCCGCTGCTCGGCGCGCGCGGCGCTCCGGGGGCGCTCGCCCTGTCGCTCGCGATGGCGCTCGGCAAGGCGGTGCTCGTGGTCGTGGGGACCGTCGCCCTCGCGCGCTTCGTCGTGCCGAAGGTGCTCGCGTGGGTCGACGCGAGCCGAAGTCGCGAGATCTTCCTCCTCGCGATCCTCGCGCTCTGCGTCGGCACCGCCTGGCTGACCGCGCTCGCGGGGCTGTCGCTGGCGCTCGGCGCCTTCCTCGCCGGGATGGTCGTCGCGGACACCGAGTACAGCAGGCGTGCGACCGGAGACATCCTCCCGCTGCGCGACGCCTTCGTGAGCATCTTCTTCGTCTCGCTCGGGATGCTCTTCGACGTGCGGGTGGTGATCGGCCGTCCGTGGATGGTCGGCGCGCTCCTCCTCGGGTTCCTCGTCGCCAAGGGCGTGCTCGCGACGTTCGCGGCGATGGCCATGCGCTTCCCCTCGCGCGTCGCGTGGCTCGCCGGCGTCGGGCTCGCGCAGTTCGGCGAGTTCGGGTTCGTGCTGGCCAAGCTGGGCCAGGCCCACGGCGCCGTCGAGCCCGACGAGATCAAGCCGCTGCTCGCCGCCGGCGTGATGAGCATGTTCTTCACGCCGCTCCTGGTGCGCGCCGCGCCGCACATCACCGCCGGCGAGCGGCTGCTCGCGCCGCTCGAGCGGCTCATCGGCGTGCGCAGCATCGACGAGGCCGACGAGGGACCGAACCGGCTCGTCGATCACGTGGTCATCGTCGGCTTCGGCCTCGCCGGCCGGTTCGCGGCGCGCACGCTCGCCGCGTGCGGCACCCCGTTCGTCGTGCTCGAGCTCAACGCCGACAACGTGCGCGCCGGCAAGGCCGAAGGGCACCCGGTGTACTACGGCGACGCGACCAGCGAGGAGGCGCTCGGGCACGCGCACCTCGCCGACGCGGCGCTGCTCGTGCTCCTGATGAACGATCCGCAGGCCGCGCTGCGGGTGGTCGACACCGCCAAGCGCGTCGCGCCCGACGTGCGGGTCTTGATGCGCACCAAGTACCTGCTCGAGCGCGACACCCTGGTGAAGATGGGCGCGCAGGACGTGGTCGCCGAGGAGGTCGAGGGCGCGGTCGAGATGATCGCGCGGATGCTCCGCTGGATGGAGGTCCCGCGCAACGTCATCCACGACCTCATCCACGACGTGCGCAGCCAGACCCAGGAGACCGATCGCAAGCTCACGCTGCCCCGCTCCCCGATCGGCGAGGTGCGCGGCCTCGACGAGCTGAAGATCGAGAGCGTGCTGGTGCGCGAGGGCTGCCCCGCGGCCTTCGCCTCCCCGGTGAGCATGCGGCTGCGCACCGAGACCGGCGCGCTGGTCGTCGGGGTGCGCCGCGGCGAGCACCTGCTCGAGAAGCCGGATCCGAACGTCCCGTTCGAGCCGGGAGACGTGGTGTACTTCGTGGGGACGGGGGACGCGATCCGGCGGGCGCTGCCGCTGTTTTCGCCGGAGGATTGATCAGCGGACCTGCAGGACCATCCAGGTGCGCACGCCCTGCGGCGTCTCGACCTCGGCCTCGTCGCCCGCCGCCAATCCGACCAGCGCCTCGCCCAGCGGGCTGGTCGGCGTGGTGGTCTGCACCTCGAGCGCGCGCTCGCGCTCACCTGTAAGGCGGACCTTGCGGCCGCCGCCGGCGGGGACGACGAAGCACGTGGACGTGCCGGTCTTCGACTGCAGCTCGACGAGCGCGGAGACGCCGATCGCCTCGCCCTCGGCGAAGTCGTGCAGCTCCATCGCCTGCAGCTGGGCGAGCGCCGCCGACAGCTCGGCGACGCGGGCCGCCTGGCCGCGCGCGAGGTAGGACGCCTCGGTCGAGCGCATGTCCTTGTCGTTCTCCGGCTTGTTCTCCTCGTGCGTCGCGGCGTCGGCGGCGTCCTTCGCGAGGCGCGCCATCGTGTCGATCTCGTCGGAGATCTGCGCCACGATCGCGGCGACGAGGGCTCGTTTCGACGTCATGGGGGCACCTTAGTCGATCTGCCTGGAATCCCCCGGACTGAAGTCCGGGGCACCGACGGCCGGACGAAGCCCTTCGGGCTTGCGAGAGGCTCGTGCCGAGTGAGTGCAGTCGATCAACTCGCACTGAAGTCGCGCGGCGCATGCTCTTCCACATGCGTTCGACGCCGGCCCACCCTGCAGCGACAACCCCAAGCCAGGCTGGCGAGTCGGTGAAGTCCGAAGGACTTGAGGTGCAGTCGGTGCCCCGGACTTCAGTCCGGGGGCATTTGCTGACCGGTCCTTCACTCTGCGAGCAGCGCGTCGACGACCGCGGGCACCTCGCGCGCCGGGCAGCCGAGCCTGCTCGCGAGCGCCTGCGGCGGCCTCGGCGACTCCTTCACCAGGCCGTACACGGCCTCGGCCACGTCGGCGCGCACCGCGCGTCGGGCGAAGACCGGGAACCCCATCGCGAGGCAGGCGCGCGGATCGGCGCGGTGCGCGGAGAACGACACCGCGCCCGGCCGCGGCGCGCCCGGAGCGCCCTCGAAGAACAGCGTCGCGAGCAGCACGCGGCGCAGCTGGGCGTCCCCGCGCGACGGCAGGAACGTGACGCAGCGCCCGAGCCGCACGCCCGCCGCCGCGAGGGCGCGCCGCTCGTCTTCGGCCGCGGCGTCGAGCTGCGCGCGCGCGTCGCGCGAGAGCACGGTGCCGAGCGACTGCTCGAGCTGGTAGACGATCCCGCGCCCGGGCGCGGCGAGGTCGCCGACCACGGCGCGAAGGGGCGCCAGCAGATCGTCGACCACGTCGCGCGCGACCGCGACCAGGCGACGGAGCACGCGGCTGCGCGCCCCGGGCGCGAGCTCCAGCGCGCTGGACAGGCGGACGTCCGGGGTCAGCAGGGTCGCGCCGCGGATCAGCGTGGCCACGTGGCGACCGTCGAACGAGATCCCGCCCCGTGCGTCGATGGCGAACGCGGCGTGCGGCGCGTCGATCAGCCGCTCGGCCCAGTCCTCGGCGGCCGGCGGCGGCTCGCCGGCGAGCTCCGCGCGCAACGACGCGAGGCGCGCGAAGGGGTGCGAAGGGTCGACGCGCGGCGCGCGGGGCACCTCGATCGCGCGGCCGCCGACGACGCGCTTGCTCGTGCGCTCGACGAACCGTTGCACGAGCTTCGCGTGCAGCGCGTCGCTCAGCCGGTCCTCGACCTCGCGCGTGCTCTCCTGGAAGCGCCGCGCGTCGCGCAGCCACGGCTGGTTGGCGACGTAGCTCCAGGTGCGGATCGCCGACAGCCGCGCGGTCAACGTGTCGATGTCGCCGCGCTCGTCGTCGATCTCGCGGATGCGCGCCTCGACGTGCAGAGGATCGAGCGGCCCCTCGACCAGCTGCACGAACAACATCGCGAGCAGCGCCACGTGCGACTCGAACAGGAGCTTGCGGTAGTCGGGCACCCGGCAGACGTCCCAGAGCAGCCGCACCGCCTCCGGACCGCCCGCGCGCTCGCGCACCTCGGGGAACGACGCCAGCGCGACGAGCGCGGCGAGATCTTCTCCGCTGTCGTCGAGGCGCAGCACGTCCTGATCGGGCCGGGTGCGAAGCGAGGAGATCAGCGCGTCGATGCCGGAGAAGTCGAGGTCCGCGCTCCGCCAGCGCACGTGCGTGATCGGCGAGAACCGGTGGCTCTCCACCGCGCGGATGACGTCGCGCGGGAGCTCGAGCGGCGCCAGCGTCCCGAAGGTGCCGTCGCGCGTGTGGCGCCCGGCGCGCCCGGCGATCTGCCCGACCTCGGCCGGATCGAGCTCGCGCGCCTCGCGCCCGTCGAACTTCCGGATGGCGGCGAAGGCGACGTGCCGCACGTCGAGGTTGAGGCCCATCCCGATCGCGTCGGTCGCCACGAGGTAGTCGACCTCGCCGGACTGGTACATGGCGACCTGCGCGTTGCGCGTGCGCGGCGACAGCACGCCGAGGACCACCGCCGCGCCCCCCTTGCGCGCGCGGATCCGCTCGGCGAGCTCGAACACCTTCTCGGCGGAGAACGCCACCAGCGCGCTGCGCGCAGGGACCCCGGCGAGCGAGTTGGCGCCCGCGCTGGTCAGCCGCGACAGCCGCGGCAGGCGCGCGAGGTGCGCGTCGGGCACGAGCCGCTGGATCACCGGGCGGATCGTCTCGGCGCCGAGGAACCACGTCTCCTTCTTGCCGCGGGCGCGCAGGAGCCGATCGGTGAAGACGTGCCCGCGCTGGTCGTGCGCGGCGAGCTGCACCTCGTCGATCGCGAGGAAATCGACCGACAGGTCGGGCGGCATCGCCTCGACGGTGCACACCCAATAGCTCGGCTGGGCGGGGACGCGCTTCTCCTCGCCGGTGACCAGCGCGACGCGTCGCTCGCCGACCCGGGCGGTGAGCTTGTCGTAGACCTCGCGCGCGAGCAGCCGCAGCGGCACCCCGATGACGCCGCTGTCGTGCTCGAGCATCCGCTCGATCGCGCGATGCGTCTTGCCGGTGTTCGTCGGGCCGAGCAGCGCCGTGATCATTCCGCGGCGATGTTCCTCCCGAGCGCGGCGAGGACCTGATCGGGCAGATCGCTCTGCACCGCGTCGGCGCCCTTGTCGAAGATCTCGAGGTAGCGCGACGGCGGCTGCCCGAGCTTCACGCCGACGTCGACCAGGAACACGTCGGTGAACGCGCGCGTGCCGGCGGCGTGGATCACGTCGACCGCCTTGGGGAACGCCTTCTCGTCGATCTCGACGAACACCGGGAGGTGCCCTTCGTACTTCGCGAGCACCGCGGAGGCGGCCGTGGCGTCGGCCACCCGGGGCATGATCATCAGGCGCGGCTCGATGGCGAGCGCCTGGTCGATCTTGTCGACGGAGGAGGTGTCGAAGACCGCCCAGTCGAGCGCGTCGGCGTCGCGGATCGCGTTCACGAGGAGATCGACCCGGCTGGTCTTGTTCGCGTCGACCAGCACCAGCGCGCGGCCGCGCGACAGCTCGAGGATCTCGCGCAGCGTCGGCACCTTCTCGCAGGAGAAGTCGCCGGGCAGGTCGGTCTTCACCGAGAGCTTGCGGATCTCGTCGAACGTCAGCTGCTCGACGTCGCCGGTGCCGTTGGTGGTGCGGTCGACGGTGGTGTCGTGCACGTTGACGAGCACGCCGTCCTTGGTCGGCGGCGGATCGGTCGCGACCAGATCGGGGCCGATGACGATCGCCGCGCGGTACGCGGCCAGCGTGTCTTCGGGGGCGATGCGGCCGAGATCGCCGCCGGCGCCGCGGTGACCGCACACCAGGCGCGTCTTGCACTTCGGATCGCGCAGGCACGCCTCGGGCGTGGAGGACCGGCGCGCGGGCGGCCCTTTGGAGAGCGAGGTGCAGTCGAAGCGCGCGGGATCGACCGGCGGCTTGGGCGGCGGCTCGGTCTCCTCGCCCGCATCGACGGTCGCCGGGCGGGGCGCGGCCGGCGACGAGCACGCGACCATCGTCACGGCCCAGAGGAGTAGAGCGCGACGCATCGTGGCGGAGCGTATCACTCCGCGCGCGGGGGCCGCGATCACTCCGCCTTGTTGCGGAGGAAGTCGGCGACCTCGGCGAACTTGGTCTCGAGGAACCCGCGCACCTCGCCGTTCACGCCGCGCTGGTCCATCGCGCGGCGCATCGTGCGCACCCAGGCGTCGCGCATGGCGACGTCGACGGGGACCTTGGCGTGCCGCATGCGCAGCCGCGGGTGCCCGACCTGCTCGATGAAGTACTGCGGACCGCCCAGCCACCCGATGAGGAACATCGCGAAGCGATCGCGTGCGCGGCGCGAGACGCGCCCCTGCTCGTCGAGCTGATGGAGCTTCGCCAAGGCAGGCTCGTGCGCGTCCATCGCGTCGTAGAACGACTCCACGAGCGCGCGGACGTTCTCCTCACCGCCGAGTTGCTCGAACGGTGTCCTTCCGGGACCGGTCGTCATGCGCCCATAGGTTTCGTGCCGCTGGCGTCAGGCGGCAAGAGGTCGCCCGCGCAGAGCTTGCTCGAGCGCCTGCGCAGACTTTGCTCCGGGACAGGTTTGCCCTCCGGTCGGACCGGGCCTAACGCCGGAAACGCCATGCCGTCGAAGTTCCGTCCGCTCGTCGTCGCCGCGATTCCCCTCGTCATGCTCGCCGCCGCAGGCGACGCCGGCGCGAAGGCGGCCAAGAAGAAGCTGCCCGTCATCGGGGTGGTGACCGAGGGCATCGCCGAGCGCCTGCACCATCCGAAGGGCAAGAAGGCGAAGAAGGCGGTCAAGAACGAGGTCGGCAAGACGTTCACCGCGCTGTGCGACGGCTCCGTCGGCTCGTGGAAGGTGAGCGAGCTCGGCGATGACGGCGCGTGGGTGGGCGGGTTCGTGAACGGCTACAAGCCGAAGCGCTGCCTCCTGCTCGACGCGCCCTCCGAGCCCGGCATGGCCGCCAAAGGTCGCCCGAGCGCCAAGACCGAGCAGATCAACTCGGCCAAGGCCGCGGCCGTCGTGGCGCTCACGCCCAAGAAGGGCGACGCGCCGCTCAAGGTCGATCTCGCGGTCTTCCACGACGGCGAGGGCTTCGTCGCGGTCGCCTCGACGTCGCGCCCCGCGGGCGAGAAGTCGAGCTGCCTCGATTTGACCTCGCTGGTCATCCTCTCCGAGGGCGAGGACGGCAAGTGGAAGGAGATCTTCCGCCCGACCGCCAAGACGAAGGGCACCTGCGGCTACCAGTTCTTCACGCGCGGAGACGTCGACGCCGACGGGCGCGACGAGATCGCGCTCCGGGTCGACATGACCGACGGGTACGGGTACCGCGTGCTGAAGCGGGCGAAGAAGGGGTACGACGTCGTCGTGAAGTGAATCGAGCCCGAGCGCGAGGCCGGCTCGGGCTCGGGCCGGGAACGCCGCTCCGCGTGCGGTTCCCCGGCTGCCCGAGGCTCGTCAGGATGATGCGAAGTGGGCGAGCTTCTCCCCGAGGCTGCCTGGCAGCCTTCAGGTCACGCTCCGTCCGCCGCGCTATCCTCTCGACAATGTCCACGCCGAGCGGCTCTTCCACGCGCTGGGTCGTCGATCCGCGCGATCCGCGCGCTCCGCCGCGCGACGTGTGGGAGTCGCTCAGCCCCGCCGAGCGCGCCGCGATCATCGATGCGCTGCCGTCGGATCCCGGGTGGGAGGTCGCGCCTCCCGAAGGTGACGATCACTACGAGGCCGCCGACGGCGCCCGGAAGGCGCTGCGCCGCTTCTTCGGCAAGAGCGGCCGCCGCGCGTACGTCGGCACCAACCTCTCGGTGTACTACCCGAACGAGCGCGTGTTCGCGCCCGACTTGCTCGTCGTGCTCGACGTCGATCCGCGCCCGCGCGCCAAATGGGTCGTGGCCGCCGAGGGCAGGGGGCTCGACTTCGCGCTCGAGATCCATGTCGCGGGTGATTGGCGCAAGGACTTCGTGGCCAACGTCGAGCGCTACGCGCGCCTGGGCATCCCGGAGTACTTCGCGTTCAACCTGCGCACCGGCGTGCTCGTCGGGCACCGCTTGGCTGCTGGCGGAGGCCACGAGATGCTGTC
Organism: Deltaproteobacteria bacterium; assembly: GCA_016182965.1. Taxonomy (GTDB): domain Bacteria; phylum Myxococcota_A; class Polyangia; order Polyangiales; family JADJMO01; genus JALHOE01. The sequence continues at coordinate 62,838 of JACPFM010000067.1, read as the reverse complement.
GCCCGGGCCTTCGGGCTTCGCGTCCGAGATCCTCGGTCTCGAGCTGTTCGTCGAGGGCGATCGCGTCCGTTTCTTCCACGCGGGCGCGCGGCTGCCCGAGCTCGACGAGCTGGTCGGCCGGCTCGAGTCCGCGATGAGCGAGACCCTCGGCCGGCTCGGCGCGCTCGAGCGCGAGCTCGAGGAGGAGCGCGCGGCGCGCGACGCCGAGCGCGCGGCGCGCGACGCCGCCGAACAGCGCGTCGCGGAGCTGGAACGGCAGCTCGCCGAGCGCAAGAAGCCCTGATGATCCAGAGCCGGTAGTCGGCGTCTCCCACAAGAAGCTGCTCATCCCCAAGGTCGACGGCGACTACCTCGACGAGGGGTGATCCGTCGCCGCACCGCTGCGAACCGCGCTGATCCGGTGGTAGCTTCACTGCCATGGCGGCCAAGAAATCGAAGCTCACCCCCGCGCTCGCCAAGCGCGCTTCTGCGCTCGCCGAGGCCGCGCGGCAGCGCCTATTGAAGCAGGCGCGCGAGGACCTCGCGCTCGTCAAGCGGCGCAAGGCCGAGATCGCGGAAGCGTTCTACGACATCGGCGAGGCGCTCCTGCGACTGCGCAAGGAGCCGGTGCCCAAGCTGCTCGGCTACGAGGGCTTCGCCGAACTGTGCACACGCGGGCTCCAGATCTCGGCTGCCACCGCCGGCCGCCTGATCGAGATCGTGCAGCGCCTGCCGCGCCGCGACGCGCTCAAGTGGGGGAAGGAGCGCGCGCACGCCCTGATCGAGCTCGCCGACGCGACGCCCGCGTCGGACTCGCCGCAGAAGATCGACCCCAAGGTGCTCGGCAAGCTCGACCCCAAGACGGCGACCACGCGCGAGATCCAGTCGCTCGCGCAGAAGGTCCGCGCCCAGAAGAAGAGGAGGCCGACGCGCGGTCGCACGACCACCGCCGAGGAGCGCGCGCTCGCCTCCAAGCTCCAGGCGTCGCTCCGCAAGAGCGGCGCGCGCACCGCCACCGTCGAGGCCGTCGCGACGAAACCCGGCGCGTCGGCCAAGCTCCGCATCGAGCTGCCCGCCGACGCGGTCGCCGCGCTGCGCGACGCGGCCGCGGCCGTTCATAGGCGCTGATGAACGCGTTCATCGGCGCTGATGAAGGGCAGCGTTCACGGAGGCCTCGAGACTCGGCAAGGTGAGGTCCCGACCTCGAGCTCACCGCCCGCCACGTGATCATCACCCCCGCGGCGAAACGCAAGGACTAGCATTGGAGGCACTTCACGCGTCGTCGCGACCCATCGACCAGCCTCCGTCTCCGAGCCGCCATGACCAAGAACCCAGCACTCGAGCGCGTCCGGGCCGGCATCGCCCGGGTCTTGCGCGGCAAGCCCGAGGCGATCGAGAGCGTCCTCGTCGGCCTCGTCGCCGGCGGGCACGTGCTCTTCGAAGACGTCCCCGGCGTCGGCAAGACGACGCTGGCGAAAGCCCTGTCGCGGTCGTTCGAGCTCAAGCTCTCTCGGGTGCAGCTCACGCCCGATCTCTTGCCGAGCGACATCCTCGGGGCGCAGGTGCTCGATCCTCGCGCCGGCACGTTCACGTTCCATCGGGGGCCCATCTTCGCGAACGTCGTCCTGGCCGACGAGATCAACCGCGCATCGCCGCGCACGCAGTCGGCGCTGCTCGAGGCGATGAGCGAAGGCCAGGTCACCGTCGACGACGTGACTCACGCGTTGCCGCGGCCGTTCTTCGTGATCGCGACGCAGAACCCGTCCGACTACCATGGCACCTATCCGCTGCCCGAGGCGCAGCTCGATAGATTCATGCTCCGCGTGGGCGTCGGCTACCCGAGCGAGGCAGAGGAGCTCGCGATGGTCTTCGCACAGCAGCGCGAGAGCGCCGTCGATCACGTCGAGGTCGCCGCGACGGGTGACGAGCTCATCGCGATGCAGCGCGAAGTCCAGGCGCTGACGGTGAGTGACGGCGTCGGGCGATATCTGCTCGCCATCGTCCGCGGCACACGCCAGCACGAGCACCTCGACGTGGGCGTGAGCCCCCGAGGCACGATCGCCCTCTTTCGGGCTTGCCAGGGGCGGGCGTACGTACGCGGCAGAGCCTACGTGAGCCCCGAGGACGTGCAGGCGCTCGCGAGTCCGGTGCTCGCCCATCGCGTCCAGCTCACGCCGCAGGCGCGCTACGGGGGCGTCGCTGCCGAGGCGGTCATCGGCAAGCTGCTGGCATCACTCCCGGTGCCGACATGAGAGTCCTCGGACCGTGAAGCTCGCTGAGCTCAATCATCTGCTGATCCCGCGCACCAAGTCGGACCGCGACCGATTGCGCAACAGTCTCCTCGGCCGCTCGTTCGCCCCCTTCGCTTCGGTCGCGGCGTCGAGCACGCCGACCGGCCGTGCGGTGGTCGGACTCACGCTCTTCGCAGGGATGCTGGTGCTGGGACTCGACGTCGACAAGACGCAGGCGCACGTGGCGTTTGCGGGGCTGTCCGGGTTGCTGCTCGCCTGCATCGTCGGGCATTTCGTCGTGAACCTGCAGGCGGTGACGGTCGTCGTGCACGCGCCGCGCCGCGCGCAGACCGGCGAGCGCGTCCAGTTTGCCGTCTCGGTGACGAATCACGGCACGGAGCCCGTGCGGGCGCTGCAGATCCGGCGGCCATTCCTGCCCTGGGATGGCAGCTGGGTCGACGCACGCCCGAGCATCGCCGAGCTTGCGCCCGACACGACGACCCAGGCCGTCTGCGAGGCCGTGTTCATCGGGCGAGGGGAGCACCACCTCGACGCGTTCGAGGCCGCCGCCTTGGCGCCGTTCGGGTTGACTCTGGGGCGGCCCGTCGCGAGCGGCGACGTGCGGCTCACGGTGGTGCCTCGTATCGCGCCGATCGCGCGCGTGACGACGCCGACGACGCGAAAGCATCATCCCGGCGGCGTGGCGCTGGCGTCGAAGACGGGTGAGTCCATGGATCTGCTCGGCGTGCGGCCCTATCGCCCGGGCGACCCCATGCGCGCGCTGCATGCGCGCTCGTGGGCGAAGCGTGGCGCGCCGGTCGTGCGCGAATACGAAGAGGAGTACTTCACGCGCCTCGGCGTCATCGTCGACTGCGATGGCACCGTGTCGACGCCCTCGCAGCTCGAGGCGGCGCTGTCGTTGGCGGCGGGCATCATGGCGCGCCTGAGCCGCGGCGAGGCGCTCATCGACCTCCTGGTCGTGGGCGACACGGTGCATCCGCTCACCATCGGCCGCAGCCTCGGACACCTCGACCAGGCGCTCGACCGGCTCGCGTGCGTGACGTCCGGCCCGAAGCTCGACGGAGAGCGGTTGCTCTCGCGCCTCGCCCCCCATCTGTCGAAGCTCTCGGCGGTGTTGTTCGTCGCCTTCGCGTGGGACCCGACACGGCGAGCGATCGCAGCGCGCATCCAGCGCCAGGGCGTGGGCTGCCAGACCTTCGTGGTCACGAGGCGGGGCGTGAGGGCGCGCCCAAGAAGCGACGAGGGCGTGACCGAGGTCACGGAGTTGGCCATCGCGGGCGAGGAGCCGCTGGTGCTTTGACCTCGAGGCAGGCGTTTCCGGCGCTCGTGGCCGCGCTCGCATTGCATGGGCTCGTCAGCGGTGCGTGGTGGCTCGACGCTGGGGTCGTCGCGATTGCATGGGTCGGTCGAGAGCGCCTTCGGGCGAAGAGGCCCCTCGTCGTGACGCTCGGCACGTTGGCTGCCGCGATCGTCGGTCTCAAGCTCGGCTACGACATGGCGCCCCCCTCCGGTGGTGCCGGCCTGCGCGGCGGGCTCTCGCTGCTCGGCAGCGCGCTGGCGGTCGCAGCGACGATGATGCTCGCCGTTCGGGCGATGGTCGCGGCTCCTCCAGGGGGCCGTCGCCTCGATCTTGCGATCGCGACCGTCACCGTCATCGGCTGTGGGGCGCTCGACAGCGGTCCGCGTTACGTACTCGGCGTCGTCCCCTTCGGTGTCCTCGGGTTGGCTGCACTCCATCGCGATACCGTCGGCGCCGCGCGCTGGACCGCGCTCGACGGCCGCACGCGGCGGCTCGTCGTGGCCCACGTGTCGTTCGCCGGCGTGGTCGCCGTCGCACTCGCGCTCGCGCTCCTACCGCTGCATCACCTCGTATGGCGTCAGATCATGGAGCGCACCGGCGCGATCCTCGGAGGCGCGAGCGCGTCGTCGTTCGGCGGCGACATCAGGCTCACGACCGATACCGACATCACGCTGTCGGATGAGCCAGTGCTCGACGTGACGGGCGCCCCGGTCGACTACCTGCGCGGCGCGGTGCTCTTGAGGTACTCCGCGGGCTATTGGGCTGCGGCGCGCGAGGCCCAGCACGAGACGGTGGTGGGTGGTGCGCGCGGGCCCCTCGCGACGGAGATCCGAGCCGAGAAGCCGCAGTCGCAGCTCTTCGCGCCGCTCGGCGTGGTGCGGCTCGCGACCCCGAGCGGACGCGCTCGCATCGACGACGCGGGCGTGGTCTTCGCCAGTACGGGCGAACAGCCGGACCGTATCTGGCTGACGGCAGCCGAACGCTGCTCGGAGTGCGCGGGACCGAGACCTGAAGACAGCGCGTTGCCTCGGGGGAAGGAGGCTGCGTGGCGACAGTTGGCGCGAAGCTGGATCGGTGGCGCGACGACGCCGGAGCAGAAGATCGCCGCGATCTCGGCCCGCTTCGAGCGTGACTTCCGCTATTCACTCGAGAGCCATCGCAGCGCCGGCGTCGACCCGGTCTGGGATTTCCTCACGACGACGCCCGTCGGGCACTGTGAGTACTTCGCGAGCGGCATGACGTTGCTGCTGCGGGCGTCGGGCGTTCCGGCGCGGGTGGCGACCGGGTATCGCGTCACCGAATACGATCCGCTCAATCATCGCTACGTCGTGCGGCAGAAGCATGCACACGCGTGGGTCGAGGCGTGGGACCCGGCGACCGGCTGGCGCGCCGCGGACCCGACCCCGCCTTCGGCGCTGGCCGATTTGTTCTCGGCGCGAACGCCGTGGCGACAACGCGCCTGGCGCTGGCTGGCCAACCGGCTCGCGCCTGTCTGGGGCGCCCGTGTTCACTTCCTGGTCGGCGCCGCCGTGGTCGCGCTCGGGGCGCTCGCGCTGGTCGGGGTCCGCGCCCTCTTGCGACGCCTTCCCCCACGCCGCGCGGCGGTCGCGGCGGCGCCCTCGCAGATCGCGTTCGACGCGTTCGCGATGCGTGCGCGGGCGGCGGGGGTCGAGCGCCCGGGGCATGAGACGCTCGAGGCGTTCGCCGCTCGGGTGCGTGAGAGGTCGCTGCTCGGCGTGGCGAGCGAAGCGGCGGCAGACGCCATCGAACGCTACGCGGCGCATCGCTACGGCGGCGCAGGCGACCCGGGGGCGGTGGAGCGCGATCTGATCGAAGCGGCAGAGACCATCGCGCGCTCCCGGTCGCGGCCTTGAAACCGATCGGTCCTTCCGACCCGCTGAAGTTCCTCAAATACCTTCGGAGATCGTCACATTGGCGCGGGCAGCGTGCCATCGCAGCAGAGGCCTGCGCCGGGCCCCTGCTCGCCCACGCGCCCGCCTGCGCGTTCAGCAGCCGTCGATCTTCCCCGCGTCCGGCTTCCCGCAGATGCACGCCATCTCTGCCGCGTCGGCGCAGTACCCGAGCGAGCTGCCGCTCGCGCGAAGGCACGTGCGACCGCCGGTGCACGGCTTCATCACGATCCCGCCGCACTGCGGCTCGAACGGCGCGCAGAAGCCGGTCTCGCCGAAGCCGTAGCAGATCTGCGCGCCGCTGCAGGGCTGGGTGGCGCTGCACGACGCGCCGAGGTCGCACACCGGCGCGGTGTCGGCGGCGGTCTCCTCCGCGGCGTCGCTCGCATCGCCCGTCGTCGAGTCGGCCGCCGAGTCGGCCGCCGAGTCGACGGCGGCCTCGGCCGCGGTGTCCGGCTTCGCGGTGTCGGCCATCGCGCTGTCGACCGCCGGCGCAGCCGTCGCGTCGGAGCCTGCGCAGCCCCACGCCGTCGCGCCGACGAGAAGGAAGATCATCGCCCGAAGGGAAGACATCCCGCCGACGTAGGTCGCGGCGCGCAGGGCGGAAAGCCTCTCCACGTTGCCAGCCGCAGCGGCAGACGCGAGACCTGCCGGGATCGCGCGCAAGCGCGAGCCCCTATCGACTCCGTTCAAGAAAAACGGGCGCCCGCGTCGCCGCGAGCGCCCGTCGTGCGTGGCCGGCAGGTATTACAGCGTGTTCGCCGCGCCCGGGGTCGAGGCGCTGCAGAACTTCCAGTCGACCGAGGCGTTGTTGCTGTCGGCGCCGTTCGGGTGGCGGCACAGCGAGCCCGCCGCGGTGTTGCTGTCGGCGACCGTCGACGCGAGGACGGTGCCCTCGACGAGGTTCACCGCGCTGGTGAAGCCGGGGATCGTCGCGGTCATCGCGCCCTCGTACGCCAGCGCGTCGACCACCGTGGTGCCGTTGATCAGCGCGACGCCATCGGGCGCGCCGTTCTGGATCTGGTCGGTCGCGCCGGCGAAGTTGATCTTCATGACGCCGGTCGCGACCGTCAGCGTGCTCGGCCCGATGACCAGGTACTGACCCGCGGCGAGCGTGCCGGTCAGGTCGATCGTGTTGTAGACCGCGCCGGGCGAGGTCGAGCCGTTGATCAGCACCAGCTTGTAGCCGGCGAGGTTCACCGGCGCGCCGGTGCCGTTGTAGAGCTCGATGAACTCGGCCGCGTCGCTGCCGACGTTGTCGTAGTCGACCTCGTTGATCACGAGGCCGCCCTTGGCGATCGAGACGGTCGCCGTGCCGGTGGCCGAGCCGAGCGTCGCGGTGATCGTCGCGTCGTTGCCGGACGTGTCGGTGTAGGTGAACGTGCCGGTCGTCTTGCCGTCGGGGATGACCACCGTCGCGGGCAGCGTGCCCGCGGTCGTCGGCGCGACGGCGAGGTTCACCGTCGTGCCGGCGGTGGGAGCCGGCAGGTCGAGCACGACGTCGAAGGTCGCCGCGGCGCCGGAGGCGAGCGACGCCGTGGCCGGCGTGATCTTGACGGTGCTCGGAACGTCGGTCGAGTCGAGGACCCGGACGTTCGCCGTCTTCGCGGGCGTGGTCCCGTAGGTGGCGGTCAGGGTGACGCTGCTGACGCGCGCGAGCCCGTTGACCAGCACGTTGGCCGAGGTGCTGCCTGCGGCGACGGTGACGCCGCCGCCGACGACGGTGAGGCTCGTCGGATCGCTCGAGGTGACGGTGATGAACGCGTCGGCCGAGGGGGCGCTGGTGAGCGAGACCTTCAGCGGCGAGGGGAACGTCGCGACGCCGGTCGTGCCGACGCGGACGTAGGTGAGCGCGGGCCCGAAGTCGCTGAGGATCGGCGCGCCGAGGACGAAGTCCGCGGCGGCGCGCGGCTCGAGCTTCGAGTCGCCGTTACGGAAGTCGAGGATGCCGCTCAGCGAGGTGAACGTCTGGCCGACCGTGGGGAACGGCGTCGCCAGGTAGAGGAAGTCGTTCACCCGGAGGCCGCCCTCGATGACGAACTCGTTGATCGGAGCGACGTCGCCGGTGCCGGCGGCGGGGGCGATGTCGGTGACCTTCGCGTTGTCGACCTTGACGATGACGCCCTCGTACGCGGCGGCCTTGGTCCCGCCCGTCTTGACGTCGGCCGGGAGGACGACCGCCGGATCGGGGCTGGCCTCGCCGGTCGACGACAGGACGCTGGTGACCGGGGAGACCAGCTGGATCTGGCCGTTGAACAGCTGGATCTTCGCCGAGGTGAGGGTGACGCGATCGCCCACCTTCACGGTGTTGGCCGGGTCGTAGACGTACACGCCGGAGAACTCGGCGCCCGCGTAGCCGGTGTCGGTCGACTTCACCTGGATGTAGAAGCCGCGCGACTGCCGGCCGGTGACGATCTTGTTCTCGACGGCGACGACCGAGCCGTCCTTCGCGGTGCCCTTCTTGATGTCGTAGATCGACACCGGGCACGCGGCGGTGCCGGGGTTGGCCTTGTCCGGGCACGGATCGCACGCGTCGCCCTTCTTGTCGCCGTCGGTGTCCTTCTGATCGGCGTTGGCGATCGTCGGGCAGTTGTCCGTCGCGCTCGGGACGCCGTCCTTGTCGGAGTCCGAGGGATCGTACGTCGTGCAGGTCGTGGTCTTCGCGTCGAGCGGGCAGACGTCGCAGGCGTCGCCCTCGCCGTCGCCGTCGGCGTCGGCCTGCTTGCTGCCGTCCATCGGACGGACCGGGTTGAAGACCTTCGGACAGTTGTCGGTGGCGTTGGGGATGCCGTCGCCGTCGCTGTCGTCGGCGGTGATCTCGCCGGTGTAGATCGTCGAGCCGTCGACCGCCTTCGGGCGCTTCGGGGTGCAGGTCGGCTCGTTGGTCGGCGCGCCGCAGAAGAACGTCGGGTAGATCGAGCCGACCGCGGTCTGCAGCGCGCTGTACGACTTGCCGGCCTCGCTCTCGATGCAGACCGCCTTCGAGGTCCCGCACACGTCGACGGTGTCGCAGGTGCCGACCGACGGGACGGGGGAGACCGCCGCCTTGTCGCCGTAGAGCACCTTGCCGCCGCGCATGACCATGACGACGTCTTGCGGCTCGGCCGCGACGACCGCGCTGAAGTCCTTGCGCTTGCTGCCGTCGAAGATCGCGATGTCGGCGACCTTGCCGGCGACGAGCGTGCCGACCACGTCGTCGGTCGCGGTGGCGATCGCCGCGTTGGTCGTGACCATCAGCCACAGATCGCGATCGGTGAAGTAGCCGCTGAGGTGGTTCTTGTTGAACCCGGCGGCGCACTGCAGCTCGCGCAGCAGGTTCATCGAGCCGGTGGGCATCCAGTCGGTGCCGAGCGCGATGAGCACGCCCATGCGCGCCGCCTCGGTGACCATCGCGGTGTCGCCGTAGAGCGTGATGTTGGAGCGCGGCGACCAGATGAGCGCGGTGCCCTTCTTCGCCATGTTGGCGTAGTCGGACGCGCGCAGGCCGACCGCGTGGATGAACGCCGACTTGTCGAGCAGCACGTCGTTCGGCGGGTTGGCGTCGCTCAGGCAGACGAACTCGTTCGTCGAGACCGCGTCGATGCCCTCGGAGACGTGCGGCAGGTACGCGTCGTCGGCGGAGATCTTCGCCGGCGTGACCATGGTGCCGTAGGTGCAGCCGGTCGCCAGCTGCTCGCCGTCGGAGTCGCCGAGCGGGAACGTGTCGAAGTTGACCGGCGTCTGCGCGAGGCCCTCCTGCGCGGTCTGATCGAGGTTGCGGAGCAGGCCGGGGCGACCGCCGGAGCCGACGATCGAGGTGCCGCCGCCGAGGAGGAAGCGGAGCTCGCCCCACAGGATCTGATCGCCCGAGGCGCTGCCGGCGGAGCTGATCTTCGTGTGGCCGCGCAGGCCCTTGCGCCAGTCGTGGCGGTGCTCGTAGCGCTCGCCGGTGTCGGTGTACGGCAGGTTCTGCGTGAAGGTGATGTGATCGTGCGTGTTGATCAGGCCGGGCGAGATGACGCCGCTCGGGCAGGTGATCGTCGTCGCGCTCGCCGCCTTGGCCTTGCAGGTCGCGTCGGCCTCGCAGTCCGCGCGGCAGCCGACGAAGATGATCGAGCCCTTGTCGTCGACGACGACCTCGCCGCCGCGGTAGACCTTGTTCGGGCCGAGCACGGTGCCGCGGATGCGCTTGCCGCCGTCGCCCGCGGTCGTCTCGCAGGTGCCGCTGGCGATCGCGGGGAGCGTCTCGCAGACGACCTCGACGCTGCCGGTGATCTTGCAGTCGGCCTCGCAGCCGTCGCCCGGCGTGGTGTTGCCGTCATCGCACTGCTCGCTGCCCTCGATCTTGCCGTTGCCGCAGACGCCTGCCGCCTCGGTCGTGCACGTCGCCGAGCACCCGTCACCGGCCGTCGTGTTGCCGTCGTCGCACTGCTCGGCGCCCTCGACCTTGCCGTTGCCGCACACCGCGCCGGCCGTGTCGGGACCGGCATCGCCACCCGGCGGAAGACCGTTGTCTTCGGCGCCCGCGCACGCGAGCGACAGTGTCGCGACGAACAAAGGCAACCACGTGGCCAGGTACGAACGAGCACGCATAGGAACGCTCCTAGGGTTCGACGAAAGCGGCGCATCATAGCCCTCGGCGGCCGAGGCGCACCTGCTTCCGTCCGGGTGTTCGAGGTCATCCGTTGGCGTGTCGCGTCAACGTGCCTCGGCCGGGTGATTTCTCGCGCGGCAGGCGCTCTCGATTGACCGGCGCCGCCGCCGATCGAGCGCGGCCCCCGGCTGGAATCCGCCGCGGACGCTACCTTCGCTCCGAAGGCGTGTCGCTGCGCGCGAGGCGCGCCTCGGTCCGCATGACGGTGATCAGGATCGCCACCGCGCCGACCGCCGAAGCGATCAGCGCGGCCGAGAGCGCGCCCGCCGCCGCCGCGAGGAACGTCAGCAGGATGAACGTGTCGCGCTTGAACAGCGGCTGCAGCCCCGCGGCGACGCGCGCGACGGGGTGTCGTGGAGGACCTCCGACGATGGGATAGACGAGCAGATCGCCCGATCCCACGCGCGCGAGGTAGCGGTACTCGATCGCGCTCGCCAGGCCGCCGCAGCCGACGATGACCGCGCCGACCCACAGCCATGCGACGCTGTTCGTCGCACGGTGCATGCCGAAGCTCGCCCCCGCGAAGAACGCGTAGTTGGAGAGATCGTCGCCGATCGTGTCGAGCCACTCGCCGAGCCGGCTCTGCCGGTGGGTCATGCGCGCGACCTCGCCGTCGCAGCCGTCGAGCGTGCTCTGCACCTGCAGCAGCGCCGCGCCGAGCACGAAGCCGTCGTGCGTGCCCCGCGCGGCGACCACGCCGCTCGCCACGCCGATCGCCACGATCGCGAGGCTGATGTGGTTCGGGCGCAGCCCGAGGTGGATCAGCAGGCGGGTGAGCGTCAGCGAGACGTTCCGGTTCAAATAGCGCGAGGTCCAGCCGTCGGTCGGCTTGCGGCACGCGCGGAGCAGCGCGCCGTTCGCGCGGACGGCGTCGCGCAGCGTCGCGACGCGCATGGGCGGGAACGCGAACGCGTGCGCGAACACCAGCGGGACCGGCGGCCCGTGCGAGGTGCGCGTCGCGGCGGCGGCGCGCGCGACGACCTTCGCGTCGCCGTGGCCGAACACGCGCGCCCGGCCGTCGGCGACCGCGTCGGCCAGGGCGCGGAACGCATCGGCGTGCACCACGACGTCGGCTGGGACCTCGATCGTGACGACCTCCGGAGGCGGCGCTCCGGTGCGGATGGGGATGGTGACGCGCCGATCGATCAGCGCGGGCGCGAGCGCCTCCGCGTCGCGCGCGAGGTGCACCGCGGCCGCGCCGCAGCGCTGCGCGGAGAGCACGAGGCGGAGCGGCACGCTCATCCCGCCGACGCGGCCCCGCCGGCCCCGTGGAGACGGCGCCGCGCCGGGGGTGAGCACGACCACGAACACGGTCAGTCGGCGTCGGTCGTATCGGGGCCGGTGTCGCCCGCCGCATCCGACGCCACGTCGTCGATCGCATCCGACGCCACGTCATCGGTCGCCGCGTCTTCGCCGGCCTCGCCTGCCTCGCCGACTTCGCCTGCCTCGCCGGCCTCGCCGGCCTCGGGAGTCGACGTGTCGAGCGGGAGCGCATCGGCGAAGCCGCCGGCGTCGATCGTGCCGGAGACCTCCCACTTCGAGCCCGCGCCCGGGCAGTACGCGACGCGCGTCGTCGGAGGGCAGGGGCTCGCCTCGCACTGCGGATACGCGCAGGTCTGCAGTGCGGTGCACGGCTGCCCGGCGAGCTTGTCGAGATCCGCTTCGGCGGGGCAGGGACCGGCCGGCGGCGGAGCGCTGCCGACGCCCGTGCCGCCCTCGCCGCAGGACGCGACCGCGGCCGGCACGGCCAGCATCGCCACGACGAAGAGCACGAGAGAGGAGCGCATCGCGCCGCGTACCTACCACGCGCCGCGCAATGCGTCAGCCAAGAGCCCGCTCCCGCGCCCGCCCCCGTTCCCGCTCCCGGACTTTTTTCGCTCCGGTCACCCGGTCATCTTCACGAGCGTCTCCTCGTCGAAACCGCCGAGGATCGTCTTGCCGTCGGACACGCACGGCGCGCGCATGGTGCCCTCGCGCCCGAGGAACGCCTTGCGGATCTCCGCCTCGGTCGCGGTCTTCGGGTCGAGCTCGATCAGCTTGCCGGAGACCTTGGCGATCGCGCGCTTGTGCTTGCGCACGATGGCGATCGCCTCCTTCGGCCGGATCGGCCCTTTGCGGACGTCGACGAACTCGTGCTCGACACTGTCTCGTGCGAGGAACTCCCGCACCGGGCGACAGCCCGTTCAGGAACGGCCGTAGAAGGTGATCTTCATCGGACGATCCGTCAGTCGTCAGTCGTCAGTCGTCAGTCGTCAGTCATCAGTCATCAGTCAGACTCGACTTTCGCCCATTTCGCGGCCACGGCGCCGCGCCAGGCCGTGGTGGGCGGGGTCAAAGGTCGAAAGTCGAAGGTCGAAGGGCCGAAGCCGGAAGACCTGCTCCGTTCGACCTTCGACCTTCGACCCTCGACCCACGAAGCCGATGCTGGCCAGAGGCCATCGACCGAAAACGGCGTTTCTTTCAAGAAGACCGAGAACGCAGGTCTCCGGTCCCTGAGCTGACGACTGACGACTGACGACTGACGACCCGGTCTTCACGAGCAGCGACACGGCGGGCGCCCCGGAATCGCGACTGGGAGTCAGAGAAGGAGCTTCTTCTGCACCTTGCCCATCGGGTTGCGCGGCAGCGACGCGAGCACGCGCAGCTCGCGCGGGACCTTGTAGGTGGCCATCCGATCCTTGCACCACTCGCGCAGCGCCTCGAGCTCGAGCGACTCGCCGGAGCGCAGCACGACGCACGCGCACACGCGATCGCCCCAGGTCTCGTCGGGCACGCCGATGACCGCGACCTCGCCGATCGACGGGTGCTCGCGCAGCAGCTCTTCGATCTCGAGCGCGGAGAGCTTGTAGCCGCCGCTCTTCAGGATGTCGCTCGACGCCCGACCGAGGAGGCGCACGTACCCGCGCGCGTCGCGCACCGCCACGTCGCCCGTGCGGAAGCGGGCCTGCTCGTCGTACGCGGCCTCGGTCGCCGCGCGATCGCCGTGATAGCCGGAGAACAGCTGCGGCGAGCGCACGCGGAGCTCGCCCGCCTCCTCGACCGGCACCGCGCGCCCCTGCTCGTCGACCACGTCGATGGCGACGCCGGGCAGCTCGACGCCGACGCTGCCGGGCACGCGCTCGCCGCCGTACGGGTTCGACAGGGCCATGCCGATCTCGGTCATCCCGTAGCGCTCGACGATCTCGACGCCGGTCGCCTGCGCGAACGCGCGGTGGAGCGACGGCGACAGCGCCGCCGAGCCGCTGGTGCACAGCCGCAGGCCGCGCGCGCCGGACGTCCATCGATCGCGCGTGGGCTCGTCGGCCGCGCGCAGCGCCTCCATCAGTCGCACGTACATCGTGGGGACGCCCATGAAGACGGTCGACTCGGCGAACAGCTCCCAGACGCGCTCGGCCTCGAACGGCACGAGGTGCGTGCACGCGCCGGCCCACAGCGCGCCGAGGAGCGCGACGATCACGCCGTGGGTGTGGTGCAGCGGCAGCGTGTGCAGCAGCCGATCGCTCCGCTGCCAGCGCCACGCCTCCTCGAGCGAGGCGAGCGTCGCCGCGACGCCGCCGTGGGAGAGCACGGCGCCCTTCGGCTTGCCGGTCGTGCCCGAGGTGTAGAGGATGAGCGCCGGCGCCTCGGCGGAGACCTCCGCGTCGTGCAGCGTGACCGTCGGTCGCGGATCTTCGGCGATGATCACCGTCCGACCGTCGCGGTACCGCTCGAGCCGTGGCAGCAGCTCGCGCGCGACGATCAACGTCTCGGGCGCGGAGTCGGAGAGCAGGTGCTCGAGCTCGTGCGCCCCGTGCAGCGGCGAAAGCGGGACGGCGGTGCCGCCGGCCAGCAGGATCGCGAGCAGCGCGTCGACCCACGCGCGCGACGGCGGCAGCAGGAACGCCACCCGCGCTCCGGCGAGCGTCGGGCGCGCGCCCCGCAGCCTCGCCGCGAGCGCGCGCGCGCGCGCGCCGATGGCTCCGTACGTACCCGCTCCGCCCGCCACGCCGTCGGGGCCGACGATCGAGACGTCGGTCGCGATCGGGTGCCCGATCAGGCGCGCGAGGAGCGGCGAACCTGCCGTGCTCACTCCTCGTCGGGCTCGAGCGAGCGGATCTCGTCGAGGATGGAGTCGGCGCGGGTGGCCTCGATGCCGAGCGCCTTCGCGAGCTCCGCGGTGAACTCCTTCTCCTCGTCCAGCACGACGCCGTCGGCGAGCGCCATGTTGCAGGCGAGCGCGAAGGCGTGCTCCTTGTCGGCCTTGGTCGGCAGGCGGCCGGCGATGGACTTGAGCCGCGACTCGCGGCCCTCCTTCGCCTTGCCCTTCAGTTTGAGGAGGACGCCCTTGACCTCCTCGGGCTTGATCGCGCCGTTGCAGATGCCGACCACGTTGGAGACGAACTGCTCGCGCTCCTTCGGGCCGAAGTCCTCGTCGGCGTTGGCGGCGATGTACATCGCCTCGATCAACGCCTCCATCCTCGGAGTCGTGAGCGCCTTTTTGGCCTCGTCGATCGTGCTCATGGCCGGCGAGCATCGCACGAAATGAGGCGTCCGGCGACGCCGGGCAGCGGCCCCCGGGGTGCGCCGACGCGCCGCAGCGGGTGCCGGCCGAAAGGGGTAGGCTCACCGGGTGGCCCACGAGTCCCGCTTCCGTCCGCGAAGGCCGCTCGGACGCACCGCGTTCGTCGCGAGCCCGCTCGGCGTCGGAGACCTCGCCGATCGCGCCCTCGGCAAGGAGCGCTGCGTCTCCGTCCTGCGCCGTGCCCTCGATCACGGGCTGAACGTGGTCGACACCGCGCCGTCCTACGAGGACGGCTTCTCCGAGGAGGTCGTCGGCGAGGCGGTGCGCGACCGGCGCGACCGCGTCTTCGTCATCGACAAGATCGACCACCTCGACCGACCCCTCGAACCGCAGCTCGACGAGAGCGAAGCGCGGCTCGGGTTCGCCCCCGACGCCTTCGTCTTCCACGGCATCTCCACCCGCGAGCAGCTGAGCGACGTGCTGTCCGGGCCGATGGAGCGGCTCCGCGATCGGGTGCGCTACCGCGGCGTCTCCTCGCACCACCCCGAGATCGTCGCCGCGGCGATCGACTCGGGCACCTGCGATCTGCTGATGTTCGCGATCGGACCCTTCGCCGACGCGCGCTACGCGTCGCTCCTCGCGCGCGCCAAGGCGTCCGGCATCGGCACGGTGTGCTTCAAGACGTTCGGCGCCGGCAAGCTGCTCGGCGACTCGGAGGGGTACGGGCGTCCCTCCTCCAAGCAGGGGCTGCCGCGCCTGACGGTCGACGAGTGCGTGCGCTACACGTTGACGCTCGATCCCGACGTCGCGCTGCTCGGCCTGTCCGACGAAGAGGAGCAGGACGCCGCGTTCGCCGCCGCCGCGCGGTTCACGGCGTATTCGCCCGAAGAGCTCGCCGACGTCCGCCGCCGCGCGGCCGACGCCGTGCGCGACAAGGGGAAGATCTGGTGGGACCCGCCGGCGCCTTGAGGGCGCTGCTCGGTCGCGGCGATCGCCGCGGCGTCGCTGCTCGCGCGGACGCGGTCGAAGGTCGAAGGTCGAAGGTCGAAGGTCGAAGGTCGAACGTCGAAGGTCGAACGTCGAGCGGGCCGTACCTTGTTGGATCTTCGACGTTTCGACCAGGCTCTCGCGCGCCGAGCCGAGCAGGGCTTGCGCCGTTCGGTCTCGCGCAGCTCTGCGGCGACAGCCGCGAGCGAAGCGAGCGCCGGTGCTGCGACAGCGTGAAGGCCGGGGTTCATACCCCGGCCTTGAGGTGCTTTCGGTGCCCCGGCCTTCAGGCCGGGGGGAAATCAGCTCACCCCGGCGGGGCAAGATCACCCCTCGTCCTTGCCGGTGAGCGGCGAGAAGAAGTTGTCCTTCTTCACGTACTCGTCGACCGAGTAACGGAACTTGTACGAAGGCGCCGCGCGCTGGTTGCAGTCGGTGCGCTCGCAGAAGCGGCAGGTGATCCCGGTGCGGATCGCCATCTTCTTCAGCTCCTGCGGCGACGAGAACGGCACCTCGTCGGCGTAGACGAGGTGCTTCGCGTTGTCGGCGTGGGTGCCGAGGCCGATCGAGTAGACGGTGCCGCGCACGAGCGAGCCGCGGACCGGCGCCGCGAGCACCTTGGCGAAGCAGAAGTACGAGGTGCCGTCGGGCATCACGCTGTACTGCTTGGTGAGCACCGACGGGTTGAGGAACGCGAGGTGCACCGCCCACTTCGGGCAGCCGCCGCTGCCGTGCGGGATCTTCAGGCCGGTGGCCGAGTAGCGCTTGCTCACGTTCCCGGCGACGTCGACGCGCTGGAAGTGGAAGGGCACGCCGCGGCGCTTCGGATCGGAGAGGTTGCACACGCGGTGCGCCACCGTCTCGTAAGAGGTCTCGAACATGTTGGCGAGCAGCTCGACGTCGTAGCGCGTGCGCTGCACCTCCTTGAAGAAGTCGCCGTAGGGCAACAGCAGCGCGCCGGCGAAGTAGTTCGCCAGGTGGATCTTCAGGATCTTCGGCGACTCGACGTGGCGCGGCCGCAGCTCGCGCAGGATCTTCTTGTCGAGGCCGCGCGCGTCGAGCACCTGCAGGCCCGCCGAGTGCGCCAGCTGGAATTTCAGCCGCTGCTCGAGGAGGCCGGTCGACAGCGTGAGGACGTTCGCCTCCGGATCGTGACGCCGGATGATCGAGGCGCCGCCGCGCGTCGGATCGGCCAGCTCGACGCGGGTGCCGAACTCCGTCTCGAGCATCCCGATCAAGTCGTCGGAGAGCACGCGGCGCGTGGTGATCGCGCTGTCGTGCCGCAGCCGGTCGGCCTCCTCCTCGAGCTCGGGGAACCAGTTCAGGTGCTTCTCGAGGAAGTCGGTGACCTCGTCGAACGGCGAGTGCTCGAAGTCGGGCAGGCCGTCGGCGGTGAACGCCGCGTGCGCGCGCTTCTCCATGCGCGCCTCTTCGTCGCGACGCATCGCCACGATGAGCTCGTCGAGCTTGCTGCGCGTGTTCTTGTAGAGGTTGAAGAGGGTCGCGATGGTCGAGGCCGTCTTCGGCTCGGCGCTCATCGCGCGCAGGTCGCGCTCGTCGACGTCGAGCGTGCGCAGCAGCGGCTCCTCGAGGAGCTTGGCCAACCCCTCGTCGATGCGCGTCTCGCCGAGCGAGGCCATGAAGGGCTCGACCTCCACGCCGAAGATCTCGAGCGCCCTCCAGACGAGCGGCAGCTGGGCGGCGCGCCGCCCCTTCTCGATGAGGTTGAGGTACGCGGGCGAGACGCCGAGCTTCTTGGCGATCTCGGCCTGCGTGAGGTTGCGCTCGAGGCGCAGCGCGCGCAGCCGGGCGCCGATCGAGGCGTTGAACGGCGGCTTCGATTCGGCGGCGGCCATGGCGGCGCCAGCCTAGCGCGCCGTCGCTCACTTCGCCCAGCGCACCCAGGTGAGCTTGCGGTGCCCGCCGCCAAGCTCGAGCTCGAACAGCGTCTCGGTCTCCGTCTGCGCGATGGCCCTGCCGAACGAGGCCGCGCCGTCGTCCGTCGTCGCGGCGGTCGCGGTGCTCGTCTCGTGCACGTGCGAATAGATCGTCCCGAGCTGCTGCAGATCGTGGCTGTCGGGGTGGGCGTACGCTCCTTCGAACAGGCCCGCTCCGTTCATGCAGCTCCGCGCGTCGCCGTGCTGGTGATCGAGCCCGAGGACGTGGCCGACCTCCTGACACATCACGTGCAGCTTCGCGTTCTCGTTGTTGTAGGTCGTGGTCAGGAAGTACGAGTCGTTCACCTTCACGACGGCCTGGTAGATGTGCCCGGCGTACAGCCACACCTGCGCGAGCCCGAGCCACCCGTTGAACCCGTACTTGCGGTTGCAGACCTCGACCCGCCCGCCGGTCGGGCGACAGTTCTTGGCGCCCCCGGGGACGATGGACATCTGCACCACGCTGCCGTTCCAGTCGGCCACCGTGGTGGCGAGGTGGCCCTCCCAGTTGGTCGTCGTCAGGTTCTCGCCGACCGAGAGCGGGAACGGCTTCCCCGCGATCTCCCAGTGATACGTGCTCCAACTGTGCGAGCCCGCCGTGCCCCGGCCCGTCGGGTCTCCGTCTTCCGGTGAAACCGTGCAAGCGACCGTCACCGCGGCGGCGACGCCGAGAACGAATCGAACCACTCGCTGGGCCATGGTCCCTTCCCCGAGGCCGCGCCGCGCCGCGGCTCCAAAGGGCCGTGGTCGGGTGCGGCGGCGTGCCCTTCCATCGAGCAACCGACGTACCGAAATCGCTCACCGGTCTCGCCGAGCGTGCGGGCGACGCCCTCGTGTGCCCGATGGGTGCTCGATGGGTGCTCGATGGGTGCTCGTTTTCCCCTCAACCTCGGGCGCGGGGCGGCCGTAGCATCGGTCTGGGCGTTCGCGACCGGCGGTCGCGAGGGGAGGTCCCGAATGAGGATCGAGGCGGCTCGCGCGGTCGGCATCTTCGTCGCGATGGTGTTCGCGGCGTGCAGCAGCGACGCCCCCGGCGACGGCCCGGCCGGCGGCTCGTGCGCCTCGCCGTCGATGGTCTGCGGCGGCGCGTGCATCGACGTGCGGTCCGATCCGCGCAACTGCGGCGCGTGCGGCAAGACCTGTGACGACGCCCTGGTCTGCGTCTCCGGGCGCTGCTCGGGGGCGTGCCCGGCCTCGCAGGAGGTCTGCGACGGCCGCTGCGTCGCGACCCAGACCGACCGCGCGAACTGCGGCGCCTGCGGGAACGCCTGCGCCTCGGGGCAGGTGTGCAGCGAAGGGGCGTGCGCCGTCTCGTGCTCGGCGCGGCTGCTCGAGTGCAGCGCGGCCTCCGAGCGCTACTGCGCCGACGCGAAGACCGACTCGACCAACTGCGGCACCTGCGGCAACGCCTGCCCTGCCGGCGAGGTGTGCGTCGACGGCGCGTGCGAGTCGTGGTGCGGCGTCGGGCTCTCGGAGTGCAACGGCATCTGCGTCGACAAGAGGACCGACCGCGTCAACTGCGGGTCCTGCGGATCGCTGTGCGGCCCCGGCGAGGTGTGCAGCGCCGGCAAGTGTCAGTTCCAGTGCGGCCCAGGGCTGACCAACTGCGGCGGCGTGTGTCGCGACCTGCAGATCGACCCCGCGCACTGCGGCGCCTGCGACTCCACGCCGTGCGTCTCCGGCGAGGTGTGCAGCGCCGGGAAGTGCTCGCTCACCTGCGGCGTCGGTCAGAAGATCTGCGGCGGCGCCTGCCGCGACGTCTCCACCGACGAGGCGCACTGCGGCGCGTGCGGTGTCGCCTGCACCGCGGGCCAGTACTGCAAGTCGGGCGCGTGCGTGAACGTGCCGTGCCCCGCCGGCACGCACGTCTGCGCGGGCATCTGCGCCAGCGACTTCGATCCGAAGACCTGCGGCACCTCGTGCGCCGCTTGCACCCCACCGGCCAACGCCACCTCGACGTGCGACGGGACCAAGTGCGGGTTCGCCTGCAACACCGGATTCGCGCTCTCGGGCGGCGCGTGCGTCCCGGAGGCGACCGCGATCGCCGCGCCTCGCCTGCTCTCCCCGCTCTCGACCAGCGTCGTCTCGTCGCTCCGTCCCAAGCTGCAGTGGGTCCTCGCGGCGGGAACCGACGGCGCGCGCGTCGAGATCTGCACCGATCGCGCCTGCGGCGCCGTCGTGCAGACGTTCGACGTCGTCGGCAACAGCGGCGCGCCGCCCGTCGATCTGGCGACCTCGCCGACCGTCGTCTACTTCTGGCGCGTCTACGGCAAGACCGGCTCGGTCGTCGGCAGCAAGCCGAGCGTCACGTTCGAGCTGATCATCAAGGTGAAGACGGCGACGAGCGGTCTGTCGACGTCGTGGGGCTCGATGCTCGATCTGAACGGCGACGGCTTCGCCGACGTCGCGGTGGGCACGCCGGCGTCGAACACCGTGTCGATCTTTCCCGGCGGCGCCGCCGGCGTCGCGACCACGCCGTCGGCGACGATCGCCGGCGCGACCGCGAGCAAGGCCGGGACGTCGGTCGCGAGCGCCGGCGACATCGACGGCGACGGCTACCCCGACCTGATCGTCGGCGCCCCGGGCACGTCGTCGATCGCCATCCACGGCGGCGGACCGACCGGCGTCGGCGCCACCGCGCGCCAGACGATCGCGGGCACCGGGCAGTTCGGCGCGGCGGTCGCCGGCGCGGGCGACGTCAACGGCGACGGCTACGCCGACGTGATCGTCGGCGCAGCCGACACGAACGCGTTCTTCGTCTACTTCGGCGCGCCGAGCGGCCTCGGCACCACGCCGACGAAGGTCACCGGCGCGGCGGGCTCGCAGCTCGGCACGTCCGTGTGGGCTGCCGGCGACGTCAACGGCGACGGCTTCGGCGACGTGATCGCCGGCGCGCCGGGCGCCAACGCCGCGTACGTCCACCTCGGAAGCAAGACCGGCCTCTCGGCGACCCCCGCGACCACCCTCACCGGATCATCCACGTCACGCCTCGGCGCGTCGGTGTCGGGCGCCTTCGACACCAACGGCGATGGTTACTGCGACGTGATCGTCGGCGCACCCGGCGCCAAGACGGTGTTCGTGCACGCCGGCTCGGCCGCGGGCGTGCCGACCGCGGCCACGTGGACCATCTCCAGCACGCTCGCAGGCTACGCAGGCTCGGTCGCGGCGCTGATGGACGTCGACTACGAGGGCAGCGACGACATGATCGTCGGCACCGACGCGAACGAGGCGTGGATCTACCTCGGCAACACCGCCGGACCGGGGCAGCGGCCCGGTTGGAACCTGCAGGTCGCCGCGCCCACGGGCGTCACCGGCTACGGGAAGGTCGTCGCCAGCGCCGGCTACGTGAACGGAGATCGCTTCGCCGAGGCGCTCGTCGGCGCGCCCGCCTCGCAGCGCGTCGACGTGATCTTCGGCTCGAACTCGGGATGGTCCTCGCTCACCGCGCTCGGCGGCGCGACGGGCTTCGGCTCGGCCATCGCGCTGCGCGCGACCGCGTGGCGGCTGCTCCACGGTTGACGATCAGAAGCCGTCGTCGACGTGCGGTCGCTTCTTCTTGCCGCTCGCTGAAGGCGGCGCCGTCACGGCCGGGCGGAACGGCGCCAGGCCCGACGGCACCGCGGTGCCCGAAGGCGCCGCGGGCGCGCTCGGGGCCTCGGAGACAGCGGGCGAGGGCGCGGCGGATGCGATCGCCGGCGCCGCGATGGGCGCCGCGCTCGGCGTCGCGATCGGGCTCGCCCCCTGGGGCGGAGGGCCATGCGGTCTGGCGATCCAGAGGATCGTCGCGGCGAGCGTCACGGTCGCGAACACGAGGATCCACCCTGCGCGCGTCGGCCGCTGCGGCCCGCCGCGGTCGTGTCCCTCGGGCGGGCGCCACGTCGGGTGCTCGGCCGACTCCTGCTGCGCGCTCCCGTGCGCCGGAGTCATCTGCGCGATCGGCGAGAGATGGATTTCCGAAAGCGCGCGCAGCCCCTGCAGTGATCCACTGGAGTCGGCCTGCGGGACCGATCCGAGCAGCTTCTCGCGCTCGGCGGCGGCCTTCAGGGCGAGCTCGACCGTCTGCCGGCGCTTCTCCACGCGCGCGGCGAGCAGCTCCGTCGCGTACGCGTCGACGTCGCCCGCGGTGGCGACGAGGCCGCACTCGACCGCCGCGTGCTCGATCGCGCGCTGAAGCTCGAGGCACGTCGCGAAGCGCTTGTTGCGATCCTTCTTGAGCGCGTGGGCGATCAGCTCCGCGACCGGGCGCGGCACGTCGGCCCCGAGCGGCGGCGCGGCGGCCTCGCCGCAGAGCAGCGTCAGGCTCGCGATCTGGCTCGGTCCCTCGAACGGGGCGCGCCCGGCGACGAGCTCGTAGAGGATCGCGCCGATCGCCCACACGTCGACCCGGCGATCGATCTCCGCGCCGAGCGCCTGCTCGGGGGCCATGTAATGGACCTTGCCCTTGATCTCGCCGGTCGCCGTCGGCGCCGCGGCGCGATCGCGCGCCTTGGCGATCCCGAAGTCGATCACCTTCGCCATGCCCTTCGCGAGCAGGACGTTGTGCGGCGACACGTCGCGGTGGACCACGCCGCGCAGCGCGCCCGAGCGATCGGCGAGCTCGTGCGCGGCCTGCAGCCCGGCCGCGACGTCGGCGGCGATCCGCAGCGCGATGGCCATCGGGACCCGCTCGCCGCGCTTGACCGCGGCGCGGTGGAGGACGGTGAGCGAGTCGCCGTCGATCCACTCCATCGCCAGGAACAGCACGCCGCGCTCGTCGCCGAGGTCGAGGATGCGCGCCACGTTGGGGTGATCGATCGCCGAGGCGATGCGCGCCTCGTCGAGGAACATCTCGCGGAACTTCTCGTCGGCCGCGAGCGACGAGAGGATCGTCTTGATCGCGACGAGCTTCTCGAACCCGTGCTTGCCCTGCACGCGCGCGACCCACACCGAGGCCATGCCGCCGGCGGCGATCGGGCAAAGGAGCTCGTAGCGATCGAGGCGGTACCCCGGGACCAGCGACGCCGGCGGCGGGTTGGAGTTCATGGCCCGCAGCAGCGGAACCCGACGTTGTTGTACGTCTTGCTCCGGAGGGTGGTGATGCCGAGGAAGTCCACCGCGCAGGCCAGGCCGGCGCTTGTGTTGTTGTACGCGCCGCCGCGCAAGCGGCACTGATCGCCGGCGCCCGTCGAGCCGGTGCAGGAGTCCTCCCACTCCCAGACGTTGCCGCTCATGTCGAAGAGGCCGGGGTAGCCGCCGACGCACGCCGCGCGCGAGCCGACCGGCGTGGTCGTCTTCAGATCGAGATCGCCGCCGTTGCACGCGTCCTTGTCGTACGCGTCGCCGTACGGGTAGGTGCGCGCGCCGGCGAACGAGCAGGCGCGGTGACACTGGCTCGCGTTGGCGTTGTTGAACGCGTCGACGGGGTTCGAGCCGCCGCCGATGCGGCCGCACAGGCGCTTGCCGACCGAGGCGCAGTACGCATACGCGTCGCACCAGTCGACGTAGGTGACCGGGTGGCTCGCCTTCTCCGAAGGCGCCGGCCAGGCGGAGGCGGGCACGAAGCTCGTGTTCCAAGCGCAGAACGACGGCTGCGCGCAGACGTCGGCCTTGGCGAGGAAGGCTCCGTACTGCGCGTTGGTCACCTCGGTGGCGTCGATGCAGTACGACCCGCCGGTGGTCGGGATGCTCACGCCGGTGCAAGGGCCGGCGTCGGCGCTCGCATCGGCGTCGGCCTTCGCGTCGGTGCCCGTCTCCGGACAGACGAGCACGTCCGGCGCGGCTTCGGGGCCCGTGTCGGTGACCGCGTCGCCGTCGGCCGGCGCGTCGGCGTCCGGGCGCGACGAGTCGACGAGCGTGTCGGCGCCGCTGTCGATCGGCGCCTCGGGCGCGACGTCGACCGAGGTGTCGAAGCCCGCGTCGCATTCCGAGCCGACGCAGTCGACCACCTCGAGGTCGGAGATCCCGCTCAGAGCGGCGCAGCCGCTCGCGAGTCCGAGCACGACGACCGGGATCCACCGCCATGCGCGCACGATCGAAAGAATCGCCGGGGCCGCGGCAATCGGCAACTCCTTCCGCCGAGCTGGCCGCCGAGCTGGGACGTGGGCGATGATGACGGCCATGCGCATCCACCGGGACCTGCGGGCGAAGGCGCTCTCGCTCTGGCTCTCGGCGGCCGTCGCCGCCGCCGTCGTCGCTCCGCCTCCCGCCCACGCCGAGCCGAGCGCGCTCGAGAAGGAGACCGCCCGCACGCTGATGGCCGAGGGCCGCGACAAGCGCGACGCCGGCGATCACAAGGGCGCGCTGAAGGCGTTCCAGGCCGCGCACGGGATCATGAACCTGCCGACGACCGGTCTCGAGGTCGGGCGCTCGCAAGTCGACGTCGGCCTCCTCGTCGAGGCGCGCGACACGCTCCTCGCGGTGTCGCGCATGCCGGTCACCCCGGGCGAGCCGGCGGCGTTCGCGCTCGCGCGCAAGCAGGCGGTCGAGCGCTCCGACGACCTGGTCGATCGCATCCCCTCGCTGCGGATCACGCTCCAGGGCGTCGCCGAGGGCGCGCCGGTCACCGTCACCATCGACGGAGCGCCGGTCGCCGCGGCGGCCTTGATGGTCCCGGTGAAGGTGAACCCGGGGACGCACGTGATCGTGGCGCGGCTCGGCGACGCCGAGAAGCAGGAGTCGATCACGGTCAAGGAGGGCGAGAAGAAGGAGCTGACGATCGTCGTCCCCAAGCCGACCGCGCCCGTCGAGCCGGTCGCTTCGGCGGCTCCGGCTGCTTCGGCGTCGGCGCCGCCGGTCGCCACCGCGCCGCCGCCTCCCGCTGCGACCACGCCGCGTCCGACTCCGCCGCCCGCGCCCGAGAAGCCCGTCTCGCGCACGTCGCCGCTGGTCTATGCCGGCTTCGTCACCGCGGGCGTCGGCCTGCTCGTCGGCGGCGTCGCCGGCGCCATCGAGCTCTCGAAGGCAAGCGACATCAAGTCGCAGTGCGACGGCACCCGCTGCCCGCGATCGGTGCAAGACGATCTCGACGGCGCGCGCACGCTCGCGACCGTCTCGACCATCGGCTTCATCGTCGCCGGCGTCGGCGCAGGCATCGGCATCGTCGGGCTGTTCTCGTCCGGCCCGTCGCCCGCGTCCGACCGCGGCTCGGTCGGCCTGAGCGTCGGCCTCGGCAGCGTGTCGTTGCGCGGATCGTTCTGACTGACGACTGACGACTGACGACTGACGACTTACTTCACCGACGGGCACTTCGACCCGCCGGCGCTGCCGGTGTTGTTGTCCTCCAGGCACTCCTTGATCGCGCTGCCCGACGACGCGCCGTCGACGTTGACGAAGAACGAGAACGGCCCGGCGCCGCTCGGCGTGAACGGCGCGGTCACCACCTCGGAGCCGCCCGGGAGCAGCGCGGTGGTCGTCGCCTTCTCGACGATCAGCGGCGCCGACGCGTCGGCGCCCGCGTGGAAGCGGACCTTCACGCCGGCCGGAACGCCGAGCGTGCCCGCGTTCTTCACGCGCGCGCGGAGGCCGAGGGCGGCCGGGCAAGACGCGGTGCTCACCTCGAGGTCGACGCGCAGATCGGGTGCGTTGAACACGCCCGCGCCCTGCGACGACACGCGGTAGTTGTTGTACCCGGACGCGCCCCACGACACCGGCTCGGGCCACGGGACGGTGCCGTCGCCGTTGACGTTGGTGATGTGGTACGCGTGCTGGTTCCACACCTTGCGCGTGCGGACCCACTTGTCGTTCTTGTCGCCGTAGACGAACACGCCGGCGCGCGGCGTGACGTCCGAAGGGCAGCTCACCCCGCCGATCTTGTGGTTGAGGTTGTTGCTCACCACGAGGAACTCGGTGTTCCCGTCGCCGTCGACGTCGGCGAGGATCGGGTACTCGTGGATGGTCGCGGTCGACGACGGCTGCTGGAACAGCACCTTGCCGTCCTTGCCCGAGTACACGCGCACGTAGCACTCGTCGTTGTAGACGACCTCGGCCGCGCCATCCCCTTCGAAGTCGAAGACGCTCGACCCGGTCACGTTCGACGACAGGTCATGCGTGTCGGCGCTCCACTTGGCCGTCAGCTTCGGCGTCGGCGCTGCCTCGTACTCGAAGACGTTGTACTTGCTGCCGTTGGCGGAGGCGATCTCCATCACGCCGTCGCCGTCGAAGTCGGCGATGGTCGGCGGGCCGCCGCTGCCGGCGCCGGGCATGAGCAGCTCGGCGAGCCGCGCGCCGGTCTTCGCGTCGTGCACGCGCACCTTGCCCTGCGCGATCACGACCAGCTCCGGCTTGCCGTCCTTGTCGAAGTCCGCGATCGCCGGGTAGCCGTCGGTGAGGCCGTTGTTCCACACCAACGTGCCGTCCTTCTTGTAAGCACGGTTGCCGCCGACGACCTCCTGCTGCCCGTCGCCGTCGACGTCGGCGACGATGCTCACCGGGCCGTAGCCGGTGGCGTTGCCGCCGAGGAACTCGCGTCCCTCGCCGGAGATCACCTTCCCCGTGTGATCGAGGATCACGCCGCCGTAGACGATCTCCGCCTTCCCGTCGGCGTCCATGTCCGCGAGCGCGATCGTCGCCGAGTTCGCCTTGCCGACGTACGCGCTGCCGTCGGCGCGCCGCGACTTCCACAGGAGCGAGCCGTCGGCCTTGAACGCGATGACGCCGCCGGCGCGCATCGGCGACACGATCTCGATCGCGCCGTCGCCGTCCAGATCGGCGGCGGCGGGCGTGCCGCGCGGGTTCACCTGGTTTGCGTCCTTGTAGACGTCGGCGGTCGCCGGCCACTTCTCGACGCCGGTCTTGCCGTCGAGCGCGCGCAGGTACCCCGCGAGATCGGCGTCGTAGTTGTCGCTCGTGACGATCACGACGTCGGGCGTCTTGTCCTTGTCGAGATCGACGACGACCGGCATGTTGATGACCTGGACGAACGTCGGCTTGATGGCCGACGTGGTCCACGACCACTCGAGGATCGGCTCGAGCTTCGCGACCGGCGGCCGGTACTCGCACGCGCCGGCGGGCGGCTGCGGGAGGCACTTGCCGAGCGTCGGCTCGCAGAACTCGCCCTCGTCGCAGTCGAACGAGTCCTTGCAGGCGGCGCCGGGCGCGGTGCACTTGCCGACCAGGCACACGTCGGTCGCCGCGCAGCACGTCGCCCCGCAGCGCACGCCGCTGGAGCACGCCGTCGCGCACGCGCCGTCGACGCACTCTTCGCCCGACTTGCAGCAGGTGCCGGCGGCGCCGCACAGCACCTCCGACGGGCAGCCGAGCTCCACGTCGGGTGCTCCGACGTCGAACGATCCGACATCGTCGGTCGTGCCGTCGACGGACGCGTCGCCGTCGTTGGAAAGCGGAGGCTGCTCGGGGGTCGAGCCGGAGCACGCGACGGGCGCGATGGGGAGCAGGGCGAAGAGCAGGAAGGCGCGGCGCACGGCTTCAGGATAGGCGGGCTCGCGTGACCCGACGCGACCATCGAAGGCCTCCGTTCCTGACGCCCTGCGACATAGAGTGACGCGTCGCTTGACGGGAAACGGCCGCCCTCGTAGATGCCGCGCTCACCATACAGGTGGGAGGGTCTCATGAAGAGCGCGCGTATGTGGGTTGCTGCCGTGGTGGCGATGATGAGCGTGGGCTGCGCGGCGAACGCCGTTTCCTCCGAGGACGAGGGCAGCGCCTCGGTCAGCGAGGGCGCGCTCAACCCGACGTGTGCCCTCGTGAAGTGCGCGATGCCGCTCTGCGGCGAAGGCCAGCAGCTCTCGTATCAGGGTGGCTGTTGCCCGCGTTGCGTCGGGCGTCCGTCCCGCTGCGCCACGGTCATGTGCGCCGCGGTCGCGTGCCCCGAGGGCCAGCAGCTCGTCACGAGCCCCGGCGACTGCTGCGGTCACTGCATCGGCAAGCCCGCCGTCGCCGAGTGCAACACCGCCGCGGACTGCCCGGTCTACACCTGCATCCGCTGCCCGTGCCCGGTCTCGGAGTGCGTCGGCAACAAGTGCGTGACCACCACGCCCGACGAGTCGACCTGCTCCGGCGCGCTCTGATCGCAGTCGTCAGTCATCAGTCGTCAGTCATCAGTCAGAGCGACAAGAGAGAGAAGCCGCCTCGCTTCTCGACCTGACGACTGGCGACTGACGGCCTGGCCTTCGCGAGCAGCGACGAGGCGTGCGCGAGAGAACCGCGATCGCCCGTTCAGGCGCTCTGCCACGCGAACACGTGCGTGCGGTAGGCGAACTCGAAGCCGTCCGCGCGCACGTGTCGTTCGTAGATCTCGCGTAGCTCGCGATCGAACGCCGCGAGATCGTCGACGCCGTGGGCGATGTACGACGACGAGTGCACGCGGCCGCGTAGGCCCTCCCAGTCGAAGCGCTGCGCGTTGTCGATCACCGTCGTCGTCATGGGCACGCGCTCGCGGAGGCGCGCGATCGTCTGGTTCGGGCGCTCGGGCTCGACGTATTCGCGGCTCGCGCGGCGCAGGAGCGCCTCGTACTCGTCCATCGCCGGCGTCGGCGCGCGCAGGTTCCAGAAGGCCGACGCCCACCCCGAGGGGCGCAGCACGCGCCGCAGCTCCGAGAGCGCGCCGTCGACGTCGAACCAGTGGAACGCCTGCGCGGCGTAGGCGAGATCGAACGAAGCGTCGGCCTGGCCGGTGGCCTCGGCGCGACCCGGCGCGTATTCGGGGCCGCCGCCGCGGGCGCGCGCCTTGTCGAGCATCTCGGGGTTCGGATCGACGGCGGTGACCGCGAAGCCGTGGCGCGCGAACAGCCGCGCGGCGATGCCGGTGCCGCACCCGACGTCGAGCACCCGCGCGCCGGGCGCGAGAGCGGCCGTCGACGCGAGCCACTCGACGACCGCGTCCGGGTAGCCCGGCCGGTACTTGTCGTAGAGATCGGCGACCTTGCCGAAGCGCTGGTCGACGGGGATGGTCACGCGCCGACGCTAGCACTACATGCAGCCCTCGGGATCGCGCTTCCATGGGCTACTCCTCGCTCCGCGCCTGCGTCGACGACCTCGCGCGCGCCCGCATGCTGCGCGTCGTCGACGTCGAGATCGACCCGTACCTCGAGATGGGCGAGGTGCAGCGCCGGGTCTACGCGCGCGGCGGACCGGCGCTGCTGTTCACGCGGCCGAAGGGCACCGCGTTCCCCATGCTCGGGAACCTCTTCGGCACGCTCGAGCGCGCGCGCTGGATCTTCCGCGACACGCTCGAGGGCGTGCGCGCGCTGGTCGACGCGCGCGTCGATCCGCGCGAGCTCCTGCGCCACCCCGCGCGCGCGCTCCGCCTGCCGGGCGCGGCCGCGCACCTGTTGCCGCGCACCGTGCGCTCGGGCCCGGTGCTCGCGCACGAGACGACCGTCTCCGCGCTCCCTCGCTTGACCTCCTGGCCCGACGACGGCGGACCGTTCATCACGCTGCCGCAGGTCTACACCGAGGACCCTGATCGACCCGGCCTCCGGCACGGGAACCTCGGCATGTACCGCGTGCAGCTCTCGGGCAACGACTACGCGCGCGATCGCGAGGTCGGGCTGCACTACCAGCTGCACCGTGGCATCGGCGTGCACCACGCGGCGGCGGTGCGGCGCGGCGAGCCGCTACCGGTGAGCGTGTTCGTCGGCGGTCCGCCGGCGATGACGCTCGCCGCGGTGATGCCGCTCCCCGAGGGGCTGCCCGAGATCGCCTTCGCCGGCGCGCTCGGCGGCCGCGCGGTGCGCATGCTCCCGGGCGGCGTGCACGCCGACGCCGACTTCGTCATCCGCGGCGTGCTCGACCAGCACCGCACGAAGCCGGAGGGACCGTTCGGCGATCACCTCGGCTACTACTCGCGGCGGCACGAGTTCCCGTTCCTGCGCGTCGAGAAGGTGCTCCACCGCGACGGCGCGATCTGGCCGTTCACCACCGTCGGCCGTCCCCCGCAGGAGGACACCACCTTCGGCGAGCTGATCCACGAGCTCACCGCGCCGCTCGTCCCCGACGTGCTCCCGGGCGTGCACGCCGTCCACGCCGTCGACGCCGCCGGCGTGCACCCGCTCTTGCTCGCGATCGGCAGCGAACGATACACGCCTCATGAACCGGTCCGCCGCCCGATGGAGCTGCTCACGCAGGCCAACGCCATCCTCGGGCAGGGGCAGATGTCCCTCGCGAAGTACCTGTTCATCGTCGCCCGGCGCGACGCGCCCGACCTCGACGTCCACGACGTCGCCGCCTTCCTGCGCCACGTGCTCGAGCGCGTCGACCCGACGCGCGACCTGCACTTCCAGACCAACACCACGATCGACACCCTCGACTACTCGGGCCCGGCGCTGAACGAGGGCTCGAAGCTGGTGATCGCCGCGGTCGGCGACAAGCGGCGCGAGCTCCCGACGGCCATCGCCGGAGACCTGCGCCTGCCCGACGGCTTCTCCGAACCGCGCGTGGTGCTCCCCGGCGTCCTCGCGGTGCGCGGGCCGCGCTTCTCGTCCCCCGAGGGCGCCGAGGCGTTCGCCGCCTCTTTCTCCGCGCGCGACGCCATCGCGCGCTTCCCGCTGGTGCTGCTCGTCGACGACTCCGACCTCGTCGCCCGCTCGCTCGACGACTTCCTCTGGGTGACCTTCACCCGCTCCGATCCGGCGGTCGACGTGCACGGCATCGAGTCGTCGTACGCGCACAAGGCGTGGGGTTGCCGCGCGTCGATCGTCGTCGACGCGCGAACGAAGCCGCACCACGCGCCGCCGCTCGAGATGGACGCGCAGGTGATCCGCCGGGTCGACGCGCTCGCCGCGCCCGGCGGACCGCTGCACGGGCTGTACTGATTCAGCGTCGTCGCCGCGCGACGACGGCCGCGAGCGAGAGCAGCATCAGCGCGCCGAGCGTCGGACGGCTCGTGCCGCCGTAGCTGCAGCCGCCCGCCTCGCCGACCAGCTCGTCGCCGGCCGGCTCGGTGTCGCCCTTGTCGGCGTTCTCGCACGCGTCGCCCACGCCGTTCTTGTCCGCGTCCGCCTGATCGGCGTTGGCGATCGTCGGGCAGTTGTCCTTGTCGTTCGGCACCCCGTCGCCGTCGGCGTCGTCGTCGCAGGCGTCGCCCTTGCCGTCGCCGTCGGTGTCGACCTGATCGTCGTCCTTGGTCGACGCGCAGAGATCGTCGTCGTTGAGGACGCCGTCGCCGTCGAGGTCGTCGTCGCAGGCGTCGCCCTTGCCGTCGCCGTCGGTGTCCTTCTGATCGGCGTTCGCCGCCTCGGGGCAGTCGTCGGTGGCGTTCGGGACCGCGTCGCCGTCGAGGTCGTCGTCGCAGGCGTCGCCCTTGCCGTCCCCGTCGACGTCCTCCTGCTCGGGGTTCTTCGCCTTCGGGCAGTTGTCGGTCGCGTCGGGGACGCCGTCGGCGTCGTCGTCGGTCTCGCAGGCGTCGCCCTTGCCGTCGCCGTCGGTGTCCTTCTGATCGGCGTTCTTCACCAGCGGACAGTTGTCCTTGGTGTCGAGGAGCCCGTCGTTGTCGTCGTCGGTGTCGCAGGCGTCGCCCTTGCCGTCCTTGTCGGTGTCGGCCTGCGACTTGTTCGCGACCAGATCGCAGTTGTCCTTGGTGTCGGCGACGCCGTCGTTGTCGTCGTCGGTGTCGCAGACGTCGCCCTTGCCGTCCTTGTCGGTGTCCTTCTGGTCGGCGTTCTTGCCGAGGTCGCAGTTGTCCTTGGTGTCGGCGACGCCGTCGTTGTCGTCATCGGTGTCGCAGGCGTCGCCCTTGCCGTCGCCGTCGGTGTCCTTCTGCGAGGCGTTGTCGACCGTGTCGCAGTTGTCCTTCGAGTCCGGCACGCCGTCGCCGTCGGTGTCGACCGCGTCGACGAGGTTGCTGCGGCGACGCACCTGGTAGCCGCTGGTGCCTCGCAGGTTGTACACGCAGCCGTACGAGCAGCCCTTGCACTCGTAGGCGTACGAGCTGCCCCACGGATCGCCGCTCTTGTACAGCCAGATGTGCCCGGCGCTCCCGGTGTTGTAGACGAAGGAGTCGGCCATCTTCGCGCTGCCGCGCGGAATCGCGCTCCAGTACGGGCTCGACCCCATGAACGACCACGTCGAGTAGGGGTGGCCGTCGGTGGTGATGGAGATCGGCGAGGGCACCTGCCACGCCTTGCCGACGAAGCCGGAGCAGTCGGCGCCGTACGAGCCGGAGTGCGTGCACGACGGGCAGCTGCCCTTGCACGACCCCTTGTACGCGCCGTCGGTGCGCCAGCGGCCGTGGCCCCACCAGTACGAGTACCCGACGATCGTCTTGCCGAGGTTGATGATCGCGTCGCGCGTCATCGGCGCCGGCGCGGCGCCGGCGTCGCCCGCGGCCGATCCGAGCAGCACCACGACGGGCACGAGCCGGAGCGCCGCGGCCGCGACGCGCGTCATGGGAGAGCGAAGGGCCCTCTTGCTCATCGCGCCCTCCGGATCGTCGCGCCGGTGGCGCCGACGTGCAGGTGATGGATCTGGCCGTTCGGCGAGATCACCAGCGATCTCAGCTGCTCCTCCGGTCCCGCCGGTGGGGGCAGGTCGAACCTCCCGATCTCGACGCCGGCGCCGTCGATGGCGACGACCTCGATCTTCTCGTCGAACAGCGTGAAGGGCGGGGTCTTGGTCTCGCGGGCGACGTACGCGCCGACGAACGTCGTGGTCCCGTGCGCCTCGAGCCCGACGAGCTCGACGACCGGCGCCGCGAAGGGCACCGGCGCGAGGAAGCCGTTCGGACCGATCGCGCTCACCACCGCGTACCCGGCCGGATCCCGCGCCGCGCGCAGGAGCGGCGAGCCCGGCGAGGCGCGACGTCCCTCGATGACCGGGCGCGTCGGATCGGGCTCGCCGTCGACGGTGGCGACCCGCACCAGATCCTTGTGCTCGACCTCCAGCCAGAACCCGTCGCGCGCGGCGAACAGCGCGGTGACCACGCCGCTCTCGGGGACGCCCGGGCCGACGACCGGCACCTGCGAGCGCACCTTGCCGCTCGAATCGAGGAAGCGCACCTCGCGGGCCACCAGCCGATCGAGCAGCGCCCACCCGCCGCGTGGGTCGACGGCGACGTCCTGGACGGTATCGCTGCCGATGGGCACCACGCGCGTCGGGCCGCCGCTCGGATCGAAGATCGACAGGCGCTCGTTGACCTGATCGAGCACGTGGATCTTGCCGTCGTCCGAGACCGCGAGGCTCATCGGCCCCTCGGGGTTGGCCTCGCGCGGACGCAGCACGCCGAGCTCGCCGACGCCGCTGCCCCAGGGCGCGAAGACCACCTCCTCGACCACGAACGCGCGCCCGGAGACGGCCGGCGCGGTCGCGAACGCGCCTGCCATCTGTGGGTGGGCGTTCGGCTGGACGGCCGCCGGAAGGTTGGACAGGTTCGCGGCCTTCGCGACCTTCGCGACCTTCGCGATGTTCGGGGCGGCGGGGGACGACCCTTTGGGCGAAGGCGACACGGGCGGGCGGACGAAGGCCGCCGCCGCGAGGACGCCGGTCGCTGCGAAGGCGGCGAGAGTTCCGAGCTTGGTCATGGCTGATCGTCGCGCAGAGCAACGACCGGACCGCCGCCAAACGACAGCGGGATCACCCATGGACGGTGATCCCGCTGGTGTCTCGTCGCCGTGACGCGGTGAGGCTCGCGGACCTCAGTCAGTCGTCAGTCGTCAGTCGTCAGTCGTCAGTCGCGAGTCGTCTTCCGTTGCGAGCGGCGAGCCGGCGGACGCTCGACCGGCCATCCGTCGAGAAGAGGGACACGCCCACTCGTCTCGACTGACGACCCTCATTTCGCGAGCGGCGACGAGGCCGACGCTCGAAGAAGCGCGACCGCCCCGCTACAGCGGGAAGTACGAGCCGGTGGCCGAGAGCGACGCGGTGCCGCAGCCCTCGCCGGACACGTAGCCGACCTCCACGATGAGGTCCTTGGGCGTCGTGCAGGTCGCGTCGGTGTAGGTGACCGTCGCGGTGCCGCCGGCGGTGCTCGTCTGCTCGCCGACGAGCGCGCCGAGGCAGCTCGTCGTCCCGGCGTGGTAGACCTTCAGGCTGAAGGTCATCCCGGAGGGCGCGGTGACGGTGAAGCGCGCGCGCATCGGGTCGGTGCTCTTGCACGGGCCGGAGTCGCAGCGCAGCAGGTGCAGCTTGTAGAAGCGCTTGCCGTAGGTGGTCACCGTCGCCGTCGTCTCGGACGTCTTGGTGCCGCACACGTCGGGGCTGCTGGTCGCGTCGAGGAGCGAGACGGCCGTCTCGCAGGTGTTCAGCGCGGCCGACAGGTTGCGCTCGCAGCCGTTGCTCGTCGGATCGCCGTCGCAGTTCGCGTAGCCGGCGTTGCACGTGCCGACCACGCAGGTGCTCGACGTGCAGGCCGCGGTGGCGTTGGGGACGGTGCACACGGTGCCGCAGCCGCCGCAGTTCGTCGGATCGGACGTGAGGCTCTTCTCGCAGCCGTTGCTGTCGATGCCGTCACAGTTGCCGAAGTTCGTGTTGCACGTGCCGATCTTGCAGGCGCCGGTGCCGCAGGTCGCGGTGGCGTTGGTGCGCGAGCACGCGCCGCCGCAGCTGCCGCAGTTGGTCACGCTGTCGAGCGAGGTCTCGCAGCCGTCGGTGAGGATGCCGTTGCAGTTGCCGAAGCCGCTGTTGCACGAGAGGATCGAGCAGCTGGTGCCGAGGCACTGCGGCGTCGCGTTGGCGAACGTGCAGGGGCGGTCGCAGGCGCCGCAGTTGTTCACGTCGTCGGTGATCTTCTTGCTGCAGTCGGTGACCCCGCCGCAGTTGCCGTACCCGGCCGCGCACGTCGAGTATCCGCAGACGCCCGCCTTGCACTCCGGCGTGCCGCCAATCGTGTCGCACACCTTTCCGCAAGTGCCGCAGTTGTTCGGGTTGGTTGCGGTCTTGATCTCGCAGCCGGTGGCCGGGATGCCATCGCAGTCGGTCCAGCCGGTGTTGCAGGTGCCGATGCGGCAGTTGCCGTCGCCGCAGTTGCCGGTGGCGTTGGGGACCGAGCACCCCTGGCCGCACTTGCCGCAGTGGGTGAGCGTGTTGAGTTGCTGCTCGCAGCCGTTGGTCGCGATGCCGTCGCAGTCGTCGAAGCCGGCGCCGCACGAGGCCACCTTGCACGCGCCGCCTTCGCACTTGCCGGTGCCGTTGGCGATGGTGCACGGCGTGCTGCAGCCGCCGCAGGTCTCGGTCTTGGTGAAGATGTCGGTCTCGCAGCCGTCGGCGTCGCCGCCGGTGCAATCGGCCCAGCCGCTCTCGCACGTGGCGATCTTGCAGGCGCTGGCTTCGCACTTGACGGTGGTGTGCGCGAGGGTGTCGCAGACCTTCCCGCACGCGCCGCAGTTGTTCAGATCGGCCTTGGTGCTGATGCACGCGCCGCCGCAGCAGTCGAGGCCCGTGGGGCAGGCGTGCTCGGGGCTGCAGCCGGGAACGCAGACGCCGCCGTTGCCCGCCTCGACGCTCGCGTCGGTGGTCGCGTCGGTGCTCGTGGCGTCGACGCCGGCCTCGCCCGCGTCGCCGCCGCCGGTGCCGGTGATGGAGCAGAGGTAGCCCGGGTTGCAGTCGGCGTCGGCGGTGCAGCCGACGCAGAGGTGCAGCGTGGCGTTGCAGGTCATCTTGGTGGCGGCCGCCGCGTCGGCGTCGGCCTTGCCCGCGTCGCCGGAGCCGACCGGATCGCCGGGCTTCGCGCCGACGCAGTCGCTGTCGTCGCGACAGCCGGCGACGCACTCGCCGGCCTTGCAGTACTCGCCCTTCTTGCAGCGATCGCTGGTGAGGCAGGCCACGCACTTGCCGGTCGTGACGTCGCAGAACGGCGCCTCGAGCCGGCCGGCGCAGTCGAGGTTCGACGCGCACGCGCCGTCGCCGGGATTGCCGTCGATCGCGACGTCGCTCGTCGCGTCGGCGTCGGCGCCGCCCTCCTCGAGCAGCGAGGCGTCGTCCGACGCGAAGTTCGGGTCGACCTCGAACGGGGGAACGTCGCAGCCGATCGCCGCCATGGCGATCAGCGAAGCCAAAGTCAGGTAGGTAGCCTTCATCAGAACGCCCCCTCGATGCCCAAGCCGAGCTGCGTGTTCGGTGCCCAGGGGACGATCCGCGCCGTGCCCACCTTCGCGGGCTCGGGCTCGGTCTTCCGGGCGCCGGCGACCAGGAAATAGACGCCCGCGCCGATCGAGACGACGCCGACGCCGAGCGCGATGCGGCTCAGCGTGGTCATGGTCTTGGCGCGCTCGATGGAGTCGTCCGCCGAGGCGGGGCAGCGGTGATCGGTGGTGCAGATGCCCTCGAGGTCGCGGACCTCGGCGGCGCGGATGCCGTAGAAGGCGAGCGACGCGCCGAGCGACGCGATGCCGACGCCGGTGAGCACCCACCCGGCCGTCTTCATGCCGCTGCTGCCGGTGGTCGTCGGCACGTCCTTCGGCCTGTCTTCGACCTTCTCGGCGGCGTCGGTGTAGACGGCGCCTCCGCCAGAGCTCCCGGCGGCGAGATCGAGCTTGAGGACCTTCTTCTCGCCCTCGGCGATCTTGATCTCCTCGCGGTCGGTGAGGACGCCCTTGCTGGCGATGACCACGTGCAGACCGGGATCGATCGGCAGGTCCTTGGCGGCCGCGGGATCGATCTTGCGCGCGTCGATCGTCAGCTCGTCGGGCATGGTGTCGCCGACGAACGTGATCGTCAGGTGGGGCATCTTCTGCACGAGCTTCTTGGCGAGATCCGGGGCGACCTTGAGCACCTCGGGCGCGTTGCCGTCCTTTTCGGCCTGCTTGGCCGCGGCGTCGTACGCCTCGGCGGCGACCGTCCAGCGCCCGAGCTTCTCGTTGCACAAGGCGATGTGGAACCGCACCTGCGCGGTGCTCTTCACCTTCGCGACGGCCTCGAACTTCTCGAGCGCGGCGTCGTACTTGCCGTCCTTCTCGAGCTGGAGGCCCTCCTTGAAATTCGTGCGGGCCTGCTCGATCTCCTCGGGCGTCGGCGCGCCGGTGGGCGCGTCGTCCGCGAAGGTGATCGAGGGCGAGGTGGTGCCCACGACAGCACAAGCGAGGACCGTGGCCAGACCACGGCGAAAGCCATGAACGCGCATCATCTTCTCTCCGTCGTACGGAATAAACGCATTCGGGCCGGAGGGCCACCCTGGCCGCCGACGTCTTCGTGCGATAGGTGCCGGTGACGATGACGCCGGACGCTGCCACGCACTACGCCCGGCGCCGCGAGGCCGCGGGCCTGGAGGTCGAACGACTGCGCGTACGATCGTCGGCGATCTCGCTCGCGCGTTTCGTCGCTTTCGTGGCGATCGTGGCGCTGGGGCTCGCCGCACGATTTGCGGGGCTCGGTTCCGCCGGGTGGATCGGCGCCGCGGTGGCTGCGGTCGCGTTCGTGGTGCTGGTCCTGGTCCACGATCGGGTCCTCGAACGGAAGCGCCGGGCCGAGGCGTCGGTGGCGTGGGCCGACGAGGGGCTCGCGCGGTTGCGGGGCCAATTCGCGTGCGATCCGCGTGCCGGCGAGCCGGAGCCCGACGACGCTCATCCCTACGCCGGGGATCTCGACGTCGTCGGGCGCGGTTCGTTGCTGCAGTCGATCGACACCACGCGCACCCGCGACGGCCGCGCGCTCCTGGCAAGCTGGCTCCTCGAGCCCGCGAGCGCCGCGGAAGTGCAGATCCGGCAGCAGTGCGCGCGCGATCTCGCGCCGCGCGTCGAGCTGCGCGAGGTCTTCGCCGTCGAAGGCGCGCTCGTCGCGGAGGAGCCCCCCGACGTCGCGCCGCTCTTGCGGTGGGCGCGCGAAGGCTCGCCGTTCGCCCCGAGCGCGCTGCTCCGCGCGACCGTTTGGGTGCTCCCCGCGATCACCGTCGGCCTGCTCGCCTTCGGGGGATCGCTGCCCCTGCCGCGCGCGACGTGGGTGGCCACCCTACTGCTGCAGATCGTGATCTCTGCGCGTCATCGCACGGCGATTGCGCCGGCCATTCTCGCCGCGTCGGAGCACCAGGCCGGGCTCTCCCGGTTCGCGCGGATGTTCGCCACGCTCGAGGGCGCGACCCTCGACGCGCCGCCGCTCCAGGCCCTGCGCGCCTCGGTGGCCGAGGGCCCCGCGTCGGTCGAGATCGCCCGACTCGGTCGCATCGTCGGCTTCCTCGACGCGCGCCGGAACGAGGTCTTCCGGCTGCTGATCGGGCCGGTCCTCATGTGGGATCTGCACTGCGCGATCGCGCTCGAGCGGTGGCGCGTGCGCGCCGGTCTCC
The DNA here is from genome assembly GCA_016182965.1 of Deltaproteobacteria bacterium. Taxonomy (GTDB): domain Bacteria; phylum Myxococcota_A; class Polyangia; order Polyangiales; family JADJMO01; genus JALHOE01. The sequence goes on along the minus strand of JACPFM010000067.1, from coordinate 25,196 downwards.
GGTTCGATCAGCACCTCGCGACGCTCGCGCGCTTCGAGGCGCTCTGCGCGCTCGCGGCGCGAGCATTCGAAAGACCGGACGACGCGTGGCCCGAGGTCGTCGGTCCGCCCGAGAATGACGAGGTCGCCTTCCACGCCCGGGCGCTCGGGCATCCGCTCATCGCGCCCGCCAAGGTGGTCCGCAACGACGTCGACCTCGACGCGGCGGGCACGGTGCTCCTGGTCACCGGCTCGAACATGTCGGGAAAGAGCACCCTCTTGCGCGCCATGGGCACCAACGTGGTCCTCGCCCTCGCCGGCGCGCCGGTGCGCGCCTCGTCGCTGCGCACCACGTCCTTCGCGGTGTGGACCAGCATGCGCGTGCGCGACTCGCTGTCGGCCGGTGTGTCCCACTTCCTGGCCGAGCTGCGCCGGCTCAAGGCCGTCGCCGACGCCGCCGACGCCGCGAGCGCCGGTGCCCGTCCGACCCTCTTCCTCCTCGACGAGATCCTCCACGGGACCAACTCGCGCGAGCGACACCTCGGCGCGCAGGCCATCGTGCGGCGCCTGGTGACGCGGCGCGCTTGCGGCGCGATCTCCACCCACGATCTCGCGCTCGGCGCGCTCGAGACGGAGCTGCCCGGCAAGGTGCGCAACGTGCACTTCCGCGAGCAGGTCGAGGAGGTCGAGGGCGTCGAGACGATGACGTTCGACTATCGCCTGCGCGAGGGCGTGGTGACCTCCTCGAACGCCCTCCGGTTGATGCGCATCGTCGGGCTCGACGTCTGACAGTCGTCAGTCGTCAGTCGTCAGTCGTCAGCCGAGAGCGCGTCCCGCGCGGGGAATCGAGCACGACGACGACAGGCCTTCGATCGTCTGGGTGCGAGCGGTGACCGGGTCGAAGGTCGAAGGTCGAAGGCCGGAGTGGGGCTCGCGGCCGCTTCGCCGTTCCTGCCGGCTGCGAGAAGAGCGGGGCTCTCGTCTCGGCTGACGACTGACGACTGACGACTGAAGACCCAGCCTCCGCGAGCAGCGAATCGGTAGACGCCCGAGATTCGCTACCGCGCCCTAGAACACCATCAACGACCCGGCCGCGGTCACCGCGGCGAAGGTCGTCCAGCCGGTCACCAGGTGCGCGGTGGCGAGGTTGTCGCGCGCCTGCCCCTCGGCGCTCGAGGTGGCGAGCCCGAGGATCGGCATCGCGATCATGCCCGCGAGGTGCACCCACGAGAGGGCGCGGTGCCAGCGGAGCCGCTTCGCCGTCCAGTCATCGCCCTCGGCTGCGCCGTACGGATCGGGCATCAGCGCGGCGATGGTGCGGGTGGTCGCGTACGACAGCGTGGTGAAGCTCGCCGAGACGAGGTGCTGGACCTTCAGCCCGTCTCCACAGCCCCATTTCTCGCCGAAGATGGGCGATCCCGACTCGCACCGCGGCGTGCCGAAGCCGACGACGTTGGCGTAGCGCGCGGTGCCGAGCACGTTCGTGGCAGCGAGGCTCACCCAGGTCGTGATCCCGAACGCGCGGTGGAGCGTGCGGAGCGACGCGCGCTTCTTGGCCAGCTGCTTCTTCTCGTCGGCGGCCTTGTCGTCTTCGTCCGCGGGGGCGCCCGGCCCGATGGCGGCGGGCGGTACCCCCGGCAGGAGCGACGCCAGCGGCACCCACTTGCCCTCCGCTTCGGAGGCGCGGGCTTCGGGCGAAAGGAGGACCACCGAAAGCGCCGCGAAGAGCAGGCTCGAGCGGATCATGGCCCAGCGATGCAGCGACGACCGGTATGGGTGCGCCCGGGCGGGTTCCGTCCCGGCTGACCGTGCCCTCCGCGACATCGCGTGGCGCATTGCAATTCTGCCGCGACGCGGTAAGGACGCGGGAAGAAAGCGCCGTCGCGTGCTCCACCGCGCGGCCGCAGAGACGCAAGCAGACATGCAGCCCGATCCGACCCTCCTCTGGGGCGAGCGCCGTCGCAGCCCCCGCCGCCGAGCGTGCTTCCCCGTCGAAATCCACCACGACGAGGGTGCGCCGAAGACCGGCCTCGCCCGCGAGGTGAGCAACCACGGCGCGCAGATCCTCACGCTGGTGCCGTTCGAGGTGCGCACGCCCCTCGCGCTCATGATGTACGTCGACGACGACGAGGCGAGCCACCCGGCGATCGGGCGCGTGGTGCGCGTCACCGAGCACGGCGCCGACGGGTTCTGGTCGTGGGTGGTCGCCGTCAGCTTCGACGAGCCGATCACGGCGCTCGAGCCGCAGGTCGCCGCCATCTCCGAGCGTCAGCGCAAGGCCGGCCTGCTCGACTGATCGGAGTCGTCCGTCGGGCAGCAGGATGGGCGCTGCGGCGCGGAGCGCCGCGCGGTGCCGCGGACCACGTGATCCGCGGCACCCCGCGTCTGGACACCCGTCTGCTACTGATGCCCTTCCGGGCACTCACCCGGGTCGGAACCTTCGACCTTGCCGGGCGGGCAGCGCTTCTTCTTGAACGGGTCGTTGCCGTCGTTGTCCTGGTGCTGGGCCTGGTCGACCTGGTCGGTGCTCTCCTTCTCCTCGGTCACCGGCGGATCGCTCGTGCCGGCGCCGCAGCCCCAGAGCAGACCGAGAAGCGAGAACGTGCCCGCCAGCAGAATGGTGCGATTGCGAAGCTCCATGGCGACTTCCCCCTCCCGCTCCCGCGAAGACGCGTGAGCGAACGTTGGCCGCGAGCCACCGTGGCCGCGGCGAAGCCCACGAGCGGTGCAGCGGCGGTGCCGGAACGAGCGTGCGCCTGCCGTCGCATCGGAAGCACAGCGAAGGGCCGCTCGGCGTTGGAGGCGCGCCGCTCGGCCATTCTCGACTGACGCGACGCGGTGCAGGAGTCGACGCTGTCTTCGCCGCGGGCACCTGCACGGCGTCGCTCAACGATGAGCTGTCGGGAGCACGGGCCGTCCTTCGCTCGGCGCACGAGCTGGCACGGGCCTCGCGCGGACCGCGGGCCCGACGTTCGCTTTCGCTGGAAGTCCCCGCCGGATCCGACTCCAATCGCCGCTCTTCGATGCGGGTCCTCCTCCTCCGCCCCGATCCGGGCAACGAGCGCTTCGGGCTCGGTCCGTTCTTCCGCGTCGAGCCGCTCGGCCTCGCGTACCTCGCCGCGGCGGCCGAGGCCGAGTCGGCCGAGGTGACCATCGCCGATCTGCGATTCTCGCCGTCGCTCGCGTCGTGGATGCGCAAGGTGCGGCCCCGGCTGGTGGGCATCTCGTGCCTGCACGCGCTCGAGTACGATCGCGTCGTCGAGACCGCGCGCGAGGTCCGTCGTCGCGCGCCCGACGCGTTCATCGTGGTCGGCGGCCACGCCGCGGCGGCGTACCCCAAGGCGCTGGAGGACGACGCCATCGACGCCATCGCGATCGGCGACGGCGAGGCGATCATGGTCGGGCTGGTGCGCGCGCTCCGGGGGCAGGGCGCGCTCACCGACGTTCCCGGCATCATGCTGCGCTCGGCCGAGGGTTGGACCACGACCCCGCCGACCCAGGCGGCGCCGCGCGAGGCGCTCGATCGATGGCCCGCGCCGCGCCGCGCGGTGGAGCAGTTCCGCGACGGCTACCGCTGCCTCTTCCACCGTCCGGTGTGGCTCGTCGAGACGGCGCGCGGCTGCCCATATCGTTGCTCGTTCTGCTCGGTGTCGGTGCTGCACGGGCGCGCGCTGCGGATGCGCGGCATCGAGCACGTGGTCGATGACTTCGAGCGCGTCGGCGATCGCATCTTCGTCGTCGACGATCTCTTCTTCGGCGATCCCTCGCGGAGCCTCGAGCTCGCGCGCGCCCTCGCGAAGCGCGGCGTCCGCAAGAAGTGGCTCCTCGTGCAGTCGCGCGCCGACCTCATCGCGCGCAACCCCGATCTGCTCCGCGCGTGGCGGCCCGTCGCCGAGGCGATCGACGTGTTCCTCGGGCTCGAGGCGCCGACCGACCGCGGTCTCGCGCAGCTCTCCAAGGACTCGAACGTCTCGCGCACCGTCGAGGGCATCTCGGTCCTGCGCGAGCTGGGGTTCGGGGTGACCGGCAACTTCGTGGTCGATCCCGAGTGGGGCGAGGCCGACTTCGCCGCGCTGTGGGACTTCGTCGCGACCCATCGGCTGCGGCGCGCCGGTTACACGATCCTGACCCCGCTCCCAGGCACCGCCTACTACGAGCAGGTCGAGCACAAGCTGCGCGGTCAGCCGTGGTGGAAGTTCGACATGCACCACCTCCTTTGGGAGCCCCGCCTCGGCCGCCAGCGGTTCCTCGAGCTCTTCGCCGACACGTGGCGTCGCTCGGTGCTCAACCTCAAGGGCGAGAAGGGCATCCGCGGCTGGCTCGCGTCGACGCGCGCGCGCGATGTGCCGGACGTGGTACGCATGCTCCTGCGCACGCAGCGCATGATGAACCCATCGGCCTACCTCGCGGAGACCTGACCCGTGCCCGCACCCGAGCCCACGCCCGCACCCGAGGCCGAGCCCGCGCCCGAGCCCGAGCCCGGGCCCGAGCTCGCGCCTGGCCGCGCCTGGGCCTCGGCGTGCGCGGGCGTTGTTCGTCTTCCTCCTTCTCGCCGGCTGCGGTCCCAGTCCGACGAGCCCGCCGAGCGACAACCCGGTCTCCGACGCCTCCGCCTCCGACGCCGCCGCCTCCGATTCGTACGCCGCCGATTCTCACGCCGGCGAGGACTCGGCCGCCGTCGACTCCGCGCCGGCCGACGCGCCTCCGCCCGACGGATCGACCGGCCTCCCGGGTTGCCTCGGCGAAGGGCGGCCCCTCGTCGTCTCCTCGACGCTGCCCTTCTCGTTGGCCTCCGTCGGCTCGGCCGGGGGCCACTTCCTCGTCGACTTCGGCACCACGCGCTCGACCATCGATCTCGGCGCGTTCTCGACGCCGCCCTCGCCGAGCGGCTGCGATCCGACGCTGCTCGGGCAGTCCTGCACCTTCTACGGATTCGACTTCTTCGGCTCCTGGGGGACGGTCACCCTCACCACGGCCGATCACTCGGGCGTCTCGGCGAGCGTGCGGCAGGCCGGCATCCTCGGCACCGACTTCCTCTCGGTGCACGCGTTCACGCTCGACTACGCCGGCGGCCGCATCGGTCGTGCGGCGAAGTCGACCTTCTGCAGCGACGCGGCGATGACCGCGGCGGGCTTCGTCGCCCTCTCGAGCGCCGGGTTCTACGCGACCGATCCGTCGACGCTCGCGCCGTTGTCGAAGGTGGTCGAGGGCGCCGCCGCGAGCCTGCACGTGCCGAACGTGCCGACCGTCCCGCTGCGGGCCTTCGGCGTTACCGCGTTCGCGCAGCTCGACACCGGCTTCGACGACGCGCTGGTGAAGCACTCGATCAACGTCAACGAGGCGTTCTACGCCGCGGTGGCGGCGAAATCGCCGACGGCGCTGGTGCGCGCGCCCGAGAAGGACCTCTGGCTGTCCACCTGCGTGTCGGGCGTCAGCGAGGGCGTCGAGGCCTACACGCTCTCCGGCGGCGCCGCCGAGCTGATCGACGTGAGCGGCTCGACGGCGCGCGCGTACGCCGGCGCGGTGCTGTTCGTGAAGCGCACCCCGCCGGCCGCGAAGGTCTGCGGCGGCATCGGCACCTGGACGGCGCCCGCGGCGCAACTCGCCGGGTCGTTCTTCGTCGACGCGAAGGTGCTGGTCTTCGATCCCTTCGGCTCGCGCGTGTGGGTGCGACCGGGGTCCTGAAGACCTGTCGGAAAATGCCCCCGGACTGAAGTCCGGGGCACCGACTGCACCTCAAGTCCTTCGGACTTCACCGGCTCGCCAGACTGGCTCGGGGCTGTCGCCGCAAGGACGTCCAGCCCCCAACGGGCCTAAGAAACACGAGTGCCGGCGACTTCACTGGGCCCGCCGACCGCGTCACTTCCTCGACAGCGAGCAGCTCGTAGCCGGAGGGCTTCGCCCGGCTGTCGGTGCCCCGAGACTTCAGTAGACTTGAGTCCGGCGGAATTCCTGACAGCTCTCGAGTCAGCGGTCGCAAGCGCGGGACACCGCCCTGCGCTCGCCCGCTCGATCTCGAGGTCGAAGGCCGAAGGTCGAGCCTCCCCCGACTTCTCCGGGCTCCTTCGACCTTCGACGTTCGACCTTCGACCGGGCCTGCGCGGCTGACGAAGCGCCGGGCCGACGATCGCGAACGTAGGTCGCGCCCGCTCGCCCGCGCAGAAATCTCGCCCCGTGGTTCAGGGCGACGACGCGTGCGCGATGATCAGGCGGGAGAGGCGAAGGTCGGTGCGGCGCCGGGCGCGCGCGAGTACATTGTCGACGTGCGCTCCTCACGCAGAATCGCCGCTCTCCTGTGGATTCCGTGCGTCGCGATCGCGTGTGCGCGTGGCGCCGAGGGCACCGAGGGCATCGTGACGCCAACCGCGCCCGACGCCGACGCGAGCTCCTCCGGCGACGGCTCGGCGGTCGAAGAGAGCGCGGTCGACTCGTCGGAGCCCTTCGACGTCTCCACCACCGAGACGATCATCGAGACCGACGCCGCCGACGCCTCGGCCACCGACGGCGAGACGGCGAGCGGCTGCTCGGGCGGCGAGCTGTGCGAAGACGGCCTCGACAACGACTGCGACGGCGTGGTCGACGAAGGGTGCTCGTGCATGCCGGGCCGCGTGGTCGCCTGCTACCGCGGTCCCGTGGCGACGCGCGGCAAGGGCACCTGCGCCGACGGCAAGATGACCTGCGTCGGCTCGGGCGAGTTCGGCACGTGGGGGCCGTGCACCGGCGACGTGATCCCCGTCGCCGAGGTGTGCGATCCCGCCGGTCTCGACGAGAACTGCAGCGGCACCTCCAACGAGGGCTGCGAGTGCTCGACCGGCGCGCCGCCGGTGGCGTGCGGCTCGTCGAGCACCGGCGCGTGCAAGAAGGGCCTGCAGGAGTGCGTCGACGGCAAGCTCGGACCGTGCGTCGGCGCCGTCGAGCCGAAGCCCGAGGAGTGCAACGGCATCGACGACGACTGCGACGGCACCGTCGACGAGGAGCTCGCCTGCAACGAGGGCGTGCTGGTGTGCGGCGCCGACGGCGGCACCCGCTGCTCGGACACCAGCGGCAACAACGTCGAGATCTGCAACAACGTCGACGACGACTGCGACGGCACCGTCGACGAGGGCCTCACCGAGGCGTGCGGCTCGAGCGTCGGCGCGTGCAAGCAGGGCAGCAGCACCTGCACCGCGGGCGTGTGGGGCGCCTGCGTCGGCGCCACGAGCCCCAAGCCCGAGGAGTGCAACAACGTCGACGACGACTGCAACGGGCTCACCGACGAGGGCCTCACCCGCCCGTGCGGCACCGACGTCGGCGAGTGCGTCAGCGGCAAGGAGACCTGCGCCGCCGGCGTTTGGGGCGCGTGCTTCGGCAGCGTCTCCGCGAAGACCGAGCTCTGCGACGGCACCAAGGACGACGACTGCGACGGCATCGTCGACGACGGCTGCGGCTGCACCGCGGGCGCGACCAAGCCCTGCGGCTCGAGCACCGGCGTCTGCAAACCCGGCACGCAGACCTGCGCGAGCGACGGCACCTGGGGGCTCTGCGTCGGCGAGGTGAAGGCCTCGCCCGAGGTGTGCGACGGGCTCGACAACAACTGCGACGGCGCGGTCGACGAGGGCTGCGCCTGCAAGAACGGCGACACGCGTCCGTGCGGCTCCACCGTCGGCGTCTGCAAGCAGGGCACCGAGACCTGCGATCTCGCCGGCAAGTGGGGCGCCTGCGTCGGCGCGGTCGAGCCCACGCCCGAGACCTGCAACGCCAAGGACGACGACTGCGACGGCAGCGTCGACGAGGGCGGCGTCTGCCCGAAGTTCCCGCCGACGGTCACCTGCCCCGGTGCGTCCTCCACGCTGGTCGGCACGCCGGTGACCTTGAGCGGCAGCGGCAGCGATCCCGACGGCGGCTCGGTGACCTACACGTGGACGGTCACCTCCGCGCCGACCGGCTCCACCGCGGCGCCGACCTCGCCGGGCACCGCCTCCACCACGTTCACGCCCGACGCGGTCGGCACCTACGTGCTGCAGTTCTGCGTCACCGACGACGAGGGCGTGAAGGCCTGCTGCACCGCGAGCCTCGACGCCGGCTCCACCTGCACGCCGCCGACCGCGCCCGCCGCGTCGACCTGCGGCAGCAGCTGGGATCGCCGCCCGATCATCGAGCTCACGCCCATCCCGACCGGCATCACCTACCAGGTGTTCATGAGCGGCACCGCGACGCCGCTCGCCACGCTGACGCTCGCCGGCCAGAACTACTTCCGGCCGGCCACCGCCGTCGGCCCGGGCGGCGCCCCGCCCGGCACCACCGCGTCGTTCTACGTCAAGGCGTGTCGCACGAGCGACATGACCTGCTGCGCGACGAGCGGCGTCGTCAGCACCAAGCTCATCGAGGACTGCACGACGCCGGTGCCCGCCACGTCGTCGAACGTCCTCTTCAGCGAGTACGTCATCGACGGCGACGGCCCGTGCCCCGGCCCGGACTGCGAGGCGGGCGAGGCGATCGAGATCACCAACCTCTCGCACTGCCCGGTGAGCCTCGGGGGCACGCATTTCTCCTACTGCAACGCGAGCTGCTCCGACGCCAGCGTCCGCTGGATGAACTTCGGCGCGGCCGAGATCATCCCGCCGCGCGGCGTGTACGTGGCCATTCGCAACCAGGCGAAGACGACGTGCAGCATGCCGTTCCTCGGCGCCGAGAGCGCGGCCCTCTTCGGCTTGAAGCTCTCGACGCTGACGATGGAGGGCGACAGCCTCGCCAGCGGCTGGTTCTCCAACACGGGCGGCGGCAGCAGCAAGCTGCGCCTCGCCAGCGGTGCCTGGGTCGACATGAAGACCGGGAGCACCATCGCCCTCGTCTCGCCGTACAACGTCGCGGCGCAGTGCAGCGGCATCGGCTTCGACGCCATCGACGCCTGCGGCGACGTCGCCGGCGGCACGCTGCCGACCAAGACGCTGAAGCCGAGCCAGCTCGGGCGCCTGTGGCACCCATGCGACAGCGTGGTGAGCCCGGTGCCCGCCAGCTGCAAGTGATCCGGAACGGCGGCATTACGGCTCGCGCCCAGCCTCCGATGAGGCCGTCGCCTATGCTGCCGGCCATGTTCCGCAGCCTGGTCGCCGTCGGGTGCCTCCTCCTCGTCGCGTGCCCCGGTCAGAAGACCGAGCCGCCGAAGGAGAAGTGCACCAAGGTCGGCGAGAGCTGCACCTACGCGCCCGGCAAGCTGGGCTTGTGCATCGAGTCGATGAACGGCGGCGCGTTGATCTGTCAGTCGCAGCACTGACCGGCGGATCAGCGCGCGGTCGTGAGCGTGATCGGCTTCTTGGCCGGCGAGTAGAGGTTGTCGAGCTCGCCGTCGACGACGCGGAGGGCGTCCTTGCCCCACGAGTACCCGAGGCCGGTGAACTCCGCCGCCTTGAGCAGCTCGGAGTACGAGCGCTGCTTTCCGTCGATCAGCGCGCCGACGAAGCGGCCCATCGCCGACCCCGAGCCGTTGACCCACGACTCGAGGCCGTTGGTGATCAGGTCGAGGTTGCGGGTGCCGCCCGTCTTCAGCGGGATGTAGGACGCAGCCGCGTGGATCGCAGTCGTGCTGCGATACGCTCCACTGACGGCGCTCCGACGAGGCGGCCGCCGTCCTCGTAGAGCCGGCAGCTCGCACCGTCGGCCGGTGGGGCGCCGCCGACGTCTTCGCCGTCGATCACGATGGTCGGCGAGCCGAACCCGCGAAGCCACGACGGCGTGTCGGCGGCGTCGCGGTCGACCTCTCGCCACGTAGCGGGAAGCCCCGCCTCCGAGAACGCGCGAACGAGATTTGCGCGCGCGGCGCGCACGTTCGGACACGTGCGCTCGTAGACGAGGATCACGTCAGCCATGGTTCGCGTGCCTTTCGGATCGAACGCGAGCGCCTCACGGACGCACGATGAAGGGGGCGACGACCGCGCCGACGGCGGCCATCAACGCGATGGGCAGCGCATGCCCGGCGAGGATGTGCACCGTGTCCGACGACGGACAACGCAGGTGGATCGCGAGGCCGCCCCAAGCGCCAGCCGCCGCGCCGAAGGCGGCGCCGCGCGCCCGTGGGGACACCGGCACCGCGTGACGAAACGCGACGAGCAACGCAGCGAGCCCGGCGCCCGCCATCATCATCATCACGCCGAAGCAGCTCCACGCCGAGGCGAGACACTGCGCGAACGTCCCCACCGGCGCCGGCGCGCCGCGCGCGCGGAGGGGCGAGACGGCCGTGAGCAGGGCATAGAGCGGCGCCGAGGCGATCGCGAGCGCGAGCAGGAGCTGAAGCTTCGGACCGGTCGATCGACGCGTCGACGCGGAGGCACGAAGCGTGAAGGCCGCGCCGGCGAGCGCAGCGGCCGTGGTCAGGGCGAGCGGGACGATCGGAAGCAGCGCGAGGTCCGGGCGCGGCCGCACGACCATCACCAGCGACACGACCACGACGACGACAGCCGCGATCGCCACCCTGCGCCGGATCGGGGTCTGCCGACGAGTGTCGTGCGCGAGCGCGAGGATGCGCCGCTCGACATCGTCCGATACGCCCGGGATTCGCTCTGACATCGCCTACTTCCTCGTGTCCTTCCGTGCGAGCCCTGCCTTCACCATCGCCGCGTGGATGTCCTCGCGGGCGCGTAGCACGCGGAGCTTCACCGCGTTTTCGGTCGCGCCGAGAATGGACGCGGTTTCAGCCACCGAGAGCCCCTCTTCCTTCGTGAGGACGAACGCGGCGCGTTGCGCTTCAGGCATCGCGGCGAGTGCCTCGTCGACGACACGACCGAGCTCACTGGCGGAGAGGCTCGCCTCCGGAGAGGCGAAGTCACCCGCCGTCTGAGGGAACGCCTCGATCCATTCGGAGGTTTCCAAGATGACGCGTCGCTTGCGATGGCGCAGGCGGTCCAGGTGAACCGTGCGCGCGATGGCGTATGCCCAGTGGACGACGTTGGTCCCCGGAGCGAAAGATGAGCGCGAGCGGTGGAGCTTGAAGAAGGTCTCCTGGAAGAGCTCCTCCGCATCGTCCGGGCGACCGGCGAGCCTGCGGCAGAACGGAAAGAGACGAGCCCCGAGCCCGCGGTAGAGCTCCTCGAAAGCGCGCGCGTCTCCGGCGACGAACCGCTCCATCGCGGCCGTTAGCGCACGATCGTCGCGCGGTCCTTCGCCCACCCTGATCGCCGTTGTACAGCGGAGCGGCGGGCGCGGGGGCGATCGAAATCGTGCTCGGCCGCAGTCCACAGGGCTTTCCGCCGAGGGGCCGATTTCCGGAAACCTCGGCCGCGTTCGGGCGTTGCACGCGCCCTCGCCTCCGCGGTGGCCGGAAACCTAACCCTCGTTCGCGGCGTTCTCGTCCACGCAAGGCGTCCAAGCAGCCGAGGAACCCGTCATGCCACACATCCGCAGCGTCCCGCCTGAACAGGCGACCGGTGAGCTCGCCGACGCTTACCGTTCGGTGGCCGCGTCGCGCGGCTCCGTCGCGAACATACTCCAGATCCAATCGCTGAGCCCCGCCGCGATGACGACGCACCTCGCGATGTATCGAGCCATCATGTTCGGCCCGTCTCCGCTCTCGCGCGCCGAGCGCGAGGCGGTCGCTGTCGCCGTGAGCGTGGCGAACGGCTGCGAATACTGAGTGCACCATCACGGGCGGAGTCTCCGCCTGTTCACCGGCGACGCCGCGCTCGTCGAAAGCCTCTCACTCGATCCGGCGACGGCGCCCGTCCCCGCGCGAATGCGGGCGATGATCGACTTCGCCATCGCGCTGACGAAGAGCCCGAGCGATCGGTCGGGTGAACGCGTCGAGCAGCTGCGGGCGGCCGGGCTCGACGATCGCGCGATCCTCGATGTCACGCAGGTCGTCGCGTACTTCAACTTCGTCAACCGCATGGCCGAGGGACTCGGCGTGGAGCTCGAAGCGGACGCGGCGCGCTGAGCATCACCTGCCGCGGCGAGGCGCGCGCGGCTTCGGTCGCGCGTCGACATAGAGGCGCGCGAGGCGGGCTGGCGACACGCCGATCGAGAACAGCACCTGAAGGAGACTCCACAGCAAGAGCGTGCGCAGCGGCGCGTGCTCGAAGCGGCGCGCGCTGGCCACCGCGACGACGTCCCGTACGTAGGCCGTGGGGCCGAGCCGCTCGAGGCGCCGCACGAAGTCGTAGTCCTCGAACAGCGGCATCGCGCGAAAACCGCCGAGCGCGACATACGTCGACGCGCGGACGAAGATCGCCGAGTCGCCGTAGTAGATCCGGAGCAGCCTGCGGCGCACGTCGTTCGCGACGGTGAACAGCCACGCTGCGAACGTCGCGCCCTCGAAGCGCAGGAAGAAGTTGCCGGCCACCGCGGCAGGGTGCTCGAGCGCACGCGCGATCGCCGAGCGCGCGTCGCCCTCGAGACGAACGTCGGCGTGGAGGAAGAGCAGGACGTCGCCGGATGCGCGCTCGGCACCCGCGCGGAGCTGGTGCCCGCGGCCCTTCTCCGAGGCCACGACGCGCGCGCCGGCCGAGGTGGCACGCTCCGCCGTCCCATCGGGGCTCCCGGCGTCGACCACGATCACCTCGTCGCCGATGGCGCGCGCGCTCGCGACGGCGTCCGCGATCGTCTCGGCCTCGTTCCACGCCGGGATGACGACGCTGATCTTCATGCGCCGAGCACCCGCGCGGTCGCCTCGGCGCGCACGACTCCACGACGGAGGAGGGCGCGCACCCGATCGAGATCGTGAAGCTCGTCCACGTCGAACCACGAGCGCAGCGTCGCGGTGCGATACCCACGTTCGATCAGGCGCAGGGCCGTGTCGGCGCGCGCGCGCGGCGTGCTCCACGCGACGCCCGCGAGCAGGTCGCGGCGCACGCGGGTCAGTCCGAGCAGGTAGTATCCTCCGTCGCGCGCGGGGCCGATCACGGCCTCGTGCGTCTGCAGGGCCTCGATCGCGGCGCGCACGTGCGTCGCCGGCAGCCCCGGAGAATCGGCGCCGAGCGCGATCGCCCACGGTGAGCGGGCGAACGTGAGGCCGGGCGATCGCACGGGCGCGATGGTGTCGTCGAGGAACGCCTGCGCGAGCCGCGCCGCCGCGCGATCGCCGATCGCCGCGGCGAGGCGCGTCTTCACGCGGCCGGGGACCGGCTCCTTGGCGAAGATGCAGATCGTCACGTGATCGCTCCGCCGCAGCTCGAGCCCGCGCCGGCGGTGCAGCCGAAACAGTGCCGATCGATTGCGATCGTCCGCGTGGCGAGCGCGTCGAGGTCGAAATCGCGGACGTGCGGCCGCGGGACCTCGACCCTCATGTCGAGCATCTGGTTGAAGTCGCAGTCGTAGAGCGTTCCGTCCCAGCCGACCGAGATCGTGCTGCGACACATGACGGCCTCGGCCGCGCGCGGGTTGAACGCGTGGACGAGCCGCTCCATGTACCCTTCGAGGTTGCCCGACTGCTGCAGCCACTCGAGGTAACGGCTGATCGGCATGTTCGTGATGGTGTAGAGCGCGTCGAAGCGGACGCCGTGCCGGCGCTCGAGCTCGCGCCTCCACTCGCGCTCGAGCGACACCTGGCCCGCCGGCAGGAACGCGCCGGCCGGGTTCGTGACGAGGACGAGACGGAGCCCGGATCGACCATCGCCGTAGCCGGCCTCGTTCAACCGGCGCAGCGCGCGGATCGACGCGTCGTAGACGCCGTCGCCGCGTTGCGCGTCGGAGTTCAGCTTCGCCCAGTGCGGGAGCGAGCAGACGACCTCGACGCGACGCTGGGCGAAGAACGCCGGCAGCTCGCGATGACTGGGCGTCTCGAGGATCGTGAGGTTGCAGCGATCGATGACGTGCAGATCGCGCGCTCGGAGCTCGTCGACGAACCAGCGGAAGTGCGGGTGGAGCTCGGGCGCGCCGCCGGTGACGTCGACGGTGCGCAACGTCGGCGTGCGGTCGAGCGCCGCGAGGCACTGCTCCATCGTCTCGCGCGACATCACCTCGCGGCGATCGGGACCGGCGTCGACGTGACAGTGCCTGCACGTCTGGTTGCACAGCTTGCCGACGTTGATCTGGAACGTCTCGAGGCGCGCCGGTCGCAAGGGAGGCGCGCCCGTCGCCGCGAGCGCGGCGCCGAACTCGGCGATCGGCAGCGCGCGTAGGGTCGCCCGCTGGTGCTCGGGGCTCGCCAGCGGATCTCGCCTCGCCGAGAGCGTCGGGAGCGACTTCACATCCCGACCCTCTTCGCGACGTTGCGCATCTGGACACCGTGGACGAGCGACGCGCCGCCGCGGATCGCCGCCGCGACGTGCACCGCCTCGGTCAACTGGTCGAGATCGGCACCCTTCTGCAGGGAGGCCTGCGTGTACGCGTCGATGCAATAGGGGCACTGCACCGCGTGCGCGACGGCGAGCGCGATGAGCGACTTCTCGCGTTCGCTGAGCGCGCCGTCTGCGAACACCGCCTCGTACCAGTCGAAGAACTTCTTCGCGAGCTCCGGACGTTGCCGACCGATCTCGCCGAAGCGGTCGAGGTCGTGCGAGTGGTAGTAGTGATCGCTCATGTCTCCTCTGGTGGAACGGCGAAGACGTCGCCGAGGTGTCAGACGATCGCGTCCGGCTGAGGTCGCGACGGACACCGTCCGCGGAGGCCGCGGAGGGTCATGATCATGCGCAAGAGCGCGGGCGCGGTGCGCTGGACGTACCACTGATCCGACACCCGGCGGGCCGCGAGCGCGAGCGTCGGATACGCGTGGATGGTGTCCGCGATCTTGCGCAGCGGAATGCCGTGCTTCATCGCGAGCGCCAGCTCGGCGACGACCTCGCCGGCGGATCGGCCGACCACGCTCGCGCCCACGATGCGCCCCGCGCGATCGGCGTGGACCTGGACCCACCCGACGTCGTCGCGCTCGGCCACGGCGCGATCGACCTTCGAGTAGGGAAATCGATACGTGCGGTGCTCGCGCGGATCGACGGTGCGCCGGCCGACGTGGGCGAGCTCGGGCTCGGTGAAGGTCACCCACGGCACCACGTCGCGTTCGAGCCGCAGCGGGACCCCGAGCACCGCGTTGGCGACGGCGACCTTGGCCATGTGCTCGGCCCAGTGCGTGAGCTGCAGGCGCCCGGCGACGTCTCCGCAGGCGTAGACGCGGTGATTGCTCGTGCGACACCGCTCGTCGACGACGATGCCCCGCTCGTTGGTCGCGACCCCGGCGACCTCCAGCCCGAGGTCCTCGACGTTCGGGGCACGCCCGACGGCGACGAGCAGCTCGTCCGCGACGAGGACCTCGTCGCCGATGGAGAGGTGGGTCTCGTCGCCGCGCCGCTCGACGCTGCGCACCGCGGCGTCCAAGCGGAAGCGCACGCCCTCCGACGCGAGGCGCTCGCGGAGCACGGCTGCGTGCGCGGGATCGTCGTTCGGCAGGATATCCCGCTCACGATCGAGGATGGTGACGACGCTCCCGAGCCGCGCGAACGCCTGGCCGAGCTCGACCCCGATCGGCCCGGCCCCGAGGACGAGCAGCCTGCGCGGCAGCTTCGTCAGCGAGAAGACGCTCTCGTTCGTGAGGTGAGGGACGCCCTCGAGACCGGCGATCAGGCGCGGGCGGCTCCCGGAGCAGACGATGGCGTCGCGGAAACGGACGCGCCGCCGCGACCCGTCGCCGCGCGTGATCTCGACCGCGTCCCGCGCGACGAACCGCGCCTTGCCGGTCATGACCTCGACGCCGAACCGCTCGATGACCTCCGGCGCGTCGGCCTCGCGATAGACGTGCTCCTGCACCTCTCGCACGCGCTCGAGGACGCGCGCGAGATCGGCCTCTGGCTCGGCGTTCTTCAGGCCGTACTTCGACGCGTTTCGCGCGGCGTGGGCGACGCTCGCCGCCTTGAGCAACGCCTTGCTCGGAATGCAGCCGGTCCAGGTGCAATCGCCGCCGAGCCGTTCGCGTTCGATGAGCAGCGTCTTGGCGCCGACCGACGCGGCGAACCCTGCCGCGGTCAGCCCTGCGGCGCCGCCTCCGATGACGACCACGTCGACGTCGCCGGAAGGGCGCCGTGCGTACGCGAGCAGCATTGCCAGCAGAGCCGCCGCGATCGCGAGCGATGCGAGGATCACGCAAGGAGCAACGTCGCCGCACACGCGAGGTTTCGCGGCCGCGGAAACCTGCGTCGGTTCTGCACGTATTCGCGTAGAGCTCCATGGCAACGGACGACCCGCTCGGTCTCGTCGGGACCACGATCGGCGACAAGTATGTCGTGGAGGCCGTCGTCGGCGAAGGCGGGTTCGCCGTCGTCTACCGCGCGATCCACAAGGTCTGGCGCAGACCGGTCGCCATCAAGTGCTTCAAGGGCCTCGCCGAGACGGGCACCGAAGCGCGCAAGAGGCTGGAGGAGGACTTCATCCGGGAAGGCGCGCTCCTGAGCGAGCTCTCCGCGCGCTCCGTGAGCATCGTGCAGGCGCGCGACGTCGGCACGCTCACCACGCGCGACGGCGCGTGGGTTCCCTACACGGTCCTCGAGTGGCTCGAAGGCGAGACGCTCGAGGATCTGTGGAACCGCGATACGCACCGCTGGTCGCTGGCCGAGGCGATGAAGGTCCTCGAGCCGGTGGCCGACGCGCTCGAGCTCGCGCACGGGCTGAACATCAGCCACCGCGACGTGAAGCCGGCGAACATCTTCGTGATCGGCTCGGTCGGCAGCGACTCCATGGCGGTGAAGCTGCTCGACTTCGGCATCGCGAAGGTCGTGCAGAACGCGGCCGATCAGGGCCTCACCTCGACGGGTGCCCACGTCACGTCGTTCACGCCGTCGTACGGCGCGCCCGAGCAGTTCAGTCGATCGAAGGGCGCGACCGGTCCGTGGACCGATGTCTACGCGCTCGCCCTGATCCTGACCGAGCTGGTGACGGGCAAGCCCGCGCTCGAGGGAGAGGACTTCATCCAGCTCGGCGTGTCGACGGCCGATCCGGCGCGCAGGCCGACGCCGCGCGCACTCGGCGTCGATCTCGGCGACGACGTGGAGGCGGTGTTCGAACGGGCGGTGGCGATCCGGCCGCAGGATCGATTCGCCTCGGCGGGTGCGCTCTGGAACGCGCTGCGCGTCGCGGCCGACGCGTCCGGACGTCCGTCGGGCGAGCGGACGACCGGCCGACGGTCCGACCCGTTCGGGCGCGCGGCCACCGAGCCGCTCGAGCGCTCATCGGCGCGCGCGAGGACGACCGAGCCGCAGCGCCTCTCGGCGACGGCGCCCGCGAGACGGAGCTCCTCCGTCCTCGCGCTCGTGCCGCTCGTCGTCATCTTGTCGGGCCTCCTGATCGCGCGCGCCGTGCACGTCCGGAGTCCGGCGCCGGTCGCGTCCACGACGAGCGTCGCTCCCGCCACGTCGAGCGCGCCCCCGCCCGCGCCGGTGTGTGCGCGCGGGATGGCTGCGATCCCCGGCGGCCGGTTCTTCATGGGCTCCGACGCCGCCGACACCGACGATGACGAGCGGCCGGCGCACCCGGTCGTCCTCTCGCCGTATTGCATGGACCTCGAGGAGGTCACGGTCGCCGACTACAAGGCCTGCAGCGATCGCGGCGCCTGCAAGCGCGCCTCGCTCGAGGTGGCATGGCCAGGCATCTCGGCCACGGAGCGCTCTTCGTACTCGCTCGCGTGCACGTTGCGCGATCCGATCGCGCTCGCGCGCCACCCGATCAACTGCGTGGACTGGGACATGGCGAGGAGCTACTGCGCGGAGCAGGGCAGACGCCTCCCGACCGAGGCGGAGTGGGAGCTCGCCGCTCGCGGCCCGGACGGCCGAATCTACCCGTGGGGCGACGAGCCGCCCGATCCGACCCGCCTCAATGCGTGCGACAGCGAGTGCGTCTCCTGGGGAAAGCGCGCGGGCGCGGTGCTCGCAGCCATGTACGCAGGCAGCGACGGGTTCGCGCTGACGGCACCGGTCGGCTCGTTCCCGAAGGGCGCCTCTCGATACGGTCTGCTCGACGTCGTCGGCAACGTCTGGGAATGGACCTCCGATTGGAACGGCCCATACGTCAAGGACGGCCCCCCGCAGAGAGACCCGAAGGGCCCCGAGCGGGGGACCGAGCGGGTGATCCGCGGTGGCGCCTGGAACGGGTCGTTCGCGGCGTGGGTGCGCCCGAGCCAGCGCTATCGATTCGCCCCCGAGGCGAAGACGCACGCGATCGGCTTCCGCTGCGCGTCGACGCAGCCGGGCCCGGGGTGAGCGCCACGTGCTCGATCGACGACTGCGTTGGACGCTTTGCTGCGCGCTGCTCTCGACCGTCGGGTGCCGGTGCCTGCGCGCGTCGGCTCCCACGAAGGCGGCGCCACGCTGGGAGTACACCGTCGCGCTCGGGACGACGCTCGACGATCTGCAGGTGCTCGCGAGTTTTCCGCCCGGCTCCGGTGACGTGACGGTCGCCGAGGCCGCAGCCGCGCCGTTCGTGCGCGACCTCGCGGTAGACAGCGGCTCCACGTGGCGAAGCGCCTCGTGGCCGATCGCGTGCGACGGTGGATGTCGCATACGCTACGGCTTCGCGCTGCGCCGCGCGGCCGACACGCTCGACGATCCGTTCCTCGCGCTCGCCGATCGAGACGTCGTCGTCACGCCCGCGTCGACGTGGCTCGTCCGACCCGAGCAAGACTCCGACGCGGAGCTGCTCATCCGCGTCGAGCGCGGGAGCGCGCGCTTCGCGACCGGCCTGCGGGCGGTAGGCCCCGATACCTACCGGCTCTCTGCCGTCGATCTCGGAGGCGCGTCGCTCTCCGTCTTCGGCGCTCATCGCCGCGTCCCGATGGAGGCCGCCGGAGCGCACGTGGAGGTGATCGTCGGCGCCGGCCAAGACCCGATCGGCGACGCGCAGCTCGCGCATTGGATCGCGGCGGACGCGGACGTGGTGCGCGCCGAGCTCGGGGCGTTCCCGGTCGATCGGCTGTTCGTCGCCGTGGTGCGTGACGACGCGGCCGCGCACACCTTCGGGCTCACCGTCGGCGGCGGCGGCGCAGGCATCCTCTTGCGCGTCCCGACGGATCTCGAACCCTCGAGCGTCGTCGCCGGCGACTGGGTGCTGCCCCACGAGATGATCCACGTCGCCACCCCGCGCCTCGACGCCGATCACCGCTGGCTGAGCGAGGGGCTCGCCACGTACGTCGAGCCGCTCTTGCGCGTCCGCGCCGGCTTTGTCGACGCCGAGAAGTTCTGGCGCGACCTGGTCGAGGGGCTGCCGCGTGGGCTGCCGGAGGCAGGCGACGAGGGCCTCGATCGCACGCATACCTGGGGCCGCACCTACTGGGGCGGCGCGCTCTTCTGTCTGCTCGCGGACGTCGGGATTCGCGAGCGCACCAAGGGCCGCGCGTCGCTCGACGACGTCTTGCGCGCGGTGCACGCCGCGGGAGGGAACGTGCTCTCGCGGTGGTCTCTCGCGCGGTGGCTCGAGGTGGGCGACGCCGCGACCGGCACCCGCGTCCTCCACGAGCTGCACGAACGACTCGGGGCCCGACCCGGCGAGGTCGACCTCGCGGCGCTGTTTCGGAGGCTCGGCGTGGCGATCGAGGAGGGGCGCGTTCGCTACGACGAGAACGCGCCCCTCGCGTCGATCCGACGCGCGCTGACCGTGGCGATCGCGCGCGCGCCGTAGCCGCTACTTCGTGAAGTCGTGGATGAAGAGCCAGTCGTTCGTGGTCGCCTTCGCCGAGTGACAGCCGGTGCACATCGTCGGGTTGTCGCCCTCGATCGGCATGCCCTTCTGCATCATGCGGTCGATGATGGTCATGCCGTCCGGCGTCGCCTCGAGCCAGTACCACTTGCCGGCCTGCTTGCTCATGATGGTCAACGCCATCGGCTTTGCGTCGGTCTCGGCGGCGTAGTTCTCCTTCACGATGAGCGCGCCGTCGGGGGGCGGCAGGGTCTTGTCGGTCATCGCCTTGGTCACGACTTCGTTGTGATAGGCGAGCACCCACATGTTCATGTGCTGATCGGTCTGACGCCGGACCAGCTCCTCGGGGAACTTGGGCCAGCTCGTGTACCCGCTGATCTTCGGCCACAGCGCCTTGGTCGCCGGCGAGGGGTCGACCGCCATCGCCATGTCCTTGCTGAAATCATGGGTGAAGACCCAGTCGTTCGAGTCGGCCTTCGACGAGTGGCACGCGGTGCACATCTTCGGATCGTTGCCCTCGATCGGCTTGCCGGGCTCCATCGTCCTATCGACGATCACCTTGCCGTCGGGCGTGGCCTCGAACCAGTACCACTTGCCTCCTTGCTTGGCCATCACGGTGACCACCATCGGCGTCGTGTCCGTCTCCTTGGCGAAGTTGTCCTTCGCGATGATCGAGCCGTCCGGCAGGGGCTTGGTCTTGTCGATCAGGGCCTTGCCGACGACGTCGTTGTAGTGTGCCAGCACGTACATGTTCATGTGGCCCTTCGAGAGCGCCGGCTTCGCGTTCTCCGAGAACCGCGGCCACGCGGCGTATCCGCTCATCTTGGCCCACACGGCCTTCGTCTCCGCCGACGCCTCGACCGCGGTGGGCCCCGGCGCGTCGGCCGGTGAACCGGTATCGACGCCGCCTCCGGAGTCGACGCCGCCCCCGGAGTCGACGCCCGAGTCGGTCCCGCTCGGCGGAGCGTCTCCGGCGTCGTCGCTGCATCCGGCCCATGCCAGCGTTCCCGCGGCCACCGCGATCGACATCGCCCTAAAGAAATTCGTCATCGACAGCCTCCAGCGTGGGCAAATCCATTCCCGGCCTCGCGAGCGATCGCCGCGCGAGCCCATGACCCGACGCGAGGTACGCGCGTAGGCACGATTCGTTTCGGGAATTCGCCTCAGGCTTCACCCATGCACGCCCGCAGCCTGCCCTTCGCGCGGTGGAGCAGCACGGCGACGTTGCCCGGCGTCGTATGGAGGAGCTCGGCGACGGCTTCCCCGGGGAGCTCGTCGAGCATCCGAAGCGTGACCACGTTGCGTTGTGCCTCCGCCAGCCGAGCGACGCACGAGAGCAGGCGCGCGTGCTCTTCGAGCTGCTCGATGAGATCGTCGACCGCGACGTCGTCCGACGCGATCGCGGCGAGCTCGGTCTCTGCGGAGGTGTGCGGCCGCGCGTGATGGTGACGGCGCCGGACGTTCCGCGCCCGGTTGCGGACGAGCGCCGCGAGCATGCGCGCGGCGTCGTCCGGCGCCTCGGAGAGACCGCGCGCGTCCGGGAGCAGCAGGAAGGTGCAGAACGCCTCTTGCACGCAATCGAACGCCTCGTGCGAGCTCAGTCCTTCGCGGACTCCGACCTGGATCAGGCCTCGTCGATGGTGATGCACGAGAGGCCCGATCCAGCGGAAGAACCCCACGATCAGCCCTCGAGCTCGACCCCGAAGTTGCGGCCGATGCGCTGGATGAAATTCGCGGCGGCGACCACGAAGGCGATCTCGGCGACGAGCTTCGGCGCGAAGTGCTCCCGCAGGTGCGCGACGGCCTCGTCGGACGCGGCGACCGCGCGCGTCGTCTCGAGCGCGAAGAGCGCGACCGCCTCCTCGGCGTGGGTGAACAAGCCGTCGGTCGAGGGCAGCGCGGCGATCTGCGCCTCGGTCAGGCCGGCGCCGAGGGCGAGCCGCGTGTGGTGCGCGGTGCAGTATCCGCAGCCGTTCGCCTTCGCCGCCGTCAGATAGGCGATCTCCCGGATACGCGCGGGGAGCGCCAGCTTCGTGGTGTAGATGTCGAGCAGCTGGACGAGCGCCTCGGTCGCGGGACCGGAGTGGCCCACGAGCTTCACGAGGTTCGGCACCATGCCGAACTTCTCCTTGATCGCGGCGTAGAATGGGCGAGCGGCCTCGGCCTCTTCACCTTCGTGCGCATACGGGAATCGCGGCATGTCGTGCTCCTTGTCGTTCGGGGGTCGACCGACCGCCCTCCCTCCGAGGTGTCGAGGCGCGCGGACATTACGGTCGATCGTCCCCAACATGGAACGCGCGAACCCGCACGCGGTTTCGTCACGATCCCCGACGAGCGCGCGAAACCTCCGGCGCGAATCCGCGTTGGAGCGGACATGCAAGCATCGACGATGATGACGGGCTCGCCCACCCAGCGGCCCGCCGAGCCGGTGACTGAACGAGCGTACATGTCCGTGCAGCTGCAGCTGCTCGAGGCTTGCAACCTGAAGTGCACGCACTGCTACACCGGTGATCCGGCGCCCGAGCGCATGCCGGGCACCGCGGAGGTGAAGCGTCGCATCGACGCGATCTACGCGTTCGGTCGGCGGCACGGGTTCGAGCCGGACATCCACCTCTCGGGCGGCGAGCCGACGCTCCGGAAGGATCTCGTCGAGATCATCGAGCACATCTTCCAGGTCCACGAGGGCGACGCGCTGCTCTTCACGAACGGCACGCGCTTCCCCCTCGAGCTCGCGCGCAAGCTGTACGACGCCGGGCTTCGCTTCGTGCAGATCAGCCTCGAGGGTCCCGAGCCGCTGAACGACGCCGTCCGCGGCGAGGGCGTCTACGCTGCGGCGCTGACGACGCTCCGGATGCTGCGCGAGCTCGGGTTTCGCTGCACCGTCAGCATCACGATCACGTCCGCGAACCACGCCCACCTCGCGAGCTTCGTCGAGAGCCTCGACGATCTCGAGCTCCACTTCCACATGCGCGAGGTCTTCCCCATGGGGCGCGGCGCGGAGCTGCTCGGCTTGACCTCGGAGCAGCGTCGGGCGCTCTCGCACTGGGCGATCTCGTATGACGGCAGGTCGACCGTGGGGCTCGAAGACCCGACGCACTGCTCGGTGTCGCCGGTCTACGCGCGCGACCGGCGCGGCTGCGTAGCCGGCAGGAATCACTTCTGCGTCGACGTCGACGGATCGGTGCAGCCCTGCAAGCCGTTCGGCCTCAAGGTCGGTCACGTGAACGATCTCGAGGAGATGTGGCGCTCGCCCGAGCTCGTGCGCATGCGCGCCCGCGACTACGGCGGGCAGTGCGGGCGCTGCGAGATCAAGGCGAACTGCGGCGGGTGCCGCGTCTACCCATGGCTGGCCGGCGATCCCTTCGGCGAGGACACGCGCTGCTTCGCGGCCGAGCACGATCTCGTTCGCTCGCCGCTCGAGGCGAACACGATCCGACTCGTGGAGCGCGTGGGAAGACGCGTCTTCCTGGCGCGCCAGGTCGCGGGGCGCATGCTGGCGACGCTCCGCGATCCCGGCTGATGAGTCCGATGTCGCTCCTTCGCAGCTCGATCTTCGCCCTGCTCCTCGGGATCGCCGCCGCGCCGCTCTCGTGTAGCCGGCCGCGCACGGCCGCGACGCCGTCGGTCGAGCCCGTCACGTGGGCTCGCTTCGACGGCGGCGCGTTCGAGCGCGCGCGGCGGGAGGACCGGCTGGTGCTCGTCGACGTGGGCATCGAGGGGTGCACCGCGTGTCGATGGATGCACGAGGAGACGTACGCGAACCCCGAGGTCCGCGCGCGGCTCCGCGCGCATTTCGTGACCGTCGCGGTCGACGCCGACGCCGAGCCCGATCTCGGCGCGCGATGGGAGCGCTGGGGGTGGCCTGCCACGATCGTGCTGACCGCCGACGGCACGCAGGTGCTCGCGTTGCAAGGCAACATCCATCCGTCGCGCATGATCGCGCTGCTCGACGAGCTGGTCCGGCGGAAGTCCGAGGGTCGACTGCTGGACAGCACCGTGGGCGCGCTGGCGACGGGTCCCGATCCGGTGTCGGGCGACCTCGGAGCGGTCTGCGCCGCCGGTTCGTCGAGCCTCCTCTCGGCGGCCGACCGGGACCACGGCGGGTTCGGCCTCGAGGGGCCCGCAGTTCATCGAGAGCAGCGAGCCGCAGTTCGACTTCCTGCGCGAGAGCACCTTTGGCGACGAGCCGAGCCGGGCGCACGCGCTCCGCACGCTCGAGGGTTGGGCGAAGCTGATCGACCCGGTCTGGGGCGGCGTGTTCGTCGGCGCGCGGGGCCGCGACTTCTCCAAGCCGATCCACGAGAAGCGCACGATCCATGAGGCGGCCGCCCTGCGGGGGTTCGCCCAGGCGTTCGCGAAAACGAAAGATCCGAAATGGCGCGCGCGCGCCCTCGAGGTGCACCATTTCCTCCGCGACTCGATGCAGGCGCCCGACGGTACGTGGTACTCGACGCAGCAGGACCTCCCCGCGGGGGTGCCGTCGAACGCGAACGCCGACGACTACTGGCAGCTCGGCGACGAGGATCGGCGGAAGCTCGGCGTCCCGCCGATCGATCACGCCGTCTACACCGATCAGAACGGCAAGGTCATCGAGGCGTACGCGACCCTCTGCGAAGCGACGGCGGAGAGCTCCTGGTGCGACGTCGGCGAGAAGGCGGCGAGCGCGCTGCTCTCCGCGAGGCTCCGCGCCGGAGGGTACGTCGCGCAGATCACCTGGTCGGCGGAGCTCGCCGGCGACGCACGCAAGAGACCTCTCGTCATCGACGATGAGATCTACCTCGGCGCGCAGGCCGAGTTCGGTCGTGCGCTCCTCGCGCTGCATCGGGCGACGGGCAAGCCGCGATGGCTCGACGTCGCCAAGACCGTCGCGGCGACGATGCGAGGCAAGCTCGAGGACGCGCCGCACGGCGGGTTCTTCGCTCGGCCGCCGCGCAGCGACGTGCCGATCACCGAGAGCCTGAAGCCGGTGGACGACGGGATCGCCGCGGCGCGGTTCTTGTTGGAGCTCGACGCGCTCGCTCCGGACGAGGGCTCGCGCACGAGCGCAGAGCGCGCCCTTCGGGGCCTCGCCGCGCGCGCGGGCCGCAACCCCGCGCTGCTGGTCGCGATGCACGCGCTCCTACTCGGTCCGATCGAGATCTCGGTCGCGGGAGACCGTGGCGACCCGGACGCCGAGGCGCTCTTCGCCGCCGGCCGCCGACTCGCCGAGCCACGCCGCGTGCTGCGCTGGGACGATGGGAAGAAGTACCCGCGCGGGAAGTCCGCGGCGGCCTACGTGTGCACGCGCGACGTCTGCCTGAGCCCCGTGCGCGCGCCCGAAGACGTCGCGCCCACCGTGGCGAAGCTCTCGCGCGCGCCTGCGGGCGCGCCTTGCGCCACACCGTGACGCGTGGACGAAAGTGGCAATCCCTTCGAAACCTCCGCGTCGCGTTCGCGTAGAGCGAGCAAGAAAGCGAGGGCGCGATGAGCATCCTGTCCGGTACGTCGAAGTTCCTGAGTCTCGTGGCCACCACGTTCGTCGTCGCAGCCTGCGGCGGCTCCACCACACCACCCCCGGCCAACAGCGGCTCCTGCGGCGGCAAGGCGAGCACGCCGTCCGGCTCCTGCGGCGCGAAGGCGGACGCCGGCTCGACGCCGTCC
>JACPFM010000071.1 GCA_016182965.1 Deltaproteobacteria bacterium | reverse complement strand
CAGCTTCGACAGCGGTGCGTCGCACGTGAACCGAGCGCGCCACTCGAACGCGGTGCGCTCGTGGATGCCGAGCAGGCGAGCGACGTCGCAGGTCGCCACGCCGTCCGCCATCATCAGCAGCGCCTGACCGCGCACGTAGACGCGCCTCTCGAGCTTCTGACTGCGCAGCATCACGAGCAACGCCGCGCGGTCCGCATCCGACAACAGCAGCGGGACCGTCGGGCTTCCCGGATGCGACCGGTTCACCCACGGAGCGGTATCGATCATGGGCCGGCGGTATCAGCAGCGCGGATCCCTGGCCAAATTTCCGGCGGGCGGTGGTCGGAGCAGACGAGGCGCCTCGATGGCACGCCAGCTCGAATCAGCTCGGAGCGAGGCCGAGACCGCGCGTTGCCGCCCGTCGGCAGGGCGGTGATTCAGCGGGTCTCCCGCCTCGAAAACGCATAGCTGCGCGAAATGCCCTCGCTCGGGTCGAACACGATGAGCACGCCCGGTTGCAGCTCGACGACGGACCCGGCATACGGCCGCACGTCCTGCGAAGCACCGTCGACCTCGACGCTTTCGATCTCCAAGCCGAGGGTCTCCATCCCCTCCGAGCACGAGGTCGAGCAGCTCATCGCCGCAGGTCGGGAACGATCACCGTCGAACTTGCCTTGCACCGAGAAGTGCACCACCCGCAGCGCGCGCCGCGCACGCTCGGCGACGAGGGCGCGCTCGACGCAGCGGAAGCCGCGCTGGCTGCCGCAGGTTCCACACGCCCTTCGCGGTGCGGACGGTGACGTGGAGCGGTGTGCGGTCACCGTCGAACGACGGGCGCGCGGCGTGAGGGACGAGCGACGACGTCCGCGGCCGGCCGGCGCCTTTGCGCGGGCCACCATGGCGGTGCATCGCGAGCCCGAGTTGCACCGGTCGACGGCGAGGCATGTCCGAGATGTGCGTCGCACCCGTGGGGCTGTCTACCTCTCGGGTGCACCTCGCGCCGTCCGGTGGTCAGTCAATGTCCGCGGGGGCGGGCGCCGCGATTCGAGCGGTCCGCGGTGCCAGCGAATCGACCTCACGCGGCCCGCGCTGCCCGCGAATCGACCTCACGGGACGCGGTGAATCGTCTTCACGCCTGCGGGTTGCCGGCCGTCGACGCGGCGCTCGCGGCGCCCGTGGAACTCGTGGAGATCGCTGTCCCAATGTCGGTGTCGAGCTGGGCGAGCTCGCGAGCTGCTGGAGTGACACGCACGAGTGCGAGTGTTCCTCATGACGTGGCGTCGGAGATCGACGCCCTTGATTCCGGCGGATCCCGTTCTGCGCTCGCGTGGTCGGACGGACCGCGTCGCGACGCGGCCACGCGGATGCCGTCCACCCGCGCGGGGTCACATCTGCCGTAATCGAGGAGCACCCGCGTGGCGGAGCAGGTGTCGCCGCGCTCCCCGCGCCGCGCGGCGGCCCGGTCGAGCGAGCCCGAACCGAGCCCCACCGATCGCGCCACGCTCGCCCACGCGTCCGCTTCCGCTCCGGCTCCCGCCCCCGCGTCCGCGTCGGCGCCCGCTCGCGCCTTCGCGTCCGCGTCCGCGCCCGCCTCGCACCACGCCCGCCCACGCGTCCGCCTTTCGCCTGGCGTTCGCCGCGCGTCGGCGGCCGGCCGTCACTGGATGACGCCGAGCTTCTTGCCCACCTTGGTGAACGCCGCGATCGCCGCCTCGACGTGCTCCTTCGTGTGCCCCGCCGACAGCTGCACGCGGATGCGCGCCTCGCCGCGGGGGACCACCGGGAACGAGAACCCGATCACGTAGATGCCTTCCTCGAGCATCGCCGCCGCCAGGTCGGCCGCGAGGCGCGCGTCGCCGAGCATGATCGGCACGATCGGGGTGATGCCTTCCTTCACGGAGAAGCCGGCGGCCTTCATGCCATCGCGGAAGCGCTTGGCGTTGTCCATCAGGCGGTCGCGGAGCTCGGTGGTGCCCGAGAGCAGATCGACGACCGCGATGCTGGCGCCGGCGATGGCGGGGGCGATGGAGTTCGAGAAGAGGTACGGGCGGCTGCGCTGGCGGAGCAGCTCGACGAGCTCCTTCTTGCCGGTGGTGAAGCCGCCGGCGGCGCCGCCGAGGGCCTTGCCGAGCGTGGAGGTCATCACGTCGACGCGCTGCTGCACGCCGTAGTGCTCGGCGGTGCCGCGGCCGGTCTTGCCGATGAAGCCGCTGGCGTGCGAGTCGTCGACCATCACCATCGCGTCGTACTTCTCGGCGAGGTCGCAGATGACGTCGAGCTTGGCGAGGTAGCCGTCCATCGAGAACACGCCGTCGGTGGCGATCATGCGCAGGCGCTTGCCCTGCGTGGCCTGCAGCGCCTTCTCGAGCGCCTCCATGTCGCCGTTCGGGTAGCGGTGGCGATCGGCCTTGCACAGGCGGATGCCGTCGATGATCGACGCGTGGTTGAGCGCGTCGCTGATGATCGCGTCCTCCTCGCCGAGCAGCGTCTCGAAGAGGCCGCCGTTCGCGTCGAAGCAGGACGAGTAGAGGATGGTGTCCTCGGTGCCGAAGAACTCGGAGAGCTTCCGCTCGAGCGCCTTGTGCAGGTCCTGGGTGCCGCAGATGAAGCGGACGGAGCTCATGCCGAACCCGTGCGTCTCGATGGCCTGATGAGCTGCCTCGATGACCTTCGGGTGCGACGAAAGGCCGAGGTAGTTGTTGGCGCAGAAGTTGAGCACCTGCGCGCCGCCCTCCACGCCGATCTCCGCCGCCTGGGGCGTGACGATGACGCGCTCGCCCTTCCACAGGCCGGCGTCGCGAATCTCTTGCAGGGTCTTCTGGTAGACGGAGCGGGCGCCTTCGTACATGGCGCGCGACAGTAATCGTCGCGGGTGCCGCGTCCAGGGGTCCCGCTCATGTCCCCTCACGTCGTAGGACAGCGGCTGGGCTCCGGGCCTCGTGACCAGGTGCGTCATGCCGCCGGACGGGCCGAGCGTTGCGGGCGCGACACCTTCACGACGGACCGACAGCGCAACGTCATGGAGACGCACCGCGGATTCATCTAGGGTGCGCGCCCCATGTCCAAGCCCGTCGTCCTCGTCACCGGTGCCAACGGAGAGATCGGGCGCTCGCTCCTCGAGCGCCTCCATGCAGACGGCTACGCGGTCGTCACCGTCGATCTGACCCCCTTGCCCGAGAAATACCGCGGGCTCTGCCTCGAGACGTACGCGGGCAACATCATGGACCGCTACCTGCTCGATCAGGTCGCGGCGCACCACGAGATCGAGGTCGTGTTCCACCTCGCGGCGCTGCTCTCCACGCGCGGCGAGCGCGATCCGGAGCTCGCGCACCAGGTGAACGTCGAGGGCACGCTCCACCTCCTGCGCATGGCGAACAACCAGTCGCAGCGCCTCGGGCGCGCGGTGCGCTTCCTGTTCCCGAGCTCGATCGCGGTCTACGGCATGCCCGACGTCGCCGAGAAGAAGCGCGTCGGCCGCGTGCGCGAAGAGGCCTGGAACGTCCCGATCACGATGTACGGCTGCAACAAGCTGTACTGCGAGCACCTCGGTCGATACTTCACCAACTACTACCGTCAGCTCGGCGCGCTCTCGACCGCCGCGCGCCTCGACTTCCGCGCCATCCGCTTCCCCGGCCTCATCTCCGCCGAGACGGTGCCCACGGGCGGCACGAGCGACTTCGGCCCGGAGATGCTGCACGCCGCCGCGCAGGGCAAGCCCTACAAGTGCTTCGTCGGACCGGAGGCGCAGATCCCCTTCATGGCCATGCCCGACGCGGTGCAGTCGCTCGTCGGCCTGCTCGACGCCGACCGCGAACGGCTGTCGACGACCGTGTACAACGTTGGCGCTTTCAGCGTCAGCGCAGGCGAAATCGCCGCACGGGTGAAGCGTATCTTCCCGAAGGCCGACATCTCCTACGAGCCCGATCCGGTGCGCGCGAAGATCGTCGACAGCTGGCCCGAAGACCTCGACGACAGCGTCGCCCGCAAAGATTGGGGCTGGAAGCCGGCCTACGACTTCGACCGCGCGTTCGACGACTACCTCGTCCCGGGCATCCGCGCCCGGTACTGACGCGCGCGATACGCCTGACGCGCCTTCGCCGCTCCGCGTCAAGCACGGACCGATCCGCAAGTGGTGCGCGAAGTACGCGCCTCATCCGCAATCGGTGCAGACCCCGCACACCCGTTAACGCGTATTTGCGCGCGTGCGTGGTAAGGCAGAGGTTTTGCACGCCCGCGCGCGCTATGACGATCAAGGCCGCGAGCTACCGCCCAGAAGACATCCGGAACGTCGTCCTCCTCGGCCACGGAGGCGCCGGCAAGACCACGTTGGCCGAGGCGATTCTGCACCGATGCGGCGCGATCACCCGCATGGGCTCCGTCGACGACGAGAACACCACCAGCGACTTCGAGCCCGAGGCGCGCTCGCACCACTACTCGACGAACTCCAGCCTGCTCTTCGCGACCTACAAGGGTCGCGAGATCAACCTCATCGACACGCCAGGCCACCCCGAGCTGATCGGCATGACGCTGTCGGCGCTGCCGGCCGTCGAGACCGCGATCATCGTCGTCAACGCGATGAACGGCATCGAGTTCAACACGCGGCGGCTGTTCCACGCGGCGGGTGAGGCCGGCCTCGCGCGCATGATCGTCGTCAACAAGATCGACCAGAAGCCGGGCGGCCTCGCCGCGGTGCTGTCGGAGCTCGTCTCCGCCTTCGGCCCGCGCGTGCACTGCATGAACCTGCCGACCAAGAACGGCACCGACGTCATCGACTGCTTCGATCAGGAGGCGGGCGACGCCGACTTCGGCTCCGTCGCCGACGTGCACCGCGAGATGCTCGAGTCGACCGTCGAAGCCGACGACGAGGCGCTCGAGAAGTACCTCGCCGGCGAGGCGCTCGACGTGCCGGCGCTGCGCAGGGCGTTCATCAAGGCGATGGTCGCCGGCCAGGTCGTCCCCGTGCTCTTCGCGTCGGCCAAGAGTGAGGTCGGCGTCGACGATCTGCTCCACATCCTCGCCGAGGAGGCGCCGAGCCCCGTCTCCGGCCGCGCGCGCCGGCTGCGCAAGGGCGACGCCAGCGTCGCCGAGATCCCCTGCGATCCCGACAAGCCGCTCCTCGCCCACTGCTTCAAGGTCACCAGCGATCCGCAGCTCGGGCGCATGGCGATGATCCGCGTCCTCCAGGGCAAGATCGACGGCAGCACCTCGTTCGTGGTCAACGCCGACAAGAAGAAGATCAAGGCCGGCCACGTCCTCAAGATCGAGGGCCGCGATCACCCGGAGCTCGAGGCCGTCGCCTTCGCCGGCGACATCATCGCGCTCGGCCGCATCGAGGACCTCCACGCCGACACGATCCTCCACACCCCCGACGCCGGCGACGATCTGCGCGCGGTGCGCCCCGCCTACCCGAAGCCGATGCTCTCGCTCGCGATGGAGAGCAAGTCGCGCAACGACGACGCCAAGCTCGGCGTCGCGCTGGGCGCCCTCTCCGAGGAGGACCCGACCTTCAACTTCGCGCACGACGACACGACCCACGAGCTGATCGTCAACGGCATCGGCGACGTGCACCTCGGCGTCATGCTCGAGCGCCTCGCCAACCGCTACCGCCTCGAGGTCAAGACCAAGCCGCCGACGATCGCCTACAAGGAGACGATCACCGGCCGCGCCGAGGGTCACCACCGCCACAAGAAGCAGACGGGCGGCGCCGGGCAGTTCGGCGAGGTCTACCTCCGCATCGAGCCGCTCCAGCGGGGCGAGGGCTTCCAGTTCGCCAGCGAGGTCGTCGGCGGCGCCATCCCCACGCACTTCATCCCGGCGGTCGAGAAGGGCGTCATGGACGCGATGGCCGCGGGGGTGGTCGCCGGCTACCCCGTTCAGGACGTGCGGGTCGTCGTCTACGACGGCAAGACCCACGCGGTCGACGGCAAGGAGGTGGCCTTCCGCACCGCCGGCAAGATCGCCACGCGCGAGGCGATGGCCAAGGCGCGCCCGGCGCTCCTCGAGCCCATCGTCTCGCTCGAGATCACCGCGCCCGAGCAGTACATGGGCGCCGTCACCGCCGATCTGAAGCAGTGTCGCGCGCGCGTGTTCGGCATCGACACGCTCCCGGGCGGCATCTCGTCGGTCCGCGCGCAGGCGCCGCTCGGCGAGCTCGGTGACTTCGGCGGCCGTCTGCGCGGGTCCACCGGCGGCCACGGCACGTTCGTCATGGAGCCGGCGGCCTACGACTTCGTGCCGAAGCCGCAGGAGCAGAAGATCATCGCCGACCGCGCCTCGAAGCTCGCCGCCCAGAAGACCGAAGACGACTGATCGCCCGCTCTCGCCAGCCGCGCGGTCTCTACCCGCGGCTGGCGATCGCGACCATGAGCACCATCAGCAGGGCGGCGAGCAGCTCCCACAGCCACCACAGATGAGCGCTTCCTCCGGTCAAACCGAGGAATCGTGCGATCGGGATGTGGTCGCGCGGGTCGCGCCGCCGTGCACGCCGGGTCATTCGGTCGACCTCGCCGGGTCACACCAGCAAGCGCCGTGCACACCGGGCGCGGGTGCCTCGGTGACCGCTCGCGAGTCTCGAAGAGCGTCGCTGAATGGCGGGAAACGCAGGACGTTCTCGAGCTGACGACCGACGACCGACGACTGATGACCCGTCCATCGCGAGCAGCGACCGCCCGACGTCCGAGGAGCACGACCATCCATCAGAAGCTGTTCGAGACGCCCGCGCTTCCGAAGGGGTCGTCGCCCTTCGCCGTCGGCGCGGGCGCGGGCTTGTGCGAAGGTGAAGCTGAAGGTGAAGGTGCAAGTGCAGCCGTCGCGGGCGCCTTCGCCGTCTTGGCCGGCTGCGCGGGCGGCGCCGCGGGCGAAACGGAAGGCCTCGCGGAGGCCACGGTAGGCGCCTCCGGCGGCGCCGGGGCAGGCGTCGGTGCAGGCAGCGGCGGGGCCGCGGAAGGCGCCTCGGACGCGAGCGACGCGGCCGGCTTCGGCTCCGACGCCGACGCCGACGGGAGCTCGTTCCTCTGCTGCGAGCGCAGCGCGGCGACGACCAGGATGGCCGCGGCGCCCGTGAGCACCGCGAGCGCGACGACGAAGCCGACGCGCCTTCGGCTGTCGGGCGTGCCGTCGCGCGCCGCGACGTCGCGCTGCACCGCCGCGTCGCTGGTCGGCCAAGACGGCCGCGGCGACAGCGCGGACTTGGGGTGCGCGCCGAGGATCGACGCGGTGCGCCTCGCGATCGCCTTCTCGGTGAAGGCGCTCGGATGCGCGGCGACGAGCGCCTCGGCGAACGCGGTCGCGTCGGCGAAGCGATCGGCAGGGTCCTTCGCGAGCGCGCGCTCCACCACCGCGGCGATCGCCTCGGGGACCTCGGGCCGGAGCTCGCGGAGCTTGGGCGGGTGCTCGAGGACGATCGCGAGCGCCGTGTCCTGGAACGAGCCCTGGAGGGAGAAGGCAGGTCGGCCGGCGAGCATCTCGTAGAGCACGGCCCCGAGCGCCCACAGATCGGCGCGGTGATCGTAGGGGTGCCCCTGCACCTGCTCGGGCGACATGTACTGCGGCGTGCCGACCGTCTTGCCCGCGGTGGTGAGCGGCTGACCGCGCTCGTCGACGCCGTCGAGGAGCTTGGCGACGCCGAAGTCGACGATCTTCACGACCACCCGATCGTCGTCGTCGCCGGCCTCGGCGCTCGGCTCGTGGAGGAACACGTTCGCGGGCTTCAGATCGCGGTGGACCACGCCGGTCGCGTGCGCCTTGGCGAGCCCGCAGGCGATCTGGTGCGCCACCTCGGCGGCGAAGTCGACCTCGAGGCGGGGCACCCGATCGAGCTTGTGGCGCAGGTCGCCGCCGCGGAGCAGCTCCATCACCATGTACAGACCGACGGCCTCGTCCTCGCCGACGTCGACCACCTGCACGATGTTCGGGCTCTCGATCCGCGCGCTGGCCCGGGCCTCGCGCCGGAACCGGCCGATCGCCTCCTCGGAGCGATCGTGTCGGCGCTCGATGACCTTGATGGCGACGCGCTTGCCGAGGGCGATGTTCTCCGCCTCGTACACCGCGCCGTACCCGCCGGCGCCGAGGCGACGGTGGACCACGTATTTGCCGGCGATGGTGGCGCCGGGCGCGGGCGCGGTCATGGAGGGTCGCATTCTACCGCGCGCGTCGCGCTCGGCGAGCCCGCGTCTTTCACGCCGTCGCGTCCGGCGCGCGCGAGCTCGACGCGGCGCCTCGACGCGGCGGTAGGCGGCACGCCCCTCGCTCGTCACTCAGGTCGGAGGTAGCACGATGCACAAGTCGATTCGCTGGGCGTCGCTCGCCGTTGTCTCGTTGGCTATTGCCGGCGCGGCTTCGGCCGAGAGCAAGGACAAGCCCATGGGCATGGGCAAGGGTGGCTCGTCGGCGGCGATGTGCCCGCACGACGACAACGCCAAGCTGAAGTCGGTGCTCGAGTTCCTGCACACGGCGAACCAGAACGAGATCAAGCACTCCAAGCTGGCGATGGAGCGTTCGACGTCCAAGGACGTGAAGGCCTTCGCCGATCGGATGGTCCGCGAGCACACCGACGCGGACAAGAAGCTGACCGATCTCGCCCAGAAGAAGGGGATCGATCTCTCCCCGACGATGCCGATGGACCCCATCCACGCGGCGGTGCACGGCGCCGACGCGAAGATGGACGAGGCGCTGAAGACCAAGAGCGGCGCCCAGTTCGACGCCGCCTATCTCGGCCCCGAGATGATGGAGCACGTGCTCGTCCTCGCGGTCATCGAAGAGGGGCAGAAGGTCGCCAAGGACGACGAGGTGAAGAAGCTCCTGTCGGACATGCACAAGGGCGTCGACGGCCACCGCGAGCACGTCATGACCATGATGAGCAAGATGAAGATGCCCGGCGGCGCCGCAATCGGCGGCGGTCCCGGCACCGACGAGTCGGGCTCGACGAGCGGCACCAAGGGCAAATCCGGCATGGACAAGCCCGGCACCGACAAATCCGGGATGGACAAGTCCGGTCCCGGCAAGCCCGGCATGGAGAAGTGAGCCGCTCGAGTCAGCGTCCGTGATGGTCGGAGGCACGCGGGGCGATCGCCGCCTCGCGTGCCTCTACTTGCAGTAGGGCGCGACGTACGGGTTCGGGCGGCACGTCCTGCTGCCGATCCAGTCGTCGAGCACCTTCTCGTAGTCGGTGGGGTGTCCGGGCGCCCAGATGCCGCGCCGGTTCGCCCGGGCCTCGGCCTCGGCGAAGAGCAGCGCGTCGTGCACCGGGGCGGGCGCGCCCCCGTACGCGGTGTAGTAGGCGCTGTAGCCCTCGCGCACGAGGCGCGTCTGCAGCAGCTCGCCGTCGACGAAGATCAGCGCGAGCCAGCGGCCGTACGGATCGAGGTCGGGCGTGCCGGCGGTCTTGCCCTGGCGGGCGGCGACCTGGATGTCGGTCGCCGCCTGCAGCCACCCGGCGATGACGTCCTTGGTCTTCACGCCGAACGCGGTCGTCTCGGCGCCGCTGCTCTCCTCGGTGTTCACGAAGAGATAGCGGACGGTGTGCTCGCCCGAGACGAGGTGGTACTTCGCGGTGTCACCGTCGATCGAATAGCCGAGGTTGGCGCGCTGCGCCGGCAGGTAACCCGAGGGCACCATCGCCGGGGTGATCTTCGCGGGTGCCGGACAGCCGCTGTCCGCGAGCACGTCCTCCACCGGGCCATCCGGCGCGGCGTCGACCTCGCCGCCATCGGAGTCGAGGTTCGACTGCCCGGGCGTAGGGCCACACCCGGCGACGAGCACGGCCGCGGCGAGCGCGACGGTGACGCCTGAGACCCGCGCGAAGTCCAGCGACATGGAGACGGTGATCTACCACGTGAACGCGGCGGAGGATGCCCGCAACCCAAGGGGGGCGAACGCAGGGCACGACGGGCGTGCCCCCTCCCCGCCGCGCGGGGCGCGCTCGCGCGAGGTCTGGTCATGGAGATCCGTCGCGTCATCGCGGCCGCGATCACGGTGGTGTCGTGTTCGATCGCAGGGGCGTCCTTCGCCGAGGACGGCGGCGCGCTCGCCCGCGCCGACATCCTCGCCGAGGCGGCCCACGCGACGGCGACCAAACTCCGCCGGCGCTGGGACGGCGCGCGGAAGATCGACGACAAGGCCGCGACGTGCCTGCAGGACAAGGTCGCCCAGGCGGTCATGCTCGCCAAGCGGGTCGACGAGCGCCGGGCCGAGCTGCGCGAGACGAAGGACGCCGAGGCACGCACGAAGATCGCGCGGCGCCTCGAGGTGCTGGAGGATCGGCGCGTGGCGCTCGAGGCCGAGGCGACCCGCTGCACGGGCAAGTGACCGCTCGAGAGCGGTCGGGGAATCCCTCGGACGGGACTCGGGGGCCTGATCCGACAGGTCTTCAGTGGAGCACGGGCGCGACGATCGCGAAGTAGATCTCGCGCGCCGCTCCGCACGAAGGACACGACACGCGGGCCACGCGCAGGCTCCGCTTGGTTCCACGCGTCGCCTCCGCGACGATTCCACGCGTCGCCTCCGCGACGATTCCACGCGTCGCCTCCGCGACGACCCGCACCACGTGCTCGTCGAGGCGGACCGCGCCGTCGCACCGGACGCACCGAGACGCGCGCGCCATCGGCTCGACGAGCGAGGCGGTCGCGACCTCGATCGGCC
The DNA here is from genome assembly GCA_016182965.1 of Deltaproteobacteria bacterium. Taxonomy (GTDB): domain Bacteria; phylum Myxococcota_A; class Polyangia; order Polyangiales; family JADJMO01; genus JALHOE01. Next base: position 67,351 of record JACPFM010000071.1, on the reverse strand, counting down.
GCTCGGGGGCGCCGCCCGAAGAGAGGCGCGCGAGCCGCTCCTTGCTCTCGAGCTGCTTCCTCACCTCGCGATCGAGCGCGCGCCGCTCGGTGCGCCCGCGGCTCGCGGCCGGCTTCTTCTTGCCCACGGCGGCGGACTGTCCGACGACGCCGCGCGCGCGTCGACCGCCTGGCCCGCCCCGGGGCCGGACGGCTCCAGGTCGGCCGGCCGCTTGCTATCGGAGTCGGACATGCGCGGCCCGAAGATCCCGACGAGCGGCGACGCCACCGTCGACCTCGACGGTCGCGCCGTGCGCGTCACGAACCTGCACAAGCCGTTCTGGCCGGAGCTCGGCCTCACCAAGGGCGACCTCATCCGGTACTACGTCGCCGTCGCGCCTTGGCTGCTGCCGCACCTGCGCGACCGCGCGATGGTGATGAGGCGCTACCCGCACGGCTGGAGAGGCGAGTTCTTCTTCATGAAGCGCGCGCCGACGCCGCGGCCGCCGTGGATCCGCACCTGCGCGATCGATCATGGATCGAAGGGCGTCATCGACCTCCCGGTGATCGACGATCTCGCGTCGCTCGCCTGGGTGATCAACCTCGGGTGCATCGATTTGAACCCGTGGTACGCGCGCTGCGACGACGTCGATCGACCCGACTACCTGCACTTCGATCTCGATCCCGGCAGCGCCCCGTTCGCGAAGGTGCTCGAGGCCGCCCTCTACCTGAACGAGGCGCTCACTGCGCTGAAGATGCCGACGTACGTGAAGACCAGCGGCAGCAAGGGCGTGCACGTCTACGTGCCGGTCGTTCGGGGACCGACGCAGCACGAGGTGTGGACCGTAGCCAAGGCGATCGCGGTCGCCCTCGCCGCGCGCGCGCCGGCGCTGGTGACCGCGGAGTACACGGTCGCCCGGCGCCCCAAGGGCCGCGTGCTCCTCGACTACAACCAGAACGCGTGGAGCCGCACGCTCGCCTCGATCTACTCGGTGCGCCCTACGCGTCACGCGTCGGTGTCGATGCCCGTCACCTGGCGGGAGCTCGAGCGCGGCGTCGCCATCGAGGATTTCCGCCTCGACAACGCGCCGGCGCGCCTCGCTCGGCGGGGCGATCTCTGGGGCAAGGTGCTGCCCGCCGCGCGCGGGCGCTTCGATCTCGATCGCCTTCGTGAACGCGCCGCCGCCGCCGCGAACGCGTGAGGACGCGTGAGGACGCGCGCGTCAGCTGCCGCGTCGCTTCGACGTCGGCGCCCCCGCGCGCGGCGCCGCGGCCTTCGGACGCGCGACGCGCGAGGCCCGCTTGGGCGCGGGCGCCGGCTCCGCGGTCTCCGCCTCGACGGCGCCGGCCTGCGCCGCACGGAAGTGTGCGCGCATCGGCGTCTCGTAGTAGCGGCGCCAGCCCTTGCGGAACTGCTCCTCGGTGCCGGGCGGCAGCTCGGCGTGCAGGATGGTCACCCGCGTGCCGCCGCTCGCCGGCTGGAAGAGCACCTCGACGCGCGAGTCGGGCGCGCCCTCCGGGAAATCGCTGGCGCGCCAGGACATGACGATGCGCTCGGCGGGGACGAGCTCGGTGTACTTCCCCGAGGCGTACCCGTCGAACGTCGAGAACTTCCCGCCGGCCTTGGCCGTCGAGGTGACGCCCGCACCGGTGAACGCGCCGTGCTCCTTCGGGTCGAGCCACGCGCGGTACAGGCGATCGGCGCTCACGGGCAGGACGAAGGAGACGCGCACCGACGGGCGACGACGAGCGGGAACCGGCACCCTTTCATTGTGCCTGGTCGCGCCCGGAGGTCGAGCCCTAACGCGAGCCATACCGCTCGCCCCACGGTCGACTGTCGACGAGCACCGGCCCGGGCAGCGGCTCACCGAGCTCGGCGGCGACGCGCAGGAGCAGCTCCCACAGCATGAACGCGCTCGCCCCGTAGAGCACGACGCCCTCGCGCGTCCGTGCGTCGACATGGAAGTGCGGCGTGAGGAACTCGAGCCCGCGCCACGTGGTCTGGACCGCCTCGTACACCGCCGCGCCCGTCAGGTACGGCAAGAGGCGGATGGGCAGGATCTCGGCGACCTCCGAGGCGCGGATCTCCGGGCGCGCCGCGCCGATGTCGGCGACGAACGGGTGGATGACGTAGCGACCGGTCACCACGGGCACCTCCGACAGGACCCCGAGCACGTCGACGTCGAACAGCGCGACCTCCTCGCCGAGCTCTCGCAGCGCGGTCGCCCGCAGATCGGCGTCGCCCTGCTCCGGCTTGCCGCCGGGGAACCCCACCTCACCCGCGTGATCGCGGAGGCTCGCCGCGCGCAGCACGGCGAACGCCACCGGCTCGGGCTCGAAGGCGATGGGCACGCACACCGCTGCGGGCCGCGGCGGCGGGTCGTGATCCCAGGCGTGCGGCGGGAAGGGAGACGGTCGTGCGAGCGCGCGCCGCACCACGGCGGGACCGACGTTCGCGACCTCGAGGTTCAACGGTTCACGAACTCCGTGATGGTCATCGGGATCTTCGCCTCGGGGTCGATGCCCAGCAGCGACAGCATCCGGTCTATGTTAGCGCCCGCATGGCGTCCGAGGACACGGGGTCGACCGCCGCACCGTTCCCGATCGATCCCGTGCCGCTGCGCGACCCCGAGGCGATCGCCGCGCGCGACCGGCTGTGGCTCGAGCAGGTCTACCAGAAGGACGAGCCCCAGCTGACCTTCCGCGCGGCGATCACCGGCATGACGCTCGGCGCGATCCTCAGCGCGTCCAACCTCTACATCGGGCTGAAGATCGGCTGGTCGTTCGGCATGGGGATCACCTCGGCGGTCGTCGGCTTCGCGATCTTCGCGGCGCTGCGCGGCGTGTTCCCCGGCATGCGCCCGCTGTCGATGCTCGAGAACAACACCTCGCAGACCGCGGCGTCGGCGGCGGCGTACATGTCCTCGGCCGGCCTGGTCAGCTCCATCCCGGCGATGGCCATGCTGCGCAAGGACGGGACCATCTCCATCCCCGATCTCGACGGCTATCGCCTGGCCGCGTGGATGCTCGGCGTGTCGGTGCTCGGCGTCGTGGTGGCGGTGCCGCTCAAGCGCAACATGATCAACGCCGAGCAGCTGCGCTTCCCCGGCGGGGTCGTGTGCGCCGAGACGATCCGCACCATGCACTCGGCGGGTCGCGCGTCGATGGCCAAGGCGCGCTCGCTCTTCGCGGCGGCGATCGGCGCCGCGGCGCTCAAGCTCGCCCTCGAGTCGAAGCCCGGGTTCCTCCGCCGGATCCCCGAGGTGATCCCCTTCCCCGGGTCGCTGCGAGGCCACGGAATGGGCGCGTGGTCGCTCGGCGCCAACACGAGCCTGCTCCTGTACGCCGCAGGCGCGATCGTCGGCGTGAAGGTGGCGACCTCGCTCCTCATCGGCGCCGTCCTCGACTACGCGATCGTGGCGCCCTGGCTCGTCGATCACGGCGTGCTCCGCGTCGCGCCGCCCGAGATCGCCGCGGATCCCGCGAGGTGGCTCTCGTTCGCGAAGGCCGCGGAGGCCGTGCACGCGATCCCGGTGAAGGTGCCCGACGCGCTCCACGCGACGCTCCGCTCGAAGTGGAGCGTGTGGCCGGGCACCGCGATCATGGTGAGCTCCAGCATCGTGGCCTTCGCCTTCCGCTGGCGAACGGTCGCGCGCGCGTTCTCCGGCCTGTCGGGCATGTTCCGCCGCGGCGCCGCGCGGAACGAGGACCCGCTCGCCTCGGTCGAGGTGCCGCAGAGCTGGTTCGCGCTCGGCCTCGCCGCGTGCGCCGTCGCGTGCGTGTACATGCAGTGGGCGTGGTTCGCGGTGCCGATCCTCGAGGGTACCGTCTCGGTCGCGGCGGCGTTCCTCCTCTCGGTCGTGGCGGCGCGCGCGACCGGCGAGACGGGCGTCACGCCGATCGGCGCGATGGGGAAGATCACCCAGCTCCTCTTCGGCGTGCTCGTCCCCGGCAACGCGGCCGCCAACCTGATGACCGCAACCGTCACCGCCGGCGCCGCGTCGCACTCGGCCGATCTGCTGATGGAGGTGAAGACCGGGTACCTGCTCGGCGGCTCGCCGCGCAAGCAGTTCTGGGCGCAGATGCTCGGCGTGCTCGCCGGCGCCGCGGTGTGCGTGCCGGTGTACTTCCTCGTCGCCAAGCCCGAGAAGCTCGGCAACGAGCTCGCCGCGCCGGCGGCGGTCGCCTGGGCCTCGGTCGCCAAGCTGCTGAAGGACGGCGCGAAGAACCTGCCCACGCTGGCGCTGGCCGGCATCGTCGTGGGCGCGTCGATCGGCGTGCTCATCGCGGTGCTGGAGGAGATCGGCGCGCGCCAGCACGCGCGCGAGGTCGCGCGCTTCCAGGCCGACGCGCGCCTGCCCGACCGCGATCCGGACGCCAAGCCCCCGCCCAAGCCCGCGTGGACCACCTTCGTCCCGAGCGCCACCGGCCTCGGCATCGCGCTGGTCATCGACTTCAACGACAGCTTCGCGATGTTCCTCGGCGCGCTCGCCGCTTGGAGCCTCTTGAAGAAGCGCAAGGAGCTCGCCGACCGCTACACGGTCAGCGTCGCCAGCGGCGTCATCGCCGGCGAGGGCCTGATGGGCATCGTCGTCATCTTCCTGCGCGACGTGGTGAAGGTCCTTTGAGTCGTCAGTCGTCAGTCGTCAGTCGTCAGTCGTGAGCCGCGCCGTCGCGGGCGCCCGCCGTGCGCTGGCTGTGGCAGACCGGGTCGAGCGTCGAAGGTCCAAGGTCGAAGGTCGAACGGAGCAGGTCTCTCCGTTTCAGGCTTTCGACCTTCGACTTTCGACCTTCGACCCCGCCCGCCGGGGCCTCGCGCGGCGCCGCGGTCGCGAATGGGCAACGTCTCGACTGACGACTGACGACTGACGACTGACGACTGTCGTCAGCGCGGCTTCTTCTTCCCGAGCTTCGCCGTCTGGCCCGACTCGGCCATCTCGCGGAGCACGCGCTCCATCTCGCGGGCGAACAGCACGTGCACGGCGTCGAGGGCGATCGGCCGCAGGTCCTGCACGTGGCCCTCGACGCGCGCGTCGTCGCCGGTGCGCGCCCGCTCGAGGATGAAGTCCGACAGCTCGCGCGAGGCGCGCGACAGGTGCTTCTCGAGGATCTTCGTCGCCGCGGCGGCGACCGGGATGGCGATCCCGACCGCCTCCAGCCGCACCGACAACAGCAGCAGCGCCGGGCTCGACACGAGGTACACCTCGCCCTGCCGCTGCACGAGCTCGTGCCGCACCAGATCCGCGATGAGGCCGTCGCGACGCGCCTCGCCGGCGAGCTCGAGGAGCTCCGCCTCGGTCATGGTGCGCGGTCGATCGTCGCCCCACGGCGCGCGGAACTCGGCGTCGAGCCCGAGCCACTCGGCGACGTCGAGCTCCCCCTTGTCGATGCGCGTCGTCAGCGCGCGGATGGCGTCGATGCGCAGCCCGCGATCCTGCAGCTGCGCGATCAGCTTGAGGCGCTCGAGGTGCTGCGGGCCGTAATAGGCGACCCGCCCGCGGACGGTCGGCGAGCCGAGCACGCCCTTGGATTGGTAGAAGCGGATCGTCCGGCTCGGGATGCGCGACGCGGCGGCGAGCTCGTCGATCGTCAGCGACGGCTCCTGCTTCGCGGGCGCGTTCGGGGTCTGGGTCACGTCGTCGCCCAGCATCGGTCCCCCGGCCGGCTCGGCGCAAGAAAGCGCCGCGCTCACGGGTGCAACCGTTGGCCGACCATGATCAACGTCGGCCACAGGAACCCGAGCGCGATGAGCGCGAGCATCCACTGGCCGGCCGGGCTCTCGTGTTCTCGATGTTCCCGGGGTTCTCGAAGTCCGCAGTGCATGGGCGACCTCCTCGGTTGCTGGCCCAGCCGTTGGTCGCATCGATAACCGTTACAGTCGGCGGTGTCAACCTGTCCGCTGTCACAATCAAGAGAACGCCGGGGCCGAGGGCCGAGCGGCCTCCCGAAGACGGTTCGCCCCGTCACCGCGGCGAGCTCGCGCCGCGTGGAACCGCTCGACCCCCGACGTCCGGCCCCCCCTCCTCCTCAGCGAAGTCTCAGCGAGGTCGGTCAGATTCGCCGCCGTCGGCTCAGCACTCCTCACCGGCTCGAGCTCAGCGAAGGGCGTGCCGGCCGCGATCGGTCGCCGCGTTGCGTACGCGGGGCGCGCGACGCCGCATCGTCCGTGCTCTGCACGCTCGGCGGGACGCGCTCGACTCCGCGCCCTGCTACGCGCTCGGCCAACCGATCCACGAGCTCGCCGCGAACCGATTCACGGGCGGGATCACGCGCCCGGCGCCGATCGACCGATCACCCGTCGGCCGATCACCCGTCAGCCGATCAACCGTCACCCGATCAACGGCGCACGACGACGGCGTGCGGATCGCCGCGATCTGCGCCGCCGGTGCGGTACTTCGCGACGGTGCGCGACGTCCACGCGAGGACCAGGGCGATGACGCCCACGTCGTCGAGCCACCCGATCACGGGGATGGCATCGGGGATCGCGTCGATCGGCAGCACCACGTAGAGGACGGCGAAGAGCGCGAACAGCCGCGGCAGGAGCGGCGCCTCACGATCGCCCAGGAAGCGAGCGAACGCGCGCGGGTGGCGCAGGACCGAGAGCGCGGACGACTTCTTCACGGAGCGACGATAAGTCCGCTCCCGCGTCGCGCAACCCGGCCAGCCTCAGCGCGTGCCCGCGAGGAAATCCAGCGCCGCGCGCGCCATGACGGAGCGAACGACGGGCTGTGCAGGTTGGCGAAGTCCTGCGCGCCCAGCGGTCGGCAGCCGAGCCAGTAGAAGCACGCGGGTACGCGCTCGGCGTAATAGGCGAAGTCCTCTCCCGCCATCGACGGCGGGATCACCTGCACGCGATCCGCTCCGAGCACCTCGGCCGCCGCGCGCTCGAGCAGCTGCGCGGCCGTCGGATCGTTGACCACCGCCGGGTAGTTCAGCGCGTAGTCGAGCTCGTAGCGCGCGCCGTGCGCGTCGGCGACGCCGCGGACGATGCGCTCGACGCGCGCGGGCAGCGACTCGCGCAGCGTGCGATCGAAGGTGCGCACGGTGCCGGTCATCTCGACCTCCGGCGCGATGACGTTGTTGCGGAACCCGCCCTGGATGGTGCCGATGGTGACGACCGCCGCCTCGAGCGGATCGACCGACCGCGACACGATCGTCTGCAGCGCGGTGACGACCTGCGCCGCGATGGGGATGGCGTCGACCGACAGATGCGGATACGCGCCATGGCCGCCGCGGCCGAGGATCTTCAGCGTGAAGAAGTCGGTCGCGGCCATCGCCGGGCCGCGCGAGAGCGCGATGGTGCCCGTCGGGTGCGTCGGTCCCATGTGCTGACCGAGCGCGAGATCGACGCCGTCGACCGCGCCCGCCTCGATCATCGGCACGGCGCCGCCGAGCCCCTCCTCGGCGGGCTGGAAGAGGAAGCGCACCTCGCCGGCGATCTGGTCTCGGAGCTCGCTCAGCACGGTGGCGACGCCGAGCAGCATCGCGGTGTGCACGTCGTGGCCGCACGCGTGCATCTTCCCTGCGACCAGGCTCGCGAAGCCGTGCCTCGCGGAGCCGTGTGTGGTGGCCTCCTGCACCGGCAGCGCGTCCATGTCGGCGCGCAGGGCGATGGTCTTGCCGGGCCGATCGCCGCGCAGGCGCGCGATCACACCCGTCTTGCCGATGCCCGACCGCACCTCGAGCCCGAGCGCCCCGAGCCACTCGATCACCTTGCCGCTGGTGCGGACCTCTTCGTACGCGAGCTCCGGGTGACGGTGGAAATCTCGTCTCTGCTCGACCACACGCGGCAGGACGGCGCGCACGCGTTCGGCGATCCGATCGGTCATGTACAGGCACCATAGCGCGGGTAGGCTCGCGAGATGACCTCCGAGGCAGACGCCGAACGCAGGCAGGGCGAGCGCACGATCTCCGTCGACCGGCGCGGTCACCTGCTGCTCATCGGGCTCGATCGCGTCGCCAAGCGCAACGCGTTCGATCCGCCGATGTTCGAGCAGCTGGCCGAGGCGTACACCACGCTCGAACAGGACGCCGAGGTGCGGTGCGCCGTGCTGTTCGCGCACGGCGATCACTTCACCGGCGGGCTCGACCTCGTGCAAATGGCGCCGACGTTCGCCAGCGGGCGCTTTCCGATGCGCGACGGCGCGGTCGATCCGCTCGGTCTCCACGGAGCGGTGCGCCACAAACCGGTGGTGTGCGCGCTTCAGGGGATCTGCATGACCATCGGCATCGAGCTCGCCCTTTCGTGCGACGTCCGCGTCGCCTCGAAGACGTGTCGGTTCTCACAGCTCGAGGTCAAGCGCGGGATCTTCCCGTTCGGCGGCGCGACGATCCGCTTCGCGCGCGAGACGGGCTGGGGCAACGCGATGCGCTGGATCCTCACCGGAGACGAGTTCGACGCGGCCGAGGCGCACCGCATCGGTCTCGTTCAGGAGGTCGTCGAGGCGGGCGCGCACCTCGATCGGGCGCTCGCCATCGCCGAGACGATCGCCGCCCAGGCCCCGCTCGGCGTCCGCACGACGATGCTCGAGTCGCGGCGCGCCGCGCAGCCCGACGAGCCCGCCCTCGCCGCTCGGCTGTTCGCCGAGCTGCAGCCGGTGATGGCGAGCGACGACGCGCGCGAGGGTATGCAGTCGTTCGTGGAGCGACGCGCCGGACGGTTCAGCGGGCAGTGAGCCGCACGCCTCCCCGCGGATGAGACGGCCATGAGCCCGCGCGGTCGAGGCCGCGCGTGCACGGTAGGTGTTGGTACGGCATGCGCATCCGGCTGTGAGCGTGATGCTCCGACGTCTCCTCGCGCCCATCGCCGCGCCCGTCACCGTGGTCGCCATGGTCGGCATGGTTGGGGCGGCGAGCGTTGCCTCGCTCGGCTGTGAATCGTCCGAGCCCGTCCTCATCGGCGAGCACTGGTCGAGTGCCCCGCACGCGCTGCCGAACCTCGCGATGCCGCCGTCGGGCGAGCTCCCGCCAGGGCACCCGGGGGCCAAGGGCGGCGGTCCTCCGCCGTCCGGTTGTCACCGCGATCCGGGCGATCTCGGCCGGCCATTCGACGTCCCCGAGGGCTTCGAGCAGCCCGACGAGTCGGAGACCAGCCCTGCCCACCCGCCGCACCTGCGTACGCCGGCGGAGCGCCGGAAGGGCATCGAGGAGAACATCTGAGCGCTCGTGCGCCACCGGGTGCGCTCGAGGGATCGATTCCGGCCGCGTCGACGCGGCCGCGTCAGGCGGGGCGCGTCAGCGGAAGTCGCGCGCGATGGGCCCGAGCTTCGCGTTGGTCGCGCGCAGGTAATCCGCCGGTGACAGCAGAATCTGCAGTCCGCGCTGCCCCGCTGAGACCGAGATGACGTCGAAGAGCTCGAGGGTCTCGTCTGCGAAGACGGGATAGTCCTTCTTGCACGCGAACGCGGTGACGCCGCCGCGGACGTAGCCGGTGAGCGGCTGCACTTCCTTGAGCGGCGCCGTCTCGAGGCGCGCGTCTCCGGTGAGCTTCGCGAGCGCCTTGAGATCGAGCTCGGCGTTGCCGGGGACCACGGCGAGGCACACGCCCTTGCGATCGCCCTTGGCGACCAGCGTCTTGAACACCTGCTCGGCCGGGAGGCCCACCTTGCGCGCGACCGTCTCCGCGGTCAGGTCGTCGGGATCGACCTCGTACGCGCGCAGCTCGTAGGGAATGCCGAGCGCGTCGAGCACCCGCGCTGCGTTGGTCTTCATGGCGAAACGGCCTATACGCCACCCGTGAGCGCTCGTCCTCGACCCCCTCGACTCGCGAGCCGCCCGGGCGCACGATACCGCTGCTTCGGCGACGGTCTCTGCTGCACCGACGTGCACGCCATCGGGCCGGTCACGCGGTCCGAGGTGCGCCGCCTCACGGTCCTCGCGCCCGATTCGATCGCGCACAACCCGCACATCGGCGCGGCGGTGGTCGCGGCGCGCGACGGCGCGTGCACGCACCTCGGCGATGACGGTTGTCGCGTCCACGCGGCGCATGGCCCGCTCGCCAAGCCCTCCGTCTGCCGGCGCTTCCCCTACCGGCTGGTGGCCACGCCCGAAGGCCGACGCGTGTCGACCGAGCACCGCTGCCCTTGCCGCACGATGGGCGATCGGCCGCCGATCGATCTCGCCGACGCGTGGAGCTCGCTCCGCGACGGCGCGGGGCGGCTCGGGGCCGACGTGGTGGTCGGCAAGACCGTGCGGCTCGACGCGCGTCGCCGCGTGCCCTTCGCGCGCTGGGAGCGCCTCGAGCGCGACCTCCTCGCGCGCCTGGCCGCCGGCGAAGACACGAAGGCCGTCCTCGACGCCGAGCCGTTCCCGAAGCTCGAGGACGTGAGCTGGACCGACGTCGCGCACCACTATCGCAGCAAGCTCGACGGGTCCTCGTGCGGGCAGGCGCTCGCGTGGTTCGGCGACGCGTTGCTGTCGCTGCACGACGTGCCCGTGCGCGGCCTGCGCGACAGGCCCTGGGCGCCGGCGTTCGACCGCGCCGAGGCGCGGACCGCGACGATCGAGCGCCCCGAGGCGATCCTCGCCGACTGGATCGCCGACGAGATCTGGGGCCTCGAGTGGGTCGAGCGCGGCACCTTCGCGCACGCCCGGCTCGATCTGGTCACGCGCTGGACGGTCGCCGACCACATCGCGCGCCGGCTCGCGGCCGCGGGCGTCCGCGCCGATCGCGCCGCCGCCGAGGCGGTGCTCGTCGGCGAGATGGCCGGCGCGGCGCCGTTGTGGCGCAGCGTCGTGCGCGCGTTCGTCACCTGACGCACGTGACGCACGTGACGCGCTGACGGAACGTGGGGTCCGGCGATATGCTCGCCCGCCCATGCCGAAGACGCTCATCCTCTCGCACGCCGACGTCCGCGCCGTGGTCTCGATGAACGAGGCGGTCCCCGCGATCGAGGCCGCGTTCGCCGCCCACGCGCGCGGCACCGCGCTGATGCCCTCGAAGGTGTACCTGTCGCTCGACCGCCACGAGGGGGACTTCCGGGCGATGCCCGCGTATTTCGACGATCCGACGGGCGCGTCGGCCGGCGTGAAGTGGGTCAACTCCCACCCCAAGAACCCCGAGAAGCACGGCCTGCCCGCGGTGATGGCCGTCTACGTGCTGTCCGATCCCGACACGGCGGTGCCGCTCGCGATCATGGACGGCACCATCCTCACGGCCGCCCGCACGGGCGCGTCCGCCGCGGTCGCGTCCAAGTACCTGGCGCGCAAGCTGCCGCGCACCCTCGGCTTCGTGGGCGCCGGCGTGCAGTCGCGTTGGCTGCTCGATGCGCACCGGGTCGTCTTCGGTGAGCTCCAGGTCGTCGCGCACGACGTGCGCACCGACGCCGCGGAGGCTTTCGCGCGCGAGGCCTCCGGCCGGGTCGGCTCCCTGGAGGAGGCGTGTGCCTGCGACATCGTCTGCACCTCCACGCCGGTGCGGACCCCCATCGTCAAGCGCGCGTTCGTCCCGAAGGGCGTGCACCTCAACGCGATGGGCGCCGACGCGCCGGGCAAACAGGAGCTCGATGCCAACGTGCTGGTCGACGCCAAGGTGGTCGTCGACGACTGGGATCAGGCGACCCACTCCGGCGAGGTCAACGTCCCCATCCACGAGGGCATCTACGACGCGAGGCAGATCCACGGCACCCTCGGGGAGGTCGTCATCGGCCGCCTCCCCGGCCGCGCGAGCGACGACGAGATCACGGTGTTCGACAGCACCGGCCTTGCGATCCAGGACGTCGCGCTCGCGCGCGTCATCTACGCCGCCGCACGCGCCAAGGGGCTCGGCACCGAGATCGAGATCGTGGGGTAGGTCGGCGAGTCGCTGCTCGCGAAGGACGGGGTCATCAGTCGTCAGTCACGTGCCGGCCTTCCTCCCGCCGTATCGGCGAGTTCGACGTACAAGTCCCGCAGATGGCGGGCATACCTTTCCAGGGAATAGGCCTCGCACCGTTCGGAGGCGACGGGCAAACGTCGAAGGTCGAAACAAGGCCGATGCTGCCCGGGGTTCCAGGGGCTTGGCCCCTGGCCTTCGACCTTCGACCGCGGCGCTGAAGATTCAGCCGACTGACGACTGACGACTGACGACTGACGACTCCTGTCAGCGCCCGGCGAGCTCCGCCTCGAGCCGGGCGAGGTACGTCCGCAGGAACGCGGTGCGCTCGCGGCCGATCGCCCGCGCCGTCTCGGTGTGCAGGCCCTCCTCGATGCGCAGGAGCTTGCGGAAAAAATGGTCGAGGCCCCACAGCTTGTCGTCGGGCGCCCGCGCCTCGCAGAAGGGATCGTCGGGCGCGTAGAAGGGCCGCTTCATCTCGCTGCAGGTGGCGAAGCACCGCGCGACGCCGATCGCGCCGATGGCATCGAGCCGATCGGCGTCCTGCAGCACGGCCGCCTCGAACGTCGGCGGCGCGGCGCCCTTCGAGAACGCGTGGTCGCGGATGCACGCGGCGACGCGCTCGGCGGTGTCGGCGGCGACGCCCGCCCCGGCGAGCACCTTCATCGCCTCCTCGGCGCAGAGATCGCCCGAGCGGTGCGACTCCGGGTGGTCCTTCGGCAGGTTGATCAGCTCGTGGAGAAGCGCGGCGGCGACCACCACGTCGACGCGCGCGCCCTCGGCCTGGCCGATGGTGCGCGCGAGCGCGGCCACGCGCTCGACGTGGAGGAAGTCGTGCGCGGGCGGTCGCCCGGCGCAGGCCTGCGCCGCCACGTCGGCCAGCGCTCGGAGCATTCGATCGTGGATCATCGTCGTCGCACCTCGAACACCTGCAGCTCCGCGTCGAAGCCGCCGAGATCGACCGCGCCGCGGCGCACCACGCGCAGATCGTGTCGCGCGGCCATCTCCACGCTGCGCCCGAAGAGCGGCGACAGGAGGACCACGCGGCCGTCGCGCCGCAGCGCCGCCCGCACATTGGCGAACACCCCTTCGAAGAGGGGCTCGAGGGCCCGTCGGTCCAGCACGCGGCGACCCATCGGCGGGTTGGTGATGACGAGCGATACCGGCTCGGGCGGGCGCGACTCGCGCGCATCGGACACGGCGAGCACCGCGGAGACGCCGGCGGCGGCGACGTTGGCGCGCGCCGCCTCGATCGCGCGCGGATCGAGATCGCTGCCGTACAGCGCGCGGCAGGCGCCGAGGCGTGCGCGTTCGATGAGCTCGGCGCCGGCGCCGACGAACGGATCCCACACCACCTCGTCGCGCCGCACGCCGGAGGCACGCGCGAGCGCCGCGGCGATCGTCGGGTGCGACGACGCTGGCACGTCGGCCACGCGATACGTGAAGCGCGGATCGGCGGCGCCCTTGGGGTGCGCCTCGACGCTCATGCCGTCGTCCGCTCCGATCACGGCGATCTCCCACAGGCTCGCGGTCGGATCGTTGCGCAGCTCGGGGCGGCGCGCGGAGACGCCGCGCGCGACGCGGAAGGTCGCCGCGCGCCGGTGCCCGGCCCCGATCCAGTCGAGGCGCCAGGTGATCGGGCCGATGGTGTGCCGGCGCAGCAGCGGGGCGGCGGCGACGATCGCCTCCTCCACCCGCTCCTCGACCGTGCCGCGCGAGGGGACCGGCAGCACCCAGCCGAACGAGAGCGCGGTGCGCGCGCGGTAGAGGCTCGCGATGGAGAGCGCGGCGCGCGCCTCGATCACGCCCGGTCCGACCACGCTCGGCGACAGCTCGTCGAGCTCCTCCTCGAGCACCTCCTCGAGGCCGCGCCGACATCGGAAGCGGACCAGCAGCGGCTGCGACGGGACCGCGGCGACGTCGATCGCCCCGCGCTCCTCGCGCGCGGCGGTGCGCTCGAGCTTCACCAAGGCCTCGCCGACGATGCGCCGAAGCTCCGGGTCCTCGGCGTCGCGCGCCGCGCGCAGCACCTCGAGGGCGCGGGCGTCGCCGATCTTCCCGAGCGAGGCGGCGATCGAGCGCCGGTGCTCGACGCGAGGCTCCTGCGACCACGACGCGGCGAGGCGCTCCTCGATCTCGGCGCCGAGGTCTCCTTCGGTCGGCGTGCCCGCCGGCCCCTCGGGCCTCCGACCGAGCGCGACGATCGCGTTGCGGCGCGTCTTTCCGTCCTCGTCGTCGAGGCGGTCGAGCAGCCAGCGTTCGAAGCCTGGGACGCGCGCGACCGTCTTGACGATGCGCCCACGCAGCGGCGGTCTCGCGTCTTCGAACGCCGCGATCGCGGCGCGCGCCCCCGCGTCGCCGGCGCGGGCCAGCGCGCGCTCGGCCGCGTCGGCGTCCTCGTCGCTCCCGAGCAGCTGCACGACCGCGGGCAGCTCGGCGCGCGCGGGCACGAACGAGCGATCGCGCACCGCCTCGCGGAGGTCGCGCTCGGAGCGGACCTTGCTCATCGCGCGCGCTCCTGGCGATCGCGCCAGAAGCGCCGCGCCCAGGGCGGCCGACGATCGGAGACCGACTCGCCCTTCACGCGATCGAGCCGCTCGAGGCGCTCGAGGCGCTCGGTCCAGGCGGCGAGCAGCGCGTCGGCCTCGGCGAACGCGGCGCGCGAGCCCGGACGCGCGATCGCCCAGCGCGCCTCCACCGCGTCGCGCTCGGCCGAGAACAGCGGCAGAAGACGAGCCGGATCGCGCATCACCGCGCGGTGGAGCCGCTCGTGACGCCACCAAAGCGAGCGACCGTCGTCTCGATCGGCGGGCGTCGGTCCGAGATCCAGGGGCTCGTCGACCGCGACCGGCTTGAACAACGAGGTGCAGGGCGCGGCGGTGCCGGTCACCCAATGGGCGACGCCGCCGGGGCGCAGCTCGGCCACCCACGAGGCGACCGTCTGCATGCCGGCGACGAGGCCGCCGGCGTGCGCGCACGGTCCGCGCGAGGCGCCGACCAGCGGACCGTAGGAGGGCCGCGCCGCCATCGCCCCGTCGCCGTGGCTGCGGAGCGCCGCCATCGCGTCGGAGGCGCTGCGCGCGCGCCCGAAGGCCGCGGTCGTGCACGCGCGCCGCGCCCGCGCGTCGATGGCCCACGGAACGAGCGTGGCGGCGTGGGCGGCGGCGAACGACGGGATGCTCAGCGCGTTGGAGATGGTGCGCGCGCCGTGCACCTCCTCGATGGCGAAGGCGCGCCCCGCGGTCTCGAGCACGTAGGCGCGACGCGGATCGGCGACGAGGAAGCTCGAGAAGTAGCGGAAGCCCGGGTCCTCGTGGCCGCAGCGCCCGCCCTGCCCGTGCTCCTCGGCGAGCGACACGATCGTGTCGACCGCCTCCTTCGCCGTCGACGCGCGCTCGAGCGCGAGGCGCAAGAGGTCCATGCCGGTGAGGCCGATCGCCGGCACCGCCTCGCGCGTGAACACCGCCTCGTTGCCGATGGTGACCCCGTGCTCGTTGGCGCCGATCTCGGCTCCGAACATCCAGAACGGCCGCGACAGCAGCACCGCGTTCGTCTCGCGCACCTGAGGGATGGACATCCACGTGCAGCGCACGCGCGCGCCGGGCTCGCTGCGACGGCGCGGGTGCCACTCGAGCAGCTGCGCCTCGTTCGCATCGCGATCGGAGCTCTTGGCGAAGAGCACGCCGCTCGCGCCGACCACGACCGCCGTGTCACACATCGCGTCGCCATCCTAACTTGCCGATGAATGGGCTGCTCGCGGATGGTGACCGCCACCTCGGTGTCGCTCGCGCGGACCGGGCCGACGGTCGAACGTCGACGGTCGAACGAGAACGTGTCGCGCCTCTGGCCGCTCGCGTTCGCGCGCGTTCCGACACGGCACGAACGGCCCGTCCCACGGCCCTGCTGCGACGCATCAAGCGTCTGCACCTTTCGTCGTTCGGCGTGCCCGACGCGACGGGGATCGCCCATTGCGAGCGGCGGCGGCAGGCTGCATGAAGCAGCGCGTCACGGAGAGGCGTGGACGGCCCCCCCGAATCCTCCCCCTCCCTCGTCCCCGCCTCTCCGTGATCATCTTCGCTTGGGCGCGAGCGCGCGCCGCGCGTCGTCGGGGGACGCGAGCGCGTCGCGCAGCGCGCGCAGCCGATCGATCATCGCGTCGATCGCAGCCGGCAAGTGGGGGTTGCGACGCGCGACCTCGCCCTGCACGCCATAGGCGAACGCCGCGAGGCGCGTCGCGCCGCGGAAGCCCGGGCCGGCGAGCGCCTCGGCGAGCGCGTCGCCTGCGGCGACCTCGAACACCGCGTGCGAAACGACGTACGGCAGGTGCGAGACCTTGGCGACCGCGGCGTCGTGCGCGTCGGCGCCGCAGCGGAGGACGTGCGCGCCGAGCGATCGGTACAGCGCCGACACCTGCTCGATGGCCTCTTCGTGCTCCCTTGCGGGGGAGAACGGCAGGCGGTCGTCACAGATCGCGACCACGCCGCCCTGGAAGACCTCGGCGCGCGACGCCGCGAACCCGCCGCTCTCGCCGCCGAACATCGGATGGGCCGCGACGAACCGCACGTCGGGGTGCACCGCGTCGGCTGCGGCGTCGAGCACGCTGCGCTTGATCCCGGCGACGTCGGTGAGCACCGCGCCCTGGTGCATCGACTGCGACACCGGAGCGAGCAGAGCCTCGATGGCGGCCACCGGCGCGGCGAGGACCACCACGTCGCACGCGGCGAGGTGCGGGCCGACGTCGGCGTGCGCCTCGGCGACCACGCCCAGCTCGATGGCCTCGGCGCGCACCGACGGATCGGGATCGACCGCGATCACGCGCGTCTCGACCTGCGCGAGCGCGCGGGCCAACGACCCGCCGAGCAGCCCGAGGCCGACGATCCCGACGATCACGGCGACAGGTCGGGCCGCAGCTTGCGCGCGCCGCCGAGGTAGACGTGCGTGCCGGGCGCGTCGCGGCGCACGTGCAACAGCACGCGGCAGACGCGGGGCAGCGCGCCGGGGACGTCGATCTCTTGCGCGCAGATCATCGGCACGTCGCCCCAGCCCTGCTTGCGCGCGGCGAGCGCAGGGAACGCGGCGTGGAGATCGGGCGTCAGCGTGAAGAAGGCGGAGACGATCTCTCCCGGGTCGAGCGCGTTGGCGCGCGTGAGCTCGGCGCAGAGAGCGTCGACGGCACGGCCGATGGCCTCGGCCGTATCGGCGTCGACCTCGACGGCGCCACGGATCGCGATCATCGCCGACAGCATAGCGCGAAGATGACGCACCGCGACAGAAGTCTTCGAGCGACGCGACGGGGCCTCCGGCGTCCGATGCCCGTGCGGTTGTGGCTTGCGACGGCGCTGCTCGTCGCCGGAATCAGCGCGAGCGGCGACGCGGCAGCGACGTACCGACGCCCCCGCCCCGACTACGACGGACGCGGCGAGCGGCGGACGACCGTCGGCGAGGCGGTCGCCTGGGCGCCGCGCACGGTCCTCTTTCCGCTGTGGATGGTGCACGAGTACGTGCTGCGCGTCCCGCTCGGCGCGCTCACGACGCACGCCGAGAAGCACCGCTGGCCCACCCGGCTCGTCGACTTCTTCACCTTCGACGAGGCGCACAAGATCGGTTGGGTCCCGACGGCGTTCTACGAGTTCGGCCTCTTGCCGAGCGTCGGCGTCTACTTCTTCTGGGACGACTTCGTCGTGCGCAAGAACGCGTTCCGCATGCACGCCGCGACGTGGGGCGAAGACTGGCTGTCGTTCACGGTCGTCGACCGGCTGACCGTCCGCTACCGCGGCGAAGACCGCGGCACGGTGTCGCTGCGCGCGGAGTGGACCCGCCGCTCGGACGGGCTATTCGGCGGCCTCGGGCCGCGCAGCCGCGAGCGCGACCTCGGCCGCTACCGCTCCGATCGCACCGCCGCGAGCCTCCTGTTCGATCTGCGGATCTTCCGGGCGAGCGCCGTTCGCACGTCGATCGGCGTGCGGCGGCTCCGGTTCGACGACGATCGCAGGTGCTGCGGAGATCCGAGCCTCGCGCAGCGCGTGGCCTCCGGGCAGGTCGAGCTGCCGCCCGGTTTCGAAGACGGGTACACCATCGCGCACCAGGGGCTCGATCTCGTGCTCGACTCGCGCGATCCCGACGGGCCGCGCACCGGCGCGCGTCTCGTCCTCTCGGGCGAGCACGCAGGCGACACCACCCGCAGGTGGCTCCGCTACGGCGCGACCGCAGGCGCGTTCCTCGACGTCGGACATCGCCGCACGCTCGGCCTCGTCGGGTACGCCGCCTTCGTCGACCCGCTGCGCGGCGCGATCCCGTTCACCGAGCAGATCACCCTCGGCGGCTTCGAGCCGATGCGCGGGTACCGCCCCGGGCGCCTCGTCGATCGCAGCGCGCTGGTGGTCACCGCGCAGTACGAGTGGCCGATCTGGATCTGGCTCCACGGCGCGCTGCAGCTCGGCGCCGGCAACGTGTGGGGCGCGCGCCTCTCGGAGCTCGACCCGAAGCTCACCCGCTTGAGCGCCGCCGTCGGGTTCCGCACCACCAGCTCACCGGACCACCAGCTCGAGGTGCTCGTCGGCGCCGGCACCGAGACGTGGGAGGACGGGCTGCGACCGAACGAGCTCCGCGTGATGCTCGGCTCGACGCGCGGCTTCTGACGCGACCGTCGCCTGCTCGACCGCCCACGTCTCCCGCCAGATGCTTTGCAGGTCGACCTTCGACCAAGCTCGACGAGAGATTCACACTCTCTGACGACTGACGACTGACGACTGACGACTGACGACTGACGACTGACGACTGACGACTGCCGATCAGGCGAGGCTCTCGCGGCGCCCGCGCAGCGCCGACAGCGGGCCCTCGGCCCGGAGCAGCTCGGCGAGCACCTCCTGCGCCGACCGCGCGCCGCGTCGCGTGGGGCGGTGCGCGCCGGTGACGTAGGGCCACAGCGCGTCGCGCATCTCACCGGGGAGCACGTTCTCGAGGTACTCGAGCGCGGTGCCGCGCAGCGCGTCGTCGCCGGCGACCAGCGCGCGGAAGGCCGTGCGGAGCTGCTCCCGATCGAGCATCAGCGCGAGGATGGTGAACACGTGCTCGAGGCCGCGGCTCGCCCGATCGCGCAGGCCCGGGTCGAACAGCGGTCCATCGCCGTCGTCGTCGAGCAGGTCGAGCGCCGGCTCGGCCTCGAGGATGCGTCGCTCGACGGCGAGCTCGCGGCGGACGGCGGCGACGATCGGCTCCGAGGCGACGGCGAGCGACGGATCCCTCTCGACCATGCGCGCCAGCGACAGCCCGCACTCGTAGCGCACCTCGAAGCGATCGTCGGCGAGCGCGCGCACCAGCCCGTCGACGGCGACCTGCGACCCGGCCGCGCGCAGCACCCGCGGGATCCGTCGCTGGACGTCCGGATCGGTCGCGGGGTCGACCAGGGCGTCGACGAGCTGCCCGGTGATCCGCGGCGCGAGCCGGCGCAGCCACGCGACCGCCTCGCTCCGGACGTCGGCCCGCCCGAGCAGCGGGAGGACGAAGGGAGCGAGGCGCGGATCGTCGTCCGCGGCGCACAACACGCGCTGGATGCGGCGGCGCTCGCGCGAGCGCAGATCGGCGATCGCCGCGAGCAACCGATCGCCCTCGGCGGCCGCCTGGTCGCTCGGCGGCGCCGGCGGCGGCGGTGGCGTCGGCGGCGGCGAGGCGATCGGCGCCCGCAGCCGCGAGGCCCGGATGGTCCGTCGCGTGGTGAGCTCGAACACCTCCGGCCCCTCGACGCGGACGGCGCCGGTGCGCAGGCTCTCCTCCAGCGCCGCGACGTACCCGGACTGCAGCAGGCGCGCGAGGACGATGGCCATCGCGGCGAAGACCAGGACCAGCACCAGCACCGCGACCGTCGCGACGCCGAGGCGCAGCGTGACGATGACCAGGCCCGCGCCGAGCAGCGTGCCGAGGCGATCGCAGCCGACGTCGATCAGCGTCTTGGTCGGCCGCTTCTTCTCCTGCGCGACCGGCGTGTAGAGCAGCTCGTAGGCCGAGCGCCACAGCGAGTTGGCGAGCACCGCCTCGCCGCCGCGCAGGACCACGATCGCGAAGAGCCCGGGCGTGTCGATGGCCGCGCCCGCGAGCATCGCCACCACCAGCGGGGCCGCCATCATGGTGCCGGCGAGCCCGAAGCGCTCGAGCGAACGCCGGCTCAGCATCGCCTGCGCCGCGAAGGTGAGGATCGACACCACCATGTGGAAGGCCGAGAAGAACGCCATCAGCGATCGCCCGGTGACGAAGCGATCGCGCGCCTGCGCGGCGAACGACCAGTCGACGAGCGCCTCGACCAGGGCGAGCACCGCGACCATCGCGCCGAGGGTGAGCAGGTAGGGCTCGGCGCGCATCGCGCGCAGCCCCGAGCCGATGGCCACCGGCTCGGGCGGCTTGGAGGGCGCGAGCGACGGCGCCGAGACACGTCGCTCGCTCATCCTCGCGACCGCGGCGAGGGCCACCAGGTTCAACACCGCCAACGCGACGAGCATGCCGCGCACCGAGGTCCACGACGCGATGTTCCAGCCGATCGCGCCGCCGAGCACGCCGCCGAGCGTTCCGCCGGCCGCGATGCGCGCCACCGCCGGCTTCGCCGCGTGCGGGTCGAACCGCTCGTTGACCAGCGACCAGAAGAGCGAGATGAGCGTGGCGCCGAACAGCGCCATGTGCGCGTAGACGATCAGCGCGATCGACCGCTGCGACACCCAGCTGATCGCGAACTCCGCCGCGAATGCGGCCGCGCTCGCGGTGAAGGCCGCCCGGACGACCTTGCGGGGACCGTGCCGCGCGAGCGCCCGCGCGGCCCAGATCGCCGCGCCGAACGAGACGGCGGCCCCGGCGATCATCATGTCGGGCAGGCGCTGCACCGAGAACTGCGTGAGGAACAGGGCGTCGCGGGTCGCCTTGCCCGCGACCTGCTGGGCGATCATCGCCATCGAGGCGACGGTCGCGAGCAGGACGTCATCCCACGCGCGGCGCGCGCGGCGTGCTGAGCCCGAGTCGGTCACGACTGCGGCATCCTCGATGCAAGGACGCGACCACGCCCGAGCGTCGCGCCCGGGGTCGACGCGACGACGCGGCGAGCGCGACACGGCCGCTCCTTCTCCGCCACCCTCCGCGACGGCGGCGTTCCGTGCGAGATTGGCGGCCATGTCCGGGGCCGATCTCCCGAGCTCCCTCGGCAAGTCCGGGGGCCAGGCGTCCAGCAGCGGCGGCGAATCGTCCGCGCCCAGGCCCGATCTGCCGCCGCCCGAGGGGCTCCTCGCGCGCGGCGCCGCGCGCTTCACCAGCTGGGCGGAGCGGTGGATCCCCGACGCGTTCGTCTTCGCCCTGGTGGCGACGTTCCTCGTGTTCGTCGCGGCGGTGCTCATGCTGCGACCGACCGCCGGCGTACGCGGCGCCACGCTGGCCGCCGCCGAGATCTGGGGCACCGGCTTCTGGGAGCTGATCCCCTTCACCCTGCAGATGGCCCTCGTGATCATCACCGGGTACGTCGTGGCGACGACGCGGCCGGTCTACCGGCTGATCGCCGCGCTCGCGAGCTTCCCGCGCGCCCCCAAGGTGGCGATCGCGTGGGTCGCGATGTTCGCGATGCTCTCGTCGTGGCTGAACTGGGGCTTCTCGCTGATCTTCAGCGCGATGCTCGCCAAGGAGACCGCGCGCCGCGTGCAGGGCGTCGACTACCGCGCCGTCGCGGCGAGCGCGTTCCTCGGCCTCGGGAGCATCTGGGCGCAGGGGCTCTCCGGCTCGGCGGCGCTGCAGATGGCCACGCCGAGCGCGCTGCAGCCCGCGATCCGCCAGATCGTCGACGGCGGCGGCAAGATCCCGGGCGGCGTCATCCCGCTGTCGAACACCATCTTCCTCTGGCAGAGCCTCGTGAGCGTCGCGGTCGAGATCGTGATCGTCACCGCGCTCGTCTACCTCTACGCGCCCGACGCGGCGCGCGCGCGCACCGCCGCCTCGATGGGCATCGAGCTCGGCGAGTCGCCGCTCGATCGCGACGATCCGCCGGTGAAGGGCACGCCCGGCGAGTGGCTCGAGCACTCGTCGATCCTCAACGCGCTCTTCGTGCTGCTCGCGAGCACCTACCTCGTGCGGTACTTCGCCAAGAGCGGCCAGGGCCTCAACGCGCTCAACCTCAACACGATCAACCTGCTGTTCCTCACCTGCGGCGTCGCGCTGCACGGCACGCCGGCGCGCCTGATGCGCTCGGTGCGCGAGGCGACGCCCGGCGTGTGGGGCGTGATCCTGCAGTTCCCCTTCTACGCGGGCATCGCCGCGCTGATCGTCAAGACGCACCTCAACGAGAAGCTCGCCGGCTGGTTCGTCTCCGTCTCGACGCCGAAGACCTTCCCGGCGGTGATCGCCGTCTACTCCGCCGTCCTCGGCGTCTTCGTGCCGAGCGGCGGGTCGAAGTGGGTGATCGAGGCGCCCTACGTGATGCAGGCCGCCCACGATCTGAAGGTGCACCTCGGCTGGATGGTCGCGGTCTACGACCTCGGCGAGGCGCTCGCCAACCTCGTGCAGCCGTTCTGGATGCTGCCCATCCTCGGCCTGTTCGGCCTGCGGGCGAAGGACGTGATGGGCTACACGTTCCTCGTCTTCCTGGTGCTCGCGCCGGTGGTGCTGATCCTGGTGACGCTGCTCGGCGCGACGCTGGGGTACCCGCTGTGAGTCGTCAGTCGTCAGTCGTCAGTCGTCAGTCGTCAGAGACTGTGAATCTTTCGTCGAGCTTGGTCGAACGTCGAAAGGTTGAAGGTCGAACCAGGGGCGGAGCCCCTGGAACCCCGTGGAAATGGGCTCTCGATTCGACCTTCGGGTCGAAGGTCGAAACGGACGGCAATCTCCCGGCCCCCTTGAAGCAGCCTCTTCGGGCCCGGACACGCGGGGAGCTCTCGCCCTTCGACTGAAGACTGACGACTGGTGCCGCTCGGCGGTGGTTCGACCCTGTTTTCAAGGCTGAGGCCACGAGGGGAGCGCGCGATGACAGATCCCGAGACGTGCTTCCCTTGATGTCCGCGGGCTGAAGCCCACGGCATGCCTCTGAAGCCCAGCTTCGCTGGGCTTGCTCGGACGTCCACCGCAGGTGTGTTGTCCGCAGCTCCAGGCTCGATTCCACCGAAACCGTCCGCTGAGCCCCGCGAAGCGGGGCTTGCGCGAGTTGCCGTGGGCTTCAGCCCGCGGTGATCGAAAACCACGGATTACGCTCGCGGCCGCGAGTGGTAACAGGGCAGGACCACCGCCGTGCGGCACAGGATCGTGGCCGATCTGGCATCATGGGTATCTCGTCGATCTCACCCCGAGGGGTGGGCATCGGCTTGGGTCCTCCGGCGTGAGCACCCTACTGGCTAGCTAGGGCTAGTCCTTCGCCTCTTCGAGCTCGAGGTCGAGGGCCTCCGCGGGGATGGGCGGGGGCTTCTTGAAGACGATCTCGCGCGCGTGGCTGACCGGGTCCTCGATCATCATCACCTTCACCTTGAAGGCGAGGTCCTTGCCGAACAGCGGCGGCAAGAGGCGCGCGGTGACGTGCCGCTCGTCGACGGCGATGATGCGGAGATCGATCACGCCGCCCGTCGCGGTGTGCGCCTCGAACAGCGAGCCGATCTCGAGGGGCGCGTCCTTGGGGAACTCGGCGCGCGGGATGGCGCGCGTGGGCAGCGTCTCCTCCGGGGGGATCGCCTCGGCCGAAGGGATCTCTCCTTCGAGCGACTGCCCGGCGGAGAGCCCGGCGAGGCGTCGCTCGAGCGCGGGGAGCAGCTTGCCCTCGCCGTGCACGTACTGGACGGGGCCGGACTTCGCCGACGACTCGATGACGTCGCCGCCCTTGACGCGGATCTCGTAGTCGATGCGGACGATGCTGCCGGGCGCGATCTTCATGGCCGACGAGCCTAACGGAAGTCGTCGGCTTTGCGCAGTGGGCGTTCGCGACTCCCTGCCAACGCCCGCCTCGGCGCGCTCGCGGACCGGGTCGAAGGTCGAACGTCGAAGGTCGTAGGAAGCGCCTCGGTTCGCCCCCTTCGACATTGGACCTTCGACCTTCGACCCAGCGGAGACAAGCAGCGGAGACGCATCGCCCGAAACCTGGGGACTTGTCGTTCGACGGCCGTTGCCCGAACCTCCGCGGATGCCCGAGCTCGAGTCCTTTCGCGTCGACAAGCACGACTCCATTGCCGAGGTCTCCCTCTGCGGTCCAGGGAAGGGCAACGCGATGGGCCCGGCCTTCTGGCGCGAGTGTCCCGGCGTGTTCGAGGCCCTCGATCGCGACGACGACGTTCGCGCCGTGCTCGTGAGGACCGACGGCCCGCACTTCACCTACGGGCTCGATCTGCCCGCGATGATGGGCGATCTCGGCCCCCTCCTCGGCGGCGAAGGCGCGGCCGCCACGCGCACCCGCCTCTACGACAAGATCCTCGAGCTGCAGCGGGCCTTCAACGCGGTCGCGGCGTGCCGCAAGCCGGTGATCGCCGCGGTGAACGGCTGGTGCATCGGCGGCGGCGTCGACCTGATCACCGCGTGCGACGTCCGCCTGTGCTCGGCCGACGCGAGGTTCTCCGTGCGCGAGGTGCGGGTCGCGATGGTCGCCGATCTCGGCAGCCTCCAGCGCCTTCCGGCGATCGTCGGCGAGGGTCACGCGCGCGAGCTCGCCTTCACCGGCCGCGATTTCCCGGCCGAGCACGCGCTGCGCATCGGTCTGGTCAACGAGGTGTTCGAGTCGCAAGACGCGCTGCTCGGCGGCGCGCGCGCGCTCGCGCGATCGATCGCCGACAATCCGCCGCTGGTCGTGCAG
This sequence comes from Deltaproteobacteria bacterium, assembly GCA_016182965.1. Taxonomy (GTDB): domain Bacteria; phylum Myxococcota_A; class Polyangia; order Polyangiales; family JADJMO01; genus JALHOE01. The sequence goes on along the minus strand of JACPFM010000071.1, from coordinate 42,774 downwards.
GGCATCAAGCAGGTGATGGACGAGGCGATCGCGCCGCAGGTCGCCCGCGGTCTCCGTCACGTCGCCGCGTGGAACGCCGCCTTCCTCCCGTCCGGCGATCTCGGCGAGGCGATGTCGGCGTTCCTCGAGCGGCGTCCCCCGCGGTTCTTCGGCAAGTAGGCGATGCCGGAGATCCCCGACGTCGTCGTCTACCTCGAGCGGATCGAGGCGAAGACCCGCGGCGCGACGCTCGAGGCCATGCGGTTCGCGAGCCCGTTCGTGCTGCGCTCGTTCGATCCGAAGCCGGCGGAGCTCGCCGGGCGCCGCGTCGTCGGCTACCGCCGGATCGGAAAGCGCCTGGTCCTCGGGGTCGAGGGCGATCTGTTCGTGGTGATCCACCTGATGATCGCCGGCCGCCTGCGCTGGTCCGACGCGGCGCGCGACAAGATCCCCGGCAAGGTCGGCCTCGCCGCGTTCGACTTCGCGTCCGCCTCGACCCCGACCGGCAGCGGCACCCTCGTCCTGACCGAGGCGAGCACCAAGAAGCGAGCCTCGGTGCACCTCGTGCGGGGCGAAGCCGCCCTCGCCGACTTCGACCGCGGCGGCGTGGAGCCGCTCGCGATCGACCGCGCGGCGTTCGCCGCCGCCCTGAGGCGCGAGAACCACACCCTCAAGCGCACGCTCACCGATCCGCGGCTGTTCTCCGGCATCGGCAACGCCTACTCCGACGAGATCCTCCACCGCGCGAAGCTCTCGCCGGTGGCCCTCAGCCAGAAGCTCGACGAGGCGCAGATCGATCGCCTCTACGCCGCCACGCGCGAGACGCTGGTCTCGTGGACCGACGCGCTGCGCGCCGAGGCGCTCGCGTCCAAGCTGCAGTGGCCCGACAAGGTGACCGCGTTCCGCGAGGAGATGGCGGTGCACGGCAAGTACGGCAAGCCGTGCCCGGTCTGCGGCGCGCCGGTGCAGCGCATCGCCTACGCGGAGAACGAGACCAACTACTGCGCGACCTGCCAGACGGGCGGCAAGCTCCTCGCCGATCGCTCGCTCTCGCGTCTCTTGAAGGACGACTGGCCGAAGACGATCGAGGAGCTCGAGGAGCGCAAGAGCACGCGCGGGCCCGCCTGAGCGGGCCCACCGTTCGCCGGCCTCGGAAGCAGCCGCGACGACGTCTCGGGGATCAGGCCTGCTTGACGGCCTCGACCTCGATGCTGATCTCGACCTTCTCGCCGACGAGGACGCCGCCGGTCTCGAGGGCCGCGTTCCAGGTCAGGCCGTAGTCGGCGCGGTTGATCGACGTCTTGGCCGAGAAGCCGACGCGCTCGTTGCCCCACGGATCCTTGCCGCGACCGGTCTCCTCGACGTCGAGGGCGACCTCCTTGGTCACGCCGTGGATCGTCAGATCGCCGACGACGAGCAGCGTGCCCTGCGTCTTGTCGATCCGCTTGCTGGCGAACGTCATCTTCGGGTGCGTCTCGGCGTCGAAGAAATCGGCCGAGCGCAGGTGCCCGTCGCGCTTCTCCTCGCCGGTGTCGATGCTCGCGACCTCGACCTCGACGTTCACCGTCGACGAGGCGAGGTCCTCGGCGAGCGCGAGCTGCGCGTTCCACTTGCGGAAGGCGCCGCGCACCTTCGCGAACACCATGTGACGGACGCTGAAGTCGATGTGGGAGTGCGAGTTGTCGATGACCCAGTTCGCCATGAGAGGAAGTCCTTTCGGTCGGTTCGGGTGCCAGCCCTTGCCAGACGCGAGCCATCCAGGAATTCCCTGCGATCCTCGCTGCCCGGCCCTGCATGCGCCGTCGTTTCGACGGGAGGTCCGGTCAGTTTGACCGGGGAGCGACGCCCCCCGCGGCGGGACATCCCAATATGCTGAGCTCGATGGCCACGCTCCTCGCCCGCGCCGTCCGCGAGACGTTCCGCCGCGAGAGGATCCCCACGCGGCTGCTGTGGTGGTTCTCGGCGGAGGGCATGGCGGACTGGTTCTCGCTCCTGCGCGAGCAGCTCGCGCCGCACCTCGCGCCGCCCCCCGCGCGGGACTTTGATCTCGATCACAGCGCGCGCGTGCTCGCCGAGGTCGCGCGCCCGATGCTCGAGCGCCGCTACGAGCTGCTCCGCGCGTCGTTCCCCCACCTGCCCGACCGCGTCCTCGACCCCCGCGCGCCGGGCCTCGTGCTCGGCGCGCTCTACCGCATCGCGAGCTACCCCTCCGCGCGATGGATCTTCGCGCCGCTCGGCGGCGCGCCCCGAACCTTCCGCGAGCACCTGTTCGCCGAGCGGGCGATCGCGCCGATGCCCCTCGCCTCGCGGTGGATGGAGCTGACCGCGCACCTCGGCGAGCTGCTGGTCTCGATCACCGAGCGGATGCCCGCGCACCTGCCGCGCGTCCGGCCGATCCTCGGGGAGATCTGCTTCTCCGCCGGCGAGCGCTTCGCCCGGCGCATGAAGCGCGCGTTCGAGCTCGAGACGACGCCGGCGAGCGCGCTCGAGCTGCTCCGGATGAGCGAGTACGTCTTCCGCGTGAACCCCGATCACTGGGGCGGCGCCGACCCCGCGTCGAACACCGGCTGGCTCGAGGGCACCGCCTGCCCCTGGTACGACGCGCCCGGGTGGAACGGCGCGCACTGCGGGATCTTCGGGCAGTTCCAGTCGGGGATCGCCTCCGCGTTCGGGCTCCGCTACCAGCTCACCTCCACCGTCCCCAAGCACGGCGGGCACGTCTGCCGGATCGACGTGCGACCGCTCGAGCTGACGACGCTCGGCACCAAGAAGAAGTCGAGCGCGGAGGTGCCGTCGTGATCACGCCGCTGATCGCCGCTGCGCGCATGGTGGAGGAGCGCGTCCGCACCTCGCGGCGCCTGCGCGCGATAGCGCGCGCCGCGATGGTGGTCCTCGCGCGCTTGTCGCCGGAGGCGCGCGACTACGTGCGCATCCGCGTGCGCCGCATCGTCTGACGCAGCGGCGGCGCAGCTCGCACCAACAGGGACTTCGTGGCCGACGCAGACCCGGTCGAAGTGCGCGGGCGGCGATGCGGCTGGCGCGCTGGAGCGCCTCAGGACGACGGCGGGTGCGACGCGCGCTCGCCGAGACGGGCGTGCAGGTGCACCGGCGCCTGCCTCGTCTTGCGCATACGCATGTTGAGCATCTCGACGAACAGCGAGAAGCCGAGCGCGAAGTAGATGTACCCCTTGCTCACGTGCTGGCCCATGCCGTCGGCCATGAGCAGCACGCCGATCAGGAGGAGGAACGAGAGCGCGAGGATCTTCATGCTGGGGTGCGCGTTGATGAACTCGCCGATGCGACGCGCGAACACCAGCATCAAGCCGACGGCGATGACCATCGCCGCGACCATGATGGCGACGTCCTGCGCCATGCCGACCGCGGTGATCACCGAGTCGAGCGAGAAGACGATGTCGAGGACCACGATCTGCGCGAGGATCCACGCGAAGCGCTGCGCGCCTTTGCCCCGCGACGGACCGGGGGAGACCGTCTCGTCCTCGTCCTCGTCCTCGCCTTCGACCTCGAGGCGCTCGTACATCTCGTGGGTGGCCTTGCCGACCAGGAACAGGCCGCCGCCGAGCAGGATCATGTCGCGGCCGGAGATGCCGCGGCCGAGCACCGAGAAGAACGGCTCCTTGAGGCCCATGATCCACGAGAGGGTGAACAGGAGCCCGAGCCGCATGAGCAGCGCCAGCGACAGACCGATGCGCCGGGCGCGGGCCTGCTGCTTGGCCGGCAGGCGCGAAACCAGGATCGTCATGAAGATGATGTTGTCGATGCCCAGCACGACCTCCATCAGCGTCAGCGTGAGGAGGCTGATCCACGCCTCGGGGCTTCCGAACCGGTCCATCCGCCCTTGGATGCCGCTTCCCCCGAGCGCGCGCTAGCGGAATCGTACGTCTGGGCGCTTGCGGCGGCGCGGGCGACTTGCCAGCCTGCGTCGGTGTCCAGCGCCATCACGGACGGCATCCGGGTCTCCGTCGAGTGCTTCTACGTCCCCGAGCAGTCCGCGCCACGCGCGCAACGCTACGTGTTCGCCTATACGGTGCGCATCACCAACGAAGGCCCGCTGACCGCGCAGCTGCGCACGCGTCACTGGGTCATCACCGACGCCGACGGGCACGTCGACGAGGTGCGCGGCGAAGGGGTGGTCGGCGCGCAGCCCACCCTGCGCCCGGGCCAGCACTTCGAGTACACGAGCGGGTGCGTGCTGCGGACGGCGCGCGGGACCATGCGCGGCACCTACCGCATGCATCGCGAGGACGGCCACGTGTTCGACGCCGAGATCGCGACCTTCCTGCTGCAGCTCCCGAGCACGCTCAACTGACCAGTGCCAGGGGACACGAGAGAGGATCACCCGCGATGATGGACGAGTCCCGCTACCTGCGCCTGGTCGGCGACGCGTTCCGCAAGATCGAGGACGCGATCACCGAGGTCGACCCGGACGACGTCGACCTCGACTCGGCGGGCGACGTCCTCACGCTGACGCTGAAGAACGGCGTTCGTTGCGTCGTGAACACGCAGCGGCCGACGCGGCAGATCTGGGTCGCCGCCCGCGCGAACGCCTGGCACTTCTCGTGGGACGAGGACAAGCGCGCCTGGCTCGACGACAAGGGCCGCGGCGAGCTCTTCACGACGCTCCAGGGCATCGTCAAGGAGCACGCGGAGCTCGACGTGTCGTTCGGCGCCTGACGATCGCGGCGCTCACCCGTCCGATGGTCGAGGTGCGTCCCGCGGTCGCGCTGGATCGCTCCGAGGCCCGAGCCGCCCGCCGATGGCGCGTGTCCCAGCCCGGATCGAGCCCGGAAGACGAGAATCTGCGGAGCCGCCCGACCGGCTCGTCCACCACCTGACGGCTCGCGCCGGCAGAGCCTCGTGCACCGCGCGCATTGACCTCGAGGTTCGCGGTACCAACTACTACTGGCACCGGCCTGACCGCGACGGCACAGACCGCCGCGGTGCCCTCCCCACCGCAAAACCATCGTCGCGAAGCTAGAGCAAGCGTGCGAGACTGTACCCCTCCCTAGATGCCGCCCTCGGATCCCCGCCCGTCAGCGCTGCAACCCCTCGGCACGATCCCCCACCTCGTCGAGCACGTGGCCATCCCGCGTCTCGAGGTGGTCGTCGAACGAGAGGGCGAGCGCGCCACCGGCCGCACCATGCAGCTCGACGGCGGCACGTTGCGCGTCGGCACGCACCCCTCCAACGAGATCGTCCTCAGCGATCCGACGGTCAGCCGCTTCCACTGTCGCTTCACGCTCGAGAACCAGATCTGCCGGGTGCAGGATCTCGGCTCGCTGAACGGCACCTGGCTGCAGACCGGCCCGAACGAGCCGATCCGCATCCGCGACGCCGACGTGGCGCCGAACACCAGCGTCCGGGTCGGCTCGTCGATCCTCCACGTGCGTACGGTGGCGCCCGCGAGCGACGACGAGGTGCCGCCCTGGCCCGCGTTCGGCTCGCTGCTCGGCACCTCGCTCGCGATGCGCAAGCTCTTCTCGGTCCTCGAGAAGATCGCGAAGGCGGAGTGCAACGTGCTCATCCAGGGCGAGAGCGGCGTCGGCAAGGAGCTCGTCGCCGCCGAGATCGTCCAGCACTCGCCGCGGCGCGACTCGCCCTTCGTGGTCGTCGACTGCGGCGCGATCTCACCGAACCTCGTCGAGTCGCAGCTCTTCGGCCACGCCCGCGGTGCCTTCACCGGCGCCGATCGCGATCGCACCGGCGCCTTCGAGGCGGCGAGCGGCGGCACCATCTTCCTCGACGAGATCGGCGAGCTGGCGATGGATCTGCAGCCGAAGCTGCTGCGGGTGATCGAGAACCAGGAGGTCCGTCGCCTCGGCGAGACCCACTCGCGCAAGGTCGACGTCCGCGTCATCGCCGCGACCAACCGCGACCTCGAGCGCGAGGTGAACAAGGGCCGCTTCCGCGAAGACCTCTTCTTCCGCCTGTCGGTGGTGACGGTCACCGTGCCGCCGCTCCGCGAGCGCAAGGCCGACATCGAGCTCTTGATCGGCCACTTCCTCGAGCAGCTCTCGGCCACGCGCAACGCCGACAGGCTCTTCACCAAAGAGGTGATCGCCGAGCTCGCGCAGCACGACTGGCCCGGCAACGTCCGCGAGCTGCGCAACTACGTCGAGCGCGCGGTCGTGCTCGAGACCACCAGCCTGCGTCCGCCGTCGACGCCGCGCATGGCCGCGGTGACCGACGCGTCGGGCGCGAACATGGCCGTGCGCGCGATCGACATCAACGTGCCGTTCAAGATCGCCAAAGAGGGCCTGATCGACGAGTTCGAGCGGGCCTACCTGCAGTCGCTCCTCGGCTGGGCTGGCGGCAACATGAGCAAGGCCGCGCGGCACGCGGGCATCGACCGCATGTACCTGCACCGCCTGGTGCAGCGGCACGGCCTCCGCGCGAAGTGACGTCGACGCGCCCGCGCGCTCGAGGTGGGGCACGGCCGCGTCTCCTCCCCGCACACGCGCGCGCCAACCTGCGACGCCGACCCCTCGAATGAGGTCTCGAGTCCTCGCGGTCTTCGCACGGCAGCGCCGCGAATGTCGTGTGATTTCACGACATTCGACTTCGGCACCATCTCTGCTTGCGGGACCGCATGCTCGAGAGGCGTCGGCTCCTCGCGTTCGGCTCGGCCCTCCTGGTCTTCGGAGCGGTCGCGACGGCGTCGGCGAGCCCCCGCTGCCCGAGCGACATGACGGCCGTCGGCGAGACCTGCGTCGATCGCTTCGAGGCCTCGCTCGTCGAGATCGACGAGCGCGGACACGAGCTCGGCGCCTGGTCCGCCTACGTCTCGCCCGCCGGTCACATCGTGAAGGCCGTCTCGCGAGCCGGCGCCGTCCCCCAGGCGCACGTCTCCTGGTACGAGGCGAGGGCCGCGTGCATGAACGCCGGCAAGCGCCTGTGCAAGGCGGAGGAGTGGGTCTCGGCGTGCAAGGGCCCCGACCACACGCGCTATCCGTACGGCGACGCGCGCGTGCCGCACGCGTGCGTCGACACCGGTCGCACGGCCCCGCTGTCGAAGCTGTACCCGACGGCGGCGATGTACTCCGAGTCGGCGATGAACGATCCGCGCCTGAACCAGACGCCGAACACCGTCGCGCGCACCGGTGAAGCGGCGCAGTGCACCAACGGCTACGGCGTCCACGACATGGTCGGCAACGTGCACGAGTGGGCCGACGACGGCGCGTTCCACGGCGGCTACTACCTCGACACGAGGATCAATCGCGAGGGCTGCGACTACGTGACCACGGCGCACGCGCGCATCTACCACGACTACTCGATCGGCTTCCGCTGCTGCGCCGATGGCGACGCGGTCGCAGAGGAGCACGCCGCGATCTCCCGCGATCCGGAGTGGTACGCGAAGGTCGCGCAGATCGCGCTCGGCGTGGATTTCGACGACCGCATCGCCACGCGCTGAGCGTCACTTCTTCTTGCCCTTGCCCTTGCCCTTGCCGGGCGGCGCGTCGGTCGCTGCCGGCGGGGGTGCCGCGGCAGGCGGCGGTGCCGCTGCCGTCGGCGCCGCGGTCTCGGTGCCCGTCGCGATCGGCCCGGCGGGCACCGGCACGGGTTTGACGAGCTTTCCGCCGGTGCCACTGCCCGTGGCGCCGCTCGTCCCGCCGGTCTTGCCGCCCGACTTCACGGCCGTCGGCGTGGGCTGCGGCGTCGGATCGTCCGGCTGGTCCGCCGTCGGGATGGGTCGAGGATCCGCGCTCTTTGCGGCGGTGGGGATCTCGACCTCGAGGTCGTCGCCGCCCGCCGACGGCGAAGGCTCCTCCGCGGCGGGTCGGAGGGCGAGGTACAGCACGATCGCGCAAGCCGCGGCGACCGCGATCGCCGAGCCGATCATCAGCGCGAGCCCCTTGGGCGACGCCTTCGTCGTCGGGCGCGACGGCGACGGGTGCACGGCCGTCGCGGGTACGGCGGGGATCGCGGCCGGATGACTGAGCGTCGCCGGCAGCTCGACGGGCGCGCGCGCGGGCTCGGCGTGCGCGGGCTCGGTCGACGCGGTGCCCGACACCGGGAGCTGCTCGTTCGCGCGCGCGGCCACCGTCGCCACCTCGGGATCGCGCACGACGCCGGTGGCCTCGGCGCCGGCGGCGAAGCCGATCGCCGGGGGCAGCGCCAGGTCGGCGGGGACGCTGCCCGACGGCAGCGGCGCGCCCGCGCGCACGGCGCGCACGTCGGCGTGCATCGCCGCAGCGTCGGCGTAGCGCGCCTCGCGCTCGAAGCGCAGCGCGCGATCGATGATCGCGGCGACGTCGGGCCGTACCGCGGCGGAGACCGAGCGCACCGGCGGCGCCGGCGTCGTGGCCATCTTCGCCAGGATCTCGGTGGAGGTCTCGCCGTCGTGGATGCGCCGACCGACGAGGAGCCGGAAGATCGTCGCGCCGAGCGCGAACAGATCGGTCCGCCCGTCGATCCGATCGCGCTGGCCGCGCGCCTGCTCGGGCGCCATGTAGGACGGCGTTCCGAGCGTGGTGCCGACGACGGTCATGCGGCTCGCGTCGGCGATGCGCGCGATGCCGAAGTCGAGCACCTTCACCCGCTCGCGATCGCCGTCGCGCACGAGGAACAGGTTGTCGGGCTTGAGGTCGCGGTGGACGATGCCGCGCGCGTGCGCCGCCTCGAGCACGTCGAGCACGTCGTCGGCGATCGCGAGGACCTCGCCCTCCGGCATCAACCCGCCGTGACGACGCGCGCGGGCGTGCACCGACTCGCCCTCGAGGAGCTCCATCACCAGGTACGCGGTGCCCTGATCGTCGCCGCTCCGGACGAGGTCGTCGTCGAGGACCCGCACGGCGCCCGGGTGCTCGACCCGATTGGCGGCGCGCCCCTCGTGGAGGAAACGGGCGAGCACCTCCTGATCGCGCGCGATCTCCGGATGGAGGACCTTCACCGCGGCGCGAGCGCCGTTGCGGTGTCGGGCGGCGTAGACCGCGGCCATGCCGCCGACGCCGATCAAGCGCTCGAGGAGGTATTTCTCGTCGAGGACCTTTCCGACGCGCGAACGGGCGCGCAGCTCGAGATCGTCATCCGGCATCGGCGCGCTCGCGCGCCCATCATACGCGATCGGGCTCGCGCGTCGGGGCGCGGGAGTCGGATTTCCTCCGCCCGAACCTGCGCGCGACGGCGGCGATCGCGATGGCCGCGTAGGACCACGCGGAGACGCGCAGCCGCGCTCGCTTCTTGCTAACGCGCTGGCCCATGAGGCAGCCGTCGTCGGCCGAGCTCGCGGCGCCACCGCACGAGCCCGACGATCCCGAGGACGAGCTCGAGGAGCAGCCGTCGTCGGACGAGCTGCTCGCGCCGCTGCAGCCGTCGGAGGAGTCGCCGGAGTCGCCGCTGCAGCCGTCGCCCGAGGAGCTCGAGTCACCGCCGCAGCCATCTCCCGAGGAGCTCGAGTCGCCGCCGCAGCCACCGCCCGAGCCCGAGCTCGAACGCGAGCACGCATCGACGACCGCGATCGTCCCGCCGCACGCGTCTCCCGAGGACGACGAAGACGACGGAGCGTACGCGCCCGGCTCTTCGGAAGACGGATCGCCGCCGCCCGCGTCGTCAGCAGGAGCGCCGCCGGACGGCGGCGGCGTCGTCGAGCCCGACGAGCTGCACCAGGCGCCGAGCCTGGCCTCGCGGAACGACGGGATGGAGCCGAGGGAGACGAGGTCGATCGGCGGCGCCTTGGTCGTGGGGAGCGCCACACCCTCGAGCCGCGTCAGCCACGTGCGCGAGGGCGCGAGACCGCCGGCGGCGGCGGCGAGGTCGTCGAGGCTGTAGCAAGTGAGCTCGCTCGGCGCGATCTCGTCGGCGCCGACGAGCGAGCAGGCAGGAGCGGCGAGGGAGGTCGGCCACGGCGGCTTCTTCGCGCAGGTCGGCGCCACGAGCTTCGCGCTGCCCGCGAGCCCCACCACGCGTGACGCGCACGCGACCGCGGCCGGGTACCCGCCCGAGTCCCACGCGCCGAAGTACTGGCGCGTCACCGAGGGGACCGTCGTGAGCGCGGCGCCGCCCGGTTGATCGACGAACAGGCCGTCGGCGCCGGCGAACGTGACCACCACGCCCGGCGCCGCCGCGCCGATCGAATCGTCGAGCAGCGCCGTGAAGTTGGATTTGCCCTCGGCCCACGACAGCCGCGCCGAGTCGATCTCGACGGCCGGCACGCCGGTGAGGTGCGCGCGCGCGGCGGAGACGATCCACGCGTGCAGGCGCGCGGCCGGCCCGTTGGTGGGCGCGAGGATGGACGGGAACGGACGACCGACCGGCCCGAGCACGCGGACCGTCTTCGTCTCGCCGCGCGGACCGGATGGCAGCGTGAGGATGGCCACCTCCTCGCCGGCGGCGTCGAGCGCGATCAGCGCCGCGCGCGCGCCGGCGCCCACGACGAAGCCGAGCTCGCCCAGCCGCGTGATCGCGAGCGCGGAGGACATCGGGCCGAGGACGCCGCCGATCGGGCGCGCCGGCAGCACCGGGCGCGGCGCCGCGGTGGACTCGCGCGACGCGGGCGGGCACCCGAGCATCTTGGCCGGCGCGATCACCGGCGCGGTGCCCTCGTCGAGCGCGTGGAAGAAGTGATCGTCGGCCGCTTCGACCCAGCCGCCCTTGGGCACCGCGACGACCCAGGCGATCTCGCCGCGTGCCTCGTCGAGGACGAGCTGCTCCCAAGCGACGGTGCGGCTCGCGCCGGTGGAGAAGGCGACGCGAGCCTCGGAGGCGTGCACGTCGCCGTCGGACTTGGCCAGCACGAGCGACGCGGCGGCCGGTCGGACGGCCACCAGTGAGAGCGCCACCGAGAAGGGTGCGATCCAGCGAAGCGAAGCCACGAGGCGCCTTAGCGCAACGACCGTGCCGAGCGCGACGCCCCGAATTCTCCGCGGGAATCCAGCGGAGGGAACGCCCGACGTGCGACATCGCGTCCCATCGGGCAGTGAATCGGCGCGCACGGTCGGTGACAGGAGCGGCGCGCGGGAACGGCGCTATCCGCCGATCGCAGCGTCGCCCACCCCGGACTCCGACTCGCCGTCGGTGCCCGAGTCGACCGGCGCGCTCACCTCGACCCCCTCGGCGCAGGTGTCCTCGGGCGCGCGGCCGACCCTCGCGCGGTAGAAGTCTCGGAGGGCCGCTTCGTCGAGACAACGCGCGACGAGGTTGTACCCCCACGAGGCGGCGGCCACCTCGACGCCCTCGGGAAGATCGGGATCGGCGGTGACGACGATCCGATTGCGGATGGGCGGCGCGCAGCGCGCCTCTTGCGGGAGCGACAGCGCGACCGCCTCGACCTTCGCGGCGAGATCGGGGCACGCGGCGCGCGAGGCGCACCGATAGAGGAACGCCACGCCGCCGTGCTCGAGGTTGTGGATCCAGTTCCCGCGCGGCACGGCGGTCGCGTGCGCGCCCCACGTCGTCCAGAACGACCAGTGGTCGCCGCCGCAAGGCGGGTTCGAGGCGAAGGTGAGCGGCGTTCCCTGCTCGAGGTGCTTCGCGGAGGCCGGCGGGAGATGGGCGGTCGTCACGCCGCACGCGCCGGCGTCGGTGACCGGCGTGAAGGGCGGGTCGACGGCGGCGTCGCGAGGCCCGGCGTCTTCGGAGGTGCCGCAGCCGGGCGCCGCCGCGGCGATCGCCGCGATCGCGGCGAGGAGGGCCACGCGGACCGAGCACGAGAGGCGGTTCATCGCTGGATGGTTCCCGCGACGCCCCGCGCGCGCAAGGGGGGTCACCCGATGCGGCCGAGGACGATGGCGACCGACAGCAGCACGATCACCGTGCCGGTCAGCAGCACGAACGTCCGGTCGCGCGCGCGCGCGAAGGTGATCGCACAGAGCAGCACTCGAGCCAGCGGCGTCGCCGTCAGCACGGCGAGGCCGAGCAGCACCAGCCCGCGCGGCTCGAGCCTCAGGGCCGCCTCGACCTCGGCGCGCCAGGAGAACGCCGGCGGATGACGCGCGCCGGTGACCAGCAGCCGCCACTGCGTGGCGAACTCGGTCGGGCGGCCGACGTAGCGGACGAGCCCTGCCCCGACGAACGCCATGGCCACGATCAGCCCACCGCGCAGGATCACCGGCGTGATCCGCCGCAGCGTCGGGTCCTCCGGGTGCGCGTCGGCCGGGCGCGGGGCGGGCTCGCTCATGGGAAGATCGACCTCCGCACCATCTCGATCGAGATCACCACCAGGACCACCACGAAGATCCGGCGAATGCGGCGCGTCTCGGTCTTCACGAGCGCGCGGCCGCCGAGCAGCGCGCCGGTCGCGACGCCGAGCGCCACCGGCCCGGCGACCATCGCCGAGACGTCGCCGCGCACGAGGTAGACGAGCGCGCCGGCCGCGGCGGTCACCCCGATCATGAAGTTGCTGGTCGCGCTCGACACCTTGAGCGGGAGCTTCATCCCGAGGTCCATCGCGGCGACCTTCAGGGCACCGGCGCCTATCCCGAGCAGGCCGCTCGTGGCGCCGGCGACGAACATGAGCCCGAGCCCGAGCGGCACGCGGGTCACCTCGTACTCGATCCGTCGGCCGTCCTTCGCCGGGTACCAACCGGCGAGCCGCAGACGACGCGACCAGCGATCGGCGACCACCTCGCGGGCCTCGTCGTGCGGGATCCGCAGCGAGGCGATCGCGCTCCCCGCGAGCGCCACCCCGAACAGCAGCTGCACCGCCGCCGGCGTGATGAGCCCCGTGACCATCGAACCGGCGAGCGATCCGAGGACGGTCGCGACCTCCAGCGTGATCGCGACGCGGATGTTGGTGAAGCCGTCGCGAACGAAGGCGGCGCTCGCGCCGGCGCTCGTCGCCACCACGGACACGAGGCTCGCCCCGATGGCGACACGGATGGGGACGCCGAGACCCAGCGTCAGGGCGGGCACGATCAAGATCCCGCCGCCGAGCCCGAGGAGGGCTCCTCCGTAGCCAGCGACGAGCGAGATCGCGAGGACCGTGATCAGAGGCAGCACCGTTCACGCCCGTACTGCGGCACGGATGGGTCCGAAAGCGTGTTCCCCGGGAGCGCCGTGTCACCCCAGCGGAGTCGAAGCGTGTCCACCTCGCGCGGCACGGCCGCTGCTTGAACTCAGTTCGTCCGCGCACTGGTCGGCGTGAACGGTGGCGGTCTGACCGCCTCGCCTGGGATACCCACTGCCGCCCTGAGGGGCGGCCCCCCATCTTCAGGAGGGAACCGTGAGCATCATCCTGTTTCTGCTGTTCGGTCTCATCGTCGGCGCGATCGCGCGCTTCATCGTCCCGGGCGCCGAGCGTGGCGGCTGGGTCGTCTCGATGCTGCTCGGCGTCGCCGGTTCGCTGCTAGGCGCGCTGCTCGGTCGCGCGCTCGGCATCTACAGCGAGGGCGAGACCACCGGCGGCTTCTTCATGTCGCTGCTCGGTGCGGTGATCCTCGTCGCGGGCTACCACGCGATCGCACGGCGCCGCGCGCTGGTGTGACGCACGCACGAGATCGAGCCGATTCGATCCGGGCGCGGCCGTGAGAGCGGCTGCGCCCGTCTTTTGCCTGAGCTCCTCCCGTCTCCTGGCCGCCACGAGGAGGAGTGATGCGGAGGACCTCGACGCTCGCCGGATCGATCGCCACCCTGGTGCTCATCGCCACCGCGCCGATCGTGGCGCGCGCGCAGCTCGAGGACGGCGGCTTCGATCCCGGTCCGTTCCAGGAGGACACCGGCGCGATTCTCCCGATCCCGCAGCCCTTCCTCGCCGACACCGGCGGTTGCAGCTGCGGGTCTTCCGGTGCGGGTCGCGCGCCCGCGATCGGCGCGCTCGTCGTCGCGCTCGAGCTCGCGATCCGACGGCGTCGAGACGGGACGCCGAGACAAAAGACGAAACGGGGAGGCCGAAGCCTCCCCGCCCGTGGCGCCGGTCACCCGGCGACCTGACGCGCCTCACGAGCCGGAGTCCGGCTCGCGCGCGCGCGGAGGATCACTCCTCCTCGCCGCCAGCCTTCGGCGCAGCCGGCGCAGCGGCCTTCTTGCCACCGCGCTTGCCGCCCTTCTTGCCACCACGCTTCGCGGCGGCCTTCTTGGCGCCCTTCTTCGCGCCCGCCTTCTTGGCGGCCTTCTTCGCGCCGCCCTTCTTGGCGGCCTTCTTCGCGCCCGCCTTCTTGGCGGCCTTCTTCGCGCCCGCCTTCTTGGCGGCCTTCTTCGCGCCGCGCTTGGCGCCCTTCTTGGCGGCCATCTCGGCGGGACGAGCGACGGTCATCGTGACGACCTCGCCCTCGCTCTTGGTCTCTTCGATCATGGTGAGCCTCCTCAGGTTGCTCTCACGCGCCCCCACCCGTCGCCTCGTCGCGCCTCATCGCGCGTGCTCGGTTCGTCGGATGGCTCTGCGCGCTTTCGCGTCGCGCATGATGCCGACGCGTGTTGCATGACGAGGATGTTAACCAGACGTGATCGCAGTCGTCGAGTTCGATGTTGACGATCGATGCATTTTTTTTTCGACGTGAGGTCGACGTGCGCGTGTCGAATCGAACACACCTCGATGACGTCGATGCGGAGGTCGCACGAGATGCACACGAGATGCACCCGAGATGCACCCGAGGTGCAACCGAGTGCGCGCGAGGTGCAACCGAGGTCCGACGACCGGACCCTCGGGGCGTCGACGACCACCCCGGGTGACGAGGCGAGGCGACGACACGCGATGGACCACCCGCTCGTCCTGCGGACTCGGTTGACCCGCTCGTCCTGCGGACTCGGTTGACCCGCTCGTCCTGCGGACTCGGTTGACCCGCTCGTCCTGCGGACTCGACACCTCACCGAGCTCGTTCACCGTCCGAACGCGGAGCGCGAAGGCCACGCCGACGCGGGGCGCGCAGCTGCTGCGCGGCGCTCGCGATCAGGGCCGAAACACGCCGGATCTCTCGGGCAACAGCGCGCTGCCTGCCTTCCGGAGCGACAGCTTGTCGAGCGTGATCGACCGGCCGGACGCCGGGTCCTTCAGGGTCAAGGACCCCCGGATCTCGACGAGCGCGTCGGTGATGGTCGTGGCCAGCGTGCTCTTGGCGACGACCGCGTAGACCCTCGGCGCGACGGCGCCGGCGGCACCCCAGGTGCTCACGTGCGCCGCGACCTCGTCGATCGGGGGCGCGGTCCCCGGCGCGCCGTCCGCGAGCGAGAGGCGGATCCCGAACGTGGTCGGTCGCTCGGCGGGGACGTCGCTCCGGTACCCGCGCACCACACCGGTCAGCACGACCACGCGCTTGCCCGAAGCACCACGGGTGTAGGAGATGTCGAGCGTCGCCTGCGCGTCGAGCGGATCGATCACCAGCTTCTCGTCGCCCGACACCAGGAAGAAGGCCGAGGTCTTCGGGGAGGCGCACGCACACGGCTCGTGCGCCGGCGCCCCGCTGGCACTGGCAGAGACAGGCGGGGCCGACGGCGCGGGGGACGGCGCGACCACGGTCGTCACTCCCGTCGGAGTGGGAGCCGGCGAGGTCTGGGCCGGCGCCGCGGGCATCAGCCGCGCCCCGCCGCCGCAGGCGACGTGCGCCCCGTAGACGACGAAGCTCCCGACGATCGACGCGATCCCGACCCCGATGCGACGCATGCGCCGCTACCTAGCAGAGCCCGACCCCTCGGATGGAGTTCTGCGCGGTCAGAACTGGAAGTAGACGAACGGCACCACCTGGGTGCTCGCCACGGTCTTCACCACGAGCGCCACGAGGAACATCAGCGCGCCCTGCGCCGGCGCCGGCAGCGAGACGAACCCGCGGCGGGCCCGCTCGTACCACCCGTCGGGCAGGAGGTGGGTGACGAACCCGAGCGCGAGGATCAGCACCACCCCGCGCGAGAGGTTGGTCACGTGCCAGCCGCCGAACGCGATCTGACGGAGCATCATCCGCGCCCGGGCGAACCCGTCGGCCCGGAAGAAGATCCAGGCGAGGCACACGTAATGGAAGGTGAGCACGCCCTGCAGGATCTCGACCGTCGGCCGCGTGGCGGGTCGCTCGCCGTCACGGGAAGGCCGCTCGCGCCGGCGCTGCCACATGCGCGTGACCGAGAGCGCCGCCCCGTGCAGCGCGCCCCATACGACGAAGTTCCACGAGGCTCCGTGCCACAGCCCGCCGAGGAGCATCGTGATCATCAGGTTCCGGTAGGTCTTCCACGGACCACCGTGCGAGCCGCCGAGCGGGATGTAGAGGTAGTCGCGCAGCCAGCTCGACAGGGAGATGTGCCAGCGGTGCCAGAACTCCTGGAGGCTCCGCGACTTGTAGGGGCTGTCGAAGTTCTTCGGCAGGACGATGCCGAGCAGGAGCGCCGACCCGAGCGCGATGTCGGTGTACCCGGAGAAGTCGCAGTAGATCTGGAGCGCGTATCCGTAGACCGCGGCCAGCGCCTCGGGCGCGCTGAACCACTCGGGCCGGTCGAAGACCCGGTCGACGTGGTTGAGGGCGAGGTAGTCGGCGATGACCACCTTCTTCAGGAGGCCGGCGGCGATGAGGAAGAGCCCCTCGGAGGCGCGGTCCTCGTTCAGCTCCGGATCGCGCCGGAGCTGGGGGAGCATGTCCTTGGGACGGATGATCGGGCCGGCGACCAGGTGCGGGAAGAAGCTGATGAACAGCAGGTACTCGAGGAAGGCGCCCGACCACGACCGGAGCGCGTCGAGCCCTTCGCCCCGCCCGCGGGGCGGCACGAGCTCGCGACGATAGACGTCGATCGTGTAGCTCATCGTCTCGAACGTGAAGAAGCTGATGCCGATGGGCAGCACGATCTGCAGCGTGCGCGGCGCGACGTGCACCCCGACCGCCTCGAGCAGGTGACGCGCGGTCTCCAGGCCGAAGTTCGTGTACTTGAACCAGGCGAGGACACCGAGGTTGTAGACGATCGAGACGAGCAGCAGGCGCTTGCGCCGTCGCTCGCCCCACGTTCGATCCGAGAGCGCGCGCGGCGTCGTGTCGACCCCGTGGATCGCCTGCGACAACCCGAAGTCGATGACGGCCGAGCAGAAGAGGATCGCGAGGTAGGTCCACCCGAGCCGCGGGTGCGACGGGCCGTAGTCGAACCGCGTGTAGAACCACGCCGAGACGACCACCAGCGCGACCGTCCGCTCGAGGTGCCGCCGCCGCAGCGCCCAGAACACGACGAAGATCGCCGTGAAGAAGAGCGCGTACTGGAGCGAGATGAAGGACACGACGTCAGCGGCGCTCGGCGTAGCCCTCGAGCAGCGCCGCGTAGAGGAGATCGCCGAGGAGCGTCGCGCCGGTCGAGGTCGGGTGGGTCAGATCGCCGCCGCCGAGCTTCGGCGTCGCGCGCGACCAGCGCCCCATCGAGCCGGAGCCGCCCATCGCGAGGTAGGCATCCCAGAACGCGCACCCGACCTTGAAGGCGACCTTGCGCTGCATGGCGACGAGCTTGGGGATGATCGGGCGCGTCTCGAGGCCGCCGACGCCGTAGCCGGCGCGGTCCATCGCGCCGACCACGAGGCAGGAGGACTCCGGCACCGCGGAGCGCACGCGCCGCAGCACGGTCTCGAGCGTCGCTTCGTACTGCGCCTCGGGGTAGCCGGTGTCCTCGGACTCGTTGGTGCCGTACTGGAGGATCACCAGCGCAGGTGCGCGAGCTCGCAGGCTTTCTGCCCAGTGCCCCGCGTCGTTGACGTCGAGGATGCGCGCGCGGCCGCCGTTGACCCCGAGGGCGTCCCACACGACGCCGGGCACGTCGCGCTCGAGCGTCACGCCGAAGAACCGCGCCTCCGAGCCGCCGTGCGCGCGCACCTCGAGCGCGTGCTCGCCGTCCTCGGCGGGGACGCGCGCGATGGCCAGCCGCTTGGGCTCGCCGGGCTTGGCGCGCGTCGAGACGGTCTGCACCTTCTTTCCGTCGAGCAGGAGATCGAACGAGCCGCCGTCGGGCTGCTCGAGGTAATGGACCTCGAAGCGCGAGACCCGGCGCCCGAACGCCTCCTTCTCGCTCTTCGGATCGCCGGGCACCGGCTTGGCCGTGCCGAAGCCCGCCTTCACCCCGCCCTCGAGCGCGCGGAAGGTGGCGCCGCCGTAGCCGTAGAGCTCGTCGCCGATGCGCGGGTTGACGATGCGGTGGACCTTCCAGCCGTCGCTCGACCAGTGCGAGACGTCCTGGTGGAAGTACCAGGCCCACGGCTTGGCCATGAGCACGAAGCCGTGGCCGGCGTCGCCGAAACGCTGCTGGAATCGGCGACGTAGGGTCGAAGACATGAAGTCGGACACGAGCAGCGAATCGCCGTAGTGGGCGACCCGCGTGATGGCCTTCGGCGCGCCGCGCTCGGTGAGCTCCAGCGACGCGTGGAACGCGCGCATGGCGCCGCCCGAGGGATCCTCGACGACGCGGTGGTTGGCGCCGACGGCCTTCGCGAGATCGCTCAGCACCACCGGCTGCTTGGCCTGCGCCGACGCGGCGGCGGCGACGACCATCGGCGCGTCGTCGCCGTGGCCGTCATGATCGTCGAGGATCGGCGGCTCGTCGTTGCGCGCCTCGGCCAGCGTGAGCTCGCCGTACTCGGGGACGATGCCGGTCGGACCGTCGGCGATCGCGGCGGGCTGCGCGCCCGGGCCACCGAACGTCAGAAGCCGCAGCGACGCGAGCCGCGGGTGCAGGTACGGCACGAGGGCGATCGCGAGGAACGACAGCGCCGCGCGCACGGGCTTGATCGCGATCACGCGCGCCGCCCGCGCGCGGATCACCTCGGCGACGCTCGGCCGCGCGTGGTCGTCGGCGCAGGCGCACTCGCCCTCTTCGGGGGTCGCCGGGAAGGAGGCGACCGACGCGAGGGTCGCCACGCCGGCTTCGGGTGAAGCAGCGACGGAGCGCGTCGACGGCGGATCGGCGAGGGAGGCGGTCATCCGGGCCCGGCGGAACGGGTCCCGAGGGTAGCAAAGGGTCCGCGGGGATCGAACCCCTCCGAGACGCACGGAGTGATAGAAAGGGTGAACGTGCGCCGACTTCGGCTGTTCGCTGCCGCCGTGATCGTGGCGCCCGTGCTCGCGGTCGGCCCTACGCCCGCGCTCGCTGCGAAACCGAAGAAGCCGCCTGCGACCAAGCCGAAGGTCGAGGCGGAACCGGCGCCGGACCTCGCGCCCGACGCACCGAAGCCGAAGACCGAGAAGGCGCGGCTGGAGATCGCCGCCTGTCCTCCGGAGGATCTCGCGCAGCTCGAGGCCGCCGCGCTCGTCACCTTCCTCGAGAAGCGCTGCCGCAACCTCAAGGTGCCCGAGACCTCCGCGCCGACCGAAATCGCGGACGACGAGATGCTCGTCGCGCTGTGCACCCGGAAGGGAGACAGCGGACGCGAGGCGATCGAGCCCAAGGAGTGCGGCCTCGAGGCGTCGGTCCACGTCGACTCGGGGAAGACGCTCAAGCTCGGGGCCGACTGCGATCTCGCCCTGGCGTTGCGGACCGCGAAGCTCGGCCGCGACGCGGCGCTCTCGAACGGCACGACGATGACCCTGGTCGTCGCCGGCGCCGAGAAGGCGATCGTCGAAGACAAGCCGGTGCGCTCGCCGCTGGTCTGGCGGCGCCCGTTCGAGGCGTACGGCAACGGACGGGTCGTCTGGTTCCCCCTCCCGATGTTCACGACCGATCTGTCCTCCTCGCCCGGCGGCTACCGCATCGGGGTGACCCCCGTCGCCGTCGCGCTCGGTTGGAAGTGGTTCCCCTCCGGATCGTCGCGCGGGTACGTCGGAGCGAGCGCGTTCGCCGCGTGGAACCTGCTCGTGCCCAACGACACCCAGACCTTGAGCAACGGCACGACGGTGCGGATCAACTACCAGGCGCTCGGCGCCGGGCTCCTCCTCGACGCGTCCGGGTGGTTCGCCATCGGGGCGGGCGTGGGTCGCACTTTCACCACCGACTCGCGCACCGACTTCCGCATGTGGCTCTATTTCGGCCCCCGCCTCTTATCCGGATTGAACGAGCTGTAGTCCACACTCAGAACGTGCGGCCCCCGGTATTTTTCGTATTCTCCCTGAGTGACTGCGAATCGGGAGGACGACGAGGGGAGATCGCTGCTCGCGCGGACCGAGGACCTGGAGGCGGATCTGGAGCGCGCGCGCGCCAGCGTGCGCTTCCTCGAGGCGCTGCTCGAGGCGGTCCCGGGCTTCGTCCTGCACGTGGGCGAGGACCTGCGCGTCCGATCGATCAACCGTGAGCAGCCCGGCATCACGCGCGAGCAGGTGATCGGCGCGCACGTCGACGACCTGATGCGCGCCGACGGCGCGCGGCCAGCGGATGTGCGAGACGCCATCGCCACCGGCGCTCCGGCGCACTACCGCGCGCGCTTCGCGGCGCCGAACGGTCGGCCGCTGCAGCTCGAGTGCTGGGCCGCGCCGATCGCGGAGCCGGACGGCGGGCGCACCGCGGTGATCGTCGCGGTCGACGTCACCGAGAGCCGCGAGCGCGAGGAGCGGCTCCGCGAGGCGCAGCGCCTCGAGGCCGTCGGCCAGCTCGCGTCCGGCGTCGCGCACAACTTCAACAACATGCTCGCCGCGATCCTGCCGGCGCTCGAGCTGGTGCGTCCGCTGCTGCCGCCGCCGCGCCAGCAGATCGTCGACGAGGCCGCCGAGGCGGGCTTCCGCGCGGCCGAGATGGTGCGACAGCTGATGGCCTTCGCCGGTCATCGGCGCGGCGCGCCCCGGCGCACCGAGCCGCTCGCGCGCATCGCAGGGCACGCGGTCGGCATCTGCCGTCAGCTGTTCCCGCACCACGTCGTGCTCGAGGTGATCGATCGCGCCGAGGGCGCCTGCGTGCACGCCGATCCGGGCGAGATCGAGCAGGTCATCCTCAACCTGCTGATCAACGCGCGCGACGCGGTGGTCGATCGCGGCCACCGCGCGCCGCGCATCCGGGTGACCGTCGACGTCGCGCCCGGACGCGACGCGGCGTCGGGCGCCGTCCCCGCGGCGAGGGCGGACGAACGGTTCGCGCGCGTTCGCGTCGAGGACGACGGGATCGGGATGACCGAGGAGGTCCGCCGCCGCATCTTCGAGCCTTTCTTCACGACGAAGGACGTCGGCCGCGGCACCGGCCTCGGCCTCTCGACCGCGTGGGCCGCCGTCGACGAGCATGAGGGCTTCCTCGCGTGCAGCTCGATCCCCGGCTGGGGCACGACCTTCGACCTCCTGCTCCCGATCGCCAAGCGCGACGATCTGCGGAGCGAACGCCCGAGCGGCGAGGCGCCCGTCGGCCGGGGGGAGAAGGTCCTGATCGTCGACGACGAGCCCGGCGTCCGCGACGCCGTCGCGATGCTGCTGGAGGACGCCGGCTTCCACACCACGCGGGCCGCCAGCGCGGCCGAGGCGATCGGGTGCCTGCACGCAGGCCTCGATCTGGTCCTGCTCGACCGCTCGATGCCGGGCGGCATCGGCGACACCGTCGTCGGCGCGGTGCGCGCGCGCGCCCCGGGCGCCGCGGTGATCCTCTTCACCGGACAGGAGCCGCCGCCGGAAGAGGCGGAGCGCGTCGACGACGTGCTCCTCAAGCCGGCCACGCGCGGCGAGATCCTGCAGGCGGTCCGCGCCGCGCTCGACGCCACCCGGCGAAGGTGAGCGCAGGGGGCCCGCTCACGGCCCGGGGGCGCGCACGCGGCGGATGCCCTCGGGATCGATCTGCTCGGCCCGGGCCGAGAAGAACGCGGCGAGCGCCGGCTCCTCGAACCACGCGCCGAGCACGCGCGCGTGGTTCTCGAAGGCGAGCGCATAGAGGAAGGGCAGGCTCGTCTCCAGCGAGGGCGCGCGGAGATCGGCGCGAGCGATCCCGCACCCCTCGCACGCGTCGGCCCGGGCGAACCTCCGCGCGCGCTCGGGGAACGACGCCTTGAACGCGTCGAGGTCCTCGGTTCGGAGGGCGCGCACGTGGATGTGCTCGGGGAGGAACTGGAAGGCGTCGCGCAGCGGCGGCTCGAGATCGAGGATCTGCGGCGAGAGGAAGATCGGCCGCCGCGGCAGGTTCGCGCCGACGAGCTCGCGGACGGAGATGAACTTCCCGGCCGGCACGGGCAGCGCCAGATCCGGGTGGCGCCGACGAAGCTGGGCCACGCGCCAGTCGAGGTGCATCTGCCCGGGCGTGAACACCAGCGTGTTGCCGCAGCGACGCTCGACGCCGCACACCCACAGCGCGGCGCCGTTCAGCGCGTCTCCGGTGATCAGCACGAGCGAGCCGTCGGGGACGTCGTTCACCAGATCGTGGGCGACCTGGAGGCCGCGGCGATCGTCGCGCAGATCGCAGTCCGACGCGTGGCGCGACAGCGGCAGGACGAACGAGAGCCCGAGGACGACCCGCGCCATCGGCGGCGGAAACCACCGCTCGCCGGCGCGCAAGGCCGCGGCGATCCCGAGCCCGACGAGGATGGCGATCGGCACCGCGGACATGGTGGAGAAGCGCTCGGCGAAGGCGCGGCCGTGCTCGGTGTCGACCTCGAGCTGGTTCATCGCGGCGAACACCGGGCCGCTCATGAGGACGGCGGTGACCAGCGCGATCGCGACCGGCCAGTCCCGAGAGCGGTCACGTACGAACGCCGCGACCGCGCCGACACATGCGACGCCGAGAAGCAGCCACCCATACGCGAGCGCCTGCCCCTCGAGCCACGCGTGCGCGAGCACCGAGGCCTCGAGCTCCTTGCCGCCGAGGTGCGGGCTGAGCGGCCCCCCGTAGTCGGCCCGCGTCACCAGCCGGAACAGCGCACTGAGCGAACGCACGTCGCCCCACGACACGAACGGGTCGCGCGCGGCCACGACCAGAAGGAGGAGCAGGAAGACCGCGATCGGCGTCACGAACCGGACGAGCAACGCTGGAAAGCGCGCGAAGATGCGCAGCCACGCGCCCGACCCGAACACCAGGAGCGCCAGCGCCGGCGCGAGCAGCGCGATCGTCTGGTGGTGCGCCGAGGCGAGCCCGGAGATCCACGCGAGCGCGTTGAGCGCCTGGTCGACCTCCGCCTGCGGCGCGTCGCGCCGACGCCACAGCTCGATCGAGGCCGCGAGCGCGAGCGCGGTGAACAGATCGTTCAGCGGGAAGACCTCGGCGTAGAGCGATCCGAGGAAGAACGCCCGCGAGAAGGCGAGGCACAGGGCCGCGGAAAGCCCGGAGACGAGACCGACGACGCGCGACGGCGAGAGCGTGGTGACCAGCCAGCCGACGACGAACACCGTCGCGGCGTGGAAGATCGCGCTCGAAAGGTGGACCCGGTAGGCGACGTCGCCGAGCGGCACCTTGGAGAACATCCAGCCGACCAGCGTCCACAGCGGGTAGCCCGAGGGCTGCGGCACGCCGAACGTCGCGGCGGCGCTGACGAACACGGCGGAATCGCCGAGGAGCGTCACCGTAGGCGCGAGGCGCGGCAGCCAGATCGACAGCGCGACGATCGCGGCCAGCGCCCCCACGCGCGCAGCGTCGCTCCGCCCCGGCTGCTCCACGACGCGGCAATACCACGGCTGCGCCGTGGGGCGTCGATGGAGTGAGGCCGTGTGAAGCAATCGGACCGGCGCGGTTCCGAGGTCGAAGGTCGAAGGTCGAAGGTCGAAGCGAGAGCCCGTTTCCCATCCGGTTCCGCGGGGTTCCAGGGGCTCCGCCCCTGGTTCGACCTTCGACCTTTCGACCTTCGACCAGGCTCGACGAGAGGTTCTCACGACTGACGACTGACGACTGACGACTGACGACTGACACGACTGACGACTGACGACTGACGACTGACGACGGCTGGACCTTCGACTCCGTCCGTCACGGCGTCGCGTGGAAGCAGAGCTCTCCCTGCCGCTGCCGCGCGTCGATCGCGGTGATGCACAGGAGGCGCCGCCCGGCTTCGCCGAGGACCCACTGCGGCACCCAGAACCGGAACGGCGCGTGGCCGAGGCGGCCGATGACCTCGGACGAGTCGTCGATCCGCAGCTCCACCCGATCGAGCGCGGTGGACGGAGTGACCGCCGCCTCGATCTCGCGGCCGGCGCCGATGGGCAGAACCAGCTCACCCCCCTCGTAGGTGGGGATCGGCTCGATGATCTTCACCGTCGGCGCGGAGGTCGACTGCGACTCCGACTCGCGCTCGGACGGCGAAGACGCGCAGCCGACGAGCAGCAGGCCCGAGAGCGCCGCCGCGAGCAGCGCGACGAAAGGGCGCGACGTGCGGCGACGCGAGCGCCGGCGGCGTGCGACGATCGCGAGCGCGAGGCCGAGCGCGCCGAAGCCACTCGAGCCACCCCCGACCGCGCCGAGTCCGGCGCCCGCCGCGCCGAGTCCGGCGCCCGGCGCGGCGACCGAGCAGCCCTCCTCGGGCCGCAGCGGCACGGGGCCGAGCGCGTTGGTCGCCCCGCAGGTCCCCTCGCCGCACTGCGCCTCCTGGATCATCTTGGCGTAGGCGACGGCGCGGCTCGCGTCGATCAGCCCGGCGCCGCAGCCCATCTCGCACCCGGCCTTCGGCAGGCGCGCCGAGCGCCGCATGATGGCGGCGACCACCTGCGGCGGCAGCGTCGGCGCCGCGGCGCGAACGAGCGCGGCGACGCCGGTCGCGTAGGCGGCGGCCTGCGAGGTCCCCGCGGCGTAGGCGAACACCGGCTGCTCGGAGGCGCGCACCCAGCTGGTCGACCAGATGGCGCCGGGCGTCTCCTCGCCGACCGGCGCGTCGAGGAACAGCGCGCCGCCGGGCGCCATGAAGTCCACGCGCGCGCCGAAGTTGCTGTAGGAGGCGAGCTTGCTGTCGGGACCGGCCGCGGCGACCGAGGTCACGCCCTCGAGCGCGGCGGGGACGTTGTCCTTCGCGTCGGTCGAGCCGTTCCCGGCGGAGGCGATCACCAGCACCCCGCGCGACTGCGCCGCGAGCACCGCGTCCTGCAACACGCGCGAGAACCCGGGACCGCCGAAGCTGAGGTTGATGATCCGCGCCGGCGTCTGGTTCTGCGGGAGCCCCGGGATGTTGAAGCCGGCGGCCCAGCGGATGCCGTCGGCGATGTCGCTGTCGCGGCCGCGGTGTCGCCGCACGCCGAGCACCCGCACCGGCTGCAGCCGACACCCCCAGTCGACGCCGGCCATGCCGATGCCGTTGTTGGTCGCAGCGCCGATGATCCCGCCGACGTGCGAGCCGTGGAAGCTCGACGACGCCTCGCTCTCGTCTCCGGCGTCGTGCGGATCGGCGTCGCGCCCGTCGCCGTCGCCGGCGTTGGTCGGGTCGGTGATGAAGTCGTAGCCGCGCACGATGCGGGGCAGCAGATCGGGGTGATCGACGTACCCGGTGTCGACCACCGCGACGGTGAGCGACGCGTCGCCGGTGGTGAAGTTCCAGGCGTCGAGCGCCTTCACCAGCGTCAGCGCCCACTGCTTGGAGTAGCCCTCGTCGTCCGGCGCGGCCTGCCCCTGCCGGAACAAGTCGAGCTCCACGTCGAGGCCCTCGGCGCGGAGCGCTTCGACCCTCGCCCTCGTCGCCTCGGCCGAGATCGCCTCGTCGAAGGCGACCACGTGGGTGCCGTCGGCCATCGTGCGGACCACGCGCGCCCCCGCGACCCGCGATGGATCGCCGCGCATCAGCGCGGTGGCGGGGACGATCGCGTCGAGCGGCGGCGCGGCCCAGGTCCGTGAGACGGGCACCTCGCGAGGCGCGCCGGCGGTGGCGCGCGCCGCCGGCGTGATCGCAGCGCACGCGAGGGCGAGCGCGACGAGCCGCTTCACGCGCCACCCCCCTCGGTCGGACCCTCGGCGTCGGACTCGCCGCCCTCGGAGACGGCGTCGTCCGGCGGCGGCGAGGCCGCGTCGATCGTCTCGATGCACCGGCCCTGCGCGTTGCACTGCGCGGTGGTCGTCGGTCCGTAGCAGTGCGCGTCGATCTCGCAGTCGCTCCGGCAGATGTTCGCCTCGCTGCAGTACTTGCCGCGGCCGCAGTCGGCGTCGACCTTGCACGAGGTCCGCGGCTTGTCCTCGTCGGGCGCCGGCTGCGTGCAGGCGGCCCCGGTCAGGACGACGAGGACGACGACGAGCATGAGGACGAGCCCGCCGACCAGCGGTGCGATTCTCGCCATCGCCGTCGAGCGTAGCACCGGGCCTTACTGCGCGCGGCTGAGGGACAGCACGTGCGGCGGCGTGGAGGGCATGCTCCAGAGGCACGTGCCGTCGATCGCGAAGTCGAGGTTGGACGGGCCGTAGCCCGCGTCGATGGTGACGCGGATCGGCGGCAGCTCGCTCACCACTTTGTACGGACGGCTCATGAGCGAGACGCCGGCGCGCGCAATGGTGACCGTGTCGGGCGTGAAGGTGACCTGCGTGCCGGCGACGTACGACGCGGGATCGAACGGATCGGTGGCCATGCCCGGCGCGGTCGCCACCGGCTTGCCGTCGACGCCGGCCACGTTCCACCGACCGAGGATCGCCTGGCGGGGCGAGGTCGGGAGACCCGGGATCTGCAGGCCGGGGATCATCCAGGGGATGGCCGTGGAGGGCGCGGCGGTCGGCGGCGGAGGAGGCGCCGCCGTGGGCGCGCCCGCGATCGACGCCGTTGCCGTCGGACCGACCGGCCCTTTCTGGCGCGGCTCGCACGCAGGCACCGCCGCGACCGCCGCCGAGGCGAGCGCGATCGTCACGAGCGGAGCCCACGAGCGCGACACACGAGAAGCATACCTCGTCCGCGTCGTTCGGGCAGTTTGTCGCACGAGCCGTTGGACGGCCGTCGGCGCCTTTCCACTCAGCGCGAGTTCAGCGCGACTTCGCGCCCGCCTCCAACCAGGCGCGCACGCGCGTGACCACCGACTCGGTGGTGAGGCCGTAGCGACCGGCGAGATCCTTGTCGGGCGCCGAGTGGCCGAAGTCGTCGACGCCGATGGTGAGACCGCCGCGGCCGACGATCGCCTTCCACCCGTTGGTCCGCCCGGCCTCGAGGCTCACGCGCGGCAGGCCGTCGTCGGGGAGCACCTCGTTCCATGCCGCCTCGCCCGCGTCTTCGAGCGCCTCGAGGCACGGCGCGCTGACGATGCGCACGCGCTGCCCGTTCGTCTCGAGCGCCTTGGCCGCGGAGACAGCGAGCGCCACCTCGGAGCCGGTGGCGATCATGACCATCGTCGCGTCCTTCGGATCGGCCAGCCGGTAAGCGCCGCGGACCATCGCGCGCGGATCGATCGCGCCGTTGTCGAGCGGCGCGAGCTTCTGGCGGGTGAGCACGATCGCGGTGGGACGGTGCGCGCGCTCGAGCGCGTAGGCCCACGCCGCCGCGCACTCGAGCGCGTCGGCCGGGCGCACCACGCGCAGCTCGGGGATCAACCGCAGCGAGGCGATCTGCTCGACCGGCTGGTGGGTCGGGCCGTCCTCGCCGAGGAAGATCGAGTCGTGGGTGAAGACGAAGACGTTCTGCAGGCGCGACAGCGCGGCGAGGCGGATCGCCGGCCGCATGTAGTCGCTGAAGATGAGGAAGGTCGAGCCGAACGGCACGAACCCGCTGGTCACCGCGAGGCCGTTGTTGATCGAGGCCATCGCGTGCTCGCGGACGCCGTAGTGCACGTTGCGACCCGCGTAGTCGCCCTTGCGCACGGACGGCGACCCCTCGATGTACGTGTTGCACGACGGGTTGAGGTCCGCCGAGCCGCCGACGAGCCAGGGGCACTCGCGCGCGGCGACCTGCTCGATCTTCCCCGCGAGCGCGCGGGTCGCCTCCGGCTTGCCGGCGAGCTCGCGCGCCTTCGCGAAGAGCTTGTCGAGCAGATCGCTCGGGACCTTCGGCGAGACGAGCGCGTCGCAGAGCTTCTTGTCGTCGCCGGTCAGCCCGGCGACCTTCTCCTGCCAGGCGTCGTAGTCAGCCGTCAGCTCGGCGGCGCGATCGGCGAACACCTTGCGCACCTCGTCGGGGACGAGGAAGGTCGGCTCCTCCGGCCAGCCGGCCGCCTCCTTGGTGAGGGCGACCTCGTCCTTGCCGAGCGGCGAGCCGTGCGACTTCTCGGAGTCCTGCTTGTTCGGCGAGCCGTGCCCGATGTGCGTGCGCGCGATGATCAGGCTCGGCTTGCCCTCGCCGACCTTGGAGACGGCGGCGTCGAGGGCGCGGCGGATCTGGTCGGGGACGTGGCCGTCGACGCGCTGCACGAACCAGCCGTACGACTCGAAGCGCTTCTGCGCGTCGTCCGACAGCGCGAGCTCGGTCTCGCCGTCGATGGAGATGTGGTTGTCGTCGTAGAAGAAGATCAGGTTGTCGAGCCCGAGGTGGCCGGCGACCGACGCTGCCTCGTGCGAGACGCCCTCCATCAGATCGCCGTCGGAGGCGATGCCGAAGACGCGGAAGTCGAACAGCCCTGCGTGCTGCGGGAAGCGGGCGGCGAGCATCTTGCCCGCGAGCGCCATGCCGACCGCGTTGGTGATCCCCTGCCCCAGCGGACCGGTGGTGGTCTCGACGCCGACGGTGATGTGCGACTCGGGGTGGCCCGGCGTCTTGGAGTCGAGCTGGCGGAAGCGCTTCAGCTCATCCATCGGCAGGTCGTAGCCGGTGAGGTGCAGCATGCCGTAGAGCAGCATCGACCCGTGGCCGGCCGACAGCACGAAGCGGTCGCGGTTCGGCCACTTCGGATCGCGCGGGTTGTAGCGCAGGTGCCTCGTGAACAGCTCGAAGGTGAGGTCGGCGTTGCCCATCGGCATGCCGGGGTGGCCGCTCTTGGCCTTCTCGACGCCGTCGACGGCGAGGAACTTGATCGTGTGGACGCACTGGGTACGGAGCGGCTCGGCGACCTGCATGGCGGGGGCCCGTACCGCGAGGGCGCGCGAGCGGGAAGAGCTGGCGTCCTCTTCGGCGGATCGGGGTCGGGGAAACGTGGCGTCAGAAGCCGGCGAGGACCTTCGCCAGATCGGTGCGGGGGATGTCGTCGTGGTCCTTGTCGGAGAACAGGAAGGCGACGGGCGTGGCGAGCTCGTCCACCGTCGGATCGCGCGGGACGTCGCGGTGGAGCATGCTCGTGGCGAGGCCATCTTTCTGCATCGCGGCCGCGACGCGCGCGGCGAACGCCTGCGTCAGCGGCCGCGTGGAGTCGAGACCGCTGTAGATGACGCCGAGCCGACGCGGCCGTGCGCCGCCGCGCGCGAAGTCGGCGACGTGCTTGTCGACCCACGCGTCGACCGGGCCGTGCTCGGCGTAGTAGGCGTCGAGGAGGAACACCTCGCGCGTGCGATCGCCGAACGCGCCGAGCACCGCGTGCAGCGCCTGATAGCCGCCGGAGATCGCGATCATCGCCACGCGCTCGACGTCCGCGAGGCGGCGCGCGCCGAGCGCCGGCGAGAGCGGGCCCTCTAGGGCCTCGCGGGCGAGCTTCTCGAGCGCGGGGCCGGAGTCGAGCACGCCCGGATCGCCGTGGCGCTCGTCGTAGGCGAGCTGCGGCACGAGGACGATCGCGCCGGTGCCCGAGCGGTCGACCTGCGCGGCGACGTCGTGCGCGATGCGCGGCGCGTCGCCCGGCCGACATCGGACGCCGGCGTCGCCGACCAGGCTCTCGAGGCAATTGGCGTGGCCGTGGAAGACGAAGGCGAGACGCAGGGGTCGGTCGGCGCGGTAGGCGCAGGGGATGTGCGCCCAGAGGTTCGGCTTGCCGAAGGTGTTCGGGTTGCCGCTGGGCAGCGTCATCGAGAGCGAGCGGCCCACGCACGCGGACGCGGACGCGGAGGCGGACGCGGAGGCGAACGCGGACGCGGAGGCGGAGGCGAACGCGGACGCGGACGCGAACGCGGAGGCGGACGCGATGGCGGGAGGGGGAGCGGGAGGGGATTTCTCGCGGCGGCACGCGAACGCCGCGCACCCCGTGAAAAGGAGCGCGAGGGCTGTGCGCCTCATCCAGTCCCCGCGCTGGTCACGCGCGCGGCGATCGCGCGCGCGACGTGCAACGCGCCGACCAGCGGCACCTCGGGATCGAGCACCACGCTCACCGGGATGGCGTCGACCACGTCCGACAGGCGCCCCTTGTCGCGGAACGCCTGGACGAACGCGCCCTCGCGGAGCTTCGGCAAGAGCTTCGGCGCGATGCCGCCGGTGACGAAGACGCCGCCGCGAGCCAGCGTGCGCAGCGCGAAATTGCCGGCTTCGGCGCCGTAGGCCGAGACGAAGAGGTCGATGGTCGCCTCGCACAGCGGATCGCCGCCGCGCAGCGCGTGCTCGCCGATCACCGCGCCGGGATCGCCCGCGCGCAGCTGCGCCGCCACGGCCTCGGACTCGGGCGCGACCCCGCCGTCGCGCAGCGCCTCGTACACCTCGACGATACCGAGCCCGCTGACCACGCGCTCGACCGACACCCTGCCGAGGCGCGCGCGCAGTGTGCGGAGGACCAGGTCCTCGCGGTCGTTGCGCGGGGCGAAGTCGCCGTGACCGCCCTCGGTCGGCACCACGACGTAGTCGTCGCCGGTCCAGACGAGGAACGCCTCGCCGAGCCCCGTGCCGGCGCCGATGACCGCGACCTGCCCGTGCGGGCGCCGTTCGCCGCCCTGCAGCGAGATGAGCTGGGAGGGATCGACGTGCAGCACGCCGTACGCGGTCGCCTCGAAATCGTTGAGCAGCCGCACGCGCGAGATGCCGAGCTGACGCTCCAGCGCGCGCTCGTCGAGCAGCCACGGGAGGTTCGTGGTCGCGCACACGCCGTCGAGCACCGGACCGGCGACGCCGAGCACCGCGACGCGCGGGCGGACCCCGTCGAGGAACCTCGTGATGATCGCCGCGAGCTCCGCGCCGCGGCTGTCGAACCGGGCCGTGCGCAGCGCGACGCCCTGCTCATCGACCAGCCGCAGCAAGGTCTTGGTGCCGCCGACGTCGCCCACCAGCGCGAGGGTGCTCATCGGCCTCTTTGGATACCGCCGGCGGGCGGCGGCGGCACGCTTTGCGCGCGGACCGGATCGAGTTGTGGAGCCGACCGGGATCGAACCGGCTACCTCCTGCATGCCATGCAGGCGCTCTCCCAGATGAGCTACGGCCCCGGGAACTTCACGACGGAAGGGCGCGCACCTTAGCGCTTGTTCCGACGTTTGGCAGTCTTTTTTTGCGTCGGCCTCTTCTTTTTCGGAGCCGGGGCCGGACGCGACGGCGCCGGGGCGGCTTCGGACGTGTCGCCGAGAGACGGTTCGTCGACCTCCGGGGATTCGACCGGCTCCTCGATGGGATGGGACGCGTCGGCGGAAGCGCCCTCGAGCGCAGACTGCCGGCGTCGGGTGGACGCGGCCTCGCCCTCCGTTTCGGGCAGCGGCTCGGGCGCGTTGGAGGGGAGCTGGACGCCGAGGAGCGCCGCGAGCTTGTCGACGGAGTCCTGCAGGACCTTCGGGACCTGGAGCTTCCGCTCGGCGATCAGGCGGAACGTCTGCTCTCCGAGCTTGGCCAGCAGACGATCGCGCTGGTCACGCACGTCGCTGGCGACCTTGGTGGGACGCAGCGCCTCGGCGCCGCGGCGGACGCGCTCGCGCACCTTGCTGATCTCGGAACCGAGCGTGGCGAAGGGCTTCATCTGCTGTCCGACCCGTCCGGTGTGCCCCGGAGCAGCCCCGGACGTCAAGGACGACGGCGCCCCCACGTCACCGGTTCCTCATCGGTTCGTGCTATCAACGCACGGGTGAGCGCGGCCTCCGAAACCCTCCGCGACCGCCTGAAGAGCCCGCGCGAGCGGCCGCTCCTGCTCGGGCCTTCGCTGCGCGAGGTGGTCACGCCCACCGAGGGCGACGCGTCCGCCACGCTCGCGATGGCGCTGCGCCGCGCCGCCGATACGATCATCGCGCTGCAGCGCTCGGTGGTCGACGCGGGCGCCGAGCTCGTCGTCGCGCCGACCGCCGGCACGACCGCGCCGGCGCTGCACGCGACGGGTCAGGCATATCGCGCGGCCGCGCTCACGGCGGCTGCCGTCGACCTCACGCGCGACGGCGTCCTCGCCTCGGGTCGCGGTGCCGTGGTCCTCGGCGAGGTCCCCGGGGAGCCCGGCGCGCGCGGCCGCGCCGAGGCTCGCGCGCACGTCGAGCGGCTCGCGACCTCCGCGATCGACGGCGTGCTGGTCGACGGCGCCGATCTCGACACCACGCGCGCCGTCGCAGCGGCAGCGGCCGAGCATGACCTGCCCGTCATCGTCGAGATCGACGCAGACGACGAGGCGCAGGTGCGCGGCGTAGGGCACGTCGGCCCGGTGTCGGCGATCATCGTGCGCGGCGACGACGCGGAGTCGATCGGGCGCGCCATCGAGCAGGTGCGCGCGCGTTGTCCGGCCGCCGCCGTCGGCGCGCGCGTGATGGCGCCGCGCGACGACGCTCAGCTCGCGATCGCGCACGCATGGTCGTTGCTCGGGACCATGTCGCTCGCGATCGTCGGCGTCGGCGGGAGCGCGGCGCTCTTCGCCCTGCCCGCGCTCGTCGAGCTCGCGCGCGCCTCCCGCGTGACCGTCTTCTGACGACCTCTGACGGGCAATCCCGGCCTTCGAAACCGGGCGCACCCTTTCCGCATCGGCAGTGCCATGCTCGAGTCCGCAACCGTGACCGACCACGCCCAGAGCATCGACCCGCACCCGTACGGCTCCGTGGCCGAGGCTCCCCTGCGCGACGAGTCCGAGCTCGAGCTCGTCTTCGTGCGGGCGTGCAAGCCGCGCCACCTCTGGCGCGTGGGCGCCGAGGCCGAGAAATTCGGGGTCGACGCCCAGACGGGCGCGCCGCTGCACTACCCCGGCGACCGCGGCGTCGAGGGCATCCTGCACGCGCTCATCGAGCGGCACGGCTGGCACGAGGAGGCCGAGTACCCGGGCGGCCCGCTCATCGCGCTGCGCCGGGGCGAGGCCTCCGTCACGCTCGAGCCCGGTAGTCAGCTCGAGCTCTCCGGCGCGCCCATGCCGAACATGCACGCGATCGCGAACGAGCTCGTGTCGCACATCAACGAGCTCGCCAAATCCGCGCGCGACCTCGGCATCGTCTGGCTCGGCCTCGGGTTCCACCCGTTCGCGCGTCAAGACGACCTCGATTGGGTCCCCAAGTCGCGCTACGCGATCATGCGCGAATACCTGCCGACTCGCGGCGCGTTCGGCCTCGACATGATGCGTCGCACCGCGACGGTCCAGGCGAACTTCGACTACTCGAGCGAGCAAGACGCGATGCGCAAGCTGCGCGTCGCGCTCAAGCTCGCGCCGGTCACCACGGCAATGTTCGCGAACTCCCCGTTCGTCGAGGGGAAGATCACCGGCGAGGTCTCCCGGCGCGCCCGCGTGTGGCTCGACGTCGACCCCGACCGCACCGGCCTCGTCCCGCAGACGTGGCGCGACGGCGCGCGGTTCCGCGACTACATCGAGTGGGCGCTCGACAGCGGGATGTTCATGTTCAAGCGCGAGGGCAAGGTCCTCGACAACCGAGGCCAGACCTTCCGCGACTTCCTGAAGAACGGGTTCAAGGGTCACCGCGCGACGATGGGTGACTGGGAGATGCACCTCAACACGCTGTTCCCCGAGGTCCGCCTCAAGCGCACCATCGAGATCCGCGGCGCCGACTCCCTGCCCAAGCCGTACTTCGCGGCGCTCCCCGCGCTGTGGACGGGGCTCCTCTACGACGACACCGCGCTCGCCGAGGCCGAGGCGCTGGTCGAGGATCTGCGCTTCGACGAGCTGCAGGAGGTGCGCAAGCGCATCCCCTGGGAGGGCCTCCGCGCGACGTTCCGCGGCAAGCCGTTCGCCGCGCTCGCCGAGCGCGTGGTCGACGTCGCGGGC
This sequence comes from Deltaproteobacteria bacterium, assembly GCA_016182965.1. Classification (GTDB taxonomy): domain Bacteria; phylum Myxococcota_A; class Polyangia; order Polyangiales; family JADJMO01; genus JALHOE01. The sequence goes on along the minus strand of JACPFM010000071.1, from coordinate 9,175 downwards.
CGCGGGCTCGAGCGCCGCGCCATCTTCTGGCGCGACGGCAACGACGAGCGCGTGCACCTGCGCCCGCTCGAGGCGCTGGTCGCGCGCGCGCAGTGCCCCGCCGACGTGCTGCTCGAGGGGCTCTCCGACGGGCCCGATCTGAAGGCCTCCATCCTCGAGCGCGGGACGGTGTGACGTGCGCGACCTCCGCACCGCGCTCGCGCAGTTCGTCGAGGACTCCGAGCAGCGCATTGCGCGAGCCCACAAGAGCGGCGCCGAGCTCGAGACGATCCACTCGCAGCAGGCGAACGTCACCGCCTACCTGAGCGACGCCGGGTTCGTCGAGCACCTCGTGCAGCACTGGCTCGGTCCCGATCAGGTGGTGGCGATCATCGAGGGGGAGGACGGCAACGTCCGCGCCTCGCTCGTCAAGCGCGTCGACGCGTTCTCCTTCTCCGAGATGAAGGACACCTTCGCCGAGGCGGCCTGGCTCGTGATGTCGGCCGATCCGAACGGCGTGCTGTTCCAGGAGCTCGGGCCGATCCCGGTCGGCAGCGCGTGATCCCGGTCGCGATCGACGTCGAGGTTTCCCCCGGTCCAGACGACAGGAGTAAGCTGCTGAATGCCGCTCGCGCCTGCTGCGTGCGCCGCTCGACCTTCGCCCTTCGACCCCTTCACGTCCGCGTCCCTTCGGGACGACCGCCCCATGAAGCCCTGCCCCTTCTGCGCCGAAGAAATCCAGGACGCGGCGATCAAGTGCCGCTTCTGCGGCTCGATGCTGTCCGCGCAGGAGCCCGCGCCCGCGATCGTCCCCCAGGTACCGGGCGCGGCGGCCGGCGCGATCGCACCGGCGGCGGCCGGGCGCATCGTGCCGCCGAGCGAGGCGCAGGTGCTCTACGAGGGTCACCCTTCGTGGAAGGCGTGGTTCTTCCGGACGATCGCCGCCGTGCTCGTGGTGGTCGCCGCGATCGTCGGGATGATCGCGATCCTCGTGATGATCGAGAGCGCGGACGGAAACCGCAGCTGGTACCTGATCGGCGCGGCGGTGGTCGCGGTGTTCGGCGTCGGCTGGTACGTCTGGCTGCTCCTCGAACGTCGCTCGACGCGGGTGCGCATCAGCACCAACAGCATCGATCTCGAGACCGGCATCTTCGGCCGCACCATCGACACCGTGCAGCTCTGGCGCGTCCGCGACATCGACTTCGAGCAGACGTTCGCCGAGCGCCTGCTCGGTATCGCGCGCATCCGCATCCTCTCGCACGACAAGCTCCAGCCGGAGATCCTCCTCCGCGGCATGCCGGGCTCCCGCGCGCTCTTCGATCAGCTGCGCGACGGCATCGCCATCGCCCGTCAGGCGCGCAACGTGGTCGGCGTGGTCGACTGAGTCGCCGCCCTCACCTCGCGAGCTTCTTCAGCCGCTCCACGGTCTCGCCGAACGGGCTGATCTCGGCCGGATCCTGCTGGAGGAACCCCTCGATCAGCGGGTTCTTCACGATCGCGCGGTCGAGATCGGGATCGTGCCCCTTCTGGTACGCGCCGATGGCCACCAGATCGCGCTTGGCCTCGTAGGTGCCGACCATGCCGCGCACCCGGCGGGCCGACGACGCGTGCTCCTTGTCGACCACCGCGTCCATCACGCGCGAGAGCGATCCCGCGACGTCGATCGCCGGGTAGCGCCCGCGCGTGGCGATCGCGCGATCGAGGAGCACGTGACCGTCGAGGATGCCGCGCACCTCGTCGGCGATCGGCTCCTCCATGTCGCCCCCCTCGATCAGCACGGTGTAGATCGCGGTGATGCTCCCGCGCGCCCCGCGGCCCGCGCGCTCGAGCAGGCGCGGGAGGATGGCGAACGCGCTCGGCGGATAGCCGCGTCGGGTGGGCGGCTCGCCGGCGGCGAGGCCGATCTCGCGCTGGGCGCGGGCGAAACGCGTGATCGAGTCGACCAAGAGGAGCACGCTCTTGCCGTCGTCGCGGAAGCGCTCGGCGATCGCCGTGGCGACCTGCGCGGCGCGCAGGCGCTCGAGGGCCGCCGCGTCGCTGGTGGCGACGACCACCACGCTCTTCTTCCGCCCCTCGGCGCCGAGCGCGTGCTCGAGGAACTCGCCGACCTCGCGACCGCGCTCGCCGACCAGCGCGACGACCACCGCGTCGGCGTTCGTCCCGCGCGCGATCGCGCCGAGCAGCGTCGACTTGCCCACGCCGGAGCCGGCGAACAGGCCCACGCGCTGCCCCTCGGCCAGCGTGATCAGCCCGTCGATCGCGCGCACGCCGGTGGCGAGCGGGCGATCGATGGCGCGCCGTTCGAGCGCGCTCGGCGGCCGGCGATCGATCGCCGAGGGCTCGCCGCGCGGCAGCTGCCCTTGGCCGTCGATCGGTCGACCGAGCCCGTCGACGATCCGCCCGAGCCAACCTTCGCTCGGACGGACCTCCGCGGCGCCCTCCTCGAGGCGCACCGGATCGTCGGGGCCGACGCCGGAGAGCGATCCGAGCGGCATCAGCACCACGTCGGCGGCCGCGACGTCGCCCACCTGGGACGACCGATCGCCGAAGCCGACCACCTCGCACGCGAGCGGCCCGCCGCGGCGGTCGGGGCGTTCGACGATCGCGACGTCGCCCACGCGCGCGCCCGGCAGCGCCGCGCGAATCGCGAGGCCGGTCAGCGCCCGCACCCTGCCCCTCGGCGTCGCGGCCGGCGTTCCCCCGAGCTCTGCGCGAAGCCTCCCGAGCAGATCGTCCGATCTCTGGGGAGGTCTGTCGGGCGGGTCGGCCATGATCAACGACGCCCGTGGCGGATCATCTCTTCCTGCTGCCGATGCCAGTCCTCCCACGCCTCGGCCTCGGCCTGCGCCTTTCGGCCCTCGGCGAGCTCGTCGGCGATGCGCACGCGGCCGTCTGCCTCGACCCGGTACTTCACGCCGAAGCGCGCGTCGGCCGGCTCGGCCACGCCGGTGAGCTTGTAGAAGAGGTTGCCGTTGTCATCGACCTCGATCGAGACGTACTCCGGCCACTTCTTGGTCATCTCGGTGAGGAGCCGATCGGCGCCGTCGGCCGCCATGTTCAGCGAGCGCCCCACGTCGAACGCGGTGACCACGCCGCCCCGCGCGATGGCCATCGCCCAGATCGCGTCGAACTTCGCCGCGCGCTCCGCCTCGACGCCGGAGGTCTCGAGCTTGCGACCGCCGAGGAGCACCAGGATGCCGACGATCAGCGCGATGACGCCGAGCGGCACGCCGAACGCCCACCCGACCACGCCCGCGGGGATGAGCAGCTGGAAGAAGAAGATGATCGACGCGGCGAGCAGCAGCCCGCCGCCGAGGATCAGCCAGCCGAAGAACTTCGCGACCGAGCCGCCGATCTTCGACGGCTGGCCCGCGAGGTTCACGGACTTGGCTGAGAACGGCGGCCGCGGCGCGCCGCACGCGGTGCAATACGCGAGCGTGCCGCGATAGACGATCGGCGCCGCTTGCCTGCAGTTGGGGCACATCGGCGCGCTCCCGCTACTTGCCTTCGATTTCCTTGGTGACCGCGTTGCCGGCCGCGTCGTACGCACGCAGCGCGACGAGGTGGCTGCCGGTGAGTCCGAGCGGCGCGTCCACCGTCTCGACGGCGTCGTCGAGGATACCGTCGGTCGAGGTCACGGCGCGCCAGGGCCCCTTGCCGTCGATCTGCACCTCGAGCCGCGCGATCGGCCCGACGCCGTCGGCGACCTCGGCCTGCATGCGGCCGTTGGCCAGCGCGAGCTTGCGGATGACCGGCGGCGTGTTGTCGACGATGAACGCTGGCGAGTCGAGCCCGTGCTTGAGCGCCTGCCCGAGGGGGTTCGCGATCTCGTCGCTCGCCTCGACGCGCACGCGGTACCAGCCTTCGGCGAGCGACTCGGTGTTCCAGGTGTGGTCGGTCGCGGTGATCGGCTCGTCATCCTTGGTGATCGCGCGCCAGATCGTCGACTCCTCGCGCCGGAACCACAGGCGGTAGGCCAGCTTGTCGTTGTCGGGGTTGTCGACCTTCCAGGTGAGCTTGATCGTCGACTCCTTCTTGGGGACGTCGGTGCCCGACGAAGGCAGGCCGGTGGGCAGCGCGCCCTTGGTCGGCACGTTCACCTCGGTGACCACCGCGCGCAGGTTGTCGGTGACGAAGGCGAGCGACACGCCGCGGAGCACCGCCCCGGCGTTGCCCTTCCAGCGCGCGCGCAGCTGCACGAAGCGGCCCGGCGGGCTCGTGACCTTGCCCGGCGCGGAGATCGCAGGAGACCACGCGCTCCACGAGTCGTCCGGCGTGGAGGTCTGCCCGGCGCGGGTCTGCACCTCGATCGCCGTCGCCGGCGCGTTGGCGACGCGCCAGGTGAGCTTGCCCCAGCGCGCCTTGAGGCCCGCGTCGAGCACCTTGGACGTCCACGTCGCGTCGGCGCCGCCGACGCCGGTGACGCGGTGGAACACGGCCGGATCGCCGCCGGCGAACCAGGAGCCCTTGGCGCCGCCGATGCCGATGGCGCCGATGGAGCGCGACTCGGTCTTGGCGAGCACCGAGCTGCCGTGCGTCTCGTCGACGCCGACCACCCGACCGTCGTTCGCGGTGCCCACGTAGACGACCGGCCCGCCGGCCTTCGGCGCGGGCTCCGCGGTGAGGGAGAAGAAGTGCGTGCTCTTGTCGTCCCAGAGCTTCTCGGGCTTGCCGCCGCGGCCGTCGGCCGCGAGGCCGGCGATCTTCCACAGCTGCCCCTTGCCCTTGGTGGGGCGCGCGCCGTCGAACGTCGTCGAGGGCGGCTTCACCGCGATGCCGAGCTTGCGGGGCGGCTCGGGCGGCGACGCGTACTCGTTGACGATGCAGTAGAGCGTGTCGCCGCCGTCAGTCGCCGCCGCCTTCGCGCCCTTGGCGGGCGCCGGCGCCGCGGGGCCGAAGACGATCGCCTTCACCTCGTGGCCGTCGAAGTCCTGCACGATCTCGGACTTGGTCGGCGCCGTGATCGCCAGGAGCTGCCCCTTGGACGAGGTGCCCGCGTACAGCGTGCCGCTCGGCGAGATGGCGATGCTGGTGATCTGCGTGTCGTCGGCGTCGAAGTGGACCTGGGACTTTCCGGCCGCGTCGACGCGGTAGATCTTCCCGTCGGCGCCGGTCGCCGCGTAGAGCTCGTTCTTCTTCTTGTCGTAGACGAGCGCCCACACGTGATCGCTCGCGAGCTTGGTCCACGCCTTGGGCTTCTGCGCCGCGGGCGCGCTCGGGTTCACGCCGACCGACGCGTTCGGATCGACGATGAAGATCTCGCCCTCGGGCATCGTGCCCGCGTAGATCTTCCCGCCCGGTCCCTCGACCAGCGAGGTGACGGCGAGCGCGCCGGTCTCGGCGACGATCGTCTCCTTGCCGGCGGCGTCGATCTTGAGGACGCGGCCCTCGTTGCCGACGCCGAGCAGCACGCTGCCGTCGGGTCGCGCGAGCGCCGACCAGACGGAGGTGCCCTTGGTCAGCGTGGTCTTGGCGGTGACCCAGCCCGCCTCGACGTCGCCCTGCGAGGTGATGGCGGTGCCCTTCTGCTCGCCGCCCGACAGCTTCTCCTGCGTGTCGAGGTCGAAGAAACGGGTGCCGACAGCGCCGGCTTCGTGCACGTCGGAGGCGATCCAGGTCGCGGCAGACGCGGCTCCGAGCAGGACACCGGCGACGAGGGGGAGAGCGGTGCGAAAGGAACGCATTCGGATCCAGTGGGTCGAAGGTCGATGGTCGATGGTCGAAGAGACGGCGGGACGAGGCCTCACAGCTGCGGCTTGACGGTGACGCGCAGCCTGGTGCTGCCGTCGGGGTAGCCGCCGATCGGCACGGTCTGCCGCACGTAGGACAGGAAGCCCTCGGGCTGGATGGTGCCGGTGGTGGGCTTCAGCGCGTCGAGCGCGAAGACCGGGAGCTTGGCGGCGACCTTGCCCTTGTACATGAGCCCCTGCTCGGGGTGCTTGTACTGCAGGACGTAGGCCTTCGGATCGAGCGTCGGCAGCTGCAGGTTCTTGATCAGCTGATCGAGCGACTCCGGCGCGGGCGCCTCTTCGGTCACCATCCACCCGGGCAGCACCTCGAGCTCGACCTCCTTGCCGGCGAGCATCGGGTCGAGCTTGATGGAGATGACCTGCGTGTACTCCGGGCCCATGTACGGCCGCAGCGTCAGCTTCACGCGCGCGCTCTGCCCCGGCTCGACGGCCGGATCGAGCAGCTCGGCGCCGCGCAGGGTGACCGTCTCGCGCTTCCACTCGACCTTGATCTGCGAGTCGATGCGCTCGACGACGATCGGCTCCCACGGGTTGTTCATCAGCTCGGCGACCGCGCGACCGGCGCGCGAGACGAAGAACGCCGATCCGCCGGGCACGCCCGAGCCCGAGGCGCCGAAGTCCTCGAACTTCAGCGTGCCCTTGCCCTTGACCTTGATCTGCGCGGTGAGCACCCAGCTCGCGTCGCGGCGATCGTTGATGGTGACGTCGATGGCCTCGCCGAACGCGACGGCGGCCCACATCGGGCTCATGAACTTGTCGTGGACGATCTCGCTCGCCCATTTCTTCTTGGGCGCGGTCGGGTCGCCGATGATCTCGACCGTCGTCGGGATGGTCGGCGCGACGATGTTCTCGTCGACGACGATGCACGACTCGCGGTCCTGGATGAGCGTGCCGAGCACGCGCGCCGGCTCGCCCACCTTGAACGAGCGCTGCTGGCTCGACATGACCCAGAGGATCTTGGCGATCGCGGTGGGCATGTGCGTGGCGCCCACCTCCATCATCGGGTGGCCGAAGCCGAGCACCTTGTTGCCGATGACGTGCGTGACCGTGCCGATCGCCTGGTCGGAGAAGTCGCCGCGCGCCAGCGAGACGCCGACCGCGCCGCCGTCGACGAAGTGCTGCGGCGCGTCCTTCGCGGTGCCGACGCCGGCGCCGCCCGCCTGCAGCGGCACCATGCCGAGCGGACCGAGGGCGGAGGTCAGCTCCTTGATGGTGCGCTCGCTCATGCCGCCGACGGTGAGCGGCGTGTCGACCGGCTGCGGCGCGCCGAGCGCCGAGGAGCCGGCGCCGCCGCGCAGGCGGCTGGCGATCTGCTTCGCGTGCGCCTCGAGCGACCAGGAGCCGGGCTCGCCCTTCCACGCCGTGGCGCTCTGCCCTTCGGGCGGCGCGTCGAGCGACGCCTTCTTCCCGGCGGCGGAGGCCGCGGGCGCGGCGAGCGGCGCCTTGCCGGCCAGCGGGAGGAGCGCCGGCGACAGCGGTCGCCCCAGCTCCTTGTGCATGTTCTCGATCGGCGTGACGCCGGCGACCGGCTCGTTGCCGAACGGCCAGCCGTACGCGTAGGCGCCGAGCAGCTTCGCGGTGCCTCCGTCGTTGAGGAAGATCGGGCTGCCGCTCATGCCCGCCACGACCTTCACCGTCTCGAGCCGCGGGTGGATGGTCTTGACGAGGATGAGGTCCTGGTTGGGCCGGAACTTGTGGAGGACGTTGATGACCTCGACGTCGAACTTCTCGGGCTCGGTGCCGGAGAAGACCGTCAGGCCGTAGCCCTTCATGCCGGGCTTGACCTTGTCGACGGTCATGAAAGGCACGTCGGCGTTGGCGCGGTGGCGCTGCGCGGTGCCGATCGTCAGGAGCCCGCCGAGCAACAGACCGGTCGACGCGGCGACGAGCGGATGGGTGAGACGCACGGCCGGCAGCATCGCACGCCGCTCCGTCGAACGTCGACACTTCACGCGGCGCCCGAGCGGCCCCCCTTCAGCCCGCACGACGCGGTGAAGGACGCGCGGGCAGCCGACGGTGGCGCGCCGGTTATACCCTGGTATAACCGCGACCGATGCCCCCGAAGCCGCGCCCCGCAAAGCAGATCGTCGCCTTCAAGGTCGAGCCGGAGCTCGCCTCGTTGCTCGACGCGATGCCGAACAAGAGCGAGTTCATCCGCGCGGCGATCCAGTCCCGTCTCGCGACCGTGTGCCCGCTGTGTCGCGGCACCGGCGTCGCGCCGTACGGGGCGGTCACCGACGACCTGACGAAGCTCGTGCAGCAGCACCCCCTGGTGGTCTGCAGCGGCTGCGGCACGCGCGAGCCGCGCCCCTGCCACACGCCCGGGCACTGCGACTCCGACGCGCGGCTGCAGGCGTTCGAGCGCTTCGGGTCCTACTACTGCGACGCGTGTTTCGCGACGATCGCGACCTGCACCGACTGCGGCCGGCCGCTCGTCGGCCGGTCGCGCGGCGCGAAGGACCGCCGCTGCGAGGCGTGCAAGGCGGCGTGACCCCCGGGCGCGCGCTGCTCTACGCGACCAGCGTCGGCGCGATCGGCCTCGGCGTCCGATCGGTCACGCGCGGCGCGGTGCCGGTGGAGGTGGCCGCCGGCGCGGTGGTCGCCTTCGCCTCGGTGGTGATGGCCGGCGTCGTCGAGCCGCGCCTCGGGATGTTCGCCGACGTGGTCAACCGCGGCGAACCGCGCCCCGATGCGCCGCGGCTGGCGTTGACGTTCGACGACGGGCCGTCGCTCGAGCACACGCCGCGCGTGCTCGACGCGCTCGCGGCGGCGGGCGCGCGGGCCACCTTCTTCGTCATCGGTCGCAAGCTCGAGGGGGAGCGCGCCAGGCTGGTGCGCCGAGCGCACGACGAAGGGCACGCGATCGGCTGCCACGGCCACGCCCACGATCGGCTCTTCGCCCTGCGATCGGCGCGGCGGGTCCGCGACGATCTGAAGACGGCGCTCGCGGCGATCGCGGACGTGACCGGCAGCGCGACCTCGCTGTTCCGGCCGCCGATCGGGCACACCAATCCCACGATCGCGAGCGTCGCAGAGGAGCTCGACCTCGACATCATCGGCTTCAGCGTGCGCGGCTACGACGGCACCGCGCGCGCGGACGAGGCGAAGGTGCGCGCGCGGTTGATCTCCGGGCTCGCCGACGGCGCGATCGCGCTCTTGCACGACGGGGCCGAGCGCGACGACTTCACGCCGGTCGCGCCGGCGATCCTGCCGGACGTGCTCGGCGCGATGCGCGACGCCGGAATCGCAGGCGTCACGGTCAGCGAGCTGATCGCGCCCGTCGACTAGTACCGCCGGCCGGAAGTGTCGGCATACTTCGAGCGATGGGCCGCGGTACGCGGCAGCGGTAGCGGGCGCGGGAGCGGAAGCGTGAGCGGCGGCGGCAGCGGTCAGCGGGATGGGCTCGCGATCCGTGGTCCGCTCCCGCAATCGCTACCGCTGCCGTC
>JACPFM010000066.1 GCA_016182965.1 Deltaproteobacteria bacterium | reverse complement strand
GGCGCGACCGCGCGCCCAGAGGGCGCGACCGCGCGCCCAGAGGGCGCGACCCAGCGCTTCTGGAGCGAGGTCGCCACCAACGAAAGCCTCCGTCCGCTGCGCGAGCAGCACGGCGACGGCTTCGAGGCGTTCCTCCGCGAGAAGATCGTCCCCATCGACGGCGACGTCGGCAAGCCGAACTGCGGCGTCGATCCGAAGCTCGTCGCCGAGCTGCGCGGCACCGTCGACGCGCTGGTCAACGTCGCGGGCGTCGTCGATTTCAACCCGCCGCTCGACGAGGCGCTCGACGCCAACGCGTTCGGCCCGAAGAACCTCGTCGATCTCGCCCGCGCCCTCGGCGACGTGCCGCTCTACCACACGAGCACCTGCTACACCGCCGGGCGTCGCAAGGAGCTGGTGCTCGAGGAGGATCCGCTCGAGCGCCCGTTCCCGCGTGTCGCCGAGCTCGGCGCCGGGCTGTGGGACCCTGATCGCGAGATCGCCGACTGCCTCGATCTCATCGAGCAGGCGAACCAGCGCTGCAACGACGCGTTCCGCCAGAGCGAGTTCCAGGAGAAGGCCAAGAAGAACCTCCTGCAGCGCGGCGAGCCGACGGAAGGTCCGGCGTTCGATCAGGAGCTGGAGAAGGTCCGCCGCAAGTTCGTCGCCGACTGGCTGGTGAAGGCGGGCATCGAGCGCGCCGAGCACTGGGGCTGGCCCAACACGTACACGTACACCAAGAGCATCGGCGAGCAGGTCGTCGCGCGCTCCGGGCTGCCGTACACCATCGTGCGGCCCGCCTGCTGCGAGTCGACGAGCGAGTTCCCCTTCAAGGGGTGGAACGAGGGGATCAGCACGTCGGTGCCGATCATCTTCCTCGCGATGCAGGGGCAGGTCCGCATCCCGGCGAGCGACACGGTGCTCGACTTCATCCCGAGCGACATGGTGTGCGCGGGGATGATCCTCGCGCTCGCCGAGCTCCTCGAGGGCGCCCCCAAGCCGGTCTACCAGCTCGGGGTCAGCGACGTGAACCCCTGCTCGTCGTCGCGCCTCGGCGAGCTGATCGGCCTCTACAAGCGCAAGCACTACCAGCGGACCGGCAAGGGCAACCCCTTCGTCAACCTGCTGAAGGCCTACACCGAGGTGGCGATCGTCCCGCAGGACCACTTCGAGCGCTTCGGCTCGCGGGCCATCGCCGGCGCGGCGCGCACCATGGCGCAGGTGATGAAGCGCGTGCCCACGCTGCGGCCGGGCGCCAAGGCGCTCGAGTCGTACGCGTCGCAGGAGCAGCGCATCGCCGAGATCATGGAGCTGTTCCTGCCGTTCATGCACGACGGCGTGGGGCCGTTCTCCAGCGCGAACGTGCGCGAGGCCTACTCGCGCTGCTCGGATGCCGACAAGGCGAAGCTGCCGTGGCGCCCGGAGTCGATCGACTGGATGGACTGGATGATGAACATCCACATGCCGGCGGTCGAGAAGTGGATCCTCCCCGACATGGAGGCGCGCATGCGGCGCGAGCCGAAGCCGCTGCGCGCGCACACCACGCTGGTGACGCTCGTCGAGCAGATGGCCGAGCGCCACGACCTGTCGCTCTCGCTGCAGCGCCTCGAGGCCGACGGCCTCTCGCGGGTGACCTTCCGCGACGTGAAGGCCCGCGCGTGGGCCGCCGCCGCGCGCCTCGCGGCGATGGGCGTGAAGAAGGGCGACCGGGTGGTGCTCTCGGCGCACAACCACCCCGACTGGGCGATCGCCTTTTTCGGCATCCTCCGCGCCGGCGCCACGGCGGTCCCCGTCGACGCGGCGATGGACGCGCGCGGGTTCGTCAACATCGTGCGCGAGAGCGGCGCCTCGATCGTCGTGCGCGACGACGAGGTCGACGCGAAGATCGGCGAGGCCCTGCGCGAGGCGTTCCCGCTGTGCCGCGGCGTCGATCTGCACGCGCTGACCGCAGAAGCCGGCGAAGACGAGTCGCAGGTCGCGCCGGACGTCGAGGTCGAAGACGCCGACGTCGCCTCGCTCATCTACACGAGCGGCACCACCGGTCACCCCAAGGGCGTGCAGCTGACCCACGCGAACTTCACCGCGCTCATCGCGGCCCTCGCGCCGATCTTCCCCATCGGCTCGGGCGATCGCGTGCTGTCGGTCCTGCCGCTGCACCACACGTTCGAGTTCACCTGCGGGCTCTTGCTGCCGTTCTCGCGGGGCGCGCGCATCGTCTACCTCGACGAGCTGAACGGCGATCGCATCGGAAAGGCGCTGAAGGTCGGCCGCGTGACCGCGATGGTCGGCGTGCCCGCGCTGTGGCAGCTGCTCGAGCGCCGCATCCTCTCGAAGGTCAAGGACAAGGGCCCGGTCGCCGAGGCCATCTTCGACTGGGGCGGCGAGCTCAATCGCAAGCTCGGAAAGAGCATGGGCATCGACCTCGGGCGCCTGATCTTCGGTCAGGTCCACGACGAGCTCGGCGGGCACGTGAAGCTGCTCGTCTCGGGCGGCGCCGCGCTGCCGAAGGACACCGCGAAGACCTTCGCCGGCCTCGGGCTGCACCTCACGGAAGGGTACGGCCTCACCGAGGCGGCGCCGGTGCTCACGGTCGCCAAGGCCTCGCCGAACGCCACGCCCGGCCAGGTCGGCAAGCCGATCCCCGGCGTGAAGGTCGAGATCCAGAACCCCGACGAGCACGGCGTCGGCGAGATCATCGCCAAGGGCCCGAACGTCATGCGCGGCTACACCGACGAGGCGGCCACCCGCGAGGTGATCGACCAGGACGGGTGGCTGCACACCGGCGATCTCGGCAAGTTCGACAAGCAGGGCCGGCTGCAGATCGTCGGGCGGGTGAAGGACGTCATCGTCACCGCCAGCGGCGAGAACGTCTATCCCGACGACGTCGAGAACCGCCTCGGCAAGGTCGAGCACATCGAGGAGCTCGCGATCGTCGGCCTCGAGGGGGCCGGCGGCGCCGAGCGCGTCGCGTGCCTCGCCGCGCCCGCCGCGCCCGCCGCCGGAGAGACCGAAGATCGCAGCGCGCGCATGGATCGCGCCCAGCGCGCGCTCCGCGAGGCGATCGCGAAGCTGCCGTACCACATGCAGCCGTCGATCGTGCACCTGCTCGACGCGCCCCTGCCCCGCACGGCGACGCGCAAGGTGAAGCGCCCCGAGGTCCGCGCGCTGCTCGGCCGCCTGGTCGCCGCGACGGCGCGGCCCGCGGAGGCCGACGGCGCGACGTCGCCGGTGCGTGTGGCCATCTCGGCGGTCCTCGGCAGGCCGGTCGCCCAGATCCACGCGCACTCCACGCTGCAGGACGATCTGTCGTTCGACTCGCTCACGCTCACCGAGCTGCTCGGCGCGCTCGAGAGCCGCTACGGCGCGATCGAGCCGGCGGCGCTGACCGCGTGCCGCACGGTCGACGACGTCGAGCACCTGCTCGGAAATCGCCAGGTGCGCGAGTCGCGCACCAAGATGATCGAAGGGCGCGCCGAGGCGAAGAAGGGCGACGACGTGCCCAGGCTCCCCGAGCCGGTCCGCGAGGCCGCCAAGGGGCTGCTCGGCCGGCTGCAGATGGGCTTCTACGATCGGGTGATGCGGCCGACGGTGACCGGCCGCGCGTTCATCCCCCACAACCGGCCGACGATCGTCGTGTCGAACCACGCGTCGCACCTCGACATGGGGTTCGTGAAATACGCGCTCGGATCGTACGGCGAGAACATGGTCTCGCTCGCCGCCCAGGACTACTTCTTCGAGGGCGGCGGCGTCGTGCAGACGTACTTCGAGAACCTCACCAACCTGGTGGCGCTCGATCGCAAGCAGATCCGCGCGGCGATCCGGCAGGCCGGCGAGGTGATCGATCGCGGCGAGACGGTGCTGATCTTCCCCGAGGCGACCCGCTCGACCGACGGCGAGGTCCAGGAGTTCAAGGCGCTCGTCGGCTACCTCGCGCTGACCCACTCGGTCGATCTGCTGCCGATCTACCTCGGCGGCACCTTCGAGGCGATGAAGAAGGGCGCGGTCCTGCCGACCAGGCGTGAGATCGTCGCGCGCATCGGCCCGCCGCTCGAGATCAAGGACCTGCGGCGCCTCACCACCGGGATGTCGTCGAGCGACGCGGCGCGCGAGGTCGCCAAGATCCTGCGCACCGCGGTGGTCACGCTCCGCGACGGCAAGGTGCTCGATCTGTCGCGCGTCCGCTCGCTCGACGAGCTCGAGGGCAAGCGCCCGCACCCGCTGGTCAGCCTGTTCGGGGAGCTCGAGACGAAGTTCAAGCCCGGGCAGGTCCCCGGGCCGGTGTCGTTCTACTTCACGCTCGGCAACGACGCGCTCGCCAAGTGGACGGTGAAGGTCGATCCGGCCAACTGCGAGATCAAGCAGGGCAAGCCCGACAGCGGCACCGCCGACTGCGTGCTCAAGACGTCGCAGGAGATCTTCACGAAGATCGTCCGCGAGGCCTACGTCCCCGGCCCCGCGGAGTTCATGAGCGGCGCGGTGAAGTCCAACGACGTGGGCCTGCTCATGACGTTCCAGAAGGCTTTCCAGCTCGGTTGAGGGCGACGTGGCGCGATATCTGGTGACCGGTGCGACGGGCTTCCTCGGCGCGCACCTCGTTTCGAACCTGCTCTCCCACGGCCACGACGTGGTCGCGCTCGCGCGCAACCCCGAGGGGCTCCACGCGGGCGCGATCGCCCGCGGCGGCGACGTGCTCGACGAGGCGAGCGTGGCCGATGCCGTCACGGGGTGTCAGGGCGTCTTCCACTGCGCGGGGTTCGTCTCGCGCAAGGCCGACGACGCCGAGGCGCTGCACGCCGTGCACGTCCGCGGGACCAGGAACGTGCTCGCCGCCGCGCGCGCTGCCGGGAGCAAGCGCGTGGTGCACGCGTCGACCAGCGGCACCGTCGCGGTGAGCGACGATCCCGATCACATCGGCACCGAGGCCGACGAGACGCCGATCGGCATCATCAACCGCTGGCCCTACTACCGCGCCAAGCTGTTCGCCGAGCGCGCCGCGCTCGAGGCGAACGGCCCGGATCTCGAGGTCGTCTCGGTGAACCCGACGCTGCTCCTCGGCCCGGGCGATCTGCGCGGCTCCTCGACCGAGGACGTGCGCCTCTTCATGGAGAAGAAGATCCCGGCGGTGCCGCCCGGCGGCATCTCCTACGTCGACGCGCGCGACGCGGCCGAGGCGATGCGCCTCGCGATGGACAAGGGCACCCCCGGCGAGCGGTACCTCGTCGGCGCTTGCAACCTCACGCTGCGCGAGTTCTTCGGGCGGCTCGAGCGCGTCTCCGGCGTGCGCGGTCCGTGGCTGCCGATGCCCCGCCTGCCGGTCGACGTGGCGCGCACCGGCGCCAAGGTGATCGAAGACGCGATGCGCCGCCTGGGCCTCGCGATGCCGGTCGATCCCATCAGCTTGGACATGGCGCAGTTCTACTGGTACCTCGACGCGTCGCGCGCCGAGCGCGTGCTCGGCTGGGTTGCGCGCGATCCGATGGTCACGCTCCTCGACACGGTCGAAGACCTCCGCGCGCGCGGGGTGGTGTGGCCGGAGGCGGACGTCTGATGGTTCGGGCGGCGATCGGCTCGACGGTCGGCCCGCCTCACCCGTAGGATGGATCGAGCCGTGCGCCTCCGGGTCCGCTACTCCAACGGGCGTGACCTCCTCGCCGCCTATCGCGCGCAGATGGTCCGCGGGACGCTCCTCGTGCGCGGCGACATCCCAGAGGGCGTGAACCTGGGCGACGACGTCGAGCTCGAGATCGAGCTCGAACGCGTCGGCGCGGCGACCGTCCGCGGCCGCGTCGCGAAGCTGTTCCCCGGATCGGGGGTGGGCGTGCGCTTCGACACGAACGAGGCCCTCTTCACGCTCCTCACCCGCGCCCGCGAAGCCCCTGTCGCAGCGGGGCCGCCTTCGCAGGGCATGTCCGCGCCTCCGAAGTCGAAGCGAAAGCCCGCCGCGGCCGTCGCGCCCCCACGCGACGCGCGGACGCGCATCCGCGAGGCGAGCCCGGCCGAGCTGGTCAAGATCGCGCTCCACGGCACGCGCGAGGAGCGGACGCTCCTGATGCGTGGATCCGATGCGAGGCTGCAGTCGTTCGTCCTCACCAATCCCGGCCTCCCGCCCGAGGAGGTCGCGGTGTACGCGGCGATGGAGACGCTGCGCGCGGCCCACCTCGAAGAGATCGCCGCGCGCAGCGAGTGGGCCGAGGATCCACGCGTGGCAGCCGCGCTCGTGCGGAATCCGAGGACGCCGCTACCGCTCGCGATGGCGTTGCTCTGCCACGTGAGCCCGACGGAGCTCCGCCGCATCGCGAAGGACGCGCGGACTCGCACGGCCGTGCAGCACGCGGCGAAGAAGC
Source organism: Deltaproteobacteria bacterium (assembly GCA_016182965.1). GTDB lineage: Bacteria > Myxococcota_A > Polyangia > Polyangiales > JADJMO01 > JALHOE01. The sequence goes on along the minus strand of JACPFM010000066.1, from coordinate 24,785 downwards.
GCCTGCTCGGATGACGCAGGCGCAGCGACGCGAGCGCACCAACCGGCCTCGCCGGCCACGCTCCGGCGACCCCTGCGGGGCCGCTCCCCCGCGCCCCGATCATCGGACTGTCCAGGGCGAACCGAACGCAGGGCCTCGCGCCTGCCGATGACGTGCGTCACCCCGGCCTCGTGCGAAGACGTAATCGCCGGCGAGGCGGCGGCGCCGATTTGCGTCCCGGCCGCCGTGCATCAAGATCCCGCCCATGCGCTTGCTTGCACGGCTCGGCACCCTCCTGGTCGGCGGAGCCCTCGTGGCCTGCTCCGCCCCCGAAGGCGGCGAGGCGCCCGAGAAACCCAAGAAGGACACCGGCGGCGAGATCACCCCTCCCTGGGACGAGGACACCTGGTTCGAGGAAGACGCGCCCGAGGGCCCGAGCTGCCTCGACGGCATCCTCGACGGCGAGGAGAGCGACGTCGACTGCGGCGGCGGCTCCTGCCCCCGCTGCGGCGACGGGCGCACCTGCATCAACGGCGCCGACTGCGCGAGCGGCGTGTGCACCGCGGGCGTGTGCGGCGCCCCGTCGTGCACCGACAAGTCGAAGAACGGCGACGAGACCGACGTCGACTGCGGCGGCGCCTGCCCCAAGTGCGCCGACGGCGGCGGCTGCAAGGCGCCGGCCGACTGTACGAGCGGCTCGTGCAGCGGCGGCAAGTGCGTGGGCGCGAGCTGCGACGACAAGGCGCACAACGGCGACGAGAGCGACGTCGACTGCGGCGGCAGCAAGTGCATCAAGTGCACCGACGGCATGAAGTGCACGTCGGCCTTCGACTGCCAGTCGTCGACCTGCACGGGCGGCATCTGCGTGTCGGCGAGCTGCAGCGACAAGATCCGGAACGGCAGCGAGACCGACATCGACTGCGGCGGCGGCTCCTGCCCGAAGTGCGCGACCAGCAAGCTGTGCAACGTGGCCGCCGACTGCGCGAGCCTCAAGTGCGTCAGCGGCAAGTGCGCCGCGTCGTCGTGCAGCGACGGCATCAAGAACGGCTACGAGGCCGACGTGGACTGCGGCGGCTACTGCGCCGACTGCGCCAACGGCAAGACCTGCGACTCCAACAACGACTGCCGGAGCGCGCTCTGCAGCGCGGGCATCTGCAGCTCGTCGTGCGGCAACCTCAAGCTCGACGGCACCGAGACCGACGTCGACTGCGGCGGCCTGTGCACCGCGTGCGCGAACGGAAAGAAGTGCAAGGCGGCCGCCGACTGCACGAGCGGCGTCTGCTCGCTCGGGATCTGCAAGGCGCCGTCGTGCACCGACGGCGCGAAGAACGGCACCGAGACCGACACCGACTGCGGCGGCTCGTGCACGACCAAGTGCGCGCTCGGCAAGATGTGCGGCGTCGCCGGCGACTGCGCGAGCGGCGTGTGCACCGGCGGCGTGTGCACCGCGCCCTCGTGCACCGACAAGCTGAAGAACGGCACCGAGACCGACGTCGACTGCGGCGGCAGCGCCTGCCCCGCCTGCGCGAACGGCGCGGCCTGCAAGGTCGGCAGCGACTGCACGAGCAACACGTGCACCTCGGCCACGTGCGTCGCGCCGAGCTGCAGCGACGCGGTGAAGAACGGCACCGCGACCGACACCGACTGCGGCGGCGGCACCTGCGCCAAGTGCGGCGCGGGCAAGAGCTGCTCGGTGAACCTCGACTGCAAGGCCAACCGGTGCACCAGCGTCGGCGGCGCCGCCGCGACGTGCGTCGGCGACTGCCCCAACGGCACCAAGGACGGCGCGGAGACCGACGTCGACTGCGGCGGCGGCACCTGCGCCAAGTGCAGCGACGGCAAGGCGTGCACCACCGGCAGCGACTGCCTCACCGGCACCTGCGTCTCGGGGCTGTGCCGCGCGAGGAGCTGCAAGGATCTCAAGGTCGCCGCGCCGACCACGCCGAGCGGCGTGTACGTCATCTCGCCCAACGGCACGACGAGCACGCAGGTCTACTGCGACATGACCACCGACGGCGGCGGCTGGACGCTCTTCTCGATCAACGGCGACGTCACGATCGCCAGCGGCACCTGCGCGCACCGCCTCAAGAGCGACGCGCCGGCGTGCGGCTCGAGCCTCCCCTCGCTCACCGCCGACTGGCAGCTGCCCGGCAGCGTGCAGAGCCTCGTCTCGTTCAAGGAGATCCTCGTCGCCGCCTACACCACGCCCGGCTTCATCGCCGCCGCGAGCAAGCTGACGCTGTCGGCGACGACGACCGTGGGCACCGGCACGTTCACGGTGGTGCCGACGGGCGTGTCCGGCTCGCCGCTGAGCTGCGCCGACTCCGAGACGCTCTTCTCCGCGCGCACGCGCGTGTCGGTCGACGCGAAGGGCTACACGGTCTGGGGCGAGCCCGACTCCACGTGCACCGCGAGCGCCGGCGTCGACGCGAACCTCGGCCTCGACGTGCCGCAGGGCGACGGCTACCACTTCGATCCGGGCTTCGACACGAACGACGATCTGTCGTGCGGCTGCGTCGGTCTGTACAAGCCGAGCGATCTCGGTACGCGCCGGGGGTTCTGGGCGGTGCGCTGATCCGCAGTCGTCAGTCGTCAGTCGTCAGTCTTCAGGCTGACACGCCTTGCGAGGCGCCCGGACCAGTCGGGATGCGTCGGCGTCCTCGTCGGCTGGTTCGAAGGTCGAAGGCGAGGCCGCGCGCCTCGTGGAGCGCTTTGGCGGCGTTGGTGCCGACAGGTCGTGCGGGCTGGTCGAAGGTCGAAGGTGACGGCGGTGAAGCGCGGATCCGCGACCAGGTCGCACGCGGAGGACCAGCGGCGAGGCGGCCTTCGACGTTTGACCTTCGACCTTCGACCTACGAAGTCACAGGCTCCGCACGCCGCCAGGTCGCACAGACGGACGGCTGACGACTGACGACTGACGACTGACGACTCTCAGAACGACACGGTCAGCCCCACCGTCCCCGCCCCCACCGTCGGCGACACCGAGACCGACGGCGCGTAGCCGCTCGCCTTCATCTTGGTGCCCGAGGTGCCGAACATGATCCAGCCCGCGGTCGTCGCGCCGAGGCCGGCCACCAGCGAGAGCACCCACGGCGTGTAGTCGGGCTTGCTCTCGTTGCAGCGGCGGCCCGAGAAGTCGCAGTCGGTCTCGATGCTCGAGCGCTGGGCGGCCACGATCAGCGTGCCGAACATCCCGACGAAGAGGAGCACCGGCCCGGTGATGCCGAGGACGAGGCCCGTCGTGCGCTGCGACTTCGAGCCCGGATCGATGTCGACCAGCGTCGGACCGCTGACGATCAACTTCTTGCGGCCCGACCGCAGATCGTCGGTCTCGCCCGACTCGACGAAGTAGCTGCCCGGCGGCACCTGGAACGTGCAGTTGCCCATGCACGATCCGAGCACCATGCCGTCGACGGTGACGAGCCGGTGCTCGATGCCGGCCACGGTGTTGCGGATGACGATCGGCACGCCCTGCGGCGTGATCACCGGTCCGCCGGGCGTCGACGGCGTGGCGGTCATCGGCGGCGTCACCACCACCTCGCCCTTCGCGGTCACTCCCGGCGCCGGCGCGGTGACCGGCGGCGGCGCGGGGACGTACACCGGCGGCGGAGGCGTCACCGGCGGAGGCGTCACCGGCGGAGGCGGCGGCGGCGGCGGAGGCGGCGGCGGCTCCTCCTGCTCCTTCGGCCGATCGGCGCGCGCGATCGCCGTCGGGAGCGCGCTCCCGAGCGTCGCGGCCAGCACGATCGTCGCGATTGAACGCATCGAGCGCTGCATGCCGACAACATATCGCGATCGCGACCGACGCGCCGCCCGGTGTATGCTGCCGCGCCATGCTCGACGTGCCCGGTCGTCCGTTGCTGGTGGTCAACCCCGCGTCCGGCGGCGGCAAGACGGGCAAGACGTTCGAGTCGCTGCGCGCGACCATCGGTCAGGCGCTCGGGCCGGTGCGCGTCGCCTTCACCGAGCGCCGCGGCCACGCCATCGAGCTCGCCCGGCAGGGCGTGCGCGACGGCCACGCGCTCATCGTGGCCGTCGGTGGCGACGGCACCTTCCACGAGGTGGTCAACGGCGTGATGGACGAGCCGTCCGACCGGAAGGTGCGCGTCGGGCTCATCGCGCAGGGCACCGGCGGCGACTTCCGCAAGACGCTCGGCATCGAGCACCGCCTCGATCACTACCTCGCCGCGCTGACCGGCGGGCGCACCCGCCAGATCGACGTCGGCAGGGTGCACTACCGCGATCGCGACGGCAGCGACAAGACGCGTTGGTTCGTGAACATCCTCTCCTGCGGGATGGGCGGGCTCGTCGATCGGTACGTCGCCGAGGCGCCGGCGTTCCTCGGCGGCAAGCTCGCGTACCTCGGCGCCTCGGTCGGCGCGCTGGCACGGTGCAAGGAGGGGCGCGTGCACGCGAAGATCCACTCGAGCGGCACCTCCGAGGAGCGCCGGCTGCGCACGTACATGATCGCCATCTGCAACGGCCGTTACTTCGGGGGCGGCATGCACGTGGCGCCGATGGCCCAGCCCGACGACGGTCGCTTCGAGGTGGTGAGCATGGGCGCCGCGAGCAAGCTCGGCTTCGTCGCCTACTCGAGCAAGATCTACGACGGCACCCACCTCCGCGAGCGCGGCGTCGAGCACTTCCCGTGCGACGCCATCGAGCTCGAGCTCGAGAACGACGACGCCCGCGACGTGTTCCTCAACGACATCGACGGCGAGCCGCTCGGCGGGTTGCCAGTGCGCGTCGAGCTGCACCGCGGCGCGCTCACCTTGCAGGCGTGAGCACCCCGATGGGCTGGTGGTTCGCGGGGTTCTACGACGGCTTCATGGAGCGGGCCGAGCGCGAGGTGCTCGGCGGCTGGCGGAAGGCGCTGCTCGCCGACGTCGAGGGCGAGGTCCTCGATCTCGGCGCGGGCACCGGCGCGAACGTGCCGTTCTGGTCGCCGAAGGTGGACCACGTCGTCGCGGCGGAGCCCGATCCGGCCATGGCGCGGAGGCTGCGCGATCGCGTGCGCGGCGACGCGCGCATCGAGGTCGTGCCCGCGGCCGCCGAGGCGCTGCCGTTCGCCGACGCCGCCTTCGACGTGGTCGTCTCCACGCTGGTGCTCTGCACCGTTCGCGATCTGGAGCGGTCGATCGCGGAGATCCGGCGCGTGCTGCGTCCGGAGGGCAAGCTCGTCTTCGTCGAGCACGTCGCCTCCGAACAGCGTCCGCTGCGGCGGTTCGCCCAGCGCGCGCTCGAGCCGCTGTGGACGCCGATCGCCGGCGGCTGTCACCTCACGCGAAGGACGCACGTCGCCCTCGAACGAGCGGGGTTCCGCTTCGAGTCGCTCACGCGCGAGAGCATGCGCGGCGCGCTCCCCATCGTGCGCGAGACGGTGCGCGGCGTCGCGCGGCTCCGCTGATTCGGCGGCCGGTGATCGGCTGGTCTCCGCCAGGTCGAAGGTCGAAGGTCAAAGGTCGAAGGCGGCCCCGTCCTTCAAGCTCCTCTTCGACCTTCGACTTTCGACCTTCGACCAGCCACGCGAGAGCCACGAGGCGTGACCGGCAATGGTCGCGGTCACTGGTCTTCGAGCGGTTTGGCCCTATGGAGCGGCAGGCACACGGTGAACACGGAGCCGCTGTCCGGCTCGCTCTGCACGCGGATCGTGCCGCCGTGCGCCTCGACGAGGTGGCGGGTGATGTACAGCCCGAGCCCGAACCCGCCGTAGCCGCGGCTCGGCACCGCGCGCTCGAACTTCTCGAAGATGCGCGCGGTGTCGGCGGGCTTGATGCCGATGCCGTGATCGCGGACCGCGATCTCCGCGAAACCGTCACGTTGCGCGAGGCGCACCTCGATCGGCTTGCTGCCGCCGTACTTGGTCGCGTTGGTCAGGAGGTTCGTGAGCACCTGTTCGACGCGGAACCGATCGACGTCGGCGACGAGCCGCTCGGGGACCTCGACGGCCAACGAGCTGCCGACCGTGCGCGCCTGGTCCACGAAGCTCTCGACGACCTCCTTGACGATCTCGGAGAGGTCGGTCGGCTCGGGCTGGATGGCGAGGCGTCCGCCGATGATGCGCGAGACGTCGAGCAGCGTGTCGACGAGATCGGCGAGCCGACCGGCCTGCCGGATGGCGCGATCGACCTGCGGCAGCACGTTCCCGTCGAGGCCTCCGTTCGGGGCGCGCCCGAGCCATTGCTCGAGGTTGCGCAGCCGCAGCGTCAGCGCCGTGAGCGGCGTACGCAGCTCGTGCGCCGCGATGGACAGGAACTCGTCGCGAACGCGGACGGCCTCCTGCGCCTGCGCGAGCCGGATCCGCTCCGCCTCGGCGTCTTTGCGGGCGGTGGCGTCACGGATGGTCGTGATCGCCATCAGACCTCGATCGGTCGAAAGCGGGCTGAGGCTGATGTCGGCCGGGAACTCCGTCCCGTCGGAGCGCAGACCGTACAGCTCGAGGCGCCCTTCGCCCATCGCTCGCGTGCGCGGCGCGTCGAAGTACCGGCGCCGATGCTCGGGGTGGACCCTGCGGAATCGCTCGGGCACCAGGACCTCGACCTCGCGTCCGATGAGGGCTGCGCGCGTGTGGCCGAACAGCCGCTCGACCTGTGCGTTGACCAGGACGATGCGGCCGAAGCGATCGGTGATGACCATCGCGTCGGGCGCGGCCTCGATGATGGCTTGGGCCGCCGGGGCGAGCATCGGTATGTCGTCCGCAGCCATCCCCCGTCGCCTCCCTCTCCGCGGAGTGCGTCCGCCAGAGGGCAGCGGCGACTCGCGGGTGTGCGCTGTGCGCGCAGCACACGATGCTGCGCTTGGGGTGCAGGAATCAAGCCTTGCGCGTTGGCCTATTCCACTATGTCGATACGATCCGACACATCTTCTACCGAGCCGCCCGCCGCGGTCGAGCGGAGCTCGGTCCACTATTCGTCGCGGCGGGCGGCCACGCTCGCGTGACCGCCCGCACGAGCGCGTTCACTCGACCTCGATCGGCACCTCGTAGATCTCGTCGGTCGGATGACCGGCGCGCGCGTGCACGCGGCGCACGGCCTCGGCGTTGGGCCCCTCGGCGAGGCAGAACACCTTGCCGCTCTTCGGATCCGCCCACGCCTTGATGAAGTGGACGCCCTCGGTGGCCTCGATTTCCAGATCCTTCTTGTGCTCTGCGCGCAGCTGCTCCGGCGTGACGCCCTGCATCCCGTGGTGCACGTCCATGAACTTCGCCATGTCCCCCTCCTGCCCGCGCCCTCCGCGCGGGTGTCGTGGTGCAGCAGGAACCGGGCCGCCGCGACGTGGTGCCCGAGTTCTCAGGGCTTCCATGCGGGCGCGGTGAGCCGCCGCCGCCCACCGTCCGTCTTGCTCGCCCCAGGCTCGTTCAGCGCCTCGCGATCCCAGCGCTGGCAGGTGACCGCGCGGTGTCGCTGGTCGAGCGCCTCGCAGTAGTTCGTGTAGAGGCAGCGCCGGATCTCGGCGCCGCGGCCGCGACGCAGCTTCTCGAACCAGTCGGGATCGGCGAGCGACTGCCGCGCGGCCGCGACGAGATCGCCCTGTCCGCGCGCGAGGATCGCCTCGGCCTGCTCGAACGCGTGGATGCCGCCGGCGACCACGACCGGGGTGTCGAGCCCGGCCTCGCGCAGCGCGGCGCGCACCCGCGCCTGCCTTCCGACGTTGCGCGCGAACGGTCCGCGCTCGTCGCTGATCACCGTCGGCATGCACTCGTAGCCGCTCGGCCCGGTGTACGGATACGCGGCCTCGCCGACCTTCGGCTGCTTCGCGTCCTCGAACTTCCCGCCGGTCGAGAGCGAGAGGAAATCGAGGCCCGCGCGCGAGAGCTCGACGCCGAAATACGACGCGTCGTCGACGCCGCTGCCGCCCTCGATGATCTCGTCGCACAGCATGCGGCACCCGACCGTGAACCCGGCGCCGACGCGATCGCGCACCGCGGCGAGGACCTCGCGCGGCAAGCGCACACGGTGCTCGCGCGCGCCGCCGTACCCGTCGGCGCGCGTGTTCCGCGCGGAGAGGAACGACGCCATCGTGTACGCGTGCGCGTAGTGCAGCTCGACGCCGTCGAAGCCGGCGTCCTTCGCGCGGGCGGCGCCGTCGGCGAACAGCGCCGGGAGCACCCGCGGCAGCTCGCGTACGTGCGGCTGCTCGACGTCGGTGACGCGCTCGCGATCGCCGAAGCGGAGCGCCTCGAGCTCTCGCGGCGACAGCACGGCCTCGAACGCCGCCTCGTCGCGCGCGGCGAGCGCGACGAGCGCCGCCCGCACCTCGGCCTCGGCCGCGGCGGGCAGCTGCAGTCGGGCGCGGTGCTCGTCGGTGATCGAGAGGAAGCGCTCGAGGAACCTCGCGCGATCGGGGCGCCGACGGATGCGCAGGAAATCGATGAGCTGGACGAACAGGCGCGTCTGCCCGCCGCTCCGCTGGCGCACCCGCTCGACCAGCCGCGACAGCCCGGGCACGAAGCGATCGTGGCCGATGCGCAGCAGCGGCCCGCTCGGCACGTCGCGGATGCCGGTCGCCTCGATGACGATGACCGCCGGCGCGCCCTCCGCGAAGCGGCCGTACCACTCGAGCACCTCGTCGGTGACGAGGCCGTCCTCGGTCGCGCGCCACGGGACCATCGCCGGCACCCAGCTCCGATGCCGGAGGCCGAGGCCCGACCGGAGCGTCAACGGCGAGAACAGCCGCGACGCCGCCGCCTCCTCGGCCGTCGGCCAGCGCACGACGGGGAGGGCGTGACGGATGCGCTGCGGCGGCGTCCACATGGCGGGGTCGGTGTCGCCCGTCCGGGGCGACGGCGCAACCTCCGTGCTACACGCACGCGACCATGGCGCAGGACAGCCCGAGGAGCCCGGCCCCGAGCTCGGGCTCGAGCGAGAGGCCCATCCGCCCCGAGGTGCTCGCGCCGGCCGGCGATCTCGCCGCGCTCCGCGCCGCGCTCGCGGCCGGCGCCGACGCCGTGTACTTCGGGCTCGACGACGGCTTCAACGCGCGCGCCCGCGCGCAGAACTTCCCGCTCGCCGAGCTGCGCTCGGTCGTCGCGCGCGTCCACCGCGCCGGCGCCAAGGCGTACGTGACGCTGAACACGCTGGTGTTCGAGCCCGAGCTCTCCGAGGTCGAGCGCATCGTGCGCGGCGTCGCCGCGGCCGGCGCCGACGCGATCATCGTGCAGGATCCAGCCGTCGCGCTGCTCGCCCGCGCGCTGTGCCCCGAGCTCGAGGTGCACGCCTCGACGCAGATGACGGTGGCGAGCGCGCAGGGCGCGCAGTTCGCGAAGGACCTCGGCGCGACGCGCTTCGTCGTGCCCCGCGAGCTGTCGGTCGACGAGATCCGCGCCCTCTCGACCGAGACCGATCTCGAGCTCGAGGTCTTCGTGCACGGCGCGCTCTGCGTCTCGTGGAGCGGCCAGTGCCTCACCAGCGAGGCGTGGGGCGGTCGCTCGGCCAACCGCGGTCAGTGCGCGCAGTCCTGCCGCATGCCCTACGCGCTCCTCGTCGACGGGCAGGAGCGCGATCTCGGCGACGTGAAGTACCTGTTGTCGCCGAAGGACCTCGCCGGAGCCCGCGCCGTGCCCGAGCTCGCCGCGATCGGCGTCCACGGGCTGAAGATCGAGGGCCGCCAGAAGGGTCCGCAGTACGTCGCCACGGCCACCGCGGGGTACCGTCGGTGGGTCGACGCGATCGTCTCGCGCCGAGGGGACGGCGCAGAGGAGCAGGCCGAGGCTCGGCTCGCGGCCGATCTCCAGGGCATGGGCCTCTCGTACACGCGCGGCTTCGGCGACGGGTTCCTCGTCGGCTCCGATCACCAGACGCTCGTCGAGGGGCGCTTCCCCAAGCACCGCGGGCTGTTGCTCGGGCGCGTGACGCAGGTCCGACGCGGCGAGGTGCAGGTCGAGCCCGACGATCGCGAGGGACGGCCGTGGACCGGCGCCCTGGCCAAAGGTGGCGAGCGCACGGGCCCGCAGGGCACAACCAAGGTGTCGCTGCCGATCCTCGGCGGGTCTGCCGAGGCCGCGAGCGGCCCGCGCATCGAGACGCCGGCGCCGCGCCCGGGCATGGGCGTGGTGTTCGACGCCGGCGAGCCGGAGGACAAGCAGGAGCCGGGCGGCCCGATCTTCCGCGCCGAGCCTCGACCGCGAGCCGGCGGCGGCCGCGCGTGGGTCCTCGGCTTCGGCGATCCCGGCCCCGACCTGTCGCGGGTGCGCGTCGGGCAGCGCGTGTGGATCACCCAGGATCCGACGGTCGCCCGCGCGGCCGACCGGGTCGTCGAGACCGCCCCCGACGGGCGCATCCCGCTCGTGCTCGGGGTGTCGGGCCGCGAGGGCGCGCCGCTGCGCGTCCACGCGCGCGTGCTCGGCGATCGCCCCTTGCCCGCCGCGGTGCGCGCGCTGACCGCCGCCGCCGAGAGCGAGGCCACGCTGTCGCGCGCCTCGGCGCGCGGCCTCGACGAGCCCACCCTGCGCGACAAGCTCGGGGCGCTCGGCGGCACGCCGTTCCACCTCGCGCGGCTCGACGCGTCGTCGCTGTCGCCGGGGCTGCACCTGCCGATCTCCGAGCTCAAGCCGCTCCGTCGCGCGCTGGTCGAGGCGCTCGCCGCGCGCATCGACGATCCGACGCGCGAGGTCGCAAAGGAGGCGATCGCGCGGGTGCGCGCGTCGATCCCCGAGGTCTCCCCGCGCGACGAGGCGCCGATCGTCGTCCCGCTCTGTCGCTCCGACGAGCAGCTCGACGCGGCGATCGAGGCCGGCGTCTCCGAGGTCGAGCTCGACTGGATGGAGCTGGTCGGCCTCTCCAAGGCGTTCGCCCGCGCCAAGCAGGCCGGCCTCCGCGTCGTGGCGGGAGGCCTGCGCGTCGAGAAGCCCGGCGAGGAGGGCATCACCGAGCGCATCGCGCGCCTGATCGGCGCGTCGTCCGAGGGGTGCGCGCTGTCGCCCGACGGCGTGCTGGTCCGCCACTGGGGCGCGTTCACCCGCTTCACGCAGGCCGATCCGCGCCCGTTCCTCGTCGGCGACTTCTCCCTCAACGTCACCAACTCGATCACGGCGCGACACCTCCTGTCGCGGGGCCTCGACGTGGTGACCGCGTCGTTCGATCTCGACGACGAGCAGCTGTTCGGCCTGGTCGAGGCGACCCCTCGCGGCCGCGTCGCCGTGGTCGTCCACCACCGCATCCCGACCTTCCACACCGAGCACTGCCTGTACGCTCACCTGCTCAGCGAGGGGCGCGACCACCGCACCTGCGGCAGGCCGTGCGAGCAGCGCCGCGTCGACGTGCGCGATCACCTCGGCCACGAGCACCCGGTGATCGTCGACGCGGGGTGTCGCAACACGATCTTCAACCACGAGCCGCAGAGCGCGGCCGCGCTCGTCCCGGGGCTCCTCGCGCGCGGCGTGCGCCGCTTCCGCGTCGACTTCGTGCGTGAGAGCCGGCGCGAGGCGCGCGTCATCCTCGACGCCTACCGCGCGCTGGTCGCCGGCGAGCGCACACCGGCGGAGGTCGTGCGCACGCTGTCGGTGCGCGATCAGTTCGGGGTCGGCGCGGGTCGACGAACGCTCCTCGGCGCGCCGGCCTGACGGGCGCTACACTCGACGGCGATGCGTCCGCTCGCCTTCTTCGCGGCTTCTTCTCTCGCCCTCCTCTGCGCATGCTCCGCCAGCAAGTCGACCGACGAGGGACTGCTCCCCGGCGACGACGACGGCGGCGGTGGCGGCGGCGGCGGCGACGAGGGTGGGCTCGACCTCGACGGAGGGCTCGATCTCGACTCGTCCCTCGAGGGAGGCGTGACCAAACCGCTCGGATGCAGCGGCGACCTGCAGAGCGTCACCGACGAAGCCGGCGTCGTGCAGAAGAAGTGCCCGTCCGATCAAGGCTGCTTCAAGGGCGAGTGCATCCCCGCGTGTGAGGCGGCGGCCAAGGGCAAGGGCAACGTAGGGTGCGACTTCGTCGCGGCCACGCCGTCCTTCTACCCGACCATCACGCCGCCCTGCTTCGCGGTGTTCCTCGCGAACAACTGGTCGAAGGCCGTGAAGATCTCCGTCACGCGCGGCGGCGCGACCTACGACGTCACCAAGTTCGGCCGCATCCCGAGCGACGGCGCCGAGGCGACCGCGTGGCCGACCGTGCCCGCCACCGGCCTGCCGCCGGGGCAGGTCGCGGTGCTCTTCATGTCGAGCGATCCGAGCTCGGCCAACGGCGGCTACGCGCTGAAGTGCCCCGTCGCGCAGGCCGTCGCCGGCGGCACCGCGGTGAGCGGCAGCGGCAAGGGCCAGGCATTCGCGATCAAGACCGACGCGCCGGTGAGCGCGTACGACATCCTCCCGTACGGCGGCGCGCGCTCCTTCCTCCCGAGCGCGCAGCTCCTGTTGCCGACGAGCGCGTGGGGCACGAACTACGTCGCCGTCGTGCCGCCGGCGTCCGGCGGCAAGAACGGCCCGCAGTGGGGTCAGGTCGTCGCCGCCGAGAACGGCACCACCATCCAGGTCAACCCGACGCAGAACCTCCCCGCGGCGGGCTCCGTCCCGGCGGCGGCCAAGGGCGCGGCGACCAAGTTCACGTTGAACGCCGGCGAGTACGTGCAGTGGCAACCGAGCCTCGAGATGAGCGGCAGCATCGTCTCGAGCGACAAACCGATCTCGTTCATCGGCGGCACCGGGTACCTGTGCCTGAGCAGCGCCACCTCGACGGGCGGCGGGTGCGACTCGGGCCATCAGATGGTCCCGCCGATCGCGGCGCTCGGTTCGGAGTACGCGCCGGCGCCGTACGTCACCCGCCGCAAGGACCTCGCCCCCGAGTCGGTGCCCTATCGCATCGTCGGCATGGTCGACGGCACCACGCTCACGTACGACCCGCCCGTCAGCGGCGCGCCGACGACGCTCGCCCGCGGCGCCGTCGCCGGGTTCCAGGCGACCGTGCCGTTCGTGGTCAAGAGTCAGGACGCCGATCACCCGTTCTACGTCGCGCAGATGATGCCCGGCGGAGCGGTCACGAGCGGCAGCCGCCCCGGCGCGACGGTGACCATCGGGATCATCCCTGCGACGGTCCTCGGCGACGAGGAGTTCGTCAACATGCTGCCGCCGGCGCAGTTCCTCACCAAGTACGTGTTCTTCACCGATCCGACGTACTCGACGACCAACCTCGTGCTCACGCGCGTCAAGGGGCCGACGGGCTTCAAAGACGTGAGCGTCAAGTGCCTCGGGAACGTCACCGGCTGGAAGCCGATCGGCGGAAGCGGCCGCTACGAGACGACCTCGGTCGATCTGGTCCGCGCCAAGGTCGGCGTCGGCAGCTGCAAGAATGGGCCGCAGGTCGCCGAGAGCGAGGGCCAGTTCGGGCTGATGGTGTGGGGGACCGATACCTACTCGAGCTACGCATACCCGGGCGGCGGCAACGTCGGGACGATCAACACCGTCGTCGTCGATCCGCTGCCGAAGTGATCGGCGCGTGCTCGTGCGAGCCGACACGATCGACGTGGCGCTGGTGCTTGAGTCGCGCGCACGGCTGCCTTAGCAAGGTGGTTCGATGCGGGCGCTCGCCGGTGCGGTCGGACTCCTCGCATCGCTCGTGGTCGGCTGCGCGCTCGATGCGAGCGGCACGGCGAGCGGCGACTTCCTGGGCGAGGAGCGCGACTCCGCATCGGCGACGGACACCGCCATCGTGGACGCGCTCGCCGACACCGCGCTCGCCGACACGACGGTCGCCGACACGCTCGGCACGGACACGACGCTCCCCGATACGACGACGCTCCCGGATACGACGGCGCGCGACACGGCGGTCGACAGCCTCACGGTCGACACGGCGGACACCGCGGTCGTCGACACCGCACCGGTCGACACCGCACCGGTCGACACCGCGGTCGTCGACACCGCGGTCGCCGACACCGCGGTCGTCGATACCGCAGTCGTCGACACGGCGGTCGTCGACACGGCCGTCGCCCCGGCGGCGAGCTGCAAGGCCCTGCACGCGCTCTCCCCGTCGCTCCCGAGCGGCGTCTACCCGCTCGATCCGGACGGCGCCGGCCCGGCGGCGCCGTTCGACGCCTTCTGCGACATGGTCACCGACGGCGGCGGTTGGACGCTGGTCCTCGCGTACGCGCACGCCGCGGCGACCAACCCGCCGAAGGTGCCCGGCACGCGACCGACGAGCCCGACCGGCTTCTCGCATTTCGGCAACGCGCAGCTGCTGTCGCTCGCGGCCTTCGACACCGTGCGCTTCTTCTGCTCGACGAGCCTCCACCCGCGCCGCATCCACTTCAAGACGAGCAACGCCGACGCCGTGAGCTACGTCCGCGGCGTCCCGTCGGCGACCAACGCCGACGCGATGTGGAAGACGAGCTTCACGCCGCTCGAAGGGCACACGGCGCGCTTACCCGCGAGCACCAGCTCCTCGCCCGCACCGCCGTTCAACCCGGCGCTCGACCTGCGCATGACCGAGTTCCCCTTCTTCGAGTACGCCGTGGCGCACTTCGCGGTCGCCGCCCTCGGCTCACGCTGGGAGTGCGACGACTGGGCGGGCAGCGGCGCGCACACGACGCTGCACCAGGTCTGGGTGCGCTGAGGCGACGGGCCGTCTGGGGGCTGCCTTATCTCCTTGCGCCCTCGCACCGACCGAGGAGACTGCGGCGGTGCGCCCCTCCCTGCTTCGAGCCCCGGCCCTGTTGCTCGTGATCAACCTCTCGTGCAGCGCGCGGGAGCCGCACGATCGCCCGGGCACCGCGCCGTCGCCGCTCCTCGCACGGTTCCCCGCGCTCTCGCCGCTGGTCGCCCAGGCGGCCGCTGCGCCCGCCTTCCTCGATGGCGCGCGCTTCCGCATCGCCGCGTCCGGTCGCCTCGCCGTCACCGCCGACCTGCCAGCCACCGCCGACGGCACGATGGAGCTCGGCATGAAGGGCGCCGCCCGACGCATCGGGGTGCGACGCATCGAGTCGGCCCATGACCAGGGCCGCCTCGTCGCAGGCACGGGGGCTTCGGCCGGCACGGTGACCTGGGGCGCCGGCGTCGGCGTGCGCGCCGTGACGTTCGCCCGCGGCGCCGCCCTCGAGGACATCATCGTCGCGCCCTCCGACGAAGACGTGGGCTACGACCTCGCGCTCCCGCAGCAGTGGTCGCTCCGCCCGCTCGAGGTCGATCGGACGACCGTCGTCGAGGTGCGCGACGACCGAGGCGCCCCCTGGGCGCGCATCCACGCCGACAAGGCCTGGGACACGCAGGGGCGCGAGCATCGCGTCTCCGCGCGCGTCGAGGGCAGCCGAATCCACTTCCGTGTCGACTCGGCTCGGGGCCTCGTCGCGATCGATCCGACGTGGATCTCGGCCGGCCACCCGATCGCGCTCCGCGTCGGCGGGACCAGCACCCCGCTCGGCACCGGCAAGGTCCTGCTCGCGGGAGGCGGCACCGCGACCGCGGAGCTCTTCGATCCGGCCACCGGCGTGTTCGCCACCGCGGCGACCGCGAAGGTCGCCCGCACGGACGCGACCGCGAGCCTCCTGCCGAACGGCAAGGTCGCGCTGATCGGCGGGCGGAGCGCGGCCGGCGTCGAGTCGAGCGTCGAGCTCTACGATCCGGTCGCAAACAAGTTCGATCCCGGCGGCGCCCTCGCCGCTCCCCGCGCGTCGCACGCGTCGACGGTGCTCGCGAACGGATCGGTGCTGGTGCTCGGCGGCCAGGACGTGGGCCCCCTCTCGACGAGCGAGGTCTACGATCCCGCGGCAGGCACGTCGAAGGCGGGCGGCGCCATGTCCGGCGCGCACGGCCGGCCGGTGGCCCTTCGCCTGCTGTCTGGGAAGGTCCTGGTCGTGTCCGAGGCGGGCCCGACCGAGCTCTACGATCCTTCCGCCAACACCTTCGCCGCCGGCACGACCATCAACACCGCGGCGCGCAGCGGGCAGGCGGCGACCCTACTGCCTTCGGGCAAGGTCCTCGTCACCGGCGGCTGTCAGTGGAAGTTCTCGACGAACGTCTGCAGCAACGCGGGGTTCGTGTTCGATCCGGCGAGCGCGACGGTCGTCGCCACCGCCTTGATGACCGAGGCCCGCGCCTTCCACGCTTCGACGCTCCTGCCCGACGGCCGCGTGCTCGTCACGGGAGGCGCGGCCGCATCCTCCCTGGAAGGGTCCCCGCCCTCGGTCTTCTCGGCCGAAGTCTACGATCCGGTGGCCAACACGTTCGCTTCGGCCGGCACGGTCTCGACGTCGCGCATCGAGGCAAACGCCGTGGTGCTCGCCTCGGGCGACGTGCTGGTGACCGGCGGCGAGCCCGGCTCGGACCTCTTCGCGCTGCCGGCCACGGCGTCGTTCACCGCGACGACCGCCCTGCCCTCGACGCGATCGCCGTTCGTCGGCGCACCGCTGCCCGACGGCAAGGTGCTCCTGGTCGGCGGCGGTACGACGAGCGCGCTGCTCTTCGATCCGACGGCCAAGGGAGTGTCGGCGACCGGCAGCCTCGCGGCGGCGCGCGGCCGGCCCACCCTCACCTCGCTCCGCAGCGGCGAGGTGCTCGTGACCGGCGACGGCGCCGGCGCGGCGGCCGAGATCTACGATCCCAAGGCCGCGACCTTCGCGGCGGCCGGCAAGATGGTGGCCGAGCGCCGCGGACACACGGCGACGCTGCTCACCAACGGCAAGATCCTGGTGACCGGTGGCCGCGTCGCCGCGGCCGCGACCTCCACCGCCGAGCTCTTCGATCCTGTCACGAAGACCTTCGCCGCGACCGGCTCGATGGCGTCCGCGCGCGCCGATCACACCGCCGCGCTGCTCGGGAACGGCAAGGTGTTCGTCGTCGGAGGGTCGAGCGCGGCCACCGCGGAGCTCTTCGACCCGAGCACCGGCACGTTCACCACCGTCGCCGCTCCGCTCACGGCGCGCAGCCGCGCGGTCAGCGTGCTCCTCCCCTCGGGCAAGGTGCTCGTGGCGGGCGGCACGACGCGCGCGACCGAGATCTACGATCCGGTGACCGGCAGCGTGTCGTTCGGAGCCTCCCTCGCGAGGCAGCGACCGGCGGTCTCGGCGACGCTCCTTCCGTCCGGGCGCGTCCTGCTCTTCGGCGGCGAGGGCTCCGCGGGCCCCGGCCCGGCGGAGCTCTTCGATCCGGCGTCGGGCCGCGTCCTGCCGACGGCGGCGGCGCTCGCCACGCGTGACGAAGCAGCGGTCACGTTGCTCCCGAGCGGGCAGGTGCTGGTCGCCGGCGGGTTCACCCGCCGGACGTACCCCGTGGTGGCCGACGTGCCGCTGTCGACCGCCGAGCTCTGGCACGACGGCGTCCCGTCGATCGAGCGGCCCACACTGGCGAGCGCGCCGGCGGTCGTCGCCGCGGGCGAGTCCGTCACCATCAAGGGCACCGCCCTCGCCCCGACGCGCTCTTCGGGCAACGGAACGGTGCGCTCGTCGACGGCGATCGCCCCGAGCGCGATCTGGATCCCCCTCTCGGGCAGCGGCGCCGCGTTCGGCGCGCTGTCGGCGTGGACCGACGCTCAGGCGACTTGGACCGTCCCGTCGACGCCGCTCTGGGGGCTCGGGCGCCTGTTCGTCTCCGTCGGCGGCGCGATCAGCAACGGGTTGCTCGTGGAGATCAAGCCCGCCGTGCAGGGCGCGCGCTGCCAGGTCGGCGCCGAGTGCGCGAGCGGGTTCTGTGCGGACGGCGTCTGCTGCGACGGCGCCTGCGACGGGCGGTGTCGCGCGTGCACCGCGGCGAAGAAGGGCGCCGGCGTCGACGGGACCTGCGGCGACGTGCCGCCCGAGCTCGATCCCGCGAGCTGCGCGCTCTTCCGGGGATCGCCCTGCAAGAGCGACGGTCAGTGCGGTACCGGCCACTGCGTCGACGGCGTGTGCTGCGATTCGGCGTGCGGCGGCCAGTGCGAGGCCTGCGACGTGGAGGGCAGCTTCGGCGTCTGCGTGCCGGTGTCGGGGCCGCCGCACGGCGCGCGCACCGCCTGCGCGCCGGGAGAGGCCGACCCGTGCGCCGCGAAGATCTGCGACGGCGTCGCGCGTACGACCTGCGGGGGCTTCGTCGGCGCCAAGGTCTCGTGTCGGCCGCCGAGCTGCGCCGCGGGCGTCGCCACGCTGGCTGCGGCGTGCGACGGGAGCGGCGCGTGTCCCGCCGCGGTGACCCGGCGCTGCGAGCCCTACGTGTGTGCGAGCGACGACTGCGGCAAGGCGCCGTGCAAGACCGACGCGGAGTGCGCGGCGGACTACCGCTGCGCCATCGCGTCTGGCGCGACGCAGGGCGAGTGCGTGGTGCGGACCGACAACGTCTGCGACGGCGCCCACACGGTGACCGCACGCGACGGCCGCACCACCGACTGCGCGCCGTACACGTGCGACGTGGCCGGCTGCAAGACCTCCTGCGCGACGAGCGCCGACTGCGTCGGCGGTTCGCTGTGCGACACCGCGACGGCAGCCGGCAAGTGCGTGCCCGCCTCGGCCGGCGTGGCCGAGCCGGAGAGCTCGGGCTGCACGGCGACGCGCGGCGCCCCGTCTTCGGGGGCCGCCGGAGTGTTCGCGCTCCTCGCTGCCTCTGCCGTATGGAAGCGACGGCGAAGCCGAGCGCCTCGCGCGGCGTGAGCGGATCACCCGCGCGACTCGCCGTGATATCGCTGCGGCGATGCACCATCGGCTCGTCCTCGCCTTCGCGCTCGGGGCGTTGTTCGGCTGCGGCTCCGACGCGCCGACGTCTGCGCCTCCGGCATCCGACGACAGCGGCGTCGCCGACGCCGACGGCGCGCTCGGCGCGGCCGACGCGATCGACTCGGCGATCGACAAGTCGGCGACGTGCGCGAGCGAGTTCGGCACCACGCTGACCAACTCCTTCGGGCGCGCCGACGGCACGGTGACGGCGATCGTCGGGCCGACGGTCACGACCTGCGCGTGGCCCAACGACGATCACGTGGTGCTGCAGATGAAGATGAACGGCGCCATCTACCGGGCCGTCGACCCGTGGTCGGAGGGCTGGCACCCGGGCGTCGCGCTCGACTACGCGTCGATGCTCGGCGTGCACGCGGGGCCTTCGGGGTTCGTGCCGTACGAGATGCTGCCGTTGTCGAAGGAGATCGAGAGCGCGATCGACCTCGGTACGAAGGTCAGCGTCTACGCGTGGAGCTCCGGCGGGGCCAGCGCGCACAAGATCCATCGCAACGGCACGAACACCGACGGCGCGATCGTCCTCGATCCGGGCGGCGGGAGGCCGCGCTGGCTGCTCTTCCACTTCGCCGACCAGACCTTCTGAGCGCTCGACCCCCTCGACGAAGCGCCCGCCGCTTGGATCGGGGCCGCGTTCTGAACCACCCGGCGCGCCTCGATGCTCGCCGAGCGGCGGCGCGCGCGCGTCAGCACCCGTTGGTGCACTTGCACGACGGGCCGCAGTCGACCTTCGAGAGCTTCGCGCCGAGGGCGCCGCACGTCGCGGTGCACGCGCCGGCGCCGCACTGCACCTGCCCGCCGTTGCACGAGGACAGACCGCCGCAGGCCACGCTGCAGGGCGCGCTCGTCGGGCACCGCACCTGCACGTTGCCGCAGGTGCTGGTCGCCGAGCACAGGAGCTCGCAGGCGCCGGTCTCGGGGCAGCGCAGCTCGAGGCCGCCGCACGACGAGATGCCGCTGCACTCGACACGGCACTTCATGCCGGGCGGGCAGTCGATGCGGCGCGCACCGCACGAGGAGGGCCCGCTGCAGCGGATGACGCAGCGATCGCCGTCGCACGCGCTGCACACGGTGGGACACTTCGGCGGCGCGCTGGTGACGCCCGGCGGACAGGTGCCGCCCTCGCCCGACCCGACGTCGGGCTTGGCCGCGTCCGGCGCGGGACCGTCGGGAAAGGGCGCGTCGGGGCTGACGCCGGCGTCGTCCTCCGGGAGCGCGTCGTCGACCGAACCGTCGTCGGAGCTGACTGCATCCCACGAGGCATCCGCCCCGGCGTCGGGTTCGCCCTCCTCGAACACCGCCGCCTTGTCGGCGCCGCCGCAACCGAGCGAGAACACGAGCAACAAGAGAAGCAGGCCCGAGGAGCGCATCCGCAGATCATGGCACACCCGCGCTCCAACTCCGAAATGCCGCGGTGGACGGCTCACCCGTTCGCTGGCAGGTTGCTCGCGACATGATCGTCAACCCGATCGCCACCGGCGCCGTGTACCTCGCGCTGGCCGTCCCGCCGACGGTGTTCGCGGTGCGGCACACCGCGAGGCCCTGGGCCGCCGGGCTGTTCGGCGCGGTCGTCGGCATGGCGTTGGCGGTGCTGCTCAACCCGTACCTGCCCTTCAACTTCTGGGCGCACGCGCGCGACTTCATCATCGAGCCGTTCCTCGAGGGGAAGCTGTTCCGGCGGCCGACCGAGGGCCTCGCGACGCTCGCGTTCCACGTGGGCGTGCCGGTGTTGCTCGCGATCATCCTCTACCGCGTGCTGCCGAGGCCCGACTTCGACTGATTGCCGACGAAGCCTGACGAATCGCTCGGCGAGAGCACGCGGCTCCTCGACCCTTCGCGACGCTGCACCGCGTCGTCGCGCGCGGGCGCCGCGACACGCCTGCAGCTGTGCTAGTTCGGCTCGATGCGCCCTTCCGCCACGAGCAACAGGCGAGTGCTGGTCGTCGGCTGCGGCGGAATCGGCGGCGTCGTCGCCGCGACGCTCTCGGAGCACGCCTCCACGTTGACCACGTTGACCACGTTGGGTGCCGGGCTCGAGGTCGTCGCGCTCACGACCAACCCGGCGATCGCGTCCGCCGTGCAGCAGCAGGGCTTCCACCTCCGCGGCAGCGACGGCGCGCGCACGGTGCCCGGCACCATCGTCACCTCGCTCCCCGACGACACCGCGCCGTTCGACTGGATCCTGCTCGCGACGCAGCCCCCGCAGGTCGAGGAGGCGGCGCGCTCGGTGCAGGGGTTGCTGGGACCCGACGGCGCGATGGTCTGCTTCCAGAACGGCCTGTGCGAGTCGCGCATCGAGCGGCTGTTCCCCGAGGGCGAGGGGCGCGATCGGGTGGTCGGCGCCGTCATCGCGTGGGGCGCCTCGATGCCCGAGCCCGGCGTCTACGAGCGCACCTCCGCCGGCGGCTTCACCATCGGCCGGATGGACGGCGCCGACGATCCGCGCCTGTCGCAGCTCGACGCCATCCTCGAGCCGATCGGGCCGGTGACCGTCTCGCGCAACCTCGCCGGCGCGCGCTGGAGCAAGCTGGCCATCAACTGCGCGATCTCCACGCTCGGCACGCTCGGCGGCGCGCGCCTCGGCGCGCTGATGACCCACCGCTTCGTGCGCCGGCTCGCGCTCGAGATCATGACCGAGGTGGTCGCGGTCGCGCGCGCCGAGCGCGTGCGGCTCGAGAAGGTGAGCGGCACCATCGATCTCGAGTGGATCGCGCTGACCCCCGACGAGCGCCGCGCGCGTGGATCGGCGGGGCTCGTGGCCAAGCACTCGATGCTCCTCGCGGTCGGCGCGCGCTACCGGCGCATGCGCTCGTCGATGCTCGCGGCGATCGAGCGTGGTCGCACGCCGGCGGTCGACTTCCTCAACGGCGAGGTGGTCTCCCGCGGCAGGGCGCACGGCATCCCCCCCCCGATCAACGCGGAGGCGCAGCGGCTGGTGCACGCCCTCGCGCACGGCGAGGTCGAGCCGGGGATGGCGCTGCTCCACGATTTGTCGCGGCGCGTCGCCGATCTCCCCGACCGGTGAGACGTCGACACGAGCGGTGGCTGCGCTACCCTGAGCTTCGTACCCAAGGCCGCGGCCGGTCACGCGTCGTATCCGATCGCGGTCGGGCTCGTCGCTCTCGGCCCCAAGGAGTTTCGGCGTGCGGGGACGCTGGCTCGAGCTTCTCGTTCTTCTGACCGTGACGGCGGGCGCCGGCCTTTCGTGCGCGCGCGCCCTGCCGGCCCCCGCCGCGAACGGCACCTCGCCGGCCGCCGGGCCGGTCGCCGCCGACCCGACCACGCCCGTCCCCGGGCCGCCCGATCCCGCCGCCGAGCTCGCCCTGTCCTACGAGCGCAGCTGCGCGCGCATGCTCTCCGGCCTCGTGAAGTGCTGGGGCCTCGGGTACGACGACGCGCCTCGAACGTCGCCGGTCGCGGTGGCCGGCATCGCGCGTGCGGTACAGCTCGCGGTCGGTCCCACGCACGCCTGCGCGCGCCTCGAGAGCGGGCGCCTGAGGTGCTTCGGCGCCAACGAGGGCGGCGCCCTCGGCGACGGCACGCGCGAGCCCGCGACGGCGGCGTCGGTCGATCCGGGCATCGAGGCGGCCACCGACGTGGCCGTGGGCACCGACTTCACCTGCACGCGCGTGGGCAGCGAGTCGCTCTGCTGGGGCGACAACCGACGCGGGAGCCTCGCGCTCGGCACCTTGTCGGCCGGCGAGCTCCGCCCCGTCGTCGTGCCCGCGCTCACCGGCGCGCGCGCGCTCTCGCTCGGCGGCCGGCACGGTCTCGCGATCGTCGAGGAGGGCGCGGTCGTCGGCTGGGGAGACGACGCGCACGGCATCATCGGGACGACGACGGCGGCCAAGCCCGCGCCGATCCGCCTCGCCTCGCTGCTGCACGTGCGCGAGATCGCCTCCTCGTCGTCGCACGCCTGCGCGCGGTTCGACTCCGGCACCGTCGCGTGCTGGGGCGACAACGACGCCGGTCAGCTCGGCGACGGCACCACGACGCGCCGTGACGGACCGGCGCACGTCCTCGGGCTCTCGAACGTCGTGCAGATCGCCGTCGGCGAGCGCACCAGCTGCGCGCGCCACGACTCGGGGGCGGTGTCGTGCTGGGGCGCCAACGAGCACGGGCAGCTCGGCGACGGCACGACGACCTCGCGCAGCAAGGCCGCGCGCGTGCCCGGGCTCGGATCGGTGGCGCAGGTCGCGGTCGGCGGCTCGCACGCCTGCGCGCTGCTCATCGGTGGCGAGGTGCAATGCTGGGGCGCCAACGCGAACGGCGAGCTCGGCGATCGCACCCAGACCTCCCGCAACATCCGCGGTCCGGTGCTCTTCTGAGCCGCCGCGAAGCGCGAGCGCCGTGCTAGGGTTGCGCGAGATGCGCGCCCTCCTGTTCGCGTCCGCCCTCGTCGCCGCGTCGTCGGCGACCGCCTGCACCAAGAAGTCCGAGCCCGCTCCCGCGCCCGTCGCCGCCTCCGCGAGCGCCCAGCCCGAGGAGCCGAAGGACGAGCTCGCGCACCTCAAGACGATGACGGTCGACGAGGTCGACAAGCGGATCGTCGCCAAGGACCCGAGCTTCCACGTCTTCGACGCGAACATGCGCGAGGTCTACGACAAGGGCCACGTGCCGGGCGCCGTCTGGGTCCCCGAAGAGGGCGTCACTACCGCCATCCTCCCGAAGGACAAGGCGGCCACGCTCGTCTTCTACTGCGCCAACCAATATTGAACGGCCTCCCACACCGCCGCGGTCGCGGCGGAGAAGCTCGGGTACGGCTCGGTCTTCGTGATGCCGGTCGGGATCAAGGGCTGGAAGGCCGCGGGCAAGAAGACCGAGCCGTGAAGACGTAGCAGAGGTCCGCCGCAGGCGAGCGCGCCCGGAACGGGGCAGACGCGCTCGGCACGGGGCTTGATCCGTCGGGATCGATGCCTACGTTGCCCAGCGCCCGGCGCTCTGTGCCGGAGCAGACGAGAGGGGGAGCGACACGACCGTCGAGCCTCGACCCGGGCGACCGGGCGAGCCCGCCGTGTGCTCGCCCCGTCTCTCGACGATGCCGATGAGCCGAAGACCGCGCTCACCGCAGGGGAGTGATCCATGCGTATCGACCGACTGACGACCAAGTCCCGCGAAGCCATCCAGGAGGCGCAGAGCCTCGCCGCGCGCCGCGGACACCCGGAGATCCTCCCCGAGCACCTCGTCGCCGTCCTCCTCGGTCAAGAGGGCGGCGTCGCGCGGCCGATGCTGCAGAAGGCCGGCGCCGATCTCGACGCGCTCGAGCGCACCGTCGCCGAGCACCTCGACAAGCTGCCGAAGCTCCAGGGCGGCAGCGAGCCCGGCCTTTCGCGCCGCACGCTCAACGTCCTCAACAGGGCCGAGGACCACGCGAAGTCGATGAAGGACGACTTCGTCTCGGTCGAGCACCTGCTGATCGCGATGCTGCGCGACGACAAGGACGCAGCCGGCCTGTTCGAGCGCGCCCGCGTGCGCCCCGACGCCCTGCAGAACGCGATCAAGGACGTCCGTGGCAGCCAGCGCGTGACCGATCAGGACCCCGAGGGCAAGTACCAGGCGCTCGACAAGTTCACCCGCGATCTGACCGCCGCCGCGCGCGCCGGCAAGATCGACCCGGTCATCGGCCGCGACGAGGAGATCCGCCGCGTGATGCAGGTCCTCTCGCGGCGCACCAAGAACAACCCGGTGCTCATCGGCGAGCCGGGCGTCGGCAAGACCGCCATCGTCGAGGGCATCGCGCGGCGCATGGCCGCCGGCGACGTGCCCGAGTCGCTCAAGGACAAGCGCCTGCACGCGCTCGATCTCGGCGCGATGGTCGCCGGCTCGAAGTACCGCGGCGAGTTCGAGGATCGGCTCAAGGCGGTCCTCAAGGAGATCGAGTCGTCCGAGGGGCAGGTCATGCTCTTCATCGACGAGCTGCACACGCTCGTCGGCGCCGGCGCCGCCGAGGGCGCGATGGACGCGGCCAACATGCTCAAGCCCGCCCTCGCGCGCGGCGAGCTGCGCTGCATCGGAGCCACCACGCTCGACGAGTACCGCAAGCACATCGAGAAGGACGCGGCCCTCGAGCGCCGTTTCCAGCCGGTATTCGTGGGCGAGCCCAGCGTCGAGAACACGATCGCGATCCTGCGCGGGTTGAAGGAAAAGTACGAGGTTCACCACGGCGTGCGCATCAAGGACGCCGCCCTCGT
>JACPFM010000068.1 GCA_016182965.1 Deltaproteobacteria bacterium | reverse complement strand
GGCGCGGGCGGCGGCGGCCCGCCCATCGCTCTCAGGTCATTTCCGCACGAGAGACAAAACTTCGAGTGGTCCGCGTTCTGCGCTCCGCAGCGCTGGCAATTGATCATGGGGGCCCGCCCATGCGACACGCGGCGAGCGCGTCGGTCAAGATCCTAATCGACGAAACGTGGCGGAGCGCGTCCGCGGACGTCGCCCCTCGTCAGCGCGGCCGAGGTTGTCGCATCTGGGTGCTCCGCGCGGTCGCGACCTCGCGCCCCTCGAACGTGACCGTCGCCTCGACGAACGAGATCGTCTTGCCGAAGCGCCGCACGTGCGCGAAGGCCACGATCTCCCCGCGCTGCGCGGTCACCGGTCGCAGGAACTGGATGCTCTGCTCGACGGTCGTGGCCCAGAACTCCGGCCACAGCCGGGTGAGCACCGCGAACGTGCTCGCCGCGTCGGCGAGCGAGTACATCGCGCCGCCGTGGACGACGTGCGGCTGCATGAGGTGGAGGCCGAGCGGCAACGAGAGGGTCACCGCGAGATCGGCGGCGTCGACGACCTTGTACCCCATCAAGCGCGCGAACGGCTGCTGCGCCACGACGTCGTGGATCGCCCGGCGGGCCTCCTCGACGTCGCGGGGGATCGTCACGTCGCGCGCGCCCGGGCTCGTGCTCATGGTGTCTTCCCTCCCGTGCCTGCCGTGCCGGCGGTGCCCTTCTCGGAGAGCAGGGCCCCGAGGCGTGCCTCGGCCTTGTCGCGGTCGTCGCCGTGCTTCAGCAGCACGCCGAGCGTCGCGCGCGCGGTCGCCTCGTCGATCGACGACGCGCCGAGGACCAGGAGCGCGCGCGCCCACTCGATCGACTCGGCGATGCTCGGCGGCTTGCGCAGCTCGAGATCGCGCAGCCGCCGCACGAAATCGACGAGGCGCGCGGCGAGCGCGTCGGCGATCGCGGGCGCGCGCGCCTTGACGATGGCGAGCTCGCGCGAGGGCTCCGGATAGTCGACCTGCGCGTGCAGGCAGCGCCGGCGGAGGGCGTCGGTCAGCTCGCGCGTTGCGTTGGTCGTGAGCACCACGAGCGGCGCGACCTTCGCGCGGAAGGTCCCGAGCTCCGGGACGGTGATGGCGTGGTCGGCGAGAACCTCGAGCAGCAGCGCCTCGAACTCGGGATCGGATCGATCGACCTCGTCGATGAGCAGCACCACCGGGGACTCCGCGCGGATCGCGGCGAGCAGCGGCCTAGCGACGAGGAACCGCTCGGAGAAGAACTCCGTCTCGAGCGCTGCGACGCGCTCGACGGCGGCGCGCAGCGCGGCGTCGCCCTCGGGCAGATCGGCGAGCGCGTCGCGCACGGTGTCGCGGAGCAGCTGCGTGTAGAGGATCTGCTTCGCGTAGTCCCACTCGTAGATGGCGCGCGACTCGTCGAGCCCCTCGTAGCACTGCAGCCGGAGCAGCGGGCGCCCGAGCGCGCGCGCGGCCGAGCGCGCGAGCTCGGTCTTGCCGACGCCGGCAGGGCCCTCGAGCAGCAGCGGTCGATCGAGCGCGAGCGAGAGACGCAGCGACGTCGCGAGCTCGGGCGAGGGGAAGTAGCCGACCGCGCGCAGCCGCTCCTCGAGCGGACCCGGGTCGTTGGCGCGCAGGGCTTCCAGGGCGTTCACGGGGCGGAGGTTACTCCAGATGGTCGCCCGGCGCCGGCTGCGCGGCGGGCGTCCCGCCGGACGGCGCAGGTGCGTCCGTGCTCGAAGGAGGCGGCGCGGTCGCCGCCGGCGGCTCGATGGTCTCGAGCGGCGGCGCGACGCCGCCGGGCTGCGGATGGGCCTTCACCGGCGCCGCCGCGCCGCAGGCCGAGACGCTCCCCGCGAGCAATCCGAGCGGCGCGATCGTGACGACCGTGAACAGCCCGAGCGCGCGCGCCTTGGCGAGGACCGCGGCGTACCGCGTCGGACCTGCGGCGCGCGCGGGGCCCTTCGGCGTGCCAGGACCATGCGAGCCGTCGCTCGAGGAGGTGGCGCGGGCGAGGGGGCGAGGCGAGAGCTTGCGGCGCATGTCCGGACAACGCCCGGACGTCGCCGTGCTTACACCACCGCTCGCGAGGCGATCCGATCGCGGGCTCAGCGCACGACCGGCAGCGCCCGCTTGCCGTCGGCGGTGGCCCGCACGCGCGAGACGCGGCCGACGGCCGTCGGATCGACCCCGAGCTTCGGCAGATCGATCGCGCCGCTGCGGATCCCCTCCGCGAGCTTGTCCGGATCGATGCCCATGCGGCCGTAGAACCAGCGGAGGAACACCGGGTTCAGCTCGGCGAACAGCGACTCGGCCATCTCGTCGGCGATGCGCGCGACCGTGCGCTCGTGCCAGCACTGAACGCCGCCGGCGACCTGCAGGCTGCCGGTCTCCGCGAGGTTCGCGCACGCGCACGAGGCGGCGCAGCGATACCGCTCGGCGCAGCTGTCGCACTCCTCGTTGCTCGCGTGCTTGTCCTCGGCGGCGTTCGGACGCAGCCCGCACACGCGCGCCCAGGAGACCCCAGTGTCGACGTGGCCGACCCGCAGCTCCGGCTTGTCGTCCTCCGCCACCAGCCGCTCGCACGGATAGAGGTGCCCCTCGGGCGACACGGCGACGAACCCGTCGCCGAGCTTGCACTTGTCCTCGAGCCCGAGCCCGCCCTTGAGCGCGGCGAGGATCTTGTTGTCGAACAGCGAGATGCTCACGGTGCGCCCGGCGCGCATCCAGCCGGCCATCGCGTCGGCGGCGCCGCGAAGCCCCGCCTCCCACGCCGCGAGGGCCGCGTCGTCCCACGCCGCCTCGTAGCAGGGATTGAGCGCCAAGCGCGGCACGCCCCGCTCGAACAGCCACGCCGCGCTCTCCCCGAGCCACCGCGCGCTCGCCGGCGTGATCACCGTGATCGTCTCGAACGGCCGCCCCGCGTCGACGAGCAGCTGGAGGCAGCGCTCGGCCGCGTCGAAGCTCGATCCGCCGCCCATCGTCGGCCGGTTGATCTCGTGCGCGGCGCGCACGCCGTCGATCGACAGCGCGACGTAGACGTTCTCCGCGTAGAGCGCCGCGAGCGCCGCCTCGTCGAGCAGCGTGCCGTTGGTGGTGACCGTCTGCACGACGCGCTTGCCCATCGCCTCGCCTCGGGTGCGCGCCTCGCGGGCGAGCGCGAGGAGCAGGTCGAGCTCCAAGGTGGGCTCGCCGCCGAAGTACGAGAGCTGCACCTCGGCGGCGTCGCCTTCGAACGCGAGGTCGAGCGCCTTGTCGGCGACGGCGCGGGGCATGCGACGCCGGAACTTCGCGCCGGTATAGCAGTAGCCGCAGCCGAGGTTGCAGTCGTGCGTGAGCACCAGCGAGACGTCCATCGCCAGAAGCCTACGCGCGAACCGGGTGAACGATCTGCCCTCGCGCGGGCACCGACCTCAGTGCAAGACCTCGCCGGCGGACGAGCCGTGCCGCACCTTCACGTCGTCGAGGCGCCCGCCGAAGCGCAGCGCGAAGAAGGTCGCGACCAGAGACAGGGCGATCGTCGCCCAGAAGCCCGGCCCCCAGTGGTACTCGAACGGCACGCCCTTCACGACCTTGTGCGTGGGCTGCGCCAGCAGGAACGCGCACCACACCGCCGGCATCGACGCGAGCACGACCAGGGCAGGTCGCGCGCCGTGCATCTTGAGCAGCGTGCGGCGGGAGAGCGCCGCGGGGAACAGCACCAGCCACGCGGTGAACGCCGACCAGAACTGCATCTTCTTGTGGGCGAGATCGGCCGCCGACCAGGTCACGTTCTCGGGGACGGTCTGCACCGCCCACGGGAGGTAGAAGGCGACCAGACCGGCCACCGCGCAGCCGAGCAGCACGCCTCGGCCGCGGGTCATGTCGAAGAACGGCAGGGGCTCGGCCTGCGGGATGGGCGGCGCGTGCCCCTTGGTCCCCGCTTCTTCGTGGATCAGCCGCTCGGCGTCGGGCGACGGCGGGAGCTCCGCGAGATCGCGCACCGGGATGCCGCACTCGGGGCAGAGGTCGCCTTCGCCGTGCACGAACAGCTCGCGGCAGAACGGGCAGGCGCGAAGGTCGTCGGCCTTGGTGAGGAATTTCGCGCGTCTGGCCTTGTCGCTCGCCACGTCGTCAGCGTAGTGCACGGGAATGCGCATGGAAGGGCCGACAGCGCTTCCGTGCGGAAGTTCCCCGCACGTCGCCGCGACCGCGCGGACCTCTCACTTCTTGCCGCCGAGCGCGACGGTGAAGCTCGCCACGGCCGCGCGATCGTCGAAGAGGTTCCCCGGCGGCTTCACGCCCCCGGCGATGGTCCCGGTGTTGTCGAGGACGATCCAGTAGGTGCCCTTCTGCCCGTCGCCCGCGGTGAAGCGGATCTCCTGACCCTGCTTGGCGACGTACTGGGCGAGCGGCTTGCTCGGCGGCGGCGTGGCGTCGCCGACCGTGAGGTACTTGTCGATCCACGTCTTGGCGGTCGCGTCGTCGACGACGAGCACGTTGATCGCCGGCGCGCCGTCGATCTTCAGCGCGATCCACAGCGCGTCGTCGGAGTCGTCGATCTTGAACGGACCGAGGAAATCTCGCTGCGCCTCGTGCACCTCGCTGCGGTCGTTGGCGAGCACGAGCGAGCCCTTGTCGGACTGATACGAGGTCTTCGGCCAGGTGCCGAGCTGCACGATGCCGGCGCGGAAGTCGGTCTCGCTGTTCGACTTGCGGCGGACGGTGAAGCCGTCGCGGAGCTTCTCGCTGAGCAGCTGCCGGCCGTACTTGTCGGCGAAGCCGGTGAGCTGGTTGGCGATCGACGGCAGCGTCGACTCGATGACCTTCATCTGGAAGCCGGACTGCTTGACCTCCTTGGTGCGGAAGTACGCGTACATCGTGTCCTCGTGCATCAGGAAATCCTGATCGAACTGGACGGTCGCGCTCGCTTCGAAGGTCACCTTGTGGACGCCGGTCGCGTACGAGTAGCCCACGCCGCTGAAGCTCATGATCAGGTCGCCGTTGGCGGCCTCGGACTGGGTGCACGTCTTGGGGAAGAACCGGCCGTTGGTGGGGTTGGTCGCCGAGCCGGCGAGCTCGCCGCCTTCGCGCAACGCGGCCGGCCGGTCCATCATCTCCTTGCAGGCGCGGTCGAGGGCGAAGGACATCATCCCGCGCCGCAGCGACTTGTTCTTCGGATCGTTGATGGTGCCGCCCATCAGCGACAGGCCGACCATCCCGGCCTTCTCGCAGGCGGCGCAGCCCCAGCCGGACACGGGGATCACCGAGAGCAGCACGAGCGAGGCGAGCGTGCGCCGCACGGCGCGGGCGGTGGTCGACGGCGGGCGGCGCTTCATGCAGAGGTTCTCCAGAGCGAGAAGAGAGAGAGAAGAGAGAGAAGGGACGAGGTGCTCGCGAAAGGACGCCCCATCGGGAAAGGACAGCGCTCATGCACGGAGAAGACCGGCCGGCGATCGGCGGTTCTTCGGGGCTTGGACGGTCGAGTGTGTCCACATCTTCACGGCGATGTATCCTACCCCAGGCTACGGGGTCGACGACGAGCTCGGGTCCCAACGGGGGTCGAGCTCGAAAGGTCGAACGTCGAGGGCCGTCGAAGTACCCGTCACTTTCAGGCCTGGGCCCTCACGATCACCGCAAGGCCGACCTTCGGCCCCCGTTCTCAACCTAGATGACCATCGGTCCCGGATCCCTCGTCAACGGCAAGTACCGCCTCGGCCGGCTGCTCGGCGAGGGCGGCATGGGCTCGATCTTCGAGGCCCGGCACGAGTTCCTCGGCACCGAGGTCGCGCTCAAGTTCCTCCACCCGGTGCTCTCCAGCCGGCCGCACGTCGTCGCCCGCTTCGTCCAGGAGGCCCGGGTCAGCGCGAACATCAAGAGCCCGCACGTCGTGTCGGTGGTCGACGTCGATCAGTCGCCCGAGGGGCTCGCGTTCCTGGTCATGGAGCTGCTCCACGGCGAGCCGCTCTCGTCGCGGCTCGCTCGCGAGCCGGTCCTCCCGCTGCCGCTGGTGGTCGGCATCGCGCTGCAGGTGCTGCTCGCGCTCGAGGTCGCGCACGGGTTCGGCGTCGTGCACCGCGACATGAAGCCGGAGAACGTGTTCCTCACCGACGCGCCCGGCGCGCCGGGCGCCGACTCGCAAGGGCTGCTCGTCAAGATCCTCGACTTCGGCATCGCCAAGCTGCGCACGCTCGGCGAGGTGCGCGCGCAGCTCACCCGCCCCGGCGTGGTGATGGGCACGCCGGAGTACATGGCGCCCGAGCAGGTGTTCGCGGCCGACGCGGTCGACGCGCGCGCCGATCTCTACGCGCTCGGCG
>JACPFM010000022.1 GCA_016182965.1 Deltaproteobacteria bacterium | reverse complement strand
CGCGCCGTCGAACACGCGCCCCACTTCGAGCGTGGAGGTGGGGGGTGGGACGGAGACCGTGCGTCCGTTTACGCGCACGAGCGCGTTCGGCCCATTCGGCGAGGGCGTCGAGGGCGTCGAGGGCGTGCGCGTGGTGTCGTGACCGTTGCTCATGCGGGGGCGGGGCTTTTCCCGCGGAGCGCGCGTGACGTCAACGTCGCACGCGGTGTGCGATCGAGCATTCCGTGTGTTCGGAATGCTCGCTGCGTTGCATCAACGCGCGCGTGATCGGCGTGCGAGCAGGAGCATCGCCAGCCCGAGTGCGTAAGGCGTTGCGCGGTCGCCCCCGCTCGACGACGACGATCCCGGCGTGCTGCACCCGCAGCCGTCGTCGCTCGAGGAGACTTCGGTCGCCGGCGTCGGCGCGAGCGGTGCGGTCTCGTTGAAGATGATCCGCGCGGTCGCCCCGCGGACGAAGCCGTCCGCGTCGAGGACATCGACGCGCACGGTCTTCACCGCCGGAACCTCGGAGGTGATCGTCTGCGATCCGACGGGAAGCCACGCGGTGTCGGGCTTGCCGTCGTAGTCGAGATCCCACTGCGCCCTGGGCGCCGGGCCGTCGTCGTCGACCGACACCGCGAGGCTCACGGTGGTGCCGATGCGGGCCTCGGCGGGCGCGACGAGCTTCACGGTGGGCGGCGCGCCGGCGTTGCGTGCGATGCCGAGCGCCGCCGCCACATCGAGCTTGCCCTTGCCCCAGCGCGTCGCGTCCGACGTCACGAACGAGTCGCGACGCGCCTTCGAGAGGAGGGCGTCCTGGAGCGCGGCGCCGGCGAGCGTCGGATCGTTCTGCTTGAGCAGCGCGAGCGCCGCGGCGACGTGCGGTCCCGCGCCCGAGGTGCCGCCGAACTGATCGTAGCGGATGGCCGTCGAGCTCGGCCCGTCGATGACCCCGGTCGACATCGGGTTGTCGGGCGCGGCGAGATCGATCCCGGCGGCGCCGTCGATGCGCGGACCCATCGAGCTGTACGAGGCCAGCGCGCCGGGCGTCCCGCCGCCGAACGGATCGTCGCCGTGCAGGGTGTAGGCGGCGATGGCGATGCCCTTGTCGTGGGTCGCCGGGTGACAGATCGTCTTGCTGGCGGTGTTCGAGGTGAACACCAGGCCGTAGGCCCACGAGTTGTAGCCGTCGGCGCAGAACAGCTCCGCGTCGACGGCGGCGCTCGAGGTGATCGAGAGCGTCCACTTGCCGGGCGGCAGCTTGCCCCACGTCGTGCCGTCGTACGCGTACAGGCTCACGTGGATCTCGTGCGTCCCGCGCGCGCTGTCGCGCCGCACGACGTCGAGCAGGCGACCGCCGGGGATGTCGACCGGGGTGCCGGTGGACTCGGTCGGCACGTCGATCGACGTGCCGTCGGGCAGGGCGAGCTTCACGCCGAGCGTCACCCCGAGACCGGCGTCGCGGTGCAGGACGGTGAATGCGACGTAGGGCGCGCTCTTGAACTGGCTGTCGGTCTGCAGCGGAATGTCGTTCGCGCCGACCGCCAGCTTCACGCTGCGGTGCTTGTACCCGCGCGAGAGGTTGCCCGCGGGCGTCACCACGCCGATGCCCTTGTCGACCGCGGCGTCGAGCAGCGCCTCCTCCTCGGTCGAGCCGTCGAGCGGGAAGCCGGTGTACGGCGCGTACTCGGTCAGGATCACGTCCGCCTTGTTCGTGATCGCCCACTGGATCGACGCGGCGGTGCCCAGCGGATCCCGGTCGCCGTAGCCGACGGCGAGCAGATCGGCCCCGGGTGCGAGGCCGAGCAGCTTCGTGCGATCGGGCACGCCGCCGACGAGGATGCCGGCGACGCCGGTGCCGTGCGACGACGCCTCGAGCTTCTCGGCGGAGCCGACCAGCGCGGTGCCGTAGCTGATCACGCCGTTCGTCTCGGCGCCGCGGGTGTAGGTCTTGTTGGCGCGCGCGAGGGCGACCTTGGACGTGCCGAGGCGGAGCAGCTTCTCGGAGCGGCCGATCTCGCCGTCCTGATCGACGTCGTCGACCACGAAGATGGGCTCGCCGTACGCGGGCGTCAGCTCGTTGAAGCCCTTGCCGAAGTCGCGCTGCCCGTTGCCGTTCTCGTCGACGTACACCCAGTCGAGCGACGCATCGAAGCCGGTCTTCCGGTCGGCCTTGTCGGCCTTCAGCTCCCGCAGCACCTCGGTCGGCTCGATGGTGCCCGAGCCGTCGAGATCGACGCCGTCGACCCCCGGGGTGAGCTTGCCGTCCCCGTCGACGTCGACCCACGCGTAGGTGCCCGCGTCGGCGCGGAAGAAGGCGGGGTGGAAGACGAACACGCCGGAGTCGATCGCGGCGATGCGCGTGCCGGTGCCGTCGAGGAGCTTGCCGTCCTTCGCGCGCAGCATGCGACGCGCGCTGTCGATACCGGTCTCGGTCGCCGACAGCTCGAGCGGCCGCGGCGCGTTGCGCGGCAGATCGCAGGTCACCCGCACGAGCGTCGGCTCGGCCGAGAGGAGCGCGAGGTGCGGCTCGGTGATCTTCGCGGCGTACGCGCCGGAGGCGAGCGGGGCGCCGCCGTTCTCCCACTCGACGCCCGCGCGCGCGAGGCTCGTGAGCCTCGCCGGGTCGAGCGGCGAAGAGAAGCGGATCACCACCGGGAGCACGCCGTCACGCTCGAAGCGCTCGCTCGCCCGGTAGGCGAGCGGGGTCTTGCCGGTGCGCGCGCGGAACCCGAAGAGCGACCGCACCTCCGGATCGACGCCGGCGGGGGGGGGGGAGACCGCCGGGGGCTGCGTCGCGGGCGCCTGGTCCGGGCGCGTCTGCGCCGGGGCGGTTCCGACAAAAGCGAAAACGAGCGGCAGGGCGAGGAGCGGGGCGCGGGGACGCATCGGCGTGCGCCCAAGCAAGCCACGGACCGGCGGCGTCCGCCAGGAAATCCCGGATCGCCTCGGCCGCCGTCAGCTTCGTGACGGGCGGGCAGGGCCGAATCGTCACCGGCCAATCGTCACCGGCGAATCGTCACCGGCCAATCGTCACCGGCCAATCGTCACCGCCGAAGCCGGGCGAGGCGGGTCCAGTACGCCTCCGGCCGCGCCCGC
This sequence comes from Deltaproteobacteria bacterium, assembly GCA_016182965.1. Taxonomy (GTDB): domain Bacteria; phylum Myxococcota_A; class Polyangia; order Polyangiales; family JADJMO01; genus JALHOE01. The sequence continues at coordinate 12,607 of JACPFM010000022.1, read as the reverse complement.
GCGCCTTCCTTCGCGGTCGTGCCCACGCCGTAGCTGACGACCAGCTCGTTGCGCGTCGGATCGGCGAGATCGTCGTGGACGACCGGCCCGGCGCAGAACGCGTGCTCGTCCTCGGCGGGCAGCTCGCAGCGACCGAGGTTCGGGCCGTCGCGCCACGGTCCTTCGGGCGCGCTGGCCGCGTGCGTCTGCAGGTCCGAGCCGAAGCCGACGGTGTACACGTGCGTGAACGCGCCGCCTGCGCGCGTCACCGCCGAGATCCACGGACCGGCCGTGAACACCGGCGCGCCGTCGCGCCCGCGGGCGCTCGCGACCCATTTGCCCTCGCCCGCGAACAGCTCGAGCGCGTTCGACGCGTCGAGCCGCGCGACCACGCAGCGCTCGGTGAGGAAGTCGATCGGCGGAGGACAGCCCCAGAGGTAGAGGTGCTCGCCGAAGACCAGCGAGGCGTCGCCGAGCTCGAGATCCACGCCGAACCGCGGACGGCGCGAGACGACGATCTTCCTCGAGACCTCGTCGAAGCGGCCGATGCCGGTGCCGAGCTCGGTCACGCCGAACGGGGCGCCCGGGTCTTCGCGGAACAGCCGGTAGGTGACGCGCGTCGTTCCGCCGAAGCGCCGGCCACCGGTGATCTGCACCTGGAGCGAGGGACCTTCGCCCTCCTCGAACGCGACGATCGACTCCGGCGCCTCCGGCGATCCGGTCGCGAAGATCGCGCGGGTGGGGCAGGCGCCGAGCGGCGCGGCCGGATCGGTCGCGAACGCCACGTTGCGCAGCGACGCGCCGGCGGTGGTCTCGACGGTCTCGGCGATCCACAGGCAGCGATCGCGCGTGGCCACGCGGACCAGCGAGCCGCCGAGCGCGCGCAGCGGACCGTCGCGGAACGGCAGGCACGTGGTGGTCGGCTCGACCCGAACGTACGCGCGGGCGCCGCTCGGGCAGCTCCAGGAGCTCGTCGCGTCGTCGCAGGTGGCGGCGACCGCCTCGGGCGCGCCGCACGGAGCGGCGCTCGCGAGGATGCAGGTCGGCGCGTCGCCCCCGCAGCTCGTGGTGAGGGGCTGCTCGTCGGCTCCGACGTGGGTGCGGGCGCCGCAGGCGGTCAGCAGCATCGCGAGCAGGAGCGGGGAACTCGACACGTCGCGCACGCAGGAGCATCGCACGTGCCAGCGCGGATTCCGCAGACTCCGCGCGCGCGCGACGGTGATGCGAGAATCCGCGGACACGCCGTGTCGTGACCCGGCGGCACACCGCCGACGGCGGACGAGGAGCCTGGGCTCCTCATGCCCCTAATCGACGCACTCGTACTTGTCGGGGCGGGTGAAGACGCAGTCCTTCTTGCAGGTCTTCTTGGCGACGAACTTCGAGCCGTTGCACTCGAGCTGCTTCGCCTTGTCCTTGTCCTGCGCCTTCTGACAGCCCATCGCGCCCTTGACGGTGCACGCGAGGCCCTCGCGCGGCTGCAGCAGATCGCAGTTCACGCCCTTCTCGGTCTTCTTGCAGTGACCCTCGCCGGGGCAGAGCTTCTCGAACATCTTGTGACCGTCGCAGAGGAGGATCGCGGCGCCGTCGGCCGAGCACGCCTCTTCTTCCGGCGGCGTGCACGGATCGTCGGGCAGCTGCACCGAGCGATCGCACTTCGCTTCTCCGCCCTTCGACTTGCAGCCCTCCGGCCCGCGGCAGTGCTTGGTGAGCTCGAACTTGCCGCTCTTGCCGCATTCGAGGAGCGCCTTGCCGTCCTCCGAGCAGGCCGGCTTGGTCACGAAGGAGCGATCGCACGCGTCGCCCTCCTTGGCGACCGACGTGTCGCAGAGCTTCACGAGCGCGCCGACCTCGTCGCCCTTCGACGTGCAGCCCAGGGGACCCTTGCACTGCGAGAGGACGAGCTTGCCGTCGGCGCAGCCGAGGGCGGACTTGCCGTCCTTGCAGATCTGCTTGCCGAGGAACGAATCGTCGCAGTCGCCGCCCGGCTTGTTGCCGGAGTAGTCGCAGAGGGCGGTCTCCTTGTCGGCCTTGCAGCCCTTGGGACCGTCGCAGCGGACCGCCGCGAAGCGCTCGTGCCGACACACCAGCTTGGTGTGCTCGTCGGCGCACGCCTCGACCTTGCCACTGCAGGTGTCGCCGGGCTTGTCCTTGCAGCCGGAGACGGAGAGGAGCGCGAACAGCAGGGAGGCGTGGAGGGCGCGGCGCATCGTGGCGGAAGGATCGCCCGGAACGCCCGCCGTTGTCACGAAAGTGGGACGGCCGTCCCGATCAGCCCGTGCAGTCCGCCATCAGGATCGGCGGGATGTGCGTCATCGTGATCGACGGATCGTGACTGAGGCCGTCCTTGGCCATCTCGAGCGCCTCGGGCATCGACCGCGCGGTCTCGTAGCCGAGCAGCTTCGGGATGTACTCGTTGTCGGCGCCGACCACGATCACGCGCCCGAGCCACTGCCGCCCGGCCTCGCCCCAGTACCACATGAAGAAGGGGTGGGCGGGGTGGTAGGCGTGCCCGGTGCGGTACATCTGGATGTAGGCCGGGTTGCTCGCGAACTTCGCCTCGTAGCGCTTGTGCAGCTCCATCGCGTCGCGCGTCTCCGGCAGGAGGTTGTGCACGAACTCGATGTACGGGGCGTGGTGCTCCTTGTCGAAGATGTCGGAGCAGGGGTGGGTGATGATCATCGTGCCGCCCTTCTTCACGAGGGGCTGGCCGCGATAGAGGTTGAACAGGTACCCCTGCGCCATCACCGAAACGAGCAGGGGGTTGAGGAACGAGTTCACGTTGTACGGGCTGATGTACGGGATGCCCGCGACGAGGACGTCGGCCTGACCCTTCACCGGGACGACGTACTGCTCGTTGCACCTCTGCAGCGTGAGCTCGTGGACCGCCTCGGTCGCGCCGGCGAACACGCCGGTGACGCCGTACGGCGAGGGGACCTTCTGGAAGATCGCCTGGCGCGCCGGCTGCGGGAGCTTGCTCAGCGTGAAGGTGAGCGCCTTGAGCGCCGCGCGCTCGCCGCCGGTGAGGTCGTCCTCGTTCTTGTGGAGGAACCCGAGCGACTTGTCGAACATGTTGTTGTTCACCGTCGTCTCGATGGTGAACACCTTCACGTGCTTCTGCAGCGCGCGGCCCATGCGCTCGACGCTGGTGGCCAGCGCCGACGACTTCGGGTCCATGTAGCTGTGGCAGTCGCGCATGGTGCGCGGCTCGTGGTGCGCGCGCAGGCTCTTGTAGCCGCAGAGGCCGACGGTGACCGACTTGTGCCCGCCGTCCATCGGCACGAGGTTCAGGTTCACGTAGATGATCAGGTCGCTCTGGGCCGCGCGCTTGTTGATCTCCACGACCTCGCCGTGATCGGTCGTGCAGACCTCCTGCATGTTCGCCGCGTCTTCGGCGTCGTGGTTGTAGAGGCGGTCGGGCCAGTGCGCGTCGAAGATCCGGTCGCCGACGATCCAGCGCACCTCGTCGGCCGTCATGCGGCGGTGCACGCTGGTGGCGATGCACATCTCGTAGTCCTCGACGCCATGATCGGCGAGGGTCTGCAGCACCACGGTGAGCACGCGCTCGCGCACGTCGGGTCGGCGCATCGGCGGCAGCGGCAGCGAGATGTCGTCGATCGCGATGAACACCTTCATCCCCGGACGGAGCAGCGCGTGCAGCGGCTCGCTCCCGTGCGGGTGGTTGATCGCGTAGCGGATCGCCGCGTCGACGTCCTTCAGCGGCGAAAGCGGCGGCCGAGGGTAGAGGACGCGCGTGCCGGCGGGCATGTCGACCTCGACGAGCTTGTCGCCGGCGAAGATGGTGCGCGGAGCGCTCTTGCGATCGAGGGTGACGACGAGGGGGTTGCTCATGGGAAGAGGTCTGCGAGGAGAGGTCTAGAGTCTAGAGTCCAGAGTCCAGAGTCCGACGAGACCCGAGACCCGAGAGCGTCACGTTGACGAGATGCGAGGAGCTGAGCGAAGCGCGGGGCGCGAGAGTTGGCAGGCGGTCGACGGGGGCGAGACTTCGATCGGGCTCTAGACTCTAGACTCTAGACTCTAGACCGCGGCCGAAGGCCGCTACGACAGCGACACCACCGGCCACGAGTACGCCTTGGCCAGCTGGCGCAGCTTCGTGTCGGGGTTCACGCAGGCGGGGTGCCCGACCACCGAGAGCATCGGCACGTCGGAGTAGCTGTCGGAGTAGGCGAAGCACTCGTTCAGATCGTGGCCGCGCGCCTTGGCGTGCTCGCGGATCAAACGCGCCTTCTCCGGTCCGGCGACCACCGGGCGCAGGAGCCGACCGGTCGCGTGGCCGTCCTTGATCTCGAGGCGGTTGGCGATGACGTGGTGCGCGCCGAGGTGATCGGCGAGCCGGGTCATCAGGAAGTCGAGCGCGCCGGAGACGAGCACCACCTCGTGGCCCTCGTCGAGGCAGCGCTTCACCAGGTCCCTGGCGTGCGGGTGCAGCGCCTTCTTCATCACCGACTCGAACGCGTCGTCGGCCAGCACGAGCAGTCGATCCTGCGAGATGCCCTCGTAGCTCGAGAAGAGCAGCTCGTTGAACGTGCGGCGGTCGCGCATCTCGGCGACGAGCATCTCCGGCGCGCGCGCGAGCGCGCGACCGAGCAGCTTCAGGCTGCGCAGCGGGTTGGCCTGGTTGGCGAGGTAGTAGACCGTCGGGTGGACGAGGTTCGTCCGCACGAGGGTCCCGTCGACGTCGAAGTAGCTGGCCGGCACGTTCCTCCGCACCGCGGCGCAAAGGCGCCGCGCGGTCGGCGCTTGTCGTCCAGCGCGGTCGTCTCGTCAACCGCGTCGCAGCGAAGCGCGCGATGGCCGATCTGCGTAACGCCCGACGCACCTCCACGTTCCGCATCCGCGGAACGCTCGCACGTCGTGCCGCGTCACGCCGGGGGCCGCACGTCAGTCGCAGCGCTCGCCGAAGAACAGGCGCACGCCGAGCGGCACGAAGAGCATCGGCAGCACGAGCGAGAACACGAGCCAAGAGGGGGTCACCAGGGTCGTGTGCCACCCGGCGAACGGCGAGCGCAGCCCGATGGCGAGCACCGCCGCCATCGAGCCGATCGAGCCGAGCCACGCGTTGCGACCCTGCGGCAGCATGCGCAAGCGCAACCAGAGGAGCACCACGTCGATCGCGCCGAGGAGCACCACCTGGACGGCGGCGAGCACGCTGCACACCGCCATGAGGAACGCCCACTTGAGGAGGCCGCCTCGGAGCAACGCGCTGAGCGTCGCGAAGCCCCACGCGCCGACGTAGGTGCCGACGACGACGGAGGCCATCCAGCTGGCGATCGAGCGGTTGCGGTTGATCATGATGCGCTCTCGTGGGTAGGGGGACGCGACCGGCCCGTTACGAGCCCGTCTTGAAGGACGACGGACGGGAGGCGGGCTGCATTCCCCGCGTCACTCAGACGCGCGTCGGTTCCGGAAGATTTGCACCGCCCCCCAGATCACGAACGCGACGCCCACCGCGATGAGGACCGCGCCGCTGTTGGTGCCGATGAACACGAACCGACCGCTCGCGCCCGCGGCGATCGCGGCGAGGCCCATGACGATGTTCCAGACGCCCGCGCCCATGGGGCGAGCCTAATGGATCCTTTCGGCTCCTGCCCCGTAAGAACGCGTACCCTCGCTCCGTTCTCCTGCGAGAGCCCCCCACCATGCGCCGATTGCTCCTCCTCGCCTCCCTCACCGGCCTCGCGCTCGCCGCATGCGGCGGCACGCCGAAGCCGAAGCACCCGCCGGGCTCGGACGGTCCGGCGACCGACCGAGTCTCCACGAGCGCGCAGCGCGAGCGCGTCGCGGTCACCATCTACAACCAGGGCTTCGGCCTGGTGCGCGAGGTGCGCGACGTCGATCTCGCCAAGGGGCGCGTCGCGCTCGAGTACCGCGACGTCGCCGAGCACGTGCAGCCCGAGACGGTCTCGCTCAAGTCGCTCGACGGCGCCGACCTGCTCTCGGTCTTCGAGCAGAACTACCGCTACGACCTGCTCACGCCCGAGAAGCTCCTCGAGAAGCACATCGGCAAGAAGGTCCGCCTCTATCGGTGGAACGAGGCGAAGGGCGTCGAGGAGGGCTTCGACGCCAAGGTGCTCTCGGTCGAGGGCGGCATCCCCGTCTACGAGCTGGGCGGCGAGATCACCTACGGGTTCCCCGGGCGCGTCGCCTTCCCCGACGTGCCGAAGGATCTCCTCAGCAAGCCGACGCTCGTGTGGCTGCTCGGCAGCGGGCGCGACAAGCAGAAGCTCGAGCTCACGTACCTCACGAGCCAGATGACCTGGCGGTGCGACTACGTGATGGTCATCGACGACAAGGACGCCTCGGCCGATCTCACCGGCTGGGTGACGCTCGACAACAAGAGCGGGGTCGCCTTCGAGAACGCGCAGCTGCGCCTCGTCGCCGGCGACGTCAACAAGGTCGCGCCGGCCGCGGACGCGTACGACGAGGGCCTCGACGACGAGGAGAAGGAGTACGCGAAGAAGGACGAGGGCGGCTTCAGCGAGGAGGCGTTCTTCGAGTACCACCTCTACACGCTCGGTCGCCCGACCACGCTGCTGAACCGCGAGCAGAAGCAGGCGACGCTCCTCGAGAGCAACGGCGTCGCGGTGAAGAAGAAGCTGATCTTCTCCGGCGCGTCGTACTGGTACCGCGGCAAGTACGGGCAGGTCGTCACCAACCAGAAGGTCTCGGTGTTCCTCGATCTCGAGAACTCCGAGAAGAACAAGCTCGGCGTGCCGCTGCCCAAGGGCATCGTGCGCGTCTACAAATCCGACTCGTCGGGCGCACGGCAGTTCATCGGCGAGGACCGCATCGATCACACGCCGCGCGACGAGAAGATCCGCGTGAAGATGGGCGAGGCCTTCGACGTCGTCGCCGATCGCAAGCAGATGTCCTGGAAGCCGCTCGGCTCCTGCACCTCCGAGACGGAGTGGGAGACCGAGATCAGAAACCACAAGGACACGCCGATCGAGGTCGAGCTGGTCGAGCCGGTCGGGGGCGACTGGCAGGTCGTGCAGTCGTCGCTCCCCGCCAAGAAGCAGGACGCGCACACGTTCACCTTCGACGCGAGGGTGCCGGCGCGCGGGAAGACGACGGTCACCTACAGGGTGCAGGTGCGGTGGTGTTGAGGCGAGTCGTCAGTCGTCAGTCGTCAGTCGTCAGTCGAGAGGCAGCCATGAGCAAGTCGTCGCGCGTCGTCGCTGGTGTCGTTCTCGCGTGTCTGGTCGCCGCGCCGGCGGTCGCGCAGCAGGCGCCGGCCGCGGTGCAGAAGCTGTCGAGCGCCAAGGACCGCACCGAGGTCTCGATCACCGTCTACAACCAGAACTTCGGCCTGGTGCGCGAGGTGCGCGACGTCGACGTGAGCAAGGGCAGGGTGGCCCTCGAGTTCCGCGACGTCGCCTCGCAGATCCAGCCCGAGACGGTCTCGATCAAGTCGCTCGCGGGCGCGGCGGCGATCAACGTCCTCGAGCAGAACTACCGCTACGACCTGCTGACGCCCGAGAAGCTCCTCGAGAAGTACGTCGGCAAGAAGGTGCGCATCTATCGCTGGAACGAGAAGCTCGGCAAGGAAGACGCCTTCGACGCCGAGGTGCTCTCGGTCAACGGCGGCCAGAGCGTGTTCAAGATCGGCGGCGAGATCACCTACGGCTTCCCGGGCCGGCTCGCCTTCCCCGAGGTGCCCGCCAACCTCATCGCCAAGCCGACGCTCGTGTGGCTCGTCGACAGCGCCGCCCCCAAGCAGAAGCTCGAGGTCACCTACCTCACGCGCGGCATGGGCTGGAAGGCCGACTACGTGCTGGTCCTCGACGACAAGGACCAGAAGGGCGACCTCACCGGCTGGGTCACGCTGACCAACAACAGCGGCACCTCGTACGAGAACGCGAAGCTCAAGCTCGTCGCCGGCGACGTGCAGAAGATCGTCGACAGCCCCGGCTACTACAAGTCGAAGATGCCGGTCGCGGCGGCCGCGCCCTCGGGCGGCGCCGGCTTCAAGGAGGAGGGCTTCTTCGAGTACCACCTCTACACGCTGCAGAAGCCGACCGACGTGCTGCAGAACGAGCAGAAGCAGGTCACGCTGCTCGAGGCCGAGGGCGTGCCGCTCCTCAAGAAGCTGATCTTCTTCGGCGCCGCCTACTACTACCGCGGCAGCTACGGGCAGGTCGTCTCGAACCAGAAGGTCGGCGTCTACCTCGACATCGAGAACAAGGAGCAGAACAAGCTCGGCATCCCGCTGCCCAAGGGCATCGTGCGCGTGTACAAGGCCGACAAGTCCGGCGCCAAGCAGTTCGTCGGCGAGGACCGCATCGACCACACGCCGCGCGACGAGAAGATCCGCATCAAGATGGGCGAGGCGTTCGACGTCGTCGGCGACCGCAAGCAGATGAACTGGAAGACGCTCGGCACCTGCAGCTCCGAGAGCGACTGGGAGATCTCGCTGCGCAACCACAAGGACACCGACGAGACGGTGGAGCTCTACGAGCCGATCGGCGGCGACTGGGAGCTCGTCTCGCAGTCCCACCCTTCGACCAAGAAGGACGCGCACACGTTCACGTTCACCGTGAAGGTCCCGAAGAAGGGCGAGACGAAGGTGAAGTACCGCGTGCGCGTGCGGTGGTGCTGAGAGAGTCGTCAGTCGTCAGTCGTCAGTCGTCAGTCGCGAGAGTCTAGAGTCTAGAGTCTAGAGTCTAGAGTCTGGCCACGGCGCCTCGTTGCGTTCGGGAGCGAGGTCGAACGTCGAACGTCGAACGTCGACGGACGATGACTCGGGTCCGGATCGACCCTACGCTCGGTGCTCGATGCGTCCGACGCTCCTCGCGCCGCTCACCATCCTCGCCGCCGTCACGGCGGCGTGCGTCAGCGCGCCGGGCGAGGAGCTCGTCTACGAGACGGCGACCGCCGACGAGGGCGTCGACATCGCCGTCGATACCGCGCCGGCGGTCGACACCGGGCCACCTGTGATCGTCGGGCCGTACGGCGAGGGCGGCTGCCCGTCGCCGTGCCCGAGGATCCTGCCGAAGGCTGGTGAGGCGTGCCCGGCCAACGGCCTCGAGTGCGAGTACGGCGGGCAGTTCGATCCGAAGTGCAACATCGTCACGCGCTGCGAGACCGCTCGGTGGACGATCGTCTCACCGAGCGGCGCGTGCCCGGGCGTGGCCAGCGGGTGTCCGTCGAGCCCCTTCGGCCCGGAGCGGGGCAGGGCGTGCGCGCCCGAGGGCGCGGTGTGCACGTACGTCGACGGCGTCTGCGACTGTCAGCGCGAGAGCGCCGGAACGACCGCCACCGTCTGGGCCTGCACCGCGTTCACCTGCAAGGGTCCGCGCCCGCGGCTCGGGTGCACCTGCACGAGCGCGCTCGTCTGCCAGTACGGCGGCTGCACCGGCGACGTCGTGCACGGCGTCGACCTCGCGTGCCGCGACTCCGTGTGGAAGCGCCCCGATACGTGTAAGTAGACCTCCTACTTCTTGGCCCTATCCACGGCGGCGCGTGACCATTCCACGCGAGATGGAAGTCCCGTTCCTCGTCGCAGCCGCCCAGCGTCGCTCGGTCCGCAGGTACGTGCGGATGGACTGCCAGGTCGTGCGCGAGCGCGGCTTCCGCCTCATCGGCCGCCACGCGCTCGACCTGTCGACCACCGGCATGCGCGTCGCCGCGCTCGATCGCGCGCTCACCGGCGATCCGGTGATCCTCTCGTTCCGCGTGCCGGGCACCGAGACGTGGGTCGACGCCGAGGGCACCGTCGCCCGCGTGGTGCACGGCCGACGCAGCTGCGATCGCGGACCGTCCTACGCGATCGAGATGCACGGCATCCCCGACGACCTGCGCGGCGTGCTCCGTCGTCAGCTGCTCAAGTGGGCACCGGCCATCCCCCAGCGCAGCTCGCGCATCGACTGGGCCGCCTCCGTGCGGCGGATCGGAGATCTCTGATGTTCGACTTCCTCCCCCCCGATCGCGAGCGCGTCGCCTTCCGCCACGCCGTGCACCTCGACTGTCAGGTGGTGCGCGAGAGCGACTTCCGCCTCGTCGGCAGCCGTTCGATCGACCTCTCGGCGACGGGGATGCTGGTCGCCTCCGACGCCGACGTCCGCATCGGCGACAGCGTCATCGTCTCGTTCCGCGCCCCGCGCAGCGACCGGTACGTCGACGCCGAGGCGTTCGTCTCGCGGGTCGTGCACGGCCGCCGCCGCGGGGACGTACCGCGCTCCATCGGCCTCGAGTTCACCCGCATCGATCGCGCGTCGTTCAACACGCTGAAGAGCGCGCTCCGCAAGCTGCCGCCCGCGCGCGCACGGCGGCCCTCGCGGTTGGACTACGCGGGCATGGCGCGCGTCGTGGCGATGCTCTGAGTCGACTTTCGCCGTTTTCGGTCGATGGCCTCTGCCGCGCTGAGCAACGTGCGCCAGCCGCGAACGCAGCGTCATCTCGCTCTGAGGTGCGACCGCTGACGTCGCAGGCTCCAGAAAGGGCGAACGCCTCGGGAGCGGTCGGGCCACCGAGGCATCGCGAGGGCGGCGAGATCACTCGTCGTCGGACGACTTCTTCTTCTTCTTCGACTTCTTCGAATCGTCGTCCGACGACTCGTCGTCCGATTTGCTCGCCTTCTTCTTGCCGCCCTCGTCGTCGAGGCCGAGCAGCTTGCCCATGGCCTTGTTGGCGGCCTTGTCGAAGCCCTCGCAGTCCTTGTCGCACTTCTTGGCGGTCGCGAGCTCGCTCGTGCCGACGACGCACTTCGCGTAGCACTTGTACGCGTCGGCGTTCTCCTCTTTGACGGCCTTGAGCATCTTCGGGCAGAGCTCCTTGAGCTCCTTCTCGAGCTTGGCCATCTCCTCGTCGCCGTCCTTGCTCTTCTTCTTCTCGCCCTCGAGCTCGGAGTAGTGGTTGCAGACCTTCTCGGGCGACGGCGTGCAGCCGACCAGCAGACCGGCCGCGAAGAGGAAGCCGGCGGTGAACAAGACGTGCTTCATGAGTTGGAGCTCCTGTGGCTGTTGACCGGGCGGGAGCGTATCACCGGATGCGGCGCAGGGTGTCCCGCGCGAGGACAAAAGCGCCCGGGGCGCTCTCCCTCGCGGAAGAACGCCCCGTTCGCTCGCTTTTCAGCGTCTCTCAGAAGTCGCCGTGACCGTGGCCCGCGTGGCCACCCGCCGCCGGCTTCTCCTCCCGCGGCTTCTCCGCGACGAGCGCCTCGGTGGTGAGCATGAGGCCCGCCACGGACGCCGCGTTCTGGAGCGCGGTGCGCACGACCTTCACCGGGTCGATGACGCCCTGATCGATCAGGTCGCCGTAGGAGTTGGTGGCGGCGTTGTAGCCGAAGTTGCCCTTCCCCTCCTTGACCTTGTTCACGACGATCGAGCCCTCGCCGCCGCCGTTGGCGACGATCTGGCGGAGCGGCTCCTCGATCGCGCGACGCACGATCTTGACGCCGAACTGCTGCTCGTCGCTGAGCTTGAGGGCCTCGAGCGCCGACTGGGCGCGCAGGAGCGCGACGCCGCCGCCCGGGACGATGCCCTCTTCGACGGCCGCGCGGGTCGCGTTCAGCGCGTCCTCGACGCGGGCCTTCTTCTCCTTCATCTCGGTCTCGGTGGCTGCGCCGACCTTGACGACGGCGACGCCGCCCGCGAGCTTCGCCAGGCGCTCCTGGAGCTTCTCACGGTCGTAGTCCGAGGTGGTGTTCTCGATCTGCGCGCGGATCTCGGCGACGCGCGCCTTGATCTTGTCCTTGGTGCCCGCGCCGTCGACGATCGTCGTGTTGTCCTTGTCGATCTTGATGCGCTTGGCGCGGCCGAGATCGCTGATGGTGACGTTCTCGAGCTTGAGGCCGAGCTCCTCGGCGATCACGTTGCCGTTCGTCAGGATCGCGATGTCCCTCAGCATATCGCCCTCGACGTCCTCGGCGATGATCAGCAGCGGCTTCTGGGCGCGCGCGATCGCCTCGAGGACCGGGAGCAGGTCCTTCATGTTCGAGATCTTCTTCTCCGAGATCAGGATGTAGGCGTCCTCGAGGATCGCCTCCATGCGCTCCGGATCCGTGACGAAGTACGGCGAGAGGTAGCCGCGGTCGAACTGCATGCCCTCGACGACGTCGAGCTTGGTCTCGGAGGTCTTGTTCTCCTCGACGGTGATGACGCCTTCCTTGCCGACCTTCTCCATCGCCTCGGCCAGGAGCTTGCCGATCTCGGCGTCGCCGTTGGCCGAGATGGTGCCGACCTGGGCGATCTCCTTGGGATCCTTGGTCTGCTTCGCGAAGGTCTTCAGCTGGTTGACGATCGACTCGACGGCGGCCTCGATGCCGCGCTTGAGCTCCATCGGGTTGTGGCCCGCCGCGACGAGCTTGCTGCCCTCGCGGTAGATCGCCTGCGCCAGCACGGTGGCGGTGGTGGTGCCGTCGCCGGCGACGTCGGAGGTCTTGCTCGCGACCTCGCGCACGACCTGCGCCCCCATGTTCTCCTTGGGGTCGCTCAGCTCGATCTCCTTGGCGACGGTCACGCCGTCCTTGGTGATCACCGGCGAGCCGAAGCTCTTCTCGATGACGACGTTCCGGCCCTTGGGGCCGAGGGTGACCTTCACCGCGTCGGCGAGCGCGTTGACGCCGGCGAGGATGTAGTTGCGGGCGTTTTCCGTGTAGACGATTTCCTTG
>JACPFM010000063.1 GCA_016182965.1 Deltaproteobacteria bacterium | reverse complement strand
GTCGCCCGCCAAGCCCGCCGCCTCCGCGGCGCCGGCCGCGTCGCCCGCGAAGCCCGCCACCTCCGCGGCGCCGGCCGCGTCGCCCGCGCCCGCCGCGTCCGCCCCGACCGCCCCGACCGCGCCGGCCAAGCCTGCTTCGTCGCCGGGTGGCGTGAAGTCGACTTTCTGAGACACTGAACGCCAGAGGTCGCCATGAACCCGAAGCTCCTCGCTCTCGCTCCTCTCGCCGCGGCGGTGGTCCTCACCTTCACCGAGAGCGCGCACGCGCAGCCGAAGAAGAAGGCCCAGGAGGTCTACGAGATCGGCGCCGTCATCGTGACCGCGCGCCCCACGCGCCCGAGCGCGGTCGTCGAGCTCGGCAAGATCCTCCCCGAGATCGAGATCGCCAAGATCCGCCAGCCCTTCATCAGCAAGATCGAAGAGGCGATCACGGGCGAGCCCTTCTGAGAGTCTAGAGTCTAGAGTCTAGAGTCTAGAGTCTGCGAGAGGCGAACGTCGTCACCGCTCGCCCGTGATGGGCGGCCATCGGTGATCGGGCGTCACAGCGCCGCTTCGAGCCACTCTAGACTCTGGACCCTAGACTCTAGACCTCTTCGAACCTCGACCGCGGCGATCCCCGTGCTCCTCCTCCTCGTCGGTGTCGTCGTCATCGCCGTCCCGGTGACCCTCGCGCTGACCACGGTCGTGCGCCTGGTGCGCGCCCTCGGCGCGATCGACGCGTCGGCGGTCGGCGCAGCGATCGCCTCGCGACCGGACCTCGATCTCGAGAAGCTCGCCGACCAACTCGATCGAGGCGCCGCCGGGAGCATCGCGCAGCGGATCGTGAGCGTCGCGACGCACCCCGAGTCCGGCGCCACGCCGCTGCAGCGCCGCCTCGCGCTCGCGGAGGAGGTCGCCGACATCGAGCGGCGGGTGGTCGCCGACGTCCGCGTGCCGCGCGTGGCGGCCTCGCTGGCGACCACCGGCGGGCTGCTCGCCGCGGCGCTCGTCATGCGCGAAGGGCTCGGGATCACGCTGCCCGAGGGCGTCGATCCGGTGCCGGTGTTCCACGCCGTCATCGAGAAGGGGCTGACCCTCGCCGGCGTGGCGGTCTTCGGTGGGATCGTGTGTGCCTCCCTGCACCAGGTGGCGCAACGCGAACGCAAGGCACGGCTCGCGGAGCTCGACGCGCTGGTCCAGCCGCTCGTCGTGCGACTGTTCGGTCCGGACGCCGAGCTGTGAATCGCAGCAATTCCCTTCACGCTCGACCGTCCAACATGTAACCTGTCGTGTGCCGGGAACCACGGCCGTCCAGCGTTGTCGGTGCCGTCGTCCCCTGGAGGTTCAGCCGCATGAGTATGAACATGGGTCCGGGAATGCAGCAGCAGCGCCCTGCCGCGGGGAAGCCCGGGCAGATGACGATGGCCATGCGCGCCATGCCGCAGGTGACCGGACCGAAGGTCCTGCGGATCGGCAAGGTGCAGGGCGGCCGGGTGATCGAAGAGCGCGTGGTCAAGCAGCGCACGCACGTCACGATCGGCTCGAGCCACACCAACATGTTCCTCGCCGCGGGGCACAACGTCCCCGAGACGATGCGGCTCTTCGAGCTCGTCGCGAACGAGTACGTGATCAACCTCACCGACGCGATGACCGGCCGCGTCGCGCTGCCGAGCGGCGTCACCGACGTGACGCAGGCGCGCGCCAGCGGCCTGGCCAAGCGCGCGGGCACCTACTACCAGCTCAAGCTCACCGAAGACGCGCGCGGCAAGGTCGTCGTCGGCGACACGACGTTCCTGTTCCAGTTCGTGGCGCCGCCGCCGGTGCAGCCGAAGCCCCAGCTTCCGCTCGCCGTGCAGGGCGGCCTCGCCGCGCAGATCGACTGGACCTTCACCATCATCGCCGCGTTCTCGTTCCTCCTGCACTTCGGCCTCGCCGGCGCGGTCAACAGCGACTGGTTCGATCCCGTCATCGACGAAGACGCCGAGACGGCGGCCCTCATCCAGCAGGCGAAGGATCGCCCGACCCCGCCGATCGAAGAGAAGAAGGAAGAGGCGGCCGACCCGAGCAAGGCCGCGAAGGCCGACGACAAGAAGGAAGGCCCCAAGACCGCCGAGGTGAAGAAGGGCGGCGGCGGTCCCGGCGCCGGACCGAAGGGCGGCGGCGTCACCACGAAGAACGCCGACGCGCTCTCGAAGGACCTCGACGCCCTCGAGATGAAAGCCCTCGGCAGCCTCGGCGGCTCCGGCCCGGCGCAGTCGAGCATCCTCAAGCCCGGCGCCTCGGCGGCCGACTCGAGCCTCGACAACGTCGCCTCCAAGGAGGGCGGCGTCGACACGAGCGGCACCGGCCTCAAGACCGGCTCGGGCGGCGGCGGCCCGCTCATGCCGGGCCAGGGTGGCGGCAAGGGTCTCTCCGGCGTCGGCGACACCAAGGGCGGCGGCGGTGGCGGCGGCGGCAGCGGCACCGACACCTCGACGGCGGTGAAGGCACCGAGCGGCGAGGCGTCGACCGGCGCGGCCGCGGGCGCGAGCAACGTGAAGGACGCCGACTCGGTCATCGCGCGCAACCGCTGGCGCTTCAAGGCTTGCTACAACAAGGCCCTCGCGTCCGATGCAAGCGCCGGCGGTACCGTGAAGGTCACCGTGAAGGTCGGCGAAGGCGGCGAGGTCGTGAACGCGGGCGTCGCCTCCAGCGACGCGCCGTCCGGCCTGACGCAGTGCATCGTCTCGTCGTTCCGGTCCATGAAGTTCTCCCCGCCCGACGGCGGCAGCGCGACCTTCACGGTCCCGGTCGTCCTCTCGGCGAAGAAGTAAGGCCAGACCCCCGGGCTGAGAAGCCCGGGGCACCGACGAGCCCGGGGAACCAACCCCGGGCTTCGCCTTTTCGCAGGACGGACCTCGGGGTCTCGCCGCATCGGCTGTGCTCCTGTCGAGTGAGCGGCGTCTCGCGTAGACCCATGAATGTCGTGCTGGAACAGCGCAACTCAACGCACGAGAGCCTGCTCGGTCTGTGATTCTGCTGGGTTTTCACGGTTTCACAGGTTGACGCTGCAGCGGGGCTCGCATACGGTTCCGCTCGCTACCGGAGGATCGGAATGGCGCGTTCGAAGTGGTTGCTCGCGACGGTCGGTCTTGGCGCGGTCCTGATGTTCGGCTCGGCCGCGGCGCAAACCAGCCCTGCGGGAACGGTCGACGTCAAGGCGCCGTCCGTGACCTCGCCTGCAGATCAGGCGACTCTCGCCGATCAGTACGTGGCGAAGATGCAGGTCTCGGCGACGCGTGTGCGTCACCTCCTCGACGAGGCGCGGCGCGCGAAGGACGTGGTCAAGACCACGTGCCTCAGCGACAAGCTCGCGCAGATCGAGGTCGCCCTCAAGAGCGCGCGCGACCGCACCGCCTCGCTGAAGGCGGCCATCGCCCGCGGCGACACCGACGTCCGCAACCACGAGTTCAGCGTCATGAACGTGCTGCGGCAGCGCGCCGAGCAGCTCGACGCCGAGGCCAACCAGTGCATCGGCGAGGAGCTCGGGTTCCCGGGCGAGACGCGGAGCACCTTCACCATCGATCCGAACATCGCGCCCATCGACCCGGGTGCGGGCTCCGATCCCGGTATCGTCGTCGTGCTCACGCCCCCGAACCAGGTGAGCCCGACGCGTTAGTCTCTGTCGCTGTTATTGAAACCCGTGCAGTCGTCGGCGGGTCCAGAAGTCGGCGTCGTGTGGTGGGGTCGGGGAGCTCCGTGCCCCGCCCGAGCGGGAATCATGAAACGCTTTGTCCTAGCTTTTGTCGCGTCGTCGGCCCTCCTCAGCGTCAGCGTCCCCGCCAGCGCCCAGGTGTGGCTGAAGGACCGCCAGGCGACCCAAGGCGCTGGCATCCGCTCCGGTGATTTCGAGCTGCACCCCGGCATCGCCGCCGAGCTCGGCTACGACTCGAACTACTTCAACCGCGCGCCCAACAAGCCCTACCCGGTCGTCGACACGGTCCGCCTGCGCATCACGCCGCAGTTCCACGTCAGCACGCTCGGGCAGCAGCGACGGGCCGACGGCTCGCTCTCCGCGCCGCCGAAGGTGTCGTTCAGCGCGGGTGCCGCGTTCATCTACAGCCACTTCCTGATGAACGCCGGAACGGGCACGGAGTCAGAGCGCCTCAAGCGGCTCGGCCGCGACTTCGAGTGGGGCATGCTCGGCGACTTCGCCCTGGGCGTCGCGCCCGGGCGGCCGTGGGGCCTGAACCTCTTCGATCAGTTCCAGCGCACCGCGCAGCCTTCGCTCGACCCGCTCGTCGAGTCGGGCCTCAACCGCATCGAGAACCGCGTCGCCGGCGAGATCGTCCACACGCGGCCCGGCGGCCTGCTCGACTGGCGGCTCGGCTACGCGTTCGGCATCACCTACTTCGAGAACGGCCCGAACCCGGCGGTCACCGGCACGACGGTGAGCCCGCAGGACTTCAACAACTACCGACACGAGCTCTACACGACGGGCCGCTGGCGGTTCCTGCCGCGCACCGCGCTCGTCTACAACGGCAGCTTCTGGTGGCAGAACTACGCGAACGAGGTGCCGGGTCTGGCGAACTCGCGACCGGTGCGCACGCGCATCGGCCTCAGCGGCCTCGTCACCGATCGCTTCTCGGTCCTCGCGCTCGTCGGCTGGGGCGCCGGCTTCTACGCCAATGCTGGCGTCGGCGATCGCGACTTCGACTCGGTCATCGGTCAGGTCGAGCTTCGGTACTTCCTCACCGGCGCCGCGCCCGAGGCCGGGCAGCCCGCGCCGGCCACCAGCTCGTCCATCGGCGCAGGCTTCACGCGCGACTTCTTCAACTCGTACATCGGCAACTACTACGAGCGGAACCGTGGCTACCTGACCATGAGCGCGATCTTCGCGCACCAGTTCCAGGTCACCCTCGACGCGGGCGTCGCCGGCATCCACTACGGCACGCCGCTCGATCGCGGCACCGGCAGGGCGCTGCGCAGCACCGGCTTCACCAACGTGCGCATCGACGCGAGCCTCTTCGCCGAGTACCGCGCCAAGGACTGGCTGGGCTTCAACGCCACCTACCAGTACCTGCAGGAGGTCTCCAACGTGACGCTGCCGTCGGGCCTCGCGGCCAACGCGCCACGGTACGGGCTCGGCTTCAACCGTCACCAGGTGTTCGGCGGCGTCCGCGTCTTCTTCTGACCGTTCTTCTGACCGCATCGAACGCCGGACGGTCTGCGCGCGTCTGACCCCGAGGCCCTCATGTCCCGCCTCGTTCGATTCCTCGTCCTCGTGCTCACGATCGTGCTCACGGTCGTGCTCGTCGGGTGCGCCAGCGCGCCCGTGAAGCAGCCGAACCTGCCGCCCCCCGTCGAGACCTCGTCGCTCGGACCGGGCGACGTCATCGAGGTGACCGTCTACGACGAGCCGTCGATGTCGAAGCCCTTCAAGGTGGCGCCGAACGGGACCATCGATTTTCCGCTGGTCGGCACGCTCGAGATCGAGGGCAAGGAGCCGCAGGAGGTCGCCGAGCTCATCAAGGTGCGGCTGCGTGACGGCAAGATCCTGAAGAACCCGTCCGTCTCGGTGCTCGTCAAGGAGGTCAACTCCAAGAAGTTCGCCGTCTTCGGCCAGGTGCAGAAGCCCGGGCAGTTCCCCATGACCGAGGGCATGACCGTGACGCAGGCGATCTCGCTCGCCGGCGGGTTCACCGCCCTGGCCGATCGCGATCGGATCACGCTCAACCGCCGCGTGTCGCGGGCCAAGGTGGTGCGCGTGGTGTTCTCGGTGGCCGCGATCACCGAGGGCAAGATGAACGACATCCCCCTGCAGTCGGGCGACACCATCTACGTCGAGGAGAGGGTGTTCTAGCCTTGCTCGGCCGCGCGCGCCGCGCGCGCCTGGGCGCCGTCGCTGCCGATGGCCGCTTGGTCATCAGTCGTCAGTCGTCAGTCGTCAGCCGAGAACGGCCGGGTCGGCGGTGCGGGCACCAGGAAGAAGGACCAACGCCGCGTGGGCGCGGCGGGCGAGGAGGCACGACGGTCTCGCCTCGGCGGTCGGCTCTTGTGTGCTGACGACTGACGACTGACGACTGACGACTCACCAGGGGCTTGCGCCCGCAGCGGCGAACGCAGACGCTGGCGCCCTCGACATGAAGCCGCGCGTCCTCGTGGTGCAGACCGGCGGCACCCTCGCGATGGGGGCGCACGGGGCGACCTTGTCGCTCAGCGCCGGTCCGCGCGATCTGCTCTCGCTCGTGCCGCAGCTCGCCGAGATCGCCGATCTCGAGGTGCAGCCGCTCTTCAACCTCGACTCGGGTGATCTGCAGCCGGCGCATTGGCTCGCCATCGCGCGGGCGGTGCACGCGGCGCTCGGGCGCGACGATCTCGCCGGCGTCGTCGTGACCCACGGCACCGACACGATGGCCTACTCCGCGAGCGCGCTCGCCTTCCTGCTCGGGCCCCTGCCCAAGCCGGTGATCTTCACCGGCGCGCAGCGCCCACTCGCCGACGTGCGCACCGACGCGCGCTCCAACCTCGTCGACGCGACGCTCGGCGCGACGCTCGCCGTCCCGGAGGTGGCCATCGCGTTCGGATCGCAAATCCTCCGCGGCTGCCGCACGATGAAGGCCGACGCGTGGGCGCTCGACGCGTTCGCCTCGCCGGCCTGCCGGCCGCTGGTGGAGCTCGGGATCGACGTCTCGGTCGCCCCGCACGTGCGGCGCAGCGGCGCGCTGCGGCCGCTCGACGAGCGCATCGAGCCGCGCGTGCTCGCCGTGCGCGTGTTCCCGGGGCTCGATCCGCGCATCGTCATCGGCGCCTTACGCACGGGCGAGGGCGTCCGCGGGCTGGTGCTCGAGGCGTACGGCACGGGCAACCTCCCGAACGCCGCGGGCTCGTCGCTCATCCCCGCGCTCGAGGAGGCCGCGGCGCGCGCGGTGCCGGTCGTGGTCGTCTCGCAGTGCCCGCGAGGGCACGTCGAGCTCGCGCGGTACGAGGGTGGCGCGGCCGCGGCGCGCGCCGGCGCCATCGACGGCGGAGACATGACCGTCGAGGCCGCGTTGGCCAAGCTCATGATCGGGCTCGGGCGTTTCGACCGCCGCGCCGACCTCCGTGCCTTCCTCTGCGCCGACGTCGCGGGGGAGCGCACCGCGCTCGCCGCCGTCACCGGCTGATCTCCCGGCCGATCTCCGCCTGATCGTCCCGGGTCGGCCGCGTTTGGTGCCGCCGAGGTAGCGGCCGAGGCCGCGACGCGCCATGAATCCTCCCGACATGGACGACTTCACCCGCGAGCTCGAGTCCCCGAGCGAAGCGCACGTCACGGAAGGTCGTGACACCGACGCGCTCGACGAGCTCGCGCCCGAGAAGACCCGCAGCGATCTCGAGTGGGAGCGTCTGCTCGGCGCGATCGTCGCCCGCTGCGAGACCGCCGTCGGCAAGGACGCCGCGCTCGCGCTCGAGCCGCCGCCGCGCGACGAGCTGCCGCGGCGCCTCGCCGAGGTCCAGGAGGCGATCGCCACCGACGACCGCGCTGAGCCGCTCCCCATCGCGGCGGTGGCCGACGCACGCGAGGCGTGGTCGCGCGCGGCGCACGGCGGTGTCCTCGCGCCGACCGAGCTGCGGTCGATCGCCCAGGTGCTCTCCGCCGCGCGCACGCTCCGTCGCTTCCTCCATGCGCGGCGCGAGGCCCTGCCGCACCTCTTCGCGACCTGCTCCACCGATCCCGCGCTCGATCGCGTCGAGGACGCCATCTCGTCGGCCTTCGACTCCGAGCACGGCGGTCAGCTCGCCGATCACGCGAGCCCGCGCCTGCGCGAGCTGCGCGCCGAGCACGCGGCCGCGCGCGGGCGCATGGTGTCGCGCATCGAGGAGCTGATCCGCCGCTACTCGCACATCCTCTCGGACACCTACTGGACCGAGCGCGAGGGCCGCTACGTCCTGCCGCTGCGCTCCGACGCGCACGAGCGGTTCCCAGGCATCGTCCACGCGTCGAGCGCCTCGGGCGCGACGCTGTTCGTCGAGCCGCGCGTGCTCGTGCCGCTCGGCAACCGCCTCAAGATGCTCGAGGGCGACGTGCGCCGCGAGGAAGAGGCGGTCTACGCGCAGCTCACCGGGCGCGTGGTCGAGGCGATCACCAGCGTCGGCGGCGCCATCGAGGCCATCGGATACGCCGATCTCCTGTCGGCCATCGTTCGGCTGTCGCGCGATCTGCGGCTGCGCTTCCCCGATGTCCTCCACGTTCGCGAGGGCGAGGGGTTCGTCGCCGACCTGCGCGACATGCGGCACCCGTTGCTCGCGCTCGAGGCGCTCGAGCACAAGCGGCCGGTCGTCCCGAGCGACATCCGGGTCGCCTCGGGCCACGCGCTCATCGTCAGCGGGCCCAACGCCGGCGGAAAGACGGTCGCGCTGAAGGCGCTCGGCCTCGCCGCGCTGATGCTCCGCCACGGCCTGCCCGTCGCCGCGCAGGAGGGCTCGCGCCTCGGGCTCGTCGAGGTGGTGCTCACCGACGTCGGCGACGATCAGTCGCTGCAGAAGTCGCTCTCGACGTTCAGCGCGCACGTGGTGAACCTCGCGCGCATCCTCGAGGGCGCGCGCCCTGGAGCGCTGGTGCTGCTCGACGAGCTCGCCGGCGGCACCGATCCGCGCGAGGGCGAGGCGCTGGCCGCGGCGGTGCTCGACAGCCTCTGTCGCCGCGGCGCGGCGGTGGTCGCGACCACGCACTACGAGGGCCTCAAGGCGCTCGCCATCGCGGGGCCCGACGCCGAGGGCACGCGCGCGACCTCGCGCGACGCGCCGGGCGGGCCGCGGTTCCTCAACGCGTCGGTGGGGTTCGATCCGGCCACGCTGTCGCCGACGTTCAAGCTGGCCCTCGGCGTGCCCGGCGCGTCCAGCGCGCTCGCCGTCGCCCGGCGCTACGGCGTGCCCTCGCTGGTGATCGAGCGCGCCGAGCGCTTCCTCGGCGGCGAGCAGCGCTCGTTCGAGGAGACGCTCCACAAGATGAACCAGGAGCGGCGCGCGCTCGAGCTCGCGCGCTCGGCCGCCGAGGAGGAGGCCGAGAAGGCCCGCCTGCTCCGCAAGCAGCTCGAGACCGAGCTCGAGAATCTGCGGCAGCGCGATCGGCGCGTCCTCGAGAAGGAGACCGACGCGCTGTTCCAGTCGGTCCGCCGGGCGCGCGAAGATCTGCGCGCCGCGCAGGCGCGGCTGCGCGCGCGCAAGATCGAGCCCGAGGAGCTGCGCGAGACGGAGCGCGCCGTCGACTCGGTCGCGCGCAAGCTGGCGCTCGGCGGCGAGCTGTCCGACCTGCTCGACAAGCCGGCGGCGCCGCGAGGCGAGCGCGTGGAGCCGGAGTCGACGATCAACAAGGGCGCGCGCGTCTGGGTGCCGCGCCTGCGCGCCGAGGCCGAGGTGGTCTCCGTGCAGGGCGACGGGCAGCTGCGCGTCGCCGCCGGCTCGCTGAAGCTCACCGTGGGGCGCGACGAGGTCCGCCTGGTCGCGCCGGAGGCCAACCGCGCCGCCCCGCGCGGCAAGGGGCCGCGGCTGCGCACCAGCCACGGGAGCGCCGTGCAGCGCCCCGATCGCGAGGCGCTGCCGACCTTCGCCGGCGCCGACAGCCTGCCGGCCATCCAGACCGCCGACAACACCTGCGATCTGCGCGGGCTGCGCGTCGACGACGCGTGGCCGATGCTCGAGTCGTTCCTCGATCGTGCGTTGAACGAGGGCCAGCGCGTCGCGTTCGTCGTGCACGGGCACGGGACCGGCGCGCTCCGCGAGAAGATCCGCGAGGAGCTCAAACGGAGCCGGTACGTGGAGCGGTTCCGCGCCGGTCAGCTGAACGAGGGCGGCGAAGGGGTCACCGTCGTCTGGCTGGCCTGAGGCCAATCACCGCCACGACGGGTCGCTGTTCGCGCGTGCGGGACACGAGGTCTGCCGCGCGCATCTTGTCGAGGTCGAAGGTCAGGCGCATCGAGGGCGTGCCGTTCGCGGCGCTTGCGGTGTTGAAGCTCGCGAGGTGATCGTTCATGGACGTCCGTGAATGCGTTCACGGACGTCCGTGAATGCCGCCCTGACGCCTGCTTCTCCGTGTCGGGCGAATGACTGCCGACCGGCTCGCAGGCTGGCGCGTCGAGCGCGTTCCGTTGATGGCTCGGGAGAACCGGATCACGGCCTCGGCGGATTCGAGAGCGAGAGTTTCAACGAAGCGTGTGCTGTTCGTGGCACCCTGGTGATCTAGGAGGTCGCTCATGACGCGATCGAAATGGGTGGGGTTGCTGGTGCTCGCGCTTGCGACTAGCGGCTTCGTGCACGCCGCGCGGGCGCAGACGACGGTGAAGGCGCCGGTCTCGAAGGCCCCGGTGAAGCTCAGTGCCGACGGCGAGCTCGTGGTGCGCATCGTCTCGGCGCGGACGCTGCCGAGCGGGCTCGGTCCCAAGGCCGTCGCCGAGCTGAAGTCGATCGCCGCGAAGCTCGAGAGCGGCGATCGCGACGGCGCGCTCGCGGCCTTTCGCGGCTTCGTCAAGACCAACGCCAAGCTGCTGACGGGCGACGGCGCGAGCCGAGCGGCGCTGTGGACGATCCGAGTCGGTCTGCTCGAGCCCGACGTCGCGCTCGCCGCCGCGGCGGACAAGGTTCGCTACGCGAGAGAGGCAGAGGAGCAGACCAAGGCGGCGATCGCCGCGCTCGACGCCGCGACCCAGAAGGCGGAGGGCAGCGGCACCGCGGTGACCGTCAGCGTCGTGAGCGTCGTCCCCTACGCGAAATTCCAGCCCGCGACGAAGGCGACGACCTCGTCGATGACCCTGTCGGAGCTCAAAGCTCGGAACGCGAGGCTGAGAGCGGCGCTCAAGGAACTGCAGGATGCTGGCGCGCCTGAAGAGGAGCTGCAGTTGTTCATCAAGCAGACCGTGCACGCGGGCGAGCAGGTCGCTTTGATCACGCTCATGTCGAAGGCGTTTCACGACGCGGCAAAATCGGTCCTGGCCAACATCAAGGCCTGAGGCGCCTCGCGGCGTCCGGTCACGGCCGCATTTCGACCTCCTTTGGCGTGATCGCGATCCCGGTCGGCTCGCTGCCGACCTCCCCGATCGCGACATCGAGCTCGGGCGTCGATCTCGGCGATGCGTGAATCGGTGTGCGTGCGCAGAAATGCGTGTGTCCGGCCTGTGATCTCGCTCCCCGACTGGCGCGACCGGGGCCGGCTCGTCGACACGCCGGCGGGCCGCATCTTCGCGATCGAACGCGGGGCGAGCCACCCGGGCACGCCGTGCTCGTGCTCCACGGGTTCCCCACCTCATCGTGGGGCAGACCGGCCGATCAGCCCTTCTTCGCGGGCGCGATCTGCGCGGTGAGCTCGGCGCGGTTGCCGTACGACGTCCAGCCCATCACCTTGCCGGAGCGGACGTCCATCACGTCGAGCCGGTGAAGGGTCACCTTGTTCTTCGTGGCCGGGAACGGACCGAGCGGCCCCTGGTGCGTGCCGGTGGAGGTGCTCTCGATCGCGACGAAGTCGCCGGCGGCGAACGCGGCGTCGACCGTGATCGCCACGTCGGGAAACGCCTTCAGGAGAGCGCGGAAGTCCTGCTGGTTGGTGCCGACTCCGCCGGCCTTGGGGTCGGGGTCGGTGAGATCGTCGCGCAGGGTCTTGTCGTCGATCCTCGAGAGGAAGCCCTTCTCATCGTGCTCGGCAAGCGCCGCGAGCAGCGCCCTTCCGAGCGCGAGGTTCCGCGCCTCGGCGGCGGCGTCTGCGGGCGCGATCCATGGCCCGTCCTCCGTCGGCAGCTCCTGCACCGGACGCGCCGTCGCGCCGCCGAGCTGGCCGGCGATCGTCGCGCGGTCGAAGTAGGTGTGGTCCGCCTCGATCAGGCCGACTTCGTCGAACCACAGCACGCTCGCGGCCTTGAAGCCCACCGGCTTCTTCGCCGGTGCGTCGCCCTTGGTCGTGAACGAGCCCCGCACGACCCACTCCCACACCACCACGTCGCCGCTCTGCAGCGCGCGCACCGTGGCGATCTTCACGTCGGGCGCGCCGGCGAACAGGCCCGCGTGCCCCTTCTCGATCGGCTCGCGGCCCCTCTCGTCTTCGAAGCCGTCGTTGCTCGGGCTGCGCACCAGGGCGCCTTCGGCGTAGACGGCGGCCAGCCCCTTCGGGTCGTGCGCGTTGAACGCCGCGACCATCGCGTGCAGCGCCTTCTTCTGCAGCTCGGCGAGCGGCGGCTTCCGCGCGGACGTCGCGGGCGCCGCCGCAGTCGTGGTCGGCGCCTTCTTCGGGGCCTCGGGAGCCTTCATCTTCGTTCCTCCACAAGACATCGCGAGAACGACGAGGGCGATCGATCGAGCGTGCATGGGTGCCTCGACGCGTGAGCGTTCACGGCGCGATGCTACCTCGCGCGCGACGTGGTCGGCGACCGAGGCCTCGACGCGAGTCGGGCGCCGCTGCGCGCCGACCGCGCCCCTTCCGTCACCGTTCGTCGGATCAGGGGCCGACCTGCCCCATGTGGGAACGCGCACCGTTTCGCGGCGGGCCTGCCGTAAATTGGTCCTCACGGTCGGTTCGCAGCTTGGAGGTACGCGCATGCTCCGTACGACACTGTGCTCGATGGCGCTCACCATGGCTCTGTTCGGCGCGGGATGCGGCTCGACGACCGAACCCGCCGCGCAGGGCGACGCGACGTCCAACGACGATGCCGACGCCGACCCGGGTGCCGACGGTGCCGTCGATGGCGCAAGCGACGCGACTGGCGGCGACACGGCGGACGGCTCCACGGCCAAGGACACGGCGGACGACGGGGCGAGCGACGTCGCCACGGACGCCGCCCCCGACACCCCGATCGGCGGCGCGTTCGGGGCGCCTTGCTCCTCGAACGCAGAGTGCGCGTCGGCAATCTGCCTGCCGATCGGGCGCTGCTCGAAGACGTGCGTCGGCGCGGGCGACTGCCCGGCGTCGTGGAACTGGTCGTGCGTGTCGCTGCCGGGGCGCAGCCCGGCGTGCAGCTGCACCGTGCTCGGGAGCGAGGACGTCGCGTGCAACGGCACCGATGAGAACTGCAACGGCGTCATCGACGAGGGCACGGTCACGTGCGGCACGACCTGCGCCGACATCAAGCGCGACCCGAACAACTGCGGTGCGTGCGGGGTCGTGTGCGGCGGCGGCACGATCTGCCAGAGCGGCTCGTGCGTGTGCCCGTCGGGCAAGCCGACGATCTGCGGCGCCAGCTGCGTTGACCTCGCGAGCGATCCGCTCAACTGCGGGAAGTGCGGCGCCCCGTGCCCGGGCGGCGCCAGCGGCACGTCCGTCTGCACCGCTGGAACCTGCTCCCTCGAGTGCTCGGCGGGGTTCGGCAATTGCAACGGGTCGGTGACGGACGGCTGCGAGAAGGACCTGCGCTCCGACAACGCGAACTGCGGCGTGTGCGGTCGGGCGTGCAGCTTCGCCAACGCGTCCGCCTCGTGCAACACGGGCAGCTGCGTCATCTCCTCGTGCAGCACCGGCTTCGGGAACTGCGACTTCGATCCGGCAAATGGCTGCGAGACCAACACCGCCACGAGCACCGCGAACTGTGGAGGCTGCGGCAAAGCGTGCGCGCCCGCGAACGGCATCGGCACCTGCGTCTCCGGCGCGTGCGAGCTGCTCGCGTGCACCGCCGGCTGGTCGGACTGCAACGGCAACAAGGCCGACGGCTGCGAGATCAAGACGAGCGCCGACCTGAACAACTGCGGCGCCTGCGGCAAGGTGTGCGACGCCGGCAAGTTCTGCAGCGCCGGTACCTGCTGCACCGCCGGTCAGCTGGCCTGCGGCGGCGTCTGCGTCGATACCAACCGCGATCCGGGCCACTGCGGCGGGTGCGGCACGACCTGCAGCGGCACCACGCCGTACTGCAGGGGCGGCGCCTGCGTGACCAGCTGCGGCACGGGCATGACGGCGTGCGGCTACACGTGCGTCGATACCAGCAAGGACCCGAAGAACTGCGGCGCGTGCGGGAACGCATGCCCTTCGACCGAGGTCTGCTTCGGGGGCACGTGCGTCCAGGGAGGCTTCCCGGGGTCGGCGATCATCGACGTCGCCGCCGGCGCGAAGATCAACGCTTGGATCGGCACGCCGGCGCAGATCTGGACGCGCTGCTACTCGAAGATCGCCAACGGCGCCTCGGCGTCGACTTTCCACTCGCTGTGCGACGGCAAGGGGGCGACGGTCAGCGTCGCGCGCCTGAACTCGTCAGGCACCATCCGCGTGATGGGCGGCTACAACACATCCAGCTGGAGCACCGTCAGCGGATACGGCGGCAGCACCGCGAACTTCCTGTTCTCGCTCACGAACGACTTCAAGCACACGTATCCCGGCAGTTACACGGGCGCGTACTACTCGCGCAACTACTCGACCTACGGTCCGACGTTCGGTGGCGGGTACGACTGGCAGGTGAACAGCACGATCAGCGGCGGCTATTGCAACCTCGGCTACACGTACCAGTGCCGTACCGGCGCCTATGGGTCGCTGACGTGCCAGGCCGACCTTTGCGGCAGCTACAGCTCGTGGACGATCGAGGATCTCGAGGTCTGGTACCAATAGCTCCTCGACTGGCTCACCCGCTCCAGGACGACCGTGACTACCTGGGCGAGCGAGGAGCTCGACGTCGTCAAGAAGGTGAAGAAGGACGGGAGCGCCTGGGTCGTCCTCGCCGAGTCGCAGAGAGGCCCTTCCGCGCTCGCGCTCGACGCGACGTTCGGTCTACTGGCCGAACAAGGCGGACGGCACGATCATGAAGGCGCCGAAGTAGCGGCGCTCGCCCGGCGAGAGGCCGAGCGGGACGAGCTCGCGAGCGTTGATCCGGACCCGCGTGTACGATCCACGTCACAATCCGAGCCGGAGGTCCCATTCATGGGTGCGCTCGTGCAGATCCGTGTCGGGCCCGGCGACGTCGTCGCGCGGATCGACGAACACGCGATCGAGTTCCGTTGCGAGGATCGGCTCGCGGTTCAGTACGACGGAATCCACGGCACCACCTGGCCCGTAGCCGGTGGCCAGGAGGCGACGATCGCGGCGGTCGAACGAGCGGGAGGACACCTCATCAACGTCGCCGACGCACATTGGCTTCACCAGCGACCACGCCGCCCCAAGGACCACGACGGCGAGAGCGTCATCCTCGAGCCCATCCGCGCGGGCTACATCGGCGGCATCGTCGTGCTCATTCGGTTCGCGGCCGACAGCGCCCTCCGCAAGGCGCACTTGCGCGTGCCGGGCTACTTCCGACGGCACCACTACGATCTCGACCTCCGCGGCGTCACGTTGGAGGGCGAGGCGCGCGACGAACTGCTGCGTCACCTGGCAGCCGAGCTCGGGGCGGGCCGCGTAGCCGTGGCCGGCCGCCCGCTGCGCGTCCCGCGGCGGCCGTTCCGATGGTCGGATCGGATCTTCATCGAGAAGACCTCGCCTTCTCTCGCGTCGCTCGCGTGGGCCGTCATCATGCACCTTCGGGGTAAGGGCATGCCGCTCGTCGCGATGGGCCTGGTCCTCTCCGCCGCGCTTGTCGTGACCGGGCTGCACGAGGCGCTCTACCGACCTCGCTCACCGTCGCGCCCACGAGGGTGAACGACACAAGAAAGTAGAAGGTCGAGCGCCGCGTCCGGAGACTTCGTCGCTCGACCTTTCGCGTTCGCGTTTGCGTCCGCGTCCGCTTTCGCGATCGCGTCCTACATGTACGCGATGATGTTGTCGCGGAACGCGCTGCAGGCAGAGTCGCGGGGCATCACAGTCGCGAATCGTCAGTCGTCAGTCGTCAGCCATAGAGACGAGCGCATGGTGTGGACGCTATGATGGCGCGATGCCGCGGCACATCGTCGCCGTCGTGGCGCTCGCGTGCGCCGGGTGTGGCGGGATCGTCGTCGACGAGCAACGTCCGGGCGACGACGCGGCATTCGAGTACGACGCGTTGGTTCGCGACGCCGAAGCCGAGGTGCTCATCGCCTTCGACGCCCACGAAGGCTCGGAACCCCCCGACCCGATCGCACCCGACATCGGCTCGGAGACCGACACTGCGAAGGACGTCGATCCTGAGCTGGAAGTCGGCGATGCCACCGACGCGCATCCCATCGGAGCAAGGGCGTCGTGGGCAGCGACGCCCGGGTCGATGAGCATCACTGGCGCGCCGCGCATCGCCTACGACCCCGCCGGCAACCTGGTGTTCGCCGCGCTCCTCGAAAACGACAAGCTCGTCTTCGGCTCCAAGACCATCGCCTGCCCGGACTCCGCCGCGACGATCGTCGCGAAGCTCACGCCCGACGGGAACGTGCTCTGGCATCACTGCGAATTCCGTCGCTTGATGACAGGGCGCGGGCTCGCGGTCGGACCGACGGGGAACGTTGCTCTCGCCCTCTACGAGCTCGACTTGTACAAAGAGAGTCCGACGACGGCCGACGACGGCTACGCCGTGACGTTGCTCGACGCCGCCGGTACGCGCCTCTGGTCGAAGGCAGGG
Organism: Deltaproteobacteria bacterium; assembly: GCA_016182965.1. Lineage (GTDB taxonomy): Bacteria > Myxococcota_A > Polyangia > Polyangiales > JADJMO01 > JALHOE01. The sequence goes on along the minus strand of JACPFM010000063.1, from coordinate 70,697 downwards.
CACCCGCTCGACACCACGAAGGTAGCGCAGGCTCTCGCGACGTTCGTCGCCGGCCCGAACCTGAATTACTTCGCCGGCATGGCCGCGCCTGGTACCGACTGGGGGGGTTTCGTGACCGCCAGCTCCGGGTTCGTGCTCGTTCGGTATCGCGATGACGGCGTCATCGCGTTCGGGCGCGAGGTCGCGTTGACGCGGACACTCTGGAACGCACCCTCCATCGCTGCCGACGCTGCGGGGAACGTCTTCATCGTCGGATCGATGGAGGCGGGAACGGTCGATTTCGGCGCCGGCGCGAAGGCCTACCCGAGGGGCGTCTTCCTCGCCTCGTATGACTCCACCGGCGCTCATCGCTTCACCGTCACGTTCCCTGGCCGGGCCTCTTTGCGCGGAGTTGCCGTGAGCGGCGCCCAAATCGTCGTCCACGGCGCGGCGGAGTCCGGGGTGCTCGAGGTCGCGCCGGGGGGCACGATCGTCACCTCGCCGGAAGCCGCCGAGACCCAGTTCGCCATCGGTTTGGATGCCGTGGGAGGGTATCGTTGGCACCGCGCGTTCGAGCGGCAGCCCCTCTTCGGCGACATCGCTCTCGACGCGTCTGGTGCGACGATCGCTGCAGGGACGAGCGGCAGCTCGTCATCGTGGAACGTCTGGCTCGACAGGCTCGATTCGATGGGCAACTCCACCTGGTCCGGATGGTCGGCGAGCGTGCCGCCAACGCCATCCTTGACGCAGACCGCTTGGTCAGTCGCCGTCGCGAAGAGCGGCGAAATCGCGATCGCCGGAACGTTCATGGGCACGTTGGACTTCGGCGTGACCAAGCTTACGACCGGGTGGACGGGGCGACCGATCTTCCTCGCCCGGCTCGCCCCCTGACGCATCCACGAGAGACGCTCGCTCCCTCGAACGCGCTGCCGACCGTGACGGTGCGCACCGCCGCCGGGTCGGCCCGCCTGGTCCCACGCGGTCGGTGCGCCTCAGTCGTCGTCGACGGACGCCTTCTTCGTCTTCTTCGGCGCGGCTTGGTGCTTCTTCGCGAAGCCGTCGCGCGCGTCCTGGAAGCCGAGGTCGAAGCCGACGTACAGCCCGCCCGAGAGCAACGCGCCGGCGACGAGCGCGCCGAGCCAGCGGCCCCACTTCGCGAGCGGCGGCGTGATCACCGCGCGCGGCTCGGTTGGCGTCGGCTCGGTGACCTTCCACGTGTTGGTCGACGCACACTCGTAGAACGGATCCATCGCCGCGAGCGTCGCGTGGTCGTTGGCCGCGGCGGCGCGACCGAACACCTGGTGCGCGTGGAGCACGCACAGGGGGCGCCTGCTGCGCGGCGTCTTGCGAGCCGAACGGGAAGGTGAACCGACCGTTCGAGAGCTCGAGGCGCGAGCCGACAAAGGCGCCGTTGCGACGCGTGTGCACGATCGTCGGCCGGCCCATCTGCAGGATGGGCACCACGAACAGGTCGGCGCCGTCGGTCTTCGCGAGCGCGGGGGGTAGGTGGTGGATGCGTCCCGGCGGATTCCAGGGCTCGAGTTGCCATGACTCCGCTTGTACGCACTTCACTGTGGACGGCAGGGACATCGGCGCAAGCTGGTGGGGGGTCTCTCGTGAGCTCTCGCACTCAGCTCAGGGTCGCCGCACGCCGCCGACAACGATCGCGAGGCGCCGACATGGTCCCGCTACATCGTGTTCGCCGAGGCGAGGTCCGCAACGGGCAACCGATCGACCAGCTGATCGCGTCCCTCTCGACGACGGTGAGTGAAGCCGTGGCTTGCTATGCTGAACCGCGTGGATGACGCGCGCACGAAGATCCTCGCGAGACGCGCTCGATTCGTCGCTGCGGCACTCGTTGCGGCCGGCTTCGCGACTATCGGCCAGAACAGTGCCGGCCAAACGACGGACGCGCCCGCCTCGTCGAAATCAGGGAATGACCCGAGTCCGTCGGAGAGCGTGAGCAGCGACCCAAGTGTTGAGTACATCTGCGATGTGCACCCGGAAGCCTGCGCCTGTCTCAAGGTCGTCTATGAAGAGGTAGAACCGAAGCACCAATCAAGTTGCGGCTGCGAAACCCCAGGCCGTCGGTGATCGCCGATCGCGATGAGCCGCGGTGACACAGAGACCAAGGAGCACTTTCAACGACATCTTCGCCGCCGACGCGCCGCTCGCCGATCTCGCGCCCGCACAGCGCAAGGCCCGACGCGACGCCGAGGTCCGCCCGCTCGTCGACGCCTTCTTCACGTGGGCGAAGGCTGAGAAGGCCCCAAGCTCAGGGGGGGCGGCCTCGTCGCGACGGCGATCGGCTACATGCTCAATCACGAGGAGGCCTTCCGCCGGTTCCTCGACGATCGCCGCCTGCTGTTGGAGAACAACCGCGCCGAAAGTGCCCACGGCGAGGAAGTCGTGGCTCTTCTTCGGCAGCGACGACCACGCCAACGCCGCAACGAACCTCTTCTCGCTCGTCGCCTCGTGCAAGTTCCACGGCCTCGACGCCGAGGCCTACCTCGCCGACGTCATCCGCGTGATGCTCTACTGGCCGCGCGAGCGTTACGTCGAGCTCGCGCCCAAGTTCTGGGCCGGCACCCGCGCGCGCCTCGACGCCGAAGCGATGAAGCTGCCCCTCGGGCGCGTCACCGTGCCGCCTCCGCTGACCGCGGAGGAGCAGGCTGCGACGGGTTGAACGCCTCGGACACGCACGCGAGGATGGCGACCGCCGCGAGGTTCGTCGAGTACGCCTCCTCAAGCAGTGGTTACAGGAACGTGTCTTCGCCTGATCGAGCTCTGCGAGAGACTCAGCCCTGAGGTGTTCGCCCACACAAGGCGTGGACGCACGAGAGCGAGAGCGCGATCTCGCGCGCGAGGTCGAGGGCAAATCAGCGGTACGCATCGTGGAGCGGCCGGATGGGCTCAGGCCGAGCACGAGGACGCCCCCTCGGGGAACGCCCGGAAGAGCTGGTTGACGTACCGATATCGGTCTGTATTCAAACCGAGGTTTCCATGCGAGCACCACGAATCGCCGAGGACATCGTGTCGGTCAGTGACTTCAAGGCCCGCGCGGCGGACTGGCCGAAGCGCGTCGCCGAAACGGGCCAACCGGTGATCATCACGCAGAACGGCAAAGCGGCCGGCGTGCTCGTGTCGCCGCTCGAATTCGACCGGCTCCGCGAGCGTGCCCAGGTGGTCGAAGCCATCGCCGCTGGGCTCGCGGACGAAGAGGCGGGACGCGTGGTTTCGCATGCTGCCGTCTTGGCCGAGATGAAGCAGCGCGCCAGCGCGCGTGCGCGAAAGCGATGACCAGGCGCAAGGCCACGCCCGCCGCCCCGCCGCTCGAGTGGACGGCGCGAGCCCTCGCCGACCTGCGAGCGATCGACGACTTCATCGCAGCAGACGATCCCAACGCCGCCGACAGATGGGTGCGTCGACTCATCGCGAAGGCCGAGGCTGCTGATGTACGCGTTCGGTATCGCATGTCGACACTTGCTGGCGTTTGGCAAGCATCGTGCGCGCGCGATGGGCGCGGGCGCCCGCGGAGAGGCCAGGATTTCGCGTCGTCGTCGGCTCGCGGGCCGGCGGCCTCCCTGTCGAAGGTCGAAGCGGAGCCCGTCTCTGCGACCGGGCGCACGCGAACGGCTGCTATGGTGCTGGGGATGCGCGCCCTGCTCCTCGCGTCCCTCATCGCGATCTCCGCCTGCTCGTCGAGCGACGACGCCCCTCCGGCGACGTCCGACGCCGGTCCGACCGGACCGCGCGTGGTGCCGGCCGGCGCCGCGGCCTGGGAGAAGGCCGGCGAGCACCCGGTCGGTCACGCAATCTTCACCGCGAAGGACGCGGCGCGCGATCGCACGCTCACCCTGCAGCTGTGGTACCCCGCCGCGCCGTCGGTCGTCGACGCGGTGAAGGCGGGCACGCCGATGGAGGAGCTCGTCGTCGATCCCAAAGATCGCGCGACGATGGCGAGGCTCCTCGCCGCCGCGCCCGACGCCTGCACGCGCAAGCGCGTCGCGTCGGTCAAGGATCCGCCGCCCGCCGCCGGGAGATGGCCGGTCGTCGCCTTCTCGCACTGCCACTCCTGCGTGCGCTTCTCGATGGCGCAGATCGCCGAGCGCCTCGCGAGCCACGGCTTCGCCGTGATCGCGCCCGATCACGCGGGCGACACGGTGTTCGACGCCGAGCGTGGCGCCGCCGCGCCGCTCAACGGAGAGTTCCTCGCGGTGCGCGCGGCCGACATCCGTTTCTCGCTCGACGTGGTGCTCGGCACGGCGGGCGAGGCGGCCAACGAGGCGGTGCCCGCCCCGCTGCGCGGCAAGCTCGACGCCGACAAGGTCGGCGTGTTCGGTCACAGCTACGGCGCCGCCACGACCGGCCTGGTGCTCGCGCGCGACGCCCGTCCGAAGGCGGGCCTCGCCATCGCCGCGCCGATGGAGAACGACCTGCTGCCGCCGGCGAAGATGGCCGAGATCAAGGTGCCCGCGCTCCTGCTCGTCGCGCGCGAGGACAACAGCATCAGCGAGATCGGCAACAACCTGATGCGCTCCAACTTCAAGCGCGGAAACCCGCCGCTCTTCCTGCTCGAGGTCGAAGACGCCGGGCACTGGTCGTTCTCCGACACCTGCGCGCTCACGAAGTCGTTCGTCGCCGGCTGCGGCGAGGGCCTCCGCCAGACCGAGTCGGGAACCCCGTTCTTCTACTTGGAGAACGCCGGCGCTCGCGCGCTCGCCGCCTCGTACGTCACGGCGTTCTTCGCCGCGCACCTGCGGGCCGACGCGGCGGCCAAGGCGTTCCTCGTCGCCCCCCTCGGCGGCGACCCCTCGGGCGTGGTCACGGCTGCGTCGCGCGAGTGACCGCCTCGAGCACGCGCGCGGCGTCGCGGTAGCCGGGGAACACGCGCGCGGTCCACGGGACGTTCCACCGGCGATCGGTGCGCGCGGCGTCCCAGTCGACGAGCGACACGTTGGCGGTGACCCGGAAGCCGATCCGCTCGAGCCACGCCGCCGGATCGCCGATGCGGGTGCGGAAGGGCGCGCCCTGCCCGGCGACCACGCGCGCGGTGCTCCGCGCGATCGCTGCGCCCCACGCGCCGCCGCCGAGATCGCAGAGCACCGTCACCTTGCGCGCGGCGAGCATGCCGAGCAGCGCCTCGGCCTCGGCCGGCGAGAGATACGGGACCACGCCCTCGAGCACGACGAGCACGCGCTCGTCGCCGGCGAAGCGATCGAGCAGCTCGCCGAGGGCGACGGTCGAGCGCAGATCGAGCGCGTGGAGCTCGTGCTCCAGCCCGACCGGCGCCTCCGGCAGCCGCTCGCGCTTCCACGCGACGGTCTCGGGGAAATCGACCTCGAGCCAGCGCATGCGCGGCGGCAGCGCGAGCCTGAACGCGCGCGCGTCGAGCCCGGCGCCGAGCAGCGCCACCTGGCGGATGCCGTCGGCGACCACCGCGGCGGCGATCCGCTCGTCGATCACGCGCGTGCGCACGAGGATGGCGGTGTGCGCCCGCCCCTCGCGCTCCAGCGCGCGACCGATGGCGAGCCCCTCGGGCCCGCAGAGCCGGCCGGCGAACGGATCGACGACGAGCGGGCTCGCGCGCGTCGCCTCGTCGGCGCGACACGTCGCGGTCCACAACGCCGTGTGCAAGAGCGCGTCGATCTCTCGACGTGCCGTGGAGGGTGCGCCCGAGGGCGCTTCGCTCAACCGCCGCCCTTCCTCAGCTCGGTCAGCACCAGCTTGGCCACCGCCTTGAGCGTCTCGAAGACGCCGACGCCTGTGCGCGCCACCGCCTCGAACTCGGGGATGCCGGTCGGGTTGAGGAGCTCGCGGAGCTCGGCGACCTCGGCGACGTTGGGCAGGTCGCGCTTGTTGTACTGCATGACGAACGGGAGCTTCTCGAGGGAGTAGCCCTGCTCGGCGAGGTTCGTCTTGAGGTTCTCGATGGACTCGATGTTCGCTTCGGCGCGCTCGATCTGCGAGTCGGCGACGAACACCACGCCGTCGACGCCCTTGAGGATCAGCTTGCGGCTCGCGTCGTAGAAGACCTGGCCGGGCACCGTGTAAAGCTGGAAGCGCGCCTTGAAGCCGCGGATCTCGCCGAGCGAGAGCGGGAGGAAGTCGAAGAAGAGGGTGCGCTCGGTCTCGGTGGCGAGCGAGATGAGCTTGCCCTTCGCGCTCGGGTTGGTGCGCTCGTAGATGTACTGCAGATTCGTCGTCTTGCCGCAGAGACCAGGACCGTAATAGACGATCTTGCAGTTGATCTCGCGAGCCATGTAGTTGATGAACGACATCGCTCGGCTCGCTTTCGATCAGTCGTTGAAGAGGTTGTCGATGTCCTCGTCGGTGATCTCGCCGAACGGCGTGTCGGCGCCCGGCTCCTGAACCTTCTTGAGGAGCGACTCGAAAATCTTGTTGAGCTCTTCGCTCGCCTTCTTCACGCGCAGGCGCACCAGCCCGAGCGAAGAGCGCGAGTCGAAGATGACCACGAGGATGACGCGGTTACCGACCAGCTGGATGTGGACGTTCTGCTTCGACCCCTCGTGGAACTGCGTCGCGAACTCCTCTTCGCGAAGCAGCTTCGCCATGCCGCCCGTCGCCGCGATGTTGCCGGCGGTGAGCGAGGCCAGCGAGGTGGTGTCGAGGTTGTCGACGTCTCCTGCGGCCGCGATCAGCTGCCCGTTCTTGTCGACGATGAAGACGACCTTGGCGTTCGCGTCCTTCACCAACTTGTCGACGACAAGCTGGATCTGGTTGAACTCCTCCTCGTACATGACCATCTGGTCTTTCGCCATCCAACCCTCGTCGTCTTCGGAGCCTCAACGGACCGCGTGGCAGCGCCCGAAGATTCAGGCGTCACGACAGCGCCCGAAGATTCGGGCGTCGCGACAGCGCCCGAAGGATTCGGGCGTCGCGCCTGCGCCCGATGATTCGGGCGACAGGACCCAGAGAGGTACCCGAGGCGGCGCGGTTCTTCAACCCCTGGTGTACCGGGAGCGCGCCTCGCTGCCCCGATCGAAGCCGGCCGCGGCGGCGGCTCGGACGCTCGGCAGGCCCTCGTGCACGGTCGCTTTTTCGCGCTCGCCGCTGTAGGCTGCCCGAGACATGGCCCTCATCGAGATCGAGGAGGCCGCGCGGCGCCTCGCGCGCGCGATCGCCAGCGACCTCTCGCTCTACAACGCCGAGAAGATCGAGCGCGGCATCGCCAACGACAACCTCTTCGAGGAGCTGTCGGCCGACATCGAGGAGGGCCGCGCGCTCTACAACTCGCGCGTCTCGCCCGAGCTGTACGCGAAGAACTTCTACGATCGGGCGATCGTCGACCTGCTCATCCGCGGCAAGGGGCACATCCGCTCGAAGATGTGGTGAGCGAGCCTGCGCCGCTCGTCGTGGTCGTCGCCGCCGCTCAGGACGGCGAGCGGCTCGATCGCGCGCTCGCGACGCTCTTGGCCGGCTCGACGGCGAGCCCCTCGCGGGCCGAGGTGGCCCGCTGGATCGACGCCGGTCGCGTCGTGGTCGACGGCCGCGTCGCCAGGCGCGCGGCCGAGAAGGTGCGGGCTGGCGCGCACATCGTGGCTCGGCCCCTGCCCCCGCCTCCCAGCGAGGCCAAGCCCGATGCGAGCGTCCCCTTCACGGTGCTCTACGAGGACGACGACCTCGTGGTCGTCGACAAACCCGCCGGCGTCGTGGTGCACCCCGCCAAAGGACACTGGGAGGGCACCCTGGTGCACGGCCTGCTCGCGCGGGGGCCGCTGGCCGACGAAGAGGACGAGCCGTCGCCCGAGCGGAACGCCGGACCGCCCCGCCCCGGGATCGTCCACCGAATCGACAAGGACACGAGCGGCGTGCTGGTCGTGGCCCGCACCGCGGCCGCACGCGAGGCGCTCAAGCAGGCGTTCGCCCGCCACGACATCGAGCGCGTCTACGACGCCATCGCCGTCGGCGCGCTGCCCGACGAGGCGACGTTCGACACGCTGCACGGCCGCCATCCGACCGATCGCAAGCGCTTCACGGGCCGCAACGCGCGTGGGGCCGAGGCCAGGCGCGCCGTCACCCACGTCCGCGTCGTCGAGCGCTTCGCCAGGACCGTCGCCCGCGTCGAGTGCCGGCTAGAGACCGGTCGCACGCATCAGATCCGGGTGCACCTCGCCGAGCACGGCGCGCCGCTGCTCGCCGACGCGGTCTACGGCCGGGCGCCGCGCGACCCGGCGGTGCGCGCGGTGGCCGATGCGCTCGGACGACAGGCGCTCCACGCGCGCGTGCTCGGCTTCGCGCACCCGCGCACCGGCGCGCCGATGCGCTTCGAGGCCCCGTGGCCCGAGGACTTCGCGCGCGCGGTCGCGGCGCTGCGCGCGCTCTAGTACGGCGCACTGGGAGTTCGTACCTGGATCCTTCCCGAACGTTGGGGCGCCGTACTAGCGAAGTCGCGGAGCGACTTCTCGCAGGGGGTGAAGCGACGAGCGGAGCGAGGAGCGAGGGGGCGCGCGGCGCCCCCTTGTGAGTGTCCAGGTACCCGCGGCTCGGCGCAGCCGAGCGTTCGGCGGCAGCCGAACCCGGAACGAAGTTCCGGCGCGGCGTACACGGATCGCGAGCCCATCCCGCTGACCGCTGCCGCCGCCGCTCACGCTTCCGCTCCCGCGCCCGCTACCGCTGCCGCTGCCGCGTACCGCGGCCCATCGCTCGAAGTATGCGGACACTTCCGGCCGGCGGTACTAGTACGCTTATTGCCCGGCGAGGCGGAGCAGCCCGGGGATCTCGGCCGCCACCCGCGCCAGCGCGGGCTTGGGGCGGATCGCCAGCGGCAGGTGCGAGAGGCGGAGCATCGGCGCGTCGAAGACGTTGTCGCCCATCGCGGCCACCACCACGCGACGCTCGTGCTCGAGCGCGGAGAGGAGCGCGGTGCGCTTGCCCTCGCCGTACGGCCAGATGCCCTCGATCGCCGGGGCGATCACGCCTTCGACCAGCCGCGGGGTCATCGCGATCACCCGCGGCGGCGCGATGCAGGCGGCGTCGGCGACCAGCGCGGCGGCGCGATCGACCACGGCGAAGGGCGACGCGGAGACGAGCCAGATCGGCAGCGAGCGCGCGGCGGCCCAGCGGAGCAGCTCGTGCGACTCGGCGATCCACCGCTCACGCAGGCGGAACGAGCGCAGGAGCACGTCGTCGCAGAAGGCGGCGAGCACCTCGGCCCGCATGCCGGCCATGCACCAGGCCATCGCCGCGCACATCCGGTCCTCCGGGAAGCGCAGCGCCACGTACGCGTCGAACAGCGTGCGGGCGATCGCCGTCGGGTCGGAGCGGTCGGCGACGTTCACCCCGTGGGCGTCTGCCTCGGCCAGGCGCGCGGCGCGCGCGGGCTCGCCCACCAGGCCCGCCTCGAGGATCTCGTCGAACAGCGCCTCGCCGACGTCGTGGGTCCACAGCGTGCCGTCGCCGTCGGTGGCGAGCGCGGCGCGGTCGACGCCGACCTCCGCGATCGTCGCCTCGAGGCGGGCGATCGCCTGATCGACGGAGATCGCCGGGATCAAGCGCCTGCTTCCTCGACGGCGAAGCGCTCGAAGTCGGAGACGTCGTCGGGCGAGCCGATGACCAGCGGCGTGCGCTGGTGCAGCGACTGCGGCTCGATGTCGAGGATGCGACGGCGGCCGTCGCACGCCCGCCCGCCGGCCGCCTCGAAGAGGAAGGCGAACGGGTTGGCCTCGTACATCAGGCGGAGCTTGCCCTGCGGCGACTTGCGATCGGCCGGGTAGGCGAAGATGCCGCCCTTGAGCAGCGTGCGGTGCGCGTCGGCGACGAGCGTGCCGACGTAGCGGGCGCCGTACGGCCGGCCGCTCTCTTTGTCGTCGGCCTTGACCCACTCGGCCCAGCGCCGGGTCGACTCGTTCCAGCGGGACGTGTTGCCCTCGTTGACCGAGTAGGTGCTGCCGTGCGCGGGGACCCTGATGTTCTCGTGCGACAGGAAGAACTCGCCGATGGTCGGATCGAGCGTGAAGCCATGCACCCCCGATTTGCCGCCGGTCGAGTACACGAGCATCGTGCTCGAGCCGTAGATGATGTAGCCGGCGGCGCGCAGATCACGCCCGGGCTGCAGCAGATCGGCGTCGTTGGCCGGCTCGGTCGGATCGCTCTTGCGGCGGTAGATGCCGAAGATGGTGCCGATGGAGATGTTGACGTCGATGTTCGACGAGCCGTCGAGCGGGTCCATCGTCACCGCGTAGCGGCCGTTGCCCTCGACGATGACCGCGGACTCGAGCTCCTCGCTGGCGATGGCGCACACGCGGCCGCCGCGACGCATGACCGTGAGGAAGGTCTCGTTGGCCATCTCGTCGAGCTTCTGGACCTCCTCGCCCTGGACGTTGGTCTCGCCCGTGTATCCGAGGACGTTGGCGAGGCCCGCCTTGCGCACCTGCGAGTCCACCAGCTTCGCCGCGAGCGCGATCTGGTAGAGCAGCGACGTGAAGTGGCCGGTGGCCCCCGGCGACATGGCCATCTGGTTGCGGATGTGCTGGTCGAGGGTGATCCCGAGCTTCGAGGGCGGGGGGTGCAGGGACGGAGGCTGCATGCTGGGGCTTCGTGACATGCTGGGCCCTTTGTGACCCGGCGCCCGCGCAGAGTCCAGGCCGGGCCGGTCCACGGCTCTGACGCCGCAGCGGCGTCGGGATCTCGCTCGACCACCGCGCGACCGGCGGGTACTCTCGCCCGGCGCAGTCGGCGCTTGACCTTCGACCCTCGACCCTCGACCTTCGAATCCCCATGAACGACGCCTCCCGCCGCTCCTGCGCGAAGATCGAGCAGGTCCTGGGGCAGAGCCCCGCCTTCCAGAAGATCGACAAGAACTTCTACGTCGTCAGGCAGGGCAGCGCGTACGTGTACCTGCTGGTGAGCGACTGGGGCGCCGATCGCTCCCTGGTGCGCTTCGTCGCGCAGCTCGCGCGAGGCGTCGAGATGAACCCCGATCTCGCCCTCAAGCTCCTGCGCCTCAACGCGCGGCTGCGCTTCGGCGCCTTCGGGTTCGTGCGCGACTCGTCGTGCGTAACCTTCTCCCACACGCTGCTCGGCGGCGACACGCTCGACGAGCCCGAGGTCCTCGCCACGCTGCGCGACGTAGCGCTGGTGTCCGACGAGTACGACGATCAGATCGTCGCCGAGGCCGGTGGTCAGACCATGCAACAGCTCCTCGAGGAGTCCGCGTTGGCGTCGCTCAAGGGCGAGCTCGAGCACCGCGGCTGGGGCGAGGCCTGAGGGGCACGACGTGAGCCCCGGAAGCGACCGGGGAGAGATCCCGGTCTCGGCTCCGCGCGAGTCGTTCGCCATCGGCGTGCTGCTGCCGTTCGCGCTGCTGGCGATCGCCGCCAACGTCGTCGGCGGCCTGCTCGCGCCCGGCTGGGTCGGCGTCGGCGCCGAGGCGCAGGTCGCGCGCTGGCGCAAGTGGGCGAACCTGACCTCGGTCTCGGCCGCGATGCTCGGGATGCTCGCGCTGATGGTCCTGGTGCTCGCGGTCGTCGGCAACCCGCGCACCTCGCTGTCGACGCGGCTGGTGTCCACCTTCGGCGCCGGCCTCGTGTTCACCTTCGTCGCCGTCGCCATCGGGCGCGTCCTCGAGCCGGCGCAGCTGGTGGTGCTCTTCGCGGGCGCCTTCGCGGTGCTGGTCGCGGCGACCGTCGAGGCGGTCGCGCCGACCGAGACGCGCGCGCTCGGCATCCAGCTCGGGCTGCTCGCGTTCGCCGCGCTCCTGCGCGTCATCGCGTGGGGCGTCGCATGGAACGCGCTGAAACGCGGCACGCCCAACGCGTACGCGTGGGGGCAGGTCGCCGCGTCGGCGGCGCTGGCGTTCGAGGTCCTCGCGCAGGTGTTCCTGGTCATCTACCTGGTGCACCGCCCCGGCGCGCGCGGCGCGGTGGCCGCGTTCGTCGCGCTCGCGATCGCCTTCGGGCTGACGACGTGGACGCTCGGAGCGAGCCTCTCGTCGGCCGGCACCGCGCGCGACGCCCTGCAGCGCGCGTTGTCACTGCGGGTGCAGGGGAGCGGTCCGCTGCCGAGCTGGGTGTCGGCCGACGCGGCGACGAACGAGATCGCCCTGGTGGAGCGGCACGTGCGCGTGTCGCTGTTGCCGTTGGTGTTCACCGAGGTGGCGTCGGTCACCCTGCCCCTGGCCGCCATCGCGAGCGCGACGCGCGGCGCCTTCCCGCTGCTCTGCGCGATGGGCCTCGCGGTGCTGTCGCGCGGACAGGTCGACACGCCGCTGCGCGGTCTCGAGCTGGTCATCGCGGCGCTCGCTGCGCTCACGCTGTCGCGGGCGGCGCGCGAGGCCGAGGCACCCTCGGCGCGGGGCCGGCAGTAGCCGTCGGTCGTCGAGCGTCAGCCGGTCTAGAGTCTAGAGCACCCGAGACACTCGCGAGGTGCCCTCTCGCCGTGGAACACGGCTAGCGGGAACCTGACGCGGGCTCCTGAAACCGGAGTGCTCTCTCGAGACCGCACCTCGCGTCGGACGGAGTTCAGGTGCAAACCCACTCTAGACTCTAGACTCTAGACTCTAGACCCATAGACGTCCGCGGCCGTGCTGACGACTGACGACTAACGACTTCAAGCCGGGCGCTTGCCCCAGTCGGTGTCGAGGCAATAGCGAAATAGCGTGGTGAAGTAGTCGCGCACCGGCGGCACCTCGATGCCCGTGCCCGCGAGCGCCGCGCGCGCTTGCGAGGTGTCGTAGCGCAGCGCCAGGTTGAGGTAAGGCGTGTACACGCGCGCGGTGATCATGCGGTGCTTGAACTTGCCCCAGGCGAACCGATCGACGAGCGGCCGGAACCAGCCGAGCACCAGGTCGGGGTTGACGAAGAGCGGCTTGCGCACGCCGAAGAACTCGCTCGCGAGATCGGTGAGCTCGCCGATGGTGCTGTCGCGTTCCAGGCCGGCCGCGAGGTGGTACGCGCGACCGAGGCTGTCTTCGCGCTTGCGGATGGCCATGATCGCGTCGACCACGTAGTCGCTCGGCACCACGTCGACGGGCGTCGAGCGGCGCCCGGGCACGAACCTGGCGAAGCCTTGCGCGTAGATCTTCAGCGGCCAGTAGAGGACCTTGAAGCTCGCGGTGCGACCGGTGCGCGAGTCGCCGACGATGATGCTCGGGCGGAAGATGGCGATCGGCTGCTCGCCGAACCGCGAGCGCACCAGCGCCTCGGCCTCCATCTTCGTCTGCTCGTAGGTGTTGCGGAACGGCTGCCCGAGGTCGAGCTCGTGCTCGTAGGCCACGCCGCGGCGATCGCCGGCGACGTACGCGGTGCCCACGTAGTCCACGCGCGCCTTCGCGGCCTTCGCCAGATCGAGGATGCGGCGGGTGCCCTCGAGGTTGACGTTGCGCGCCTCGTCGATCGGCAGCGTGAAGCTGACCGACGCGGCGCCGTGGATGACCGCCGACGTGGTCGCGACGACCCGATCCCACGCGGCGGCGTCCATGCCGAGGCGATCCTTCTCGATGTCGCCGCGCGCGATGGCGACCCTCGCGCGCGACGACCGATCGGCACCGATCAGCTCGTCGACGAGCGTCTTGCCGCGGCGCTGCGCGTCGGCGTCGTCCTTGCCGCGGATGAGCAACGTGAGCGGCGTCTCGGGCTCGCGCTCGAGCACGTGCCGCACGATCTCGCGGCCGAGGAACCCGGTCGCACCGGTGATCAGGACGTTGGACATCGTGCGGCAGTGTACGCCGGCCGCACGTCGGCGACCGCGCTTGATCGGCTCCGCAGGCCCGGTCTGTCAGGCCTTCGCGCGCGCCGCCTCGACGGCCGCCTTCGCGGCGGCGAGGCCCTTCTCGATGTTCTCCTCGCTGGTGGCGTAGGAGAAGCGCATGTACCCGGGGGCGCCGAACGCGGAGCCGGGCACGGCGGCGCAGCCGGCCTCCTCGAGGAGGAACTTCGCGATCTCGAGGTCGTCGGCGAGCTTGCCGCTCTGCGCGTGCTGGCTCGGCAGCCCGAGCAGACCGCGGAGATCGGCGAAGGCGTAGAACGCGCCCTCGGGCGTGCGGCACTTCACGCCGGGGATCTCGTTGAGGCGCTTCACGATGAGATCGCGGCGCGCCTCGAAGCGCGCGCGCATCTGCTCGACCGGCTCCTGGGTGCCGGTGATCGCGGCGACGGCGGCGGCCTGCGCGACGGCCGCGGCGTTGGTGGTCGACTGGCTCTGCACCATGTCGAGCACCTTGGCCACGTGCGGCGGCGTGATCGACCAGCCGATGCGCCAGCCGGTCATCGCGTAGGTCTTCGACACGCCGTCGACGACGATGACGCGCTCCTTCGCGCTCGACAGCGTGAGCGCCGAGACCGACCTGAACCCGTCGTAGACGAGCGAGGAGTAGATCTCGTCGACGATGAGCCACGCGTCGTGCTTCGCCATCACCTCGCAGATCGCGCGCAGCTCGCTCTCGGGGTAGGCGCTGCCGGTGGGGTTGGACGGCGTGCACAGGATGACCGCCTTGGTCTTCGCGTTGAGCGCCTTCTCGAGCGCGTCGGGGCGCACGCGGAACCCGTCGGCCTCGCTCGTCTCGAGGATGACGGCCTCGGCGCCGCAGAGGCGGACCTGCTCCGGGTAGCTGACCCAGTACGGCGCCGGGATGATCACCTCGTCGCCCGGCTCGTAGAGCGCGAGCGCGAGGTTGAAGAGCACGTGCTTGGCGCCGACGCCGACGACCACCTGGCTCGGCTCGCAGGGCACGCCGCGGGTGCGCGCCGAGTGCTCGGCGACCGCCTTCTTGAGCTCCGGCGTGCCGCTGACCGCGGTGTAGCGCGTGGCGCCCTTGTCGAGGGCGGCCTTCGCGGCGTCGCGGATGTGCACCGGCGTGTCGAAGTCAGGCTCGCCGACGCCGAACGGGTAGATGGTCCGGCCTTGCGCCTTGAGCGCGGCGGCGCGCGCCGAGACGGCGAGCGTCGCGCTGGGCTGGACCACATCGAGGCGCTTGGCGAGGCGGGTCGACATGGCGCGATGCGTAAATGGAGCGCGCGGGAGCGTCAATCAACGCTCCTGTCGTACTCAATGTGCGATCGACACCGACTTGGTGGGCGAGGCCTGATCGCCGACCGGATCGTGCACGCCGGCGGCGTTCTTCACCTCTATCGAGCTGGGCGAATTGGGCGAGTTGGGCGTGCCGGGCGTCGTGCCGTTGGGCGCAGGCTTGGCCTCGCCGCACTCCCCGGCGCACGCCACGGCGTCCGTCGCGTCGGGCGACGGGATCGGCTCGCCGTTCTTCTTGGCGAGCATCGCCTTCACGTCCTCGGGGAGCGGCGGCAGCGCGTTCGGATCGGTGCCGGGAGCGACCACGTAGATCTCGGTGGTCGGCGGGTAGAAATCGTAGGAGCTCTCGGTCTTCGAGGCGGCGCCCGAGGCGTACTTGAAGGTGCGCGTGCGGCGCACGCGGTAGCCGCGGATGCCGCCCTGCTTCTTGATCGCCTTGCCCGGCTCCACCCAGGGCTCCTCCTGGATCTTCCGCACGAACGGGTAGATGTCGACGACCTCGCGCCCGAAGACGACGGTCATCGGCTTCTCCTTGCCGAGCAGCTCCACGGTCAGCGTGTTGGCGCCCACCTTCGTGTGCACGACGACGGGGAACGGGTGCGGGTTCTTCACCTTCAGATCGACGACCGGGAACACGACCGTCGAGTCGAGGCCCATCGGGATGTACGCGCTCGGACGCGAGTGCGGCAGGCGCTCGAGGATCTCGAGCCCGGCGAAGAACGCCGCCGCGTGCAGCGTGGAGGCCACCTGGCAGGTGCCGCCGCCGACGCCCGGGCGCATCTCGCCTTTGAAGATCTCCCAGGCCGTCTTGAAGCCGTTGGCCTCGGAGCGCTCGCCGACCACCCCGTTGAACGAGACGAGCTCGCCGGGTTGCAGCACGAGGCCATCGAGCTTCTTCGCCGCGTTCTCGATGTTCACCGCGCGTGGCGCCTGATCGCCGCCGCGGCCGAAGTGCGTCTCGAACGAGCCGACCACCGCGCCGATCTCGAGCTTCGCGAGGGACGCCGCGGTCACCCGCGCGGGCGCCGGCGAAGGCGCGACGGCGATCGGTTCGAAGGGCGCGTCGGCGGCGACGACGCCGCGCAGCGCGAAGGTCGCGCGCGCGACCGCGGCCGTCTCGATGGTGGCGACGGCCCCGTCGACGTCGAGGAAGCGCCCTTCGTGATCGGGCACGACGGTGTGCGCCGTCAGATCGAGCCTGGCGTCGGTCGGCGGGTCGTCGACCTCCTTCTTCAGGTCCGCGGCGAGCTTCTCGAGCACGTCGGCGCGGACGGCGAGCGCGATCGTCGCGTCGACCGCGCCGGCGCGCGCGCGCCACGCGAGGTCGACGCGTGCCGCGAGCGTCCCGGTCCGACCGAGCGAGGCCACCGAACGGGCGACGATCGCCGCGTCGACGGGCGCGAGCAGCTCGCGCAGCGGCAGCGACCTGCTCGCCTTGCCGACGCGCACCTCGACGGAGCGCGCCAGGGTCGCCTCGACGCGCCGCCCGATCCAGGTGGTCAGCGCGCCCTCGCCCCCGCGGGCGATGTCGTCCGGCACGGGCAGACCCTCGACGCGAACCCCGGGCAGCACGCGATCGCCGGGGAGCACCGTCGCTTTCGCGGCGAACGCGACACCGGTCGCGAGGGGGATCAACCCGAGGGCAGCGAGGACGCGGAGGCGGGACGGCATGGCGACGTGCGGAACAACGCGCGCACCGCGCGCAGCGCTTCCACGAATCGAAGTCTGCCGCCGCCCGGTGCCGCGGGACAAGGGCGCCGCAAGGTCCGGGAGGCCGCCACGGACGAGGACGCGCGGTTTGGGCCGGCGCGCGGTTTCGTGCTAAGGACCCGTCCCCTCTCCGGCGTCGTCTAACGGCAGGACAGCGGATTTTGGTTCCGCTTATCGGGGTTCGAATCCCTGCGCCGGAACCGCACGCGCCCGCGCGGCCACGCGCCCGCAAGGCCACGCGGCAGACGGGCGCGCGCACGGGCGCAGGCGGACGCCTGCGTTGGTTCGCGTGGGGCACTGAGATATATCCCCGGCCCATGATCTCCGCGCTCGAAGCCGTGGGCGTGGACGCGAACGGAGCCCGCGCGTGAACGATCTCACCGTCCGTCGCAAGATCCAGCTCGGCGTCCTCGCCCTGGTCCTCTCGTTGCTCGGCGCGTCGTTCGTGGCGACCGGGGCGGCCCTCTCCAAGGAGGGCGCCGACTCCAACCGGGTGCTGCGCGACGCGGCCCAGCAGTTCGATCAGTTCCGCCGCAACGCCGGCGAGGCGATGTACGCGGCGGTGACGGTCGGCACCGACGATCTGGATCTCGAGACCTTGCTGCAGAAGGGCGATCAGGCCGCGTTCGCCAAGGCGTTCGAGCGGCGCGCCGAGGACGCCGACAAGGCCCTCGAGCTCGACGTCCTCGTGGTGCTCGACGGCTCCGGCAAGGCGATGGCCTACCGTGAGATCAGCTCCGCGGCGCTCGAGGGGCTGCGCACCCTCCGCGCCTATCGCGACGGCATGGCGGGCGTGTCGACGCGCGACGGCGTCGAGCCGATCGGCGGCGAGCCGTACCAGATCGCGGCCGAGCCGTTCTACGCGCCCGGCGCCGAGCGCAACGCGAAGGCGACCACCGGCGTGATGCTCGTCGGCCGCAAGCTCTCGTCGCTCCTGAAGAAGCACCTGTCCAAGACCCACAGCGACGATCTGACGCTCTCGCTCATGCGCGACGGGCGCGTGTTCGCGAGCGAGTCGCCCGGGGCGAACTGGGGCGCGATCGAGGGCGCGCTGCAAGGGCGCACGTCCGGCACGACCACGCTCGGCGGGGTCGCCAACGACGTCATCCTCCGTGACATCGACGCCTGCGAAGGTCAGTGCCCGCGCGTCGCGCAGGTGGCCGTCTTCCGTGCGCGCACGAGCCTCGAGGCCGAGAAGCGCAAGCGCCTCGTCGAGGCCGGCGTCTACTTCGCGCTGATGGCGCTCGCGGCGCTCGGCGGCGGCTGGCTGCTCGCCCGCTGGATCACTCGCCCGATCGAGGGCTACGTCGGCGCCACCGAGGCCCTGGCGCGCGGCGGCGGCGATCTCACGCAGCGGCTCGACGCGTCGACCGACGACGAGCTCGGGCGCCTCGCGAAGAACCTCAACGAGGTGTTCGCGCAGATCGCGCGCCTCGCGGCCGATGTGAAGGGCCACGCGCACGAGGTCGCCCAGTCGAGCGAGGAGATCCGCGGCGCCTCGCACGCGGTGCTCGACGGCGCGGCCGAGCAGGCCTCGCGCCTGCAGTCGACCGGCGCGGCGACCACCGAGATGTCGGCGTCCATCCAGCAGGTGGCCACCTCCGCCGCCGACGCGAACGTCATCGCCAAGCGCGCCGGCGAGCAGATCGAAGACGCGGTGCGTCGCATGAGCCAGATCCGCCAGGCGGTCGAGCGCGCGGCGCATCGCATGGCGCTGCTCGGCGAGACCGGCAAGCGCATCGGCACCATCGTCGACACCATCCATCAAATCGCCGATCAGACCTCGCTCCTCGCGCTCAACGCGGCGATCGAGGCGGCGCACGCCGGCGAGCACGGGCGCGGCTTCACCGTCGTCGCCGACGCCGTCGGGCAGCTCGCCACGCGCGTCGATCGCAGCGCCAAGGAGATCGACGAGCTGATCGGCCAGAGCCGCGCGCAGACCGAGGAGGCCCTCGAGGCCATGGCCGCCGGCAAGCGCGAGGTGGAGCTCGGATCGCAGCTGATCGGCGAATCGATCGACGGCATCCGCAAGGTGCTCGGCGTCTTCGCCGACACCACCGCCGCCGTGAAGGAGCAGGCCATCGCCTCCGACGAGATCGCGCGCAACATGGAGGCCGTGGGGCGCATCGCGCACGAGGTCCTCGTCTCCAGCAAGCAGGCGGTCGCGCAGGGTGATCGTCTCACCTCGATCGCCGAGGCGCTCGAGGAAGCGGTCGGCGGGTTCAAGGTCGACGAGCCTTCCGGGCGCCCGGCGCGGTCCTCGACGAAGCTGTTGCGCCCGTAGGAGCCGCGCCGCGCGGCGAGGGTTGAATGCCTCGCCGACCCATTCCGTCGAAGCGGGCGGCCGGGGGGTCGCTTCGGTCCCGCCCTGCTGCCGGGTTCCTTTATGATGAGCGCCATGCCCGCCCCCACCCCCGGTGCGACCATCCCGCTGCCGCGGGGCGAGTCGTTCCAGATCGGTCGCGTGCTCGGCACCGGCGGGATGGGCACCGTCGTCGAGGCGATGCACGCGCCGAGCGGGCGGAGGGTCGCGCTCAAGTTCCTGCACGACGAGCTGCTCGATCACCCGACCATACCGCAGCGCTTCGCGCGCGAGGTCGATCTGGCGACGTCGCTCACGACGGCGCACGTCGCGCGCACCTTCGGCCTCGAGCGCACGCCCCAGGGCACGCCGTTCATGATCATGGAGCTGCTCGACGGCCGCGATCTGAACGGGCTGATCCGCGGCGAGGGCAAGCTCTCGCCGGCGCGCGCCGCGCGGATCATCTCGCAAGCGTGCGAGGCGCTCGAAGAGGCGCATGCGCGCGGCATCGTCCACCGCGACCTCAAGCCCGAGAACCTCTTCGTCACCGTCGCCGCCGACGGCACCGACTGGGTGAAGGTCCTCGACTTCGGCATCTCCAAGGTCGCCGACGACGGCGCCGAGGCCGGCAAGCCGAAGCTGACCCGCGTCGGCACCACCGTGGGCACGCCCGAGTACATGGCGCCCGAGCAGCTGCGCGGCGCCAAGGATCTCGACGGCAGCGCCGACGTGTACTCGCTCGGGTGCGTGCTCTACGAGGCGCTGTCCGGCCGACGTCCCTTCAGCTCGCCGCGGTACGAGGAGCTGGTGCGGCTGATCTGCACGACCGACGCGGCGCCGCTGCAGCAGCTGCGCGGCGATCTGCCGCCGGCGTTCTGCGACGTGGTCGCGCGAGCGATGGCGCGCGATCGGAAGGCGCGCATCCAGACGGCGCGCGCGCTGCGCGACGCGCTCGCCCCGTGGGCGTCCAGCCGACGCTCCGAGGGCACCGTCGTCATGGAGCCGAGCGGACCGACCTCGGGCCCCGGGCGCATGTCGCCGATGCCGCACTCGGGGCCGCGACCGTCGGCGCCGTCGGCGCCGGTGCCCGCCGCCGCCCCGGCCCGCGTCGCGCCCGCCCCGGCGGTGCGCGGCGGCACGCACCCCGACGCGACCATCGTCGACGACGGCCCCGACGGCGGCGGCTCGAAGACCTGGGTCGTGGTGCTGATCTCGTCGATCGTGCTCCTCCTGGCCGGCGGCGCGGCGCTGTTCTTCTTCGGGCACGACATCGGGCTGCACTGAGCGGATGCACGACGACGACCTCGATCTGTTCGGGCTGTTCCTCGCGCTCGGGCAGGCGCGCGTCGACGAGGCGCGCGCGGCGCTATCGGCGAAGGACGAGCCGCGCCTGTTCGGCGCGCTGGTGCCGCTCGCGGTCGACGCGGCGCTGCTCGGCGCCGACGGCGTCGCCGCCCTCGCGCGCGCGCTCGCGGCTCCGCCGACCGACGCGAGCGCCGACGATCTCTCGCGGGCGCTCGACGCCCTCGCGCACGCGGTCGCCTCGCTCGGACACGGCGACGCGTCCGGCGCGCGCACCGAGGAGGCGAGGCTGGTGGAGCTCGCGGTGGCGATCGGCCACCGCGCGATCGAGGTCCCGGCGCAGCCATCGCCGAAGCCCGCGGCCGCCGCGCCCGGCGCCGACGACACGCTCTGGATCCCCTCGCTCCCCGAGGAGCTCGTCGGCGCGTTCCTCGACGAGTGTCAGGAGCGCATCGAGGGGCTGTCGTCGAAGCTGCTCGAGATCGAGCAGGAGGGGGTGGGCGCCGCCGGCGGCGAGGGCATCCGCGCGCTCTTCCGCGATCTGCACACGCTGAAGGGCTCGTCCGGGTTCGCCGGGCTCGCGCGGCTCAACAGGCTCGCCCACGCGTCGGAGGATCTGGTGGCGAAGGTGCGCGACGGCACCGCGGCCTGCGATCGACCGACGATCGACGTGCTGCTCGCCACCGTCGATCGCTTCCGCGCGATCGTCGAGCGCGCCGCCGCGCGGGCGCCCATCGACGTCGAGGTCGACGATCTGGTCGCCCGGCTGCGCGATCCCCGAAACGCCGCCGCCGCGCAGGCCGGGCAGGTCGCGCAGGCCGGGCAGGCCGCGCAGGCCGGGCAGAAGGAGGCCGCGCACAAGCCGCAGGCCACCGCCACGCTGCGCGTCGAGTTCGAGCGCGTCGATCAGCTGCAGAACTTCGTCAACGAGCTGGTGCTCGCGCGCGGGCGGCTCTCGCGCGCCGCGACCAGCCAGCTCGGCCTCGGCCGCGAGCTCGCGCGCCTGCGCCGGCAGATGAACGAGCTGGTCCCGCCCGATCGCCGCGACGATCCGGCCGTGCGCGCGCTGGCCGCCATCGTCGACGAGCTCGGGCGCGCCGAGCGGGTGGTCGACGAGGGCGGGCTCGAGATCGAGGGCTCGCTCGGCGCGCTCGGCGCTGCGCTCGGCCAGCTGCGCGATCGGGTGATGCGCCTGCGCATGGTGCCGATCGCGCGGCTCTTCACCAAGCACCAGCGCACGGTGCGCGAGCTCGGTCAGGCGCTCGGCAAGAGGGTGCGCCTCGAGCTGCGCGGGCAGGAGACCGAGCTCGACAAGGTGCTCGTCGAGCAGCTCGAGGATCCGCTCGTGCACCTCGTGCGCAACGCGCTCGACCACGGCCTCGAGGCGCCCGCCGATCGCGTGGCCAGGGGCAAACCGGAGGTCGGCACGCTGTCGCTCGTCGCGAGGCAGCAGGGCGGCGCCATCGTCGTCGAGGTGTCCGACGACGGCGCCGGCATCGACCCGGCGCGCATCCGCAGCAAGGCGGTCGAGAAGGGCGTCATCACCGCCGAGGAGGCCGCGAGCCTCGACGATCGCGCCTCGCTCGAGCTGGTGTTCCGCGCCGGGTTCTCCACGGCCGCCGCGGTGACCGACGTCTCCGGACGCGGCGTCGGCATGGACGTGGTGCGCGAGGCGATCGGCCGCCTCAAGGGCACCATCGAGATCCGCAGCACGGTCGGCGTCGGCACGTCCTTCGAGCTGCGGCTGCCGCTGACGCTCGCCGTCGCGCAGGTGCTGCTGGTGCGCGTCGGGGGCGAGGAGGTCGCGCTGCCGATCGACGCCGTCTCGCGCAGCCTCTCGCGCGCCGACTCCACGGCCCAATCCCTCATCGAGGACGTCGGCGGGCGCCCGTGCCTGGTCGAGGTCCTCGAGGACGAAACGAGGCGCGTGCCCATCGTCGATCTCGGCGCCACGCTCGGCCTCGAGGAGCGCGCGGCCGACGGTGCGGCGCGCGCGGTCGGCGGCAGCGCGCGGCCGGGGGGGCACCTGGTCATCGTCGAGGCTCCGCTGCCCGGCATCGCCGCGGTCGCGCTCGAGGTCGACGCGCTGCGCGGCCGTCACGACGTGGTGGTCAAGCCGCTCGGCGCGCTGCTCACGCACGCGCCCTGCGTCGCCGGCGCGTCGCTGCTCGGCGACCGCGTGGTGGTGCTGCTCGACGTCGCGGCGGTCGCGCGTCGAGGCCTCGAGGCCGCCCCCCCGCCGCGCGCGGCCCTCTCACAGCAAGGACCCCAGGGACCGCGCAAGCGCGTGCTCGTCGCCGAGGACGCCGACGTGGTGCGCGAGGCGCTGCGACACGCGCTCGAGGGGGCCGGGCTCGAGGTGGTCGCCGCGCGCGACGGCGCCGAGGCGCTCGATCACGCGCGATCGGCGCGGTTCGACCTGATCTCCACCGACGTGATGATGCCGCGCCTCGACGGCTACGCCCTCACCCGCGCGCTGCGCGCGATGCCCGAGTACGCGCGCACCCCGATCGTCATGGTCAGCTCCAAGGACCAGCGGGTCGACGTCCTGCGGGGCTACGACGCCGGCGTCGACGCCTACGTCACCAAGCCTGCCGACGTCCACGCCCTCTTGCGGACCATCGAAGAGCTCCTCGCCCGCGGCTCCTGAGCGACCACACGTGTCCAGGCGGCCACACCTTCGGTCATCCCCGGCGGTTCCTTCTCGCGCCTTTTCGGGTTAGGAGCGTCGGCCCGTGCTTCGCACGGGATTGTTGGCCCATGCCCCGCCCTCCCGCTAGCCGACGAACGATGTCGCCACCGGTCGCTCACCGCGCGTCGTCCGTCGAGCCGACGGTCATCTCCGAAGGGCGTTCCCTCCGCGTGCTGCGGCCCCGCCGCGCCGCGCCGGAAGCCGCGGTCCGGCCCACGCGCGCCGAGATCGACCTCTCCGCGCTGCGCCACAACCTGCGCGCGATCCGTCGCGCCGCCGGGCAGGCGCGGGTGTGGTCGGTGCTCAAGGCCGACGCGTACGGCCACGGTGCACCGGCGGTCGCGCGCACCCTCGAGCGCGCCGGCGTCGACGGCGTCGCGGTCGCGCTCCTCGAAGAGGGCGTCGAGCTGCGCAGCGCCGGCATCCGCGCGCCGATCCTCGTGATGGGCGGCTACTACGGCGACGCCTACGAGGAGCTCCTCGCCAGCGATCTCGTGCCGGTCGTCTACCACGAAGGCCACTTCGACGGCCTCGCCCGCGCCACCCGCACGCGCGGGCTCTCCGAGCGCGTCTCGGTGCACATCAAGGTCGACACCGGCATGGGCCGCCTCGGCGTCTCGATCGACGAGCTGCCCCGCCTGCTCGACTACGCCGCCGGCTTCCCGCAGATCACGGTCGACGGCCTGATGACCCACTTCGCCTGCGCCGACGTCGCCGGCGACGACGGCGACGCGTCGCTCGCCGAGCAGATGGCCGTGTTCGAGCGCGCGCAGGCGATCGTCCGCGCCTACGGCCTCGCCCCGCGGTACGTGCACGCCGCCAACAGCGCCGCGCTCCTCCGCGCGGGGTTCGACGCGCGGCTCGCCGCCGTGCGCCCGGGCATCGCGCTGTTCGGCGTGGCGCCCCTCGCCTCCGAGCACCGCGCGCCGATCGACCTGCACCAGACGCTCAAGCTGCGGAGCGAGATCGTCGCCCTGCGCACCGTCGAAGAGGGCGCGGGCATCGGCTACGGCTCGACGTGGCGCGCGCCGCGTCGCTCGGTCATCGCCACCGTGCCGTTCGGCTACGCCGACGGGCTGCCGCGCTCGATCTCCGAGCGCTCCGCCGACCCGGCTCGCGGCCGCGGCGAGGTGATCGTCCGCGGCAAGCGCGCGCCGATCGTCGGCGTCCTCTCCATGGATCTCGCGACCATCGACGTCACCGACATCGCCGGCGCCCGCCTGCGCGACGAGGTCGTCGCGCTCGGCCACCAACGCGGCCCGCTCGGCGAGTCGACGATCACGATCGAGGAGCTGGCCCGGACGGCCGGCCTCATCCCGTGGGACGTGATGACCTCGATCTCGCGCCGGGTTCCGCGCTTCTATCGCGAGCCCTGACAGTCACGCTCGAGGACGTGGGTCTAGAGTCTAGAGTCTAGAGTCTAGAGTCTAGAGTCTTGAGTCCAAGGCAGAGTCCGAGTTCAACCCGTTCGGGTCGGCAGCAGCGATGCGTACCTTGATCGCGTCTCGTCTGCGCGTCCGAGAGCGAGAGCGAGCCTCGTCTCGGACTCTAGACTCTAGACTCTAGACTCTGGACCCAAGACCGGCCTGACGACTGACGACTCACCTGCGCCGTCGCGCCAGCAGAGCGAGCGCGGCGACCGCGAG
Source organism: Deltaproteobacteria bacterium (assembly GCA_016182965.1). Taxonomy (GTDB): domain Bacteria; phylum Myxococcota_A; class Polyangia; order Polyangiales; family JADJMO01; genus JALHOE01. The sequence goes on along the minus strand of JACPFM010000063.1, from coordinate 46,078 downwards.
CCATGCAGGCGATCCGGCCGAAGCGCCGGTGCGGCAGCCGCAGCCGCCGGCGGCCTCGGTCGCGGCGTCGTCGCCGGCCGGCGCGTCGGCGCTGCCGTTCGCGCGCACCTTGATCGACAGCTTGGGCGCCGCCGGATCGTTGGACGAGAGGACGAGCGTCGTCTCGATGGGACCGAGGTCCTTCGGCGTGAGCGTGGCGCGCACCGAGTCGGAGCTCCCGCCGCCGATGTCGAGGTGGGTCGTCGCGATGTCGAGCGTGCCGTTCGGATCGGACGCGTCGACGGCGAGCTCGGCCTCGCCGGTATCGAAGACGGTGACGAGCACCGACGTGGCCTTGCCGACCGGAATGTCGCCGAGATCGATGGGGTTCGGCTTGGCCTCGATGCGCGGCAGCGGGAAGTGCACCGTCACCGGGGCGAAGTCCCAGTCCTTCGTCGACGCCGGGATCGGCACCGGCACGTCGACGAGCTCGAGATCGAACTTCTTGCCGAGGATCTCGAAGTAGAACCCTGGAATGAAGTGGAGGGTCGTCTGCCGCGTCATCTCGCCGTGCACGAAGAGCGTCGTCTCGAGCGAGGGCGACGACGAGAACAGGGCGCTGGTGAACGGGCGGGTCGAGTCGACGTCGACGATCGATCCCTTCGAGAGGAGCTCGTCGAACGCGATGCGGAGCGACGCGTAGCGCGCCGCGAACTCCGCCTGCCCCTCGAGCTGGAAGCCGCCCTCGATGCCGGGGATGGGGATGATCGCGTCGGTGAGCGGGACCTTCGCGAGCTCGATCTGCTTGGTCTTGCCCGACGCCTCGGGCGTGCCGACGCCGCCCTTCCAGGCCCACGGATCGAAGATGACGGTCGTCTTCGAGGCGAGATCGACCCCGGGGATGCCGGGTAGATCGCCCGTCCACGCGAACTCCTTGCCGGCGACGGTGACCTTGAACTTCCCCATCGCCTTGACGACGAGGCCGTCGTCGATCGCGAGCACGCCGGTGCCGTTGATGCCGTCGGGGCGCAGGCGGATCGCGTCGGGCCACGTCGCGTCGAGGTTGCCGCTCATGTCGACGCGCGTGCGGCCGTGCAGGTACGCGAGCAGGCGCACCTGCACCGCCGAGTCCTTCGGCAGCCAGCCGGTGTCGAAGTCGAAGTCGCCGGCCATCGTCACGCTCTTGGAAACGGTGAACGCGCCCCGCTGACAGCGTTTGTCGAGCTTGCTGCACGCCGTCGCGTTCACGACGTCGGTGGTCGGCGCGGGCGGCGTGATGGCGTCGGAGCCGGCGTCGGGGCCCGCGTCGGCCCGCGCGCTGCGGCTCGCCATCGCGAGCGAGGCCAAGGTCGCGAGGGCGATCGCAGGCAGGTGCAGGCGGGCGAGGCGGCGCATGGATCGCGAATTCTACACTGCGGGGGCGATCGAGCACGCGTATCATCCCGTCCGAGGCGGCATGGAAGCGACGACGCTGGACTCCAGAGACCTCGACGCCGAAGCATGGAACCTCGCGCGGTTCGATCCCGACGCGATCAATCCGGCCAAGGGCCACGTCGAGAGCACGTTCATCAAGCTGAACGACCCCGATGCGCCGCGGGCGCTGTGGGTGAAGATGACCCTCTTCGCGCCCACGACCAAGACCAGCGGCGGCCCGCCGTTCGAGCGCGGGCGTACCGTCGCCGAGGCCTGGGCGATCGCCTTCGATCGCACGGCAGAAGCGCTGCCGCCCCCGAGCTACCGCGAGCCCGGCGTCGAGGCGCCGCCCGGTCCGAGCCGCCACGTCGCCGCCAAGCAGACGGTCGCCATCGAGGCGGCGACCATCACGCGCGCCCGCCCCTTCCGCCTCGCGGTCGCCGGCGTGCAGTTCGACGGCAAGCGGCTGCAGGGCGAGGTCGTGCACGGGCACGCGCGCATCCAGTTCGACCTCGCGTTGCAGCCGCGCGATCTCGCGCCGTTCGTGCCGTTCCCGCTGCCGGCGATGTACCGGGGCGCGTTCCCCAAGAGCAAGCTCGTCTCGCCCATCTTCGACGCGCGCGCCGACGGCGAGGTGACCATCGAGCGCGCGGGCGCCACGAGGCGTTGGGACGTGCGGCAGTGGCCGGCGATGCAGGGCCACAACTGGGGCGTCGGCCACGCCGATCTCTACGCCTGGGCGCACGTCAACTGCTGGAACGAGCCCGAAGGTCGCGACGTCGTCCTCGAGGGCTTCTCCGGGCGCGTGCGCATCGGTCGGCTACACACGCCGCTCATCACGATCGTCGGCCTCCGCCACCGCGGCGTCCGCTACGAGGCGCGCCTCGCCGGCGAGCTGCTCCGCGCGCGCGGGAAGATCGAGCGCCTCCGCAGGTGGACGTTCCGCGCTCGCCAGGCCGACGCGACGATCGAGGGCGAGATCGAGCTGCGCGACGACGACACCGTGGGGCTCTACTACCCGAACCCCAACGGCGAGATGACCTACTGCCTGAACTCGAAGATCGCGCGGGCGAACGTGCGCTTCGCTCCGCGCGGGCGCGCGCCGATCCACCTGACGAGCGACGCCGCGGCGCTCGAGATCGGCACCCACGACGCGTCGCACGGCATCCGGATGTACGTGTGAGCTGGGACCGGCGGAGCAAGCTGTTCCTCGCCGTCGGCGCGGCGTGCTGGGCCGCCGCCGTCGCGCTCACGCCGGGGGAGCTCGCGGCCGCCAAGCGTCGCGATCCGGTCCGCGCGCGCACCGCGATCGTCGTGCTGCTCTACGTCGCGGCGACGATCGGCGTGCTCCGCGGGCTGCCACGGGGCAATCCGCCGGATCTGCCCTCGCGGTAGACCGACTCTTTTTTCGCCTGCCGTCCGCGCTGAAACGCGCGTTGCCCGGAACCGCGGCCCGCGCGCTGTCGACAAACGCGTGGAATTCCAAGATCCGCTGAATGCTTGCGCAGGGTATGGCGAGAAACGCCGCCACCCGCTCGCCATCCCCCGTCGCAACTGGGGATGACACCACTTGCGCCGCCTCAACGACTAGCGAAGAGTCCCCACCGCGGGGTTGTCCCAGGCGGCCGGGGGGCCGCCACGGAGGGCTTGTTCATGCGTGTCGGTCGTATTGGTATTTTTGCATTGGCCCTCTGGGCCTGGGGTTGTGCGGGTGGTGAGGACGCCGTCGACGGAGTCCTTCCGACGACCGACGGCAGCGTCGTCGTCGACACCTCCGGCGGCGGTGGCGGCGAGACGTCCGTCGTCCCCGAGGAAGACTCGAGCTTCAACCTCGATGGATCGAGTTGCAAGCCGAAGACGTGCGCCGAGCTCGACGCCGACTGCGGCCCGGTGGCCGACGGCTGCGGCGGTCTCGTCGACTGCGGACCGACCACCTGCCCGAAGGCCGGCGAGATCTGCGGCGGCGGTGGCCCGAGCAAGTGCGGCGTCGCAGACACCGGCTGCAAGCCCAAGACGTGCATCGAGCTCGATGCGAACTGCGGCAAGCAGGGCGACGGCTGCGGCAACCTGATCGACTGCGGCACCTGCACCGGCACCGACACCTGCGGCGCCGTCACGCCGAACAAGTGCGGCACGCCGCCGAAGCCCCCGTGCACGCCGAAGACGTGCACCGAGATGGCCTACAACTGCGGCCCGGTCGCCGATGGCTGCGGCGGCCTCGTCAACTGCGGAAGCTGCACGACGGGCACCTGCGGCGGCGGCGGCAAGCCGAACGTCTGCGGCACCAGCACCTCGCCGTGCGTCAAGAAGACCTGCGCCGACTGGGGCGCCGACTGCGGCCAGGTGTCCGACGGCTGCGGCGGCCTGACGGCGAGCTGCGGCACCTGCACCGGCGGCAACATCTGCGGCGGTGGCGGCGTCGCCAGCAAGTGCGGCGGCGCGCCCCCGCCCTGCACGCCGAAGACCTGCACCGAGCTCGGTGCCAACTGCGGCCAGGTCTCCGACGGCTGCGGCGGCCTCACGGTCAACTGCGGCACCTGCCCGTCCGGGCAGACCTGCGGCGGCGCCGGCGTCCCGAGCGTGTGCGGCGGTCCGCCGCCGTGCGTGAAGAAGACCTGCGCCGACTACCCGACGGGCACCTGCGGTCAGGTCTCCGACGGCTGCGGCGGCCTCACCGCCGACTGCGGCGGCTGCACGTCGCCCGCGATCTGCGGCGGCGGCGGCGTGCCGAGCAAGTGCGGCGGCGGCGGCGGCACCAGCTGCGTGAACCTCGAGTGCAAGCAGGTCACCTGCAGCGGCGGGCTCACCAGCTCGATCAGCGGCAAGGTCTACGATCCTGCCGGCGTCAACCCGCTCTACAACGTCTTCGTCTACATCCCGAACGGCACGCCGACGGCACTGTCCACGGGCGCGACCTGCGACAAGTGCGCGTCCGCGCTCTCCGGCTATCCGCTGGTGCAGACGGTCACCGACGAGACGGGCTCGTTCAAGCTCACCAACGTGCCGGTCGGCACCGACATCCCGCTGGTCATCCAGACGGGCAAGTGGCGCCGCCAGGTGACGATCACCACGCGCGCGTGCATGGACACGCCGATCGACAAGCTCAAGACGAGCTTCCCGAAGAAGCGCTCCGAGGGCGACATCCCGCAGTTCGCGATCTCGACCGGCTCGCAGGACAACCTCGAGTGCCTGCTCCGCAAGATCGGCATCGACGACAGCGAGTTCGTCGCGCCGAGCGACAGCGGCCGCGTGCACATGTACACGGGCTTCTGCGATCTGGTCACGACGGGCATCTACACCGGCACCTACACGTGCCCGGCGACGACCTGCCCGTCGGGCTCGGTCTGCGAGTCGAGCGGCCCGAACAAGGGCAAGTGCGTCATCAAGACGAAGGTGTGCGGCACCAACAAGATCAGCCGCACCGGGTACTCGGCGACGCTGCCGGCGGCGAAGTCCTCGCTGTGGAACAGCGTGGCCAACCTCGCGAACTACGACGCCGTGCTCCTCGACTGCGAGGGCGGCTACGGCGGCGAGTTCGGCAACGAGAAGACCGGCTTCTACAAGAACATGTTCGACTACGCCGGCATGGGCGGTCGCGTGTTCGCCGGCCACTACCACTTCGCGTGGGTGAAGGACGGCCCGACGCCGTGGCCGAGCCTCGCGACGTGGAACCTCGCCGCCGACCTCGCGAGCCCGACCAACGGGACCGTGCTCACCGGCTTCCCCAAGGGCCTCGCGCTCTCGAAGTGGCTGGTCAACGTCGGCGCGTCCACCACGCCGGGCATCCTGTCGATTCAGCAGGCGCAGCACAGCATCGACGCGGTCGACGCGACGCGCACCACCAACTGGATCACCGCGTACAGCGCGAAGGACGTGAACAAGCCGCCGGTCACCGTGCCGTCGGCGGTCCAGTACTTCAGCTTCAACGCGCCGGTCGGCGTCGCCGCGGACTCGCAGTGCGGGCGCGTCGTCGTCACCGACATCCACGTCGACTCGACCAAGAGCCCGTCGAACGACAGCTCCGCCAGCGCCTTCCCCGGGCGCTGCGGGACGGGTACGACGCTCACGGCGCAGCAGAAGGCGCTCGAGTTCATGATCTTCGACCTCGGCTCGCGCGTCTGCGACGAGAAGCTCCCGCCGCCTCCGCCCACGTGCACCAAGCGCACGTGCGCCGAACAGGGCATCGAGTGCGGCTCGGCGCCCGACGGCTGCGGCGGCACCCTCACCTGCGGCACCTGCCCCTCGGGCATGGTCTGCGGCACCGGCGGCAAGTGCGCCGGCACCTCGTGCACCCCGACCACCTGCGCGGCGCTCGGCGTCGAGTGCGGCTCGTGGTCCAACGGCTGCGGCGGCATCCTGACCTGCGGCACCTGCACCACCGGCACCTGCGGCGGCGGCGGCGTCCCGGGCAAGTGCGGCGGCGCGACCTGCACTCCGAAGAAGTGCAGCGACTACGGGTACGAGTGCGGCAGCTGGGCCGACGGCTGCGGCACCGTGCTCAACTGCGGCACCTGCACGCCGCCGGCGACCTGCGGCGGTCTCGGCGTCACCGGCAAGTGCGGCTACAGCACGTGCACCAAGAAGACGTGCGCCGAGATGGGCGTCAGCTGCGGCATGTCCGGCGACGGCTGCGGCGGTACGCAGGATTGCGGCGCGTGCGACGGCGGCGTGCCGACGTGCACCCCGCTGACCTGCGGCGGTCGCTGCGGTCCCCAGGGCGACGGCTGCGGCGGCGTCCTCACCTGCCCGGCCTGTCCGGGCGGCACCTGCACGAAGACGACCTGCGAGGCCGCGGGCGCCGAGTGCGGCTCGTACCCCGACGGCTGCGGCGGTCTGCTCGACTGCGGCACCTGCGTGGCGCCGAAGTCCTGCGGCGCGGCCGGTCCGAACAAGTGCGGCACGATCGGTTGATCTGATCGCCGCGTGACCCCTTCGCCCCCGCGAGCGATCGCGGGGGCGAAGTGTTTTTGTTCGCTGCGATGATTGGCCACTCGGCCTCGCCGGCCTGCGCATGCCCGGTCGAACGTCGAAGGTCGAAGGTCAAACGAAGCCCGACAGCTTCGACCTTCGACCTTCGACCTTCGACCCAGGTCGCGCGAGCCGACGCGGCGTCGCCGGCCCACGACTGCCACCGCCGATCAGCGACCGTCGTAGCAGCAGCGGAAGCCGGTGGTGGCGTCGGCGTTCGTGTTCAGGCGGGGGATCGAGCCGCAGTTGGTCTCGTTCCAGGGCGAGGTCCAGGCGCCGCCGCGCGTGCGGCAGGAGGTCGACGCGCCGATGGGGCCATCGCAGGCGTCCTCCCACTCGCGCGCATTGCCGGCCATGTGCATCAGTGTGGAGAACTCGCCGCTGCCGTGACAGTCCGGCCATTTGGAGCTGTTGACCGGCTGGACGGAGGTGACCGCCGAGTCCTCGTTGATGCACGTGTCGGCGACGTAGGCGGCGCCTCCGCCGTACGGGAACACCGTGCCCGGATCGCCGCCGCGGCACGCGTACGACCACTGGCTCGTGCCCGAAGCCTCGCTCTCGGACGACGAGTACGCGCCGCCGCCGTGCTTGCCGCACAGGCGCTTGCCGGCCCACTTGCAGTAGGCGTACGCGACGCACCACTCGATGTTCGCGGCGGCCACCGACAGCGAGAGCCTCGTCTTCGGCGGACGTTCGGCGAGCGCCGTCGCGCAGAACGCCGGAATCTTGGGCGCCGCGGGCTTGTCCGACGCGATGACGAACACGTTGAGCTGTGCGTCGGTGACCTCGGTCTCGTCGATGCAGAACGGCTCGGGCGCCGCGATGAACTTCATCTTGGGGCCGCGCGCGATGGGACAGTCCGCTTGATGCTTGGGACCGCCGACGAACGCGTCGGTCGGCGCCGCGTCGCCCGTGCCCGCGTCGCCGTCGCCCGTGCCCGCGTCGGCGTCGCCCGTGCCGGCGTCGGCGTCGAGGGCGGCGTCGGCCGGTCCGGCCGCGGTGTCCGCGCTCGACGAGTCGAGCGTCGAGGCGTCGTCGCCGTCGACGGCGGACTCCGAGCCGGCGCTGTCGATACCGGACTCCGAGGCGACGCCGGACTCCGACGCGTCGCCGGTGTGTTCGACGTCGACCTGCTCGCCGCGACAGGCCGCGAGCGCGAGCACGGAGACGAGGGTGCAGGAGCGGAAGGCGGTCGAGAGGGACAAGCCTCGTGAATGCCGCGCAGGACGGCCCTCGTCAAGGACGCGGCGGGACGTCTACTTCGGCGCGGCGGTCGACGCCGAGGAGATCGCAGCCGCCGATGACGCGGCCGGCGGAGCCGACGAGGCGGCCGGTGCAGGCGGCGCCGCCGCCGCGGCGATCTGTGCCTCCGTCGGCCAGCTGCCGTGCAGCCGCCACCACAGCCAGCGCGCGATCACGTCGACGTCCGGCCCGAGATCCTTCGAGAACGCCGGCATGCGCCCCTTGTACTTCGTGTGGCCGGCCTCGACGTCGTACGTCTCGCCGCCGGTCGGATCGGCGATCTGCGCGCGGAGCCAGCGGTAGCTGCCCCAGCCGGTGAGCTTCGGCGCGAGATCGCTGTCGTCGCCCCCCTTGCCGTTCAGCTCGTGGCAGCCGCCGCAGGCGTCGTCGAACACCTGCGCGGCGTGCGCGTCGGTGCTCCCGCCCTTCCCCTGCGCGGCGACGTATTCGCTCACCGCCTTCACGTCGGCCTCGGACATCGGCTTGAACTCCGCCTCCTTGCCGGGCGGCGGCTTGGTCGCCGAGGGCATCTCCCCCTTGAACGGGCTGCGGCCGAAGCGCAGCGGGTCGTCGGGATCGCGCACCATCGACTCGACCCACGCGGCGGTCCCCCACCCCTTCACGTCGGCCGCCGCCTCCTTCTCGTCGGTCAGCTTGCCGTCGAGCGTGTGGCAGGTCGCGCACTCCTTCTTCCAGATCTCCTCGCCGCGGATCTTCGGATCGCGCGCGAGCATCTCCAGCGGGCCCTCCGGCGGCACGCCCGCCTTGGCGAGCTCGATCGCGTACGCGGCGCGCTCGTCGGCGGCGGCGCGCGCCTTCTGGAACTTCGCGTCGCGCGCGTCGTGCCGCTTCGCCGAGAGCACGAGGAGCGCTCCGCCGAGCGCGCCGAGGCCGAGCGCGCCGAGGAAGGGACCGCGCGCGCGCAGCGACGCGTCGCGCTTGCGATCGAGCACCGGCAACAGCACGAGGAACGCGATCGCGATCGACGGGATGACCATCGTGGCGACCGCCTCGAGCCCGCCCGAGAGCAGCCGCCGCAGCTCGTACAGCGGCAAGAGGAACCACTCGGGGCGCGCCGGGTACTCGCTGTTCGGATCGGCGGGCGCGTCGAGCGGCGCTCCGTGCGCGCGGACGGCGAGCGCCACGACGAGCGCGACCACGGCCACCGCGACGATGGCGTCGCGCTGAAGCTGCACGGCGCGCGGCGAGACCTTCCCCGGATCGCCGACCGGCGCGTGGCCGTGCACGCGACGCAGGCGCGCGTGCAACGCGACCGTCGCGATGACGAGCATCGGCAAGACGGCGACGTGCAGCGCGTACATGCGCGTGAGCGTGAAGTGACCGAGCTGCGGTCCGCCCTGCGCGAGCCGCGCCAGCGCGCCGCCCACGATCGGCGTCGTGGCGGTGATGTTCGCCTCGACCTTGAACGCCCAGTACGCGGCCTGATCCCAGACCAGGCGCCCGCCGGTGATCGCCAGCGCGAAGGTCAGCCCCATCAGCACCAGACCGACCCACCAGTTGACGTCGCGGTGGCCGCGGTAGGCGCCGACCAGCGCGGTGCGCGCGAGGTGGAGCCCCGAGAGCGCGAGCAGCGCGTCGGAGGCGTAGTGGTGCACGCCGCGCAGGAGCCAGCCCCAGGGAAGCCGGTGCGTGACGTAATGCACCGAGGCCCACGCGGTCTGGCTCGAGGGCGCGTAGACCATCATCAGGCCGACGCCGGTGATCCCCTGCATCACGAGCAGCACGGTCAGCGCGGCGCCGATCGCGTACGACCAGCGCGCGCCGCCGACCACGTGGTCCTCGAGCAGCTCCTGCATCAGACGACGGTGGCCGAACCGCGCGTCGAGCGCGTCGGCGAAGCTCCGGCGCTCGCTCATCCGAGCTCCTCCCGCTCGCGCGTGCCGATGCGGAAGCGCTTGAAGATCACCGACACCGCGCCGTCGGGCGCGATGTCGACGGGGAGCGGATCCATGCCGCGCGGAGAGGGGCCGCTGCCGCGCGCGCCGTCGAGGCCGAAGCTCGAGTCATGGCAGGGGCACTCGTAGCCGCTCGCCTTGCCCGCGCCGTCGATCGCCACGTCGATCGCGCACCCGAGGTGCGGGCACGTCACCGAGAAGGCCTGCACGTCGCGCTCGCCACGCCGGTGCAGCCACACCGCGCCGAGCTTGCGCTTGGGCGCGCGCGTCCAGCCGTCGATCTCGTCGCCGATGATCGCGACCTTCCTCGGCACGCCGATCGCCAGGTCGTCGAGCTTGCCGACGACGTAGCGCGCGCCGTCGCCTCCGGCCGACCTCGCCGGCGCGACCACCGCGATGATCGTCGGCGCGCCCGCGGCCGCGGCGACCGCGCAACCGCCGGCGGCGATCGCGAGGAGCGCGCGTCGTCGTTGTCCCCCGTGTTGGTCGTCTCGATCCATGGGCCCCCACCGGAAGCGCTGCATCGTCGCAAGCACCCCCTTGGATGCGCAACGGCGCCTTGTCGCGACCGTCGAAGCCACGGGACCGGCATGTCGACACGATCGCGTCGCGCTTCCGGCACGTTCGTCGGCCACGCTGCGCTCGCGTCCACCCTCGTCGGCGCCGCGCTCTCGCTCGGCTGTCCCGCCAAGCTGCCGCAGGGCGCGACCGCGCTCGACAAGATCGAGATCAAGGGCACCGACGAGATCGACACGGACGATCGCGAAGGCGCGATCGCCAGCGAGGAGACGAGCAAGGTGCTCGGGCTGTTCCGGGCGTGGTGGGTCGACTACGCCCTCTTCGACGCGGTCACGCTCGAGAAGGATCTGCAGCGCATCGAGCGGTTCTACCAAGCGCGCGGCCATTACGAGGCGCGCGTGCGCGCCGGCCGGGTGATCAGGACCGGCGATCGCTCGGTGCGCGTGCAGATCGTCGTCGACGAGGGACCGGTGGTGCGGCTCGCGCGCGTGCAGGTGAGCGGCCTCGAAGGTCTGCCCGCCGACGTGCGGAAGAAGTTCGGCGCCGCGTGGAAGGCCGCCCCGGGCGACCCCTTCGACGAGGAGCACTACCGCGCGAGCGGCGCGGCGGCCGAGCAGCTGCTCACCGACGAGGGCTACGCGCACGCGACGGTGACGCTCGGCGCCGACGTCGATCTGGTCAAGCACGAGGCGGTGATCCACGTCGAGGTCGCCGCGGGTCCGCGCTGCACGTTCGGCAAGATCTCGGTCATCGGCCTGTCGCAGCTGCCGGAGAACCGCGTGCGGCGCATCGTCGCGATCGAGCCCGGCGACGAGTACTCGACCCGCGCCATGCGCGGCGCGCAGAACGCGCTGTTCGATCTCGGCACCTTCGACACCATCAACTTCGAGCCGGATCTGAGCGATCCGAACGCGACGGTGATCCCGGTGAAGATCTCGGTCACCGAGGCGAAGCTGCGGCGCATCAAGGCGGGCCCGGGCTTCCTCGTCGACCCGCTGCGCAACGACGTGCACGTGACCGCCAGCTGGGAGCACCGCAACTTCTTCGGCGGCCTGCGGAACTTCCGGGTGGAGCTCCGCCCCATGCTGATCACGCGCGGCGGCTTCTTCTCGGTGAGCGGCGCCCACCCCGGCATCCTCGCGACCTCCGAGCTGCGACAGCCCGCGTTCATCGAGTCACGCACCAACGGCGTGCTCGGGCTCACCGGCGGCGTGCTCCCCGACCCGATCAACGACTACCGGACGGTGACGGCCATGGGCACGGTCGGCGTCGATCGGCGCTTCGCCGGGATCCTCTTCGTGGGCCTCTTCTATCGCAAGGCCCTCCAGTTCGCGTCGCCCACCGGTGGCACCGTGCTCCCGCCCAACGTCTTCGACGCGACGCTCGGGTACGTGGAGCTGCTGCAGGCGATCGACGCGCGCGACGATCTGCTCGACCCCAAGCGCGGCTGGTTCGGCTCGCTCTCGCTGCAGTACGCCTTCGGCGGCGACACCCTGTGGGGCGGCGACTTCGGCGACGTCCGCCTCCAGCCCGAGATCCGTATGTACGGCCCGCTCGCCCGCACCGTGATCCTCGCGTTCCGCTTCACCACCGGGTGGCTGCTCCCCTACGACTACGACGTGCGCGAGCCGGCGCGCCGCACGCCGACGGCCGACGATCCGTCGCGCTACGCGCACGAGTCGCGCAGCCGCGATCAGCGGTTCGACGCGACCGGCGCCACCCCGGCGTGGCGCGCGTTCTACTCGGGCGGCGCGCTCGGCAACCGCGGGTACGCGACCCGCCAGATCGGCCTGCGCGACTGCCGCGAGGACGTGGTCGAGGGCAGGCTCGTGCAGGCGCAGCGGGGGATGGACTGCTCGGTGGTCGTCGGCGGCGCGTCGCTCTGGGAGACGTCCCTCGAGCTCCGGTTCGTGATCAGCGGACCGCTCGCCGGCGTGCTCTTCGTCGACGCCAGCGACGTGTCGCGAAGACGCTTCGACCTGCGGCTCGACTACCCGCACCTCTCCGTCGGACCGGGACTCCGCTACAACACGCCGGTCGGTCCCGTCCGCGTCGATTTCGGCGTGCGCGTCCCCGGTGCGCAGCGGATCGGCGGCGACCTCGATCCGCGCGAGACCGCGAAGGACTTCAACCTCGGCTTCAAGGGTCCGTACGCGCTGCATTTCAGCCTCGGCCAAGCCTTCTGAGCGCGACTGCGATCGCCGGGCCCGAACGCGACTGCGTGTGCGCCGCGCACGCGCGTCGGTGGCCTGGGCATTGCTGCAATCGAACGCGTGGCGTCGTCGAGCTTCCCGGGGGTCCTCGAACGCCGCTCGCACCCCGAGCTCGATTGGGGGCGTCCGTCTTCCGCGTCGCGCCCCTCGCGCCCCTCGGAGCGCCCCTCGCGACCCTCGGGCGGAGGTGGTCCGCCGCGCCGACGCGGCGTCGCCCGCTTCGCGCTCGGCCTCGCCGCGGGGCTCGGGCTGTCGGTCGTCTTCGTGGGATCGCTGGCCTTCGCGCTGCTTCTCCACGTCGACGCCCCCGCGGCGCGGCGGGAGATCGCGAGGCTCGTGAGCGACGGGATCTCCTCGGGGATGCGCGGCCGCTTCGAGGTGGTGGACATCGATCGCATCTCGCTGCTCGGCGGCGGGATCGACGTCGGGAAGCTGACGCTCCGCGATCCCGCCGGGCGCGACGTGGGCGCGGCGTACGGCGTCCACGGGCGCTTCGACGTGCTCGATCTCGGCAAGGCGTTCCTCTCCAAGACGGGAGCGACGCCGACGATCGATCGGGTGGTCGTCGACCGGCTCGACGTCGCGCTGATCCCGAACGCCGAGGGCGTGCCGACGCTGGCCGACGCGTTCGCCGCGAAGGACCCGAAGCCCACCAAGGGGCCTGCCGAGACGAAGCCCAGAACCTTCCGGCTCGCGATCGCCGACATCGATGTGCGGAGCGCCGCCGCGTTCGGAACGGTGGGCGGCAAGCGGATCGACGCGCACGCGGAGGTGACGCACGGCGCGCTGCGCTTCTCGCCCGAGGCGACCTGGATCGCGGTGCCGCACCTCGTGCTCGACGTCGCGCCGATCGAGGACACGCTGCCCACGGCGGCGCGCGCGATCGTGTCGGCCCGGCTGCGCGTCCCGACCTGGCCGGATCCCGCCGATCTGCCGGTGATCGTCGACGATGCGCGCGCGGAGGTGACCGGCGGCGGCGCGCGCGTGGGGTTGCGGGGCAGGACCGACGCGCGCGGCTGGTCGGCGCAGATCGAAATGCCCGCGATCGAGCCGGGCGCCCTCGGTCGGCTGCTCGGCGCCCGGCCGCCCGTCCACGCGCCCGTCGCGGCGCGCCTCGACGCCGCCGGGACGCTGCAGGACGCGGAGGTGCACGGCGCGATCGCGGTGGGAGACGGCGCGGCGGCGATCGACGGGCGCGTCGACTTCGGCGCGCTCGGGAGCGAGGCGAGCCCCGCGCTGCCCGCGATCGGGCTGGGCGCCGCCACCGTGGCGATCCGCGGCGTCGATCCGCGCGCGTTGGTGCCGGAGGCCCCGGCGCTCGGCGTCTCGGCGGACGTCCATGTCGACGCGACGCGGACCATGCGAGGCGTCGAGCTCGCGGCGGTCACGCGCGGCGGCGCGTCGGTCGCCGGTCGCTCGGCGACGCTCGACCTCCACGCCCGCGCGGTGATCGGGCCGAGCGGCGCGATCGACGCGGAGGGCACCGCGCACGTGGCCCACGGACGCAGCACGGCCGACGCGACCTTCGCGATCGCGAGCCGCGAGGGCGGCGGCACCGCGCACGCGGCGGTCGACGCGCAGGTGCCCGCGCTCGAGGAGCTGCGGGGCGTCACCGGTCAGCCGCTGAGCGGCCGGATCGATCTGCAGGCCAGCGCCGACGTCGATCTCGGCGCCGGGACCGTCTCGGGGAGCGCCGCCGCGCGCGGCATCGGGGTGGAGCACCCGTCGTTCGCCGTGCCCGAGGGCGCGGTGGCCCTCCGCGCCGAGGGCGCGATCGCCTCGCCGGCGTTCGCCGGGGCGGTCGAGGCCCGCGAGATCGGCGTGGGCCACCGCCGGTTCCGCGACGTCGACGTCCGCGTCACCGGGACCTCCGCGCTGATCGCCGCGGAGGGGAAGCTCACGACCGACGCAGCGCAGCGGATCACGGTGTCGACCCACGTGCGCCCGACGCCGGCCGGCGCGCAGATCACCGGCACGCACGCGACGCTCCGGCGCGACGACTTCTCGGCCGACCTGAACGTGCAGCAGGTGACGCTCGACCGCGGGACGCTGAAGGTCGAAGGGATGCGCCTCGCGTCGACCGCGGGCGGGCTGCGGCTGGATCTGGCGTTCGATCCGGTGCGGCACCGCATGACCGTCGACGCCGCCTCGACGCCGCTCGATCTCGCGGCCCTCGCGCACGGCGCCGCGATCGACGCCAAGGGTCTGCGCGGCAGCCTCGAGGTCCACGCGAAGCTCGCGACGATCGACGTCGATCGCGCGAAGCTGGTCGCCGGCAACGAAGCCGGGATCCTCGGCGTCGATCCCGACGGACCGCCGAAGAAGGCGATCGCGCCGAAGGCCCTGGCCGGGCTGCCCCGGGCAGGCTCCGTGCCGTACGTCACCGGCCACCTGAAGGTCGATCTCTCCGGCGCCACCCTGCCCGACGTCGGCGACGTCGAAGCGCACGTCGACGTCGAGGTGGAGGATCGACTCGTCTCCGGCGACGTGGCCGTCGCGCTGCGCGACGTCGCGCGCGTGGCGTTGCACGGCGCGGCGCTGGTGCCGGGAAGGCTCGACGACGCGCGCGCGTGGAGCCACGCGGCGGGGCACGTCGACCTCGACATCCCGCAGATCGATCTGCAGCAGGTCTCCGCGTTCCTCGCGCGCCGCGCGAAGCCCGGCGAGTCGCCGCCGCAGCTGGTCGGCCTGCTCGACGTGACCGGCCGCCTCGAGCGGCGTGATCCGCACGGGCCGCCGACCGGCGCGATCGAGCTCGCGACCAAGGGCCTCGGCCTCGTCTCCGGCGCGACGCGCGTCGAGGGGATCGATCTCCGCGCGAAGCTGACGCTCGACGGCGACGGCGACGCCAAGGGCGAGGACGGCCCGGCCCGCCCCGATCTGCCGCTGCAGGCGGCGGCGGTGGTCGAGGTCCACGACGGAAAGGGCCCGCTGGCGATCGCGCACCTCGGCACCGAGGCGACGTGGGAGCGGCTGAAGCCGGCCAATCTCTCGCTCCCCGATCTGCCGCTCTCGCTCGACCTCCTCGTGCCGGCGCGCGAGCTCGACGCCTGGCCGCGCGCGATCGCCTCGAAGATCCCGCTGCACGGCTCGTTCGGGCTCAGCGCGCGCGGCGAGGGCACCTTCGGCGATCCCAAGATCGAGCTGCGCGCCGGCGTCGACTCCCTGACCGCGCACGACGGCTCGCAGCACGACGCGCAGGTGACGCTCACCTACGACGGCGCGCGCGCGGCGCTGAAGTCGACCGTGCGCGCGCGCCGCGATCGCTCCGCCACACAGGCGGCCTCACCGGAGGCCGACGAGCTCGCGCTCGACGGCGAGCTCACCCTGCGCGCGCGCGATCTGTTCGAGGGCGTCGCCGCGCCGCCGTGGACCGCGAAGCTCGACGCGAAGCTCGACGGCGTGCCGCTCGACCTCGTGATCACCGAGCACGGCGTCACCGGCGCCGCGCGCGGCGAGCTGCACCTCGATCACCTGCACGATCCGGCGGCCGCCCCGGCGACGCCCCCTCTCTCCTTGGAGGGCCGCATCGACGTCGACCGGTTCGCCGTCGGCGACGCCCGGTTCGACGAGACCTTCCTCACCGTCAAGGTGGACGACCGCGCGGCGACGGCGACCGTCGCGCTGCACGGCAAGGACGGGCGCCTCGACGCGAAGGCGAACGTGCCCCTGGTGTGGGCGAGCACCCTGCCCTCGATCGCGCCCGGCGCGCCCGTCGAGGCCTCGCTCGACATGAAGGACCTGCGGCTGAAGATCGTCGAGCCGTTCGTCACCGCGGTCGACGCGCTCGACGGGAAGCTCGACGCGCACTTCAGCGCGCGCATGCAGAAGGACGCGAGCGGCCGCTGGACGGGCGCGCCGGAGGGCACGCTGAAGCTCCGCGACGGCGTGATCGTCGCCGACGCGGTGGGAGAGCGCTGGGAGCGCGTGGCCGCCGAGGTGAAGGTGCAGAACGGCCGGCTCGATCTCAGCGGCCTCGAGCTCCGCGGGATCGGCGCCGGGCGGGCGCGCATCGAGGGCAGCGCGCAGCTCGAGGGGTTCGTGCCCAAGAGCTTCCACCTCTCGATCGACACCAAGCGCTTCCCGTTCGCGTTGGAGGGCGCGAAGGTCGGCGACGTGTCCGGCGACATCGTGATCGACGGCAATCTGGTGCCGCACGGCGGGGGCGACGGGCGCGATCGCTTCGACGTGGCGGTGAAGCTCGACGGGGTGGCGCTCGATCTCTCCAAGGAAGCCGGCAAGGAGGTGCAGAGCCTCGACGACGATCCCTCGATCCTCGTCGCGCAGCCGATCGCGGAGCCGGTGGAGCCGCCCGCGCCGGGGCAGGGCACGCCGATCAAGGTGACGGTGAACATCCCCCAGCCGGTGTGGGTCCGCCGCGACGATCTGCGCGTCGCGGTCAGCGGCAACCCGCAGATCACGGTCGACGGCCCGGCGAAGTTCGCGGGCGAGATCCGCGTCGAGGCCAACCCCGGCAGCCAGCTGCAGCAGCGCAGCTGGGTCGAGGTGCTCGGCAAGCGCTTCTACGTGCAGCAGTCGCGCGTCGCCTTCACCGGCGAGGCGCAGTTCGATCCGGTGCTCGACGTGGAGGTGCGCTGGCAGGCGCCCGATCGCACGATCGTGCAGATCAAGGTGACCGGCCACCTCGCGGCGCCGAAGGTCACCTTCAAGGGCCTCGACGAGAGCGGCGGATCGCTCGGCCTCACGCAGGGCGAGGTGATGAGCCTCCTGGTCCTCGGCCGCCGCGACGCCGGAAGCGCGCGGCAGCAGCAGCAGGCCGAGAAGGGCGCGGCCGCGCAGGCGGGCGCGCTGGTCCAGGGCATGACCGGCTCGATCGTCGGCAGGCAGCTGCAGAAGATGCTGCCGACGTCGATGAACCTCTCGTTCGGCGCGGGACGCTACGCCGGCGGCTACCAGCACGACAACGTGTACTTCGAGGTCGCCTACAGCGCGACCGGCTCGCGCATGGGTCCGCAGTTCATCGGCCAGAGCATCCCGAAGACGACGTTCCTCGTGGACTGGCGCTTCGCGCGGATGTGGTCGCTGATCACGACGATCGGCGACACGGGGAGCACGCTGGTCGACCTGCTATGGCACCACAGATACTGAAGCTCGGCCGATCGCGTTGCTCGGGCGCCGGCGGAGTCGCTGGTCGCGCAGGCCCGGTCATCAGTCTTCAGTCTTCAGTCGTCAGCCCCGAGCCCATGCGCCACGTCAGCCGGTGAGCCTGCTGGAGAACCACGAGCGGTAGATTGGACCGGCTCTTGAACGTTCCACGAGATGGACCGTCGAACCGGGTGTAAGGTCTGTCCGTGCGTCGCTCCGTCGCTCTCTTCGCCCTGCTCTGCGCTGCGTCGGCGTGCACGCCGCCGCCGCCGCGGCCGATGTACGCCGAGGAGTCCCGCGGTCCCGATCGGGACGGCGACGGCATCGCCGATCTCGACGATCGCTGCGCCGACGAGCCGGAGGACGGCTTCCCGCCGCTCGCGAACGACGGCTGCCCCGCCGAAGATCCCGACAACGACGGCGTCGCGCGGCTGCGCGACAAGTGCCCCGAGGCGAAGGAAGACGGCCTGCCGCCCGATCCGGGCGACGGCTGCCCGAACAGCGACGCCGACGGCGACGGCGTGGCCGACGCGCAAGACAAGTGCCCGGGCGTCCGCGAGGACAACCTCCCGCCGCAGCCGAGCGACGGCTGCCCCTCTCCCGATCGCGATCGCGACGGCATCGTCGACGCGCTCGATCGCTGCCCCGATCAGCCCGAGACGATCAACGGCTGGGAGGACGGCGACGGCTGCCCCGACGCGCCGCCGATGACCAAGGACGTCGTCGTCGATCAAAAGGAGATGACCGTCCATCTCCCCGAGGGCGTGAGGTTCGAGTTCCCCGTCGGGTCGATCGAGCTCACGCCGGCCGGCCGCGCGGCCGCGGTCGAGGCGGCGAAGGTGATCAACGCGCACCCCGAGTGGGACCGCATCGAGATCGAAGGCCACGCGTCGTCGAAGGGCGACGACAAGGCGAACGTCTCGCTGACGCTCGAGCGCGCGCGCGCGGTCGCCCGCGCGCTCATCGCCAACAAGGTCGACGCGCGTCGCCTGGTGCCGGTCGGCTACGGCGAGTACTGCCCGCGCGTCGACAAGGGCGACGAGGTCGACGAGCCGAGAAACCGCCGCGTCGAGCTGAAGATCGTCCGCGTCTCGGGCAAGTGGCAGGAGGTGCCGCGCGGCTGTTGGCGCGCGCAGCAGGCGGGGATCGACCCCGGCAAGGCGCCGGCCGGCGTGCCGCCTGCGGCGCCGACGATGGTCGAGACCCACGGAGGAGGCGTGTGATGCGCGCAGCGCTGGTGTTCGCGTTCGGACTGTTCGCGTGCGGATCGATCGCGTGTGGTCCGTCGAAGGTGCAGATCGGCCCGCGAGACGTCACGCGCGTCGACGTGCGGCCGGCGTCCGGCCAGGGCCTCTATTGCCCCGGCGACGCCTTCCAGATCGAGCTCCTCGCGACGACCAAGGGCGGCGAGATCTGCAGCAGCACCGATCGCGCGCGCGGCTGCATGGGCAAGCGCGACGCGGTGCTCGATCCGGCGATCGTGCGCGTCCAGGCGTGGCCCGCCGATCCGGTCGAGGGGCAGGACTACACCTTCACGCCCGATCCGAACCCGCTGTCGACGGCCGCCACCGGGTTGAACCTCCGCGGGTGGATCGAGAGCGCGGGCGGCAAGTCGATGGAGGGTCATCGCACGCTGAAGCCGACCTACGCGTGCCAGGCCGAGCAGGTGTTCGGCAAGAGCGGCGGCCTCGGTTGGGGCATGCACGGCGCGCCCGGGCCCGACCTGCACGTGTTCGTGACGACGCTCTCGACGCCGTTCTACGCGAACGCCGCGCTGATCCGCATCCAGTCCGCCGAGCACGGCTGGGTGCGCTACGCGATCAGCCCCTCGGCCGACAAGCCGGTGACCATCGTCGCGCGCGGACAGGACGGCGCGGCCGGCTTCCCCGGCGCGATCGGGCAGCCCGGCAAGCGAGGCTACGACGGCGTCGGCGAGTGCGCGCAGGGCGGTCGCGGCAGCGACGGCGGCCCCGGGGGCTTCGGCGGTCCCGGCGGCGACGGAGGGCCCGGCGGCGTCGTGCACGTGCACCTCGACGCCGCGGCGCCCGAGGCGCTCTCCGCCCGCGTGCGCGTCGTCGCACCGGGCGGTCACGCCGGTCCCGGCGGCAGCGGCGGCATGGGCGGCGAAGGCGGCGAAGGCGGCTCCGCCGGCCCGAGCGGCAAGAGCTGCTTCGGCAAGGTGGGCGAGCGCGGCGCCCGCGGCCCGAGCGGCCCGCCCGGCCCGCCCGGGCGATCGGGCTCCGCCGGCCCGCCGCCCACGTTCGACACCGCGCCGCGAGCGTCGTTGTTCCCGAAGGAGCTCTCGACGATCACCGCGGTGGAGGCGACGCCGGCGCCGAAATGAAATTCCTGCCGGGCGACCTCGGACGACGGCGGCGAACGACGACTGCGAGGAGCGCGATCAGCGCGAGGTGACCGCGAGGACGTGCGCCGACGCGGCAACCGCAGCCCGTGCCTTCATCGGCGGGCGGTCCTTCGGGGACCGTCACTCCGGCATCGGAAGCATCAGCTTCGATCGTGCCGGTGTCGGAGCCCGCATCGGCCACTCCGGTCTCGGATGACGGCTCCGCCCCGCCGTCCGAGACGCCGCTGTCGGCTTCGAGGCACCTTCCGTGCGAGCAGACGCTCGCGGAGCCGCACGCCGTCTCCGAGCCAGGCAGCTTCTCGCACGAGGCGCGCGAGACACCGTCGCACGTACGTCGCCCGCAGATCGGCTCGGACACATCGGTCGGGCAAGGCGCGCGCTTGCCGTGCGGGTCGCCGACCACCGGCGTGCAAGTGCCGACCGCGCCGATGCCATCGCATGCCTCGCAAAGTCCGTTGCACGGCGTGTCGCAGCACAGGCCGTCGACGCAGTGACCCGCGCCGTCGATGCCCGCGAGGCACGCGTCGTCGACCTTGCACGCGCCGCCGCGCGCAGCGCGCGGCACGCACTTCGAGGCGTCGCACCAGTGGCCGGCGACGCAGTCGGCGCTCGTCGTGCAAGAGGTCGGACACGACGTCGACGCGCCGGCGCAGAGGAAGGCTCCACAATCGGCGGCGGTGCCCTTCGGGCGAGCGATGCACGATCCGACCGAGCCGGTCTCGTTGCAGATGCCGCAGGGACCATCGCACGCCGAGTCGCAGCACACGCCTGCGACGCAGTGGCCGCTCGCGCAGTTGCGGCAGTCGCCGCTCGCACAATCGTCAGGGTTGCACGCAGCGCCGTTCGGCTTACGCGCCTTGCACGTCTTGTCGGACGCGCAGAAGGCGTCGGCCGCGCACCCGGCGTCGTCGCCGCAGGTCGTGGCGCAGGTGATGGCCGATCCATCGCACAAGAAGGGCGCGCACGACGACAGCGTGCCGGCGGCGCGCGCGGTGCATGCGCCGGGCGTGACGTTGCACACGCCGCACGGGCCGCACGCGGTGGCGCAACAGACGCCGTCGGCGCAGTGGCCGCTCGCGCACTCGGCCGCCGAGGCGCACGCCGCACCGAGCTTCGACTTGCACGCCCCCGTCGCGCTGCAGGTGAGCGTGCCCGTGCAGGTGTCGGCGTCATCGGCAGACACCACCGACATGCACTTGCCTGTCGCGCAGGTCGAACATGCGCCGGTGCACACGGCATCGCAGCACACGCTGTCGGCGCAGTGGCCGCTCGCGCACTCGGCCGCCGAGGCGCACGCCGTACCGAGCTTCGACTTGCACGCCCCCGTCGCGCTGCAGGTGAGCGTGCCCGTGCAGCTGTCGGCGTCATCGGCAGACACCACCGACACGCACTTGCCTGTCGCGCAGGTCGAACATGCCTCGGTGCACACGCCATCGCAGCAATGGCCGTCGCTGCAGATGCGAGACGCACACGATGTACCGGTCGTGCATGGTGAGCCGTCCATCGCTCCGGATTCGACGACGCGCGCGACGGCCCTCGTACTGCCGACGAATCCACCATAACGCACGTAGGGCACGAGCACCTTGCCTGGTGCGATCGCAGCGCCGCGCCCCGCCCATTGAGCGTCGAGGGCGAATCCGCCGGGATCGAGGACGCGACCATCCGACGCCACGAAGGCCGCGCGCGCATCCCAGGTGACCAGCGCGGTGTGCCCGTCCTCGGCAGGAACGACGCCAATCCCTCGTTGCGCCACCGTGGAGGTGACCTGGAGCGGAGTTGCGTCGAGCAACAGACCGGTGGACGACAGCCGTATCGCAGAGACGCGCGTGCGATCGTTCCACGCGATGACCCACGTTCCCGCGACGTTCGCGACGCCGGCGGTGGCATCGGTGCCGACCGAGCCGACCGGCGTCGGGGTCTTGTCCAAGATGGTGCCGTCGTTGCCGATTCGCGTTGCGACCAGCGCGCTGCCGCGTCGGTGGACGCAGAGAAACCCGTCCGGACCGGCGCCGACCGCGAACGCTCCGAGGTGCTCGGTCGCGGTCTCCTCGGGCGGTGGACCGAGCAACGACATCCTCGCCGAAGGTGCAGCGCCCTTCGGGAGCACCTGTCCGAACGCCCTGTAGAACAGGTCCCCCCCATCCCTCCACGCGTAAAGACAGGCGCTCGCGTTGCAAACGAGATCGTGTGGCGTTCGCCCGAGCAGAGGCTGAGTGGTCTTCTTCGTCAGCGTCGTGCCGAACCGCGCCAACTCGGCGTTGCCCCCGTTGATGTAGGCGAGGAGCCAGTCGGTGCCATCCCACGCCGCGCGAAGCTGCGAGGCCGACCCGTCGACGAGCAGGGTCGCCGCGGAGTCGAGGAGCCCCGTCGGCGAGACGCGCGTGCCGAAGATCGGCGACGGCGGAACCCAGGCCGGGGGGTCCCCTCGCTCGTCGGTCCATACGACCAGCCCGCCTGCGCCGGAGGCAGCTGCGGTCGGCTCCCACTGCAGGCTCGGAATCCAACCGACGGTGAACGGCACGGCGTCCAGCGTCGCCGCGCCCTCGGTGCGCAGAGCGCGGAGCGGATACCGCTTCTGCACCGCAAGACAGCGCGATGCGCCGCACCCGATCTTGGTGTCAACGGTGCTCATGGGGAAGAGCTTGGTGATCGGGTCCAAGACCGCGCCCGACGCGTCGAGACGTGTCGTGAGCACGCCGGTCGCTCCATCGTCGAAGGTCACGCGACAAGCATCCGCACTGCACGACACGTCAGGCACCCAACCCGTTCCCAAGGAGGTCGTCCCGAGAACCGTGCCGTCCGACGCGAGGCGCCGGACGAGGACCTGGCCGCTCGAATCCACGAACGATATCGCCCAGTTCGCGCCGGTCCAGGCGATCCGGCTCGGGTCCCACCTCGGCGAACCGTGCACCACGATGTTCGACGCCGCGGCCACCCCGCCGACGATCTGCCGCACGACGAGTGCGCCGGTGACGGCGTCCTTCCCGGCCATCATGCAGCTGCCCGAAGATCGGCAGGCCAGGTCGCTCCAGCGTACGTCGCCCGATGCCGGCTCGAACGTCGCCGAGATCGTGCCACTCGGCGCCACGCAGGCTCCTCTGCCGGAGGAGGCGTCGACGACGACGTGACGGGTGCCGTCCCACGCCGCCAGCGCGTCGCCACCGGGCCAGCCGAGCGCGATCGGTGTGCCGTCGAGCGCCGTCCCGTCGAGCCCGAAGCGCGTGGCGACGGCGCCGGAAACGGGGGCCCACGCGACCAGCCAGTTCGTTCCATCGAACGAGAACGCCGGCATCGCGCGCTGATAGGCCGGGCCGACCCGCACGCCTACTGGCCACGCAATGGAGCCATCCGCTCGGATGCGGCCGAGCCACAGCCCGTCCGAGAAGGTCCACCCGACGAGCCAGTGGTCCGGCGCCGCGCGGACCGCGAACCGACCTTCGTAGGAGGGGCCGACCGCCAACCCGACGGGCGCCTCCACCGGAAACTCCGCGCCCACGATCGGATCGACCACTGCAGGGAACGTCGCCCGTGCGAGAACATCCGCCGATATTCGAATGGCGATGCGTCCGTCGCGCACCTCGCGCGAGAGCCTCGTTCGCTGGCCACGCGCGTCGACCAGCGTGGCCGCGCCGTAGAAGGCCTCGCCGCCGTCGGCGCACCCGAAGCGCGCGCGCTCGCCGTCGTCGCCGCGGAACGAGCCCTCGACGCCGACGACGATCTCGAAAGCGCCGGTCGGTCCTTCCGCGAGCTCCCACTGCTGCTCGACCCCGAGCGCGTGGGGACGAATCACCTCGCGCACGCCGCCGCCGCGCTCGAACACCAGCCGAGCGCCGATCCGGGTCGGGCCGTTCGGCGCGACGCTCGCACCGGCGATCGAGACCGTCCGGAATCGGCACGGCGCGCCGCCGCGCGTGACCACCGCAACTCCGTCGCGCGACACCTCGGTCGAGCGGTGCACCCAGCGATCGGCGACGCGTCGGAACCCGATCTCGACCTGCTCCGCCCCGCCCGGCACCTCGCGCGCCGGCTCGCTCGCGCCCGGCGAGCACGCCGAGAGCCCGGCGAGCAGGACGCCGCCCGCAGCGCGAGCGAGGGGGGACATCACGCGAGCGTAGATCGGTACGCATCCCAAGGCTCGCACCTTCGCTCGATTTGCGCGCCTTCACCCCTCAGCGACGAATACGGTCGCTAGACTGCCGCCTTGCTCCCCGCCACCTACCGAAAGCTCGTCTCGCTCGCGTGGCCGATCGTCCTCGCGCGCGCCACGCAGTCGGTCGTGGGGTTCAGCGACGCGCTGATGGTGGCGCCGCTCGGCGAGGCGCCGCTCGCCGCGGTGACCACCGGCGCGATGAACACCTTCGCGCTGATCATCCTGCCGCTCGGCACGGTCTTCATCCTCCAGAGCTTCGCGGCGCAGCTGCGCGGGCGGGGAGACCTCGCGGCGGTCCGTCGTTACGCGTTCTACGGCCTGTTGCTCGCGGCGTTCGCCGAGCTGCTCGCGATCGCGACCATCCCGCTGGTCCCGTGGGTGCTCGCGCGCTTCCGCTACGAGCCGGCGGTGCACGACGCGATGGCCACCTACATGCGCATCCGCCTGCTATCGGTCGGCGTGGCGGTCGGCGCCGAGGCGCTCGGCAACTGGTACGGAGGGCTCGGCAACACGCGCATCGCGATGATCACCGGGATCGTCACGATGGTGAGCAACGTCGGCCTCAACTGGCTCCTCATCGAGCCGCGCTTCGGGTTGCCCGGTTACGGCGTCGCCGGCGCGGCGTGGGCGAGCACCATCGCGGGCACGCTCGGGTTCCTGGTCGTCCTTTCGATCTTCGCGGCGGGGATCGGCCTCGAGGAGGCGACGCGAGGACCGCGCGGCGAGCTGCGCGCGCGCGAGCTGCGCCGGGTGCTGCGCTTCGGGCTCCCCAACGGCGTCAACTGGTTCCTCGAGTTCGCGGCGTTCATCCTCTTCATCAACGTCGCGGTCGCGCACCTCGGCACGACGGTGCTCGCCGCGTTCAACGTGGTGATGCAGCTGAACTCGATCTCCTTCATGCCGGCGTTCGGCGTCGCGTCGGCCGGGGCGATCCTGGTCGGCGAGGCGATCGGCAAGGACGCGAAGGACGAGGTGTGGCCGATCGTACGGCGCACCGGCGTGACGGCGTGCGCGTGGATGGTCACCGTCGGCGCGCTCTACCTCGTGGCGCCGGCGCGCCTGATCGCGCTGTTTCGTCCGCGCGACCTGCCGGCCGAGGTGCTGGTGGCCACCGGCACGACGATGCTGATGATGTCGGCGTTGTGGCAGCTCTTCGACGGCCTCGGCCTGACGCTCGGCGAGGCGCTGCGCGCCGCGGGCGACACCACCTGGTGCATGTTCGCGCGCATCCTGCTCGCGTGGGCGGTGTTCACGCCCCTCGCGTGGACGGCCATCCTCGTGCTCGGCGGCGGCGTGGTCACCCTGATGATCGCGCTGATCATCTACATCGCGCTGCTCGCCGGCGCGTTCGCCTGGCGATTCGCGTCGGGGCGCTGGCGCAGCATCGAGATGGTGGAGACCGAGCCCGTGGGGATCTGACCAGCCTCGCGCTCAAGTGAGCTGAGATCGTCGCGCAAGTCTCGCCGGTGATCTTGGGTGGCGACTCCGCGGGCCTGCGCGGGCCGTCCCCGCCTGGAACTCACCTGCAACAGGCTCCGGCCCCGGCGCCGTTGTCGACGACATGCAGTTCCTGCGTTACGACGATCGCAAGATCGCGCAGTTCCTACGAACGTTCACCGACTCGTCGCGTGGATGCATTACGCGAACCGACTGGTACTCCATCCACCAGCACGTCTCTGCCGCCGTATTCCCGTGAAGCGTCTGCACTCAGCTCTCGTTGCGACCAGCCTCCTTCTCGGCTGTGCCAGGGTTGAGCCCGACCCCCCCGAACGCGAGGCGTCCGTGTTCGATGGGGACGCCACGGAGGAGACCGCGACCGACGCCGATGCCGCGGACGACGGCACCGTCGATCCCTGTCGCGTCGACGTCGGCGGCACATTCAGCTGCTGCGGGGGCCGCCCCTGCCGAGGCGAGTGCTTCGACGGTTTGTGCCTCTGCGCCGGCATCGATGGAGGATGCCCACCACCCACGGTATGCTGCAGGCGGGAGTCGTGCCGCGCAACGATGGACTGCCCGGGAAGCTAGGAGCGTCGCCGATGTCACGATTCGCTCGCCCATCAGCAAGCGTGGCCATGGTTATTGCCACAGTCGCATGTTCGGGTCGCGTCACGGAACGCGCGGACGCGGCAGCCGGCGCCGAGGGCTCGGACTCCGGCGCTGCGGTGCCGGACACGATGGGTGGCGTCGTCGATACGGCGTCGGACGTCTTCGATGATGATGTCATCGTCATCGAGGGCGGCACGGATTGCGAGAGGACCTCCGAGGAGTATCAGGCATGCTGTAACGGCGTCGCGTGCACGGGCCAGTGCGTGAAGACAGCGTCCGGCCGAATCGAGTGCCGCTGCTACAGCCTCGTCGGCGGCTGCGGATCGGAGCAGGTCTGCTGCTGGGCGTACTCTGGATGTACCGCGGTGGGAAAGTGCCTGAAGAAGTAGGCTCGCTAGTTGCGTTGCGGCCTGACATTCGCGTCGGGACAGACAATACTTCGCCGTCTTCTCGCGGCCCATCCGGTCGCAACAGGCTGGTGCGAAGGTGCGCAACTCGCGCTCGCTGCGCCCCCGGTCGGAAACGCAGCAAGGCGACGAACCGAGGCGCGAACAGCTCCCGGTGGCGCGGGACCTCGAAGTGCCCTCCGAAGTGCTGCCCCGTGCCGCCCTCGGTGGCATCGGCGGCCAGACGCAGCGTCTCGGCCGCCCGCTTTCTCTGCTATCGTTGCGCAAGGTCGGGGCGCGCGCCTCTCATCGCTTGCTCCCCGGCACGCGCGGGATCGCCCGCTCGACGCGCGCGGCCTCTTCCTTGAGAGCGACCTCTGCCTTACGGCGCTCCGCCGCGCGCGCCGTTTTGGTGATGACATCGCGCAGCTCCGGGTCGCGCACCTTCGCGATGGCACGGGCGACCTCCCCCGGCAGCTCCATCTCGCGCGCGGCCCGGACCGCCTCCTTCGGCGGGGCGTAGACGCCGCCGCGCTCGGCGCGGGTGACCTCGCGGACGGTGAAACGCAGCCGCTGGACCACGACGCCGCGCGCGTGCAGCCGCTCGAGGATCACCTTCTCGACGAGCCCGAGCTCCTGCGCCCACCCGGCGGAAGCGACCTCGACCCAGAGCGTCCCGCGGTCGAACCTGGTCGGGTGCGTGCGGCGCGCGAACCCGACGCCGGCCACGGCCTCCCAGACTTGACGCGACACGACGATCTGCGCCGCGGCCTTGCCTGGCGCGGTCTTCTGCACGAGGTCACCCAGGCTCGTGGGCTCCGAAGACCTGCGACGCCGTGACATTTTGCCACCCTAGCCTTTCGCCGCCCTGCGTCGAGCGGCCGATCGCACGGCCTCGCCAGCTCGGCCGATCCTTCATTCCTGAAGCTTCTACCTTCCCGCAGGCCCGACCGCATGTCACCATCCCGCGCCCGCCGGGTGGTCGGTCGCACCCCCGAGCCGCTGATCGAACTCGAGATCGAGCCAGAGAGAGACGCGCATGGATCCCGCTCCGCTTTCGCATACGCCGTCGATCGTGTCCGGGGTCATGCCGACCCCCGCCGCCGTCGGTCACCCGCTCCTCGACGTCATCCGCGGCGAGCTCGAACGGCACTTCTCGCTCGACGAGCTCCTCTCGCTCGCCCGCGAGACGCTCGGCCTCGACCCGCAGGCGGTCGGCGGCACGACGACCAAGGCGTCGTTCGCGCGCGCCCTGGTCGACGATCTCGCCCGCCGCGACGGGATCGAGGCGCTGGTCGACGCGATCGTCATCCTGCGCACCGAGCTCGATCCGCGGGTCCGCGAGATCGCGGCCACCGGCCTGCCGTCGAGCGACGAGATCCCGGCGCACACCGACATCGGCGGCTTCACCGTGGTGCGCAAGCTCGGTGAGGGCGGCGCCGGCGTCGTCTACCTCGCGACGCACAAGGGCGAGTCGGCGCGTCAGCTGTCGCTCAAGGTGATCAAGCGCGAGGCCGCGCGCGATCAGCGCGCGCTCCAGCGGTTCCTCACGGTCAACCGCCTGATCGGCACCATCGCGCACGGCGGCCTGCCGCACGGCGTCGAGACGGGCGCGCTGCCCGATGGCCGGTTCTACATCGCCTACGATTTCGTCGACGGCCAGACGCTCACCGCGCGCCTGCACCGCACCGGCCCGATGCACATCAACGAGGCGCGCCCGGTGCTCCGGTCGATCCTCGAGGCGCTCGGCGCGCTGCATCAGAAGCGCCTCGCCCACGGCGACCTGAAGACCGAGAACGTCCTGCTCGCGAAGGCCGACGGCAGCCATCCCAACAACTCCAAGGTCGTCCTCGTCGACTTCGGCACCGATCGCATCCGCGCCCGCGGCCGCACCGCCCTCAACCAGACCGGCATGCTCGCCGTCTACGGGAGCGCCAAGGCGATGGCGCCGGAGCTCGTGCGCGGCCACCTCGCCGACGCGCGGACCGACGTCTACGCCTTCGGCGCCCTGCTCTACGAGGTGCTGACCGGCAAGGTGCTCTTCGCGAAGGAGGGCACCTCGTCGCTCGAGAGCGCGCTCGCGCACCTCACCCAGGCGCCCGAGCCGCCGTCGCACGCGGCGCCGCGCGGCTGGGTCAGCAAGGAGGTCGACGCGTTCGTCCTCGATCTGCTCCGCAAGGATCCGGTCGGGCGTCCGGCCGACGCCAATGCGCTGCTCGAGGCGTTCGATCGCCTGGGCCGCACCGCCGCGCAGGCGGCCGCCGACAAGCCGACGATGTCCGACGACGACGTCGATCTGCGCATCGCCGAGCTGCTCGAGAAGCCGGAAGACACCGAGGCCGCGGCCAACCTCGAGAAGGCCATCGAGCAGGGCGGCGACGCCAAGCGCATCGCCGACGGCTTCGAGCAGGTCGCCAACGGCATCGAAGACGCGTCCAAGAAGGATCTGCGCACCGCGATGCTCTTCCGCGCCGCGCGCATCTTCGAGAGCGTCAAGGCGTGGGATCGCGCCGAGGGCATCTACAAGGGCCTGCTCGAGCTCGATCCGCAGGACGAGATCGCCCAGGCCGCGCTCGAGGAGCTGAAGAAGGCGACCGGTCAGTGGAACGACCTGGTCGAGATGCTCCTGTCGCGCGTCGAGAACGTCGACCACGGCCGCGAGCGCGCCGCCGTCTACGCCGACATCGCGCGCCTCTACGCGAGCGAGCTCGAGGACGCGGAGAACGCGTTCGTCGCGTACGTCCAGGCCTGGTGCGAGGAGCCGCGCGAGAACGACTACGCGCGCGACGTCGAGCGCCTCGCCGGCACCAACGAGGAGAAGTGGGACGAGGCGCTCGGTCAGGGCGCGCACAAGGTGCAGGTCGAGGGCGTGTCCGGCGAGGACAAGCTCGCCCTCTTCGTCCAGATGGGCAAGTGGTTCGTCTCCAAGGTCAACCGGCTCGATCTCGCGCTCCCCGCGTTCCAGGCGGCGATCGCGATCCAGCCGTCGCAGGAGGCGGCGCTCGAGGGCATGTGCGAGGTCTACCGCCGCGCGCAGCAGTGGCCGGAGCTCGGCACGGTGCTGCTCCGCCGCGCCGACTCCGCCACGATGCCCGGCAAGGCGCGCGACCTGCGCGCGCAGGCCGCCGAGATCCTCGAGAGCAAGCTCTCCGAGGCGAACAAGGCGAAGGACATCTACCAGGCGATCCTCGACGAGGACCCGGGCCACACCGCCGCCGTCGAGGGGCTCGAGCGCATCTGCACGCGCACCGGCGATCACCAGGGCATCATCCGGCTGCTCGAGGCGAAGGCGAAGGCGCTCGGCGGGCTCGCTCGCGCCGACGTGCTCGCGCGCATCGGCGAGATCTACGAGGACCAGATCGGCGACATGAACGAGGCGGTCCGCCGCTTCGAGGCGGCGGTCGCCGTCGAGCCGCGCCACCTCGGCGCGCTCAAGGGGCTCGACCGCATCTGGAGCCGCCAGGGTCGCTACGAGCAGCTGCTCGGAAACCTCGAGCATCGCCGCCATCCACGACGAAGAGTTCCTCGATCACGCCAAGGCCGCGCAGGCCTACGAGGCGGTCCTCAAGATCGACGCGGTGCACGACAACGCGCTGGTCTCGCTCGGTCGTCACTACCGCGCGCTCGATCGCTGGGAAGACGTCGATTCGCTCTACGAGCGTCACCTCAAGGTCGTCGAGGACCCGGCGCGTCGCGTCGAGATCCTCCTCGCGCGAAGCCGCGTGCTGCAGGAGCAGATCGGCTCGCCCGAGCGCGCGATGACCGCGCTCGAGAAGGTCCTCGAGATCAATCCGGAGCACCGCGGCGCGCTCGAGGCCCTCGCGCACCTGCGCGAGACCGCCGGCGACGCGTCGAGCGCCGTAGCGGCGTTCGAGGCGCTGGCCGCCAAGGCGAGCACGCCGGAGGCGAAGGCCGAGCAGTACGTCCGCGCGGCCAAGCTCCTCGAGAGCCGCGGCGACAAGGACGGCGCCATCGAGCGCTACAAGCAGGCCCTCGACGCGAACCCCGAAGCCAAGGGCGTGGCCGCCGCGCTGCGCGCCGCCTACGCCGCGCGCGGCGACGTGTCCGCCGCCATCGCGATGATCGAGCGCGAGGTCACCGTCACCGAGGCTCCGACGCAGAAGGCGCGTCTCTACGCCGAGATCGCCAAGCTCGCGCACGAGAAGCTCGAGGACGACGACAAGGCGCGCGAGAACGCCGGCAAGGCCCTCGATCACGACCCGACCAACGTGGTGGCGCTGATGGTCCTCGGCGAGATCGCCTTCGAGGCCGACCGCTTCGTCGAGTCGGCCGGGCGTCTCGAGATCGTCGTCCAGCGCGCCGACACGCTGCCGAAGGACGAGGCGATCCGCGTGCTCGAGCACTACGTCGACTCGCTGGCCAAGACCGGCCACAGCGAGCGGGCGGTCAAGGCGGTCGAGCGCCTGCGCGCGCTCGCGCCCGACGACCCCGAGGCGCTCCGCCGCGTCGGTCAGATCACCTTCGAGCACGGCGATCCGAAGGTCGCCCTGCAGATCCACACGCAGCTCGTCGATCGCTTCGGCGAGAAGTTCGTGGGCGCCGAGCGCGCCGAGATCTCCTACCGGCTCGGCGAGTCGGCGCGGAAGCTCGGCGATCACGACCGCGCCGAGATCGCCCTCGAAGAGGCGGCCGATCTCGATCCGAACCACGTCCCCGCGCTCGAGGCGCTCGCGAAGCTGCACGAGGCGCGCGAGGCGTGGAGCGATCTCATCGCGGTGAAGCGTCGTCGCCTCGACCTCGCCACCGCCGACGACGAGCGCATCCGCCTGATGGTGGAGTGCGGCGACATCCTCTCGCAGAAGCTCAAGGACCGGACGGGCGCGGCCAAGCAGTACGTCGCCGCGCTCGACGAGCGCCCCGACGATCGCGGCATCCTCGTCAAGCTGATGCAGCTGTACAGCGAGGGCGAGAACTGGGGGAAGCTCGTCGAGGTCGTCCTGCGCCTCGCCGAGTTCAACCCGGATCCGAAGGCCAAGGGCAAGTACCTGATGACGGCCGCGATCGTCACGGAGAAGCACCTTCACGCGAAGAACGACGCCGCCGAGCTCTTCGAGCGCGTCGTCGAGGCCGATCCGACCAACGACAAGGGCCTCGATGAGGCGATCCGCGTCCGCAAGGACCTCGCCGATCACTCGGGCGTCGAGCGGCTCCTCAAGATCCGGTTCGAGCGCGCCAAGAACGCGAACGACAAGCCGGCGCAGATCGCCGCACTCGACGCGCTCGGCGATCTCTATCACCGCCAGATGTCGATGGTCGACGAGGCCATCGAGGCCTACGAGAAGGCGCAGGCGCTCGATCCCGAAGGGCGCGACCGCAACGAGATCCTCGCGAACATCTACGCCTCCGATCCCTCGCGTTTCCTCGAGAAGGCGGTGCGCGCGCAGACGGCGATCCTCAAGCGCAACCCGTACCGCGCCGAGTCGTTCAAGCTGCTCCGCAAGCTCTACACCCAGAGCAAGCGCGCCGACGCGGCGTGGTGCATGTGCCAGGCGTTGGTGAACCTGAACCTCGCCGAGGCCGACGAGGAGCGCTTCTTCCGCCGCCACAAGGCCGAGACGGCGGCGCCCGCGCAGGCGGTGCTGGCGGCCGAGGACCACCAGAACCACCTACGCCACCCGGACCGCGACGCGCTGCTCACCGGGATCTTCGCCACCATCGAGCCGGCGATCATCGCCTCGCGCGGCGTCACGCTCGAGGGCGAGGGCTACCATCCGGGCTACGCGGTCGACATCGCGCAGGACATCTACCCGATGTCGCAGACGCTGTACTACGCGTGCGGCGTCCTCGGGATGGAGCAGCCGCTGGTCTTCCACAACCCGGATCTCGAGGCCGGCCTCGCGTTCATCCACGCCAACCCGCGCGCCCTCGCGCTCGGGCGCGCCGCGCTCGACACCGCCGAGGTGCCGCCGCAGGCGCTGGCGTTCGTCGCGGCGCAGAAGCTCGCGTTCCTCCGTCCGGGCATGTACGTGCGCCAGCTCGTGTCGACCGGCACCGGGCTCAAGGCCTGGCTGTTCGGCGCGATCAAGTCGATCTCCCCGAACTTCCCGGTCGCCGCGGAGCTCGAGGGTCCCGTGCAGCAGGCGATGGCCGCGCTCAAGGGCCTGCACCCGACCAACAAGGAGCAGCTCGCGTCACTGGTCGCGCGCCTGCTCCAGGGCGGCGCCTCGATCGACCTCAAGAAGTGGATCGCCGGCTGCGATCTCACCGCCGACCGCACGGGCTTGCTGCTGGCGCACGATCTCGAGGTGGCCCTCGCGCTGATCAAGGCCTCCGAGGACTCCTCGATCAGCGTGAGCTCGAAGGACCGCGCCAAGGAGCTGATCCTGTTCGCGACGAGCGAGGACTACTTCGCCCTCCGCGACAAGCTGGCGATCGCGATCGATTCGTGATTTCGCGAGACCTCCCCCGGAGCTTCATTTCCCCCCCGGCCTGAAGGCCGGGGCACCGAAAGCTGCTTAAGCCCGGGGTATCAACCCCGGGCTTCACGCTGTCGCGGCGCTGGCTGACGCTGTCGCCGCATCGTGTCGTGCCGTTCTGCCGGAGCACCGCGAGCGATTGATCACCCGGCACTGCCGTTCTGCGGCGACAACTGCGAGCGAAGCGAGCGCCAGCGCTGCAGGAACGTGAAGGCCGGGGTTCATGCCCCGGCCTTGAGGCGCAGTCGGTGCCCCGGCCTTCAGGCCGGGGGGAAATCATGCATGCCCGGGCGATCGCCCCGATTGCGGGAGGCTTCCGGCCCTGGGCAAAGCGCCCTAGCGTCCGCCCCCGCGATGAAGCCCATCACCTACAAGGACGCCGGCGTCGACATCGACGCGGGCGACGCGCTCGTCGAACGCATCAAGCCGCTCGCAGCGCGCACGCGCATCCCCGAGGTCCTCGCCGACGTGGGCGGCTTCGCCGGGATGTGCCGCGTGCCGAGCGGCATCGACGAGCCGATCCTCGTCAGCGGCACCGACGGCGTCGGCACCAAGCTGAAGCTCGCCTTCGAGCTCGACAGCCACGACGGCATCGGCCAGGACCTCGTGGGGATGTGCGTGAACGACATCCTCACGTGCGGCGCGCGGCCGCTGTTCTTCCTCGACTACTTCGCCACCGGCAAGCTCGCGCTCGACACGGCCACGCGCGTGGTCGCGGGCATCGCGCGCGCGTGCGAGGCGTCGGGGTGCGCGCTGCTCGGCGGCGAGACGGCCGAGATGCCCGGCATGTACGGGCCGGGCGAGTACGATCTCGCCGGCTTCGCGGTCGGCGTCGTGGCCCGCTCGAAGATCATCGACGGAAAGCGCACGCAGCCCGGCGACGTGGTCATCGGCCTCGGCTCGTCGGGCCTGCACTCCAACGGCTACTCGCTCGCGCGTCGCGTCGTCGAGGCGCGGAGCGCGAAGCTCACCGAGCACGTCGCCGAGCTCGGGTGCACGCTCGGCGAGGCGCTGATGGCGCCCACGCGCCTCTACGGCAAGCCGGTGCGCGCGCTGCTCGACGCGTCGCCCGCGATCGACGTGAAGGCGATGAGCCACATCACCGGCGGCGGGCTGCCCGGCAACCTGCCGCGCGTCATCCCCGAGGGGCTCGGCCTCCGCATCGATCTCGGCGCCTTCGCGCGCCCCAAGGTGTTCGAGGTGCTCGCCTCGCTCGGGCCCATCGACGAGCACGAGCTGCGCCGCACCTTCAACGTCGGTCTCGGCTACGTGGTGGTCGTCGCGAAGTCCGACGAAGGCCGGGCCCTCTCGGCGCTCGCGTCCGTCGGCGAGGAGCCGCGCGTGATCGGCGAGATCATCGCGGTCGACCCGGCCACCGAGTTCGAAGCGCGCGTGCAGTTCGTCGGTGCGCCCCCGCGATGACCCTCGATCTCGCCGTCCTGGTCTCCGGCTCCGGCACGAACCTGCAGGCCATCCTCGACGCCATCGCGCGCGGCGAGCTCGACGCGCGCGTACGGCTGGTGATCTCGAACGTGCCGGGGGTGAAGGCCCTGTCGCGCGCCGAGGCGGCGGGCGTGCCCACGCTCGTCGTGCCGCACAAGCAGTTCCCCACACGCGACGCCTTCGACGCGCACCTGGTCGAGCGCGTGCGCGAGGCGGTCGGCGATCGTGGCGTGGTCGTGCTCGCCGGCTTCATGCGCATCCTCACGGCGACGTTCCTCGACGCGTTCCCGCGCCGGGTGATCAACATCCACCCTTCCCTGTTGCCCGCGTTCCCCGGGGTCGACGCGCAGAAGCAGGCCGTCGAGAAGGGCGTGCGCATCACCGGCTGCACGGTGCACCTGGTCGACGCCGGCACCGACACCGGGCCGATCCTCGGGCAGGCGGCGGTGCCGGTGCTCGACGACGACGATCGCGACACGCTCGCCGCGCGCATCCTCGTGCAGGAGCACCGGCTCTTGCCGGGCGTGCTCCAGTGGATCGCCGAGGGCCGCCTGCGCTTCGACGACCGCGGTCGCCCGCGGTTCGACGGCGTGGTGCCCGTATACTGGCCGGCGTGAGCGCGCGCCCGGCGATCGTCCTCCTCTCGGCGATCGCGCTGTCGTCGTGCGCGCGACGCGCGCAGCCGCCGCCGGTCGACGCCGGCGCCCCCGCGCCCCCGACCGTCGTGGCGACGGCGACCTCCGCGGCGTCCAGCGGCGGCGACGCCTCGATCGGAGGCCCGCAGGACGTCCCGCTCGCCGGATCGAAGGAGCCGTCGGTCGCCGCGATCGATCGCGTGATCGACGACGCCATCGCGCGCGGCGACGCGCCGGGCGCGGTGGTGGTCGTCTGGTCGCGCGATCGGCTGCTGCATCGAAGGGCCTACGGGCACCGCCGCGTCGCCCCCGAGCGCGTGCCGATGACGATCGACACGGTGTTCGATCTCGCGTCGCTCACCAAGCCGCTGGCGACGGCGCTGTCCATCCACCTCCTGGCCGCCGACAAGCGCCTCGCCCTCGGCGATCGGGCGCGGAATTGGGTGCCGGAGCTCGACGAGGACAAGGCCGCGATCACCCTCGAGCACCTGCTCCTGCACACGTCGGGGCTGCCGGCCGCCGACTCGCTCGCGTCGTTCCGCGACGGCGAGGCCGAGGCGCTCCGCAAGATCGGCAAGCTCCGGCTCGCCGCGGCGCCGGGCGCATCATACCGGTACAGCGATCTCGGGTTCATCGTCCTCGGCGCGGTCGTCGCGCGCGCGAGCGGCGCGCGGCTCGACGCGTTCGCCGCGCAGCGCGTCTTTTCGCCCCTCGGCCTGAAGGACACCTGCTTCTCGCCGCCCGCCTCGTTGATCGCGCGCGCTGCGCCCACCTGTCGCGACGGCGCGACGCTCGTGGGCGTCGTGCACGATCCGCGCGCGAGCCTGCTCTCGGGCGTCGCGGGCCACGCCGGGTTGTTCTCGACGGCCGACGATCTGGCCGCCCTCGGCCGCATGCTGCTGCACGACGGCGAGCTCGACGGCGCCCGCGTCCTGCCGGCGGGGCTCGTCGCGAGGATGACCACGCCGGCGAAGCTCCAAGGCGCGTCGCGCACGCTCGGCTGGGACGTTCACCGAGGGCTGTCGAGCGGCGCGGGGTACGGCCACACCGGCTTCACGGGCACGTCGATCACCGTCGATCCCTCGTCGCAGACGGTCGTGGTGCTGCTCACGAGCCGCCTTCACCCCGACGAGAAGGGCGACGTGAGCCAGCTCCGCAAGGAGCTCGTCGACGCCGTTCGCACGACGATCGCGCCGCCGGCCGTGCTCACCGGGATCGACGTCCTCGAGCGCGACGGGTTCGCGCGGTTCTCCGGCAAGAAGATCGCGCTCGTGACCCATCGCGGCGCCGTCGACCACGCGGGCCGACGGACGATCGACGTGCTCCGAGCGGCCGGGGTTCGCGTCGTCGCGCTGCTGGCGCCCGAGCACGGCCTCGATTCGAACGTCGATACCTTCGTCACCGACGGCGTCGACGGCAGATCCGGGCTCCCGATCAAGAGCCTGTACGGCGCCGATCGCAAGAAGCCGGTGGCCTCCGATCTCGAAGGCGCCGACACCCTCGTGTTCGATCTGCAGGACGCCGGCGCGCGGTTCTACACCTACGAGACGACGCTCGGCCTGGTGCTCGAGAGCGCGAAGGAGCTCGGGCTGCCGCTCGTGGTGCTCGACCGCCCGAACCCTGTCGGCGGCGCGATCGAGGGCCCGCTGCTCGACCCCGGCAAGACATCGTTCACGGCGTTCCATCGCACGCCGATCCGCCACGGGATGACGATGGGCGAGCTCGCGCGCTTGTTCGACGGCGAGCGCGCGATCGGCGCGAGCCTCGAGGTCGTGAAGATGAGCGGCTATCGTCGCGACATGCTGTTCGCCGACACGGGCCTCGCCTGGGTCCCGCCGTCGCCGAACCTCCGCAACGCGGTCCAGGCGGTGCTCTATCCCGGCGTGGCGCTCGTCGAGGGGACGAACGTCAGCGTCGGGCGTGGGACCGGCACGCCGTTCGAGGTCGTCGGCGCGCCCTTCGTCGACGGCGAGGCGCTCGCGAAGGACCTGACCAGTCGCAAGCTCTCGGGGCTCTCCTTCAAGGCGACGCGCTTCACGCCGAAGTCGAGCGCGCACGCGGGGGTCGAGTGCGGCGGCGTGTCGATCGCGGTGACCGACGCGAAGTTGGTCTCCCCCGTGCGGCTCGGCGTCGCGCTCGCGCTCGCGCTCCGCGCGCTGCACCCCGAGCAGTGGCAGACGAAGAACCTGCTCACGATCGTCGGGAACGACGCCACGGTGAAGGCGATCGAGCGCGGGGACGCGCTCGACGCGATCGTCGCCTCGTGGGACGCCGACCAGCGCGCCTTCGAGGCGCGGCGCAAGGCGTACCTGCTGTACTGACGCGCGGTGCTACGCGGCGAGCCGCGCGCGCAGGTCGGAGGCGAACGCCTCGGGCTGCTCGAGCGAGACGTACAGCTCGCGACACCGGATCGGCACGCCGAAGAAGCGCACCCGCTTGGGCTCGCGGAACGTGACCCTCACGTTGCCCGCCTGCGAGCCGAGCAGGGCGACCGTTCCCGGACCGAGCTTCCAGCCGACGCCGGCGTACCACGGCACGTCGGTCGGCTCGGCGGACGCGAGGTCGTCGAGCGAGAAGCTCTCGTCGAACAGCCCGAACTTGAAGCGGACCCCCTGCTCGTTCAGCGACACGAACGAGCGGCTGCGCGTGCCGCCGAAGAGGGCCAGCAGCGGCCGGAAGACCTTGCTCAGACGCATCTCGTATTTCATGGCCGCTCCTCGCCGCGGCCGCGCACGCGCGCGGCATGCAGGCACGTTAAGTCCGCGCCCTGCGCGCGCAAGGTTCAGCGGTAGGGGCGCGACGCGGGCGGCAGATCGGGATCGCGGATCTCGCGGGCCGCGCGCGTCCCCTTGGCGATCTTGCGCACGATCCAGACGGCGATGGTCACGTACGAAACGACGCCGAGCAGACGCGCGAGCAGCGGGAGCACCTCGAGCGACGAGCGCGCCTCCTCGTCGATCGCGAGGCTCGCGCGCGGGAAGGCCTGCGCGAAGAAGACGATGGCCGCGACGCCCGCCACCACGTGCGCCACGAGCGAGCCACGGCGCATGGCGAGGCCGGCGGCGAAGAGCGCGATCGCCAGCGCGAGGTTCGCCCACGTGCCGACCGGCCACGGTCGCTCGGGCGCGAGCTGCCACGCACGCCACGCCGCCAGCATCGCCAGGGAGAGGACCCACACCGGCGCGCTCTTCACGCGGACCCACGGGTCGGCGTACGTGCCCGGCACCGCGACGCCAGAGACCCACAGCGAAACGCCGCGGCCGACCATCACGCGCAGGCTCCGCCCGTCGGGGAGCTCGAAGACCCTCCCGCTGCGCAGCGACTGCACGTCGGCAGACGCCACGAGCACGTCGTCGAGGTGCACGAGCAGGGTCCTGTACGCGTCGGTCCACGAGACCTCGAGGCGCGCGGGGCCGCCGCGCTCGAGCGGGTACCGGATGCGGAGCACGATTGGAGTGTATCGCGCCGCGCCGGCGCGCGAGTGACAGTGCTAGCGTTCGGTCGTCACGATGCCGCTCCGGTACTTCGACGTCGTCGTCCTCGGCATGCGCCCGGGCGCGCTCGCGAGCGCGGCGCTCCTCGCGCGCCGCGACTTCCGGGTGCTGGTCGTCGGCGATGCGCACCTGCCAGCGACGTATCGCTTCCACGCCGTCCCGCTGCGTCGCCGGACGTTCGCGCACCTCGCGGCCACCGCGCCCTCCTACCGGCGCGTGCTCGCCGAGCTGGCGCAGTCGCAGGCGTTCCGGCGAAGGCTGCGGCCGCTCGATCCGATGTTCCAGGTGCTCGACCGCGGCATGCGCCTCGACGTGCCCCCCGACGCCGACCTGCTCGCGCGCGAGCTCGATCGCGAGCTGCCCGGCACGCGAGGGGCCATCGAGGAGCTCTACGAATGGCTCGGCCGGCTCAACGCGGCCATCGACGCGGTCTTCGAGCAGGACGCGGTGTGGCCGCCCGGCACGTTCTGGGAGCGGCGCGAGACGGGGCGGCTGCGTGACGCGCTGCCGGAGGTCCCGCCGGCGCTCCCGGTCGATCCCGAGTATCGGCGGGTGATCGAGCTCGGCGCCCGCTTCGCGAGCCACCTCTCGAGCGACGAGCCGTTGCCGCCGTTGTCGATCGCGCGTCTGCACGCCGCGTGGACCCGCGCCCCGCTGGAGCTGCCGGGCGACGAGGACGAGCTCGTGGCGCAGCTCGTCGATCGCATCCGCGCGCACGGGGGCGAGGTGCGCCCGACCGAGCGGTGCGAGGCGATCCTCCACCAGCGCGGGCGCGTGCGCGGCGTCATCCTCGACTCCGACGGCGAAGAGACCGGCTGCGGGTTCGTGATCACCGATCGACCGGCGGCCCGCATGCTCGACAGGGTCCGCGACTTCTCGCTCGATCGGTACACGCCGCACCCCGCATCCGAGGTGGCGCGCAGGCGGTTCGTGGTCTCGCTGGTCGTCGGCAACCAGCTCGTCCCGGCGCCCCTCTCCCGCCACGCGTTCCTTCGTCCCCTTCGCGAGGGCGGCGTCGACGTGCACCTGCAACGGGCCACCTTCGCGGGCACCGGCGACGTGGAGCTCGCCGCCCACGACGCCGAGCTGTGGGTCTGCGAGACGATCCTCGACGAGGGCGCGATGCCTGCGTTCGACGGCGATCTGCGCGCGCGCGAGGCGGTGCTCGCGACGGTGCGCGATCACATGCCGCTCGTCGACCGTCACATCCTGCTCATCGACTCGCCGCACGACGGCGCGCCGCCGTTCGCGCGGCTCGATCGCGGCGATCTGCGCGCGTATCCGCGGTCGACGCTGCGTCCCGGCGGCGGCTCGGTCGACGCCGAGCCCGCGGAGCCGCTCTACCGAAAGGCGCCCGACGCCTACGCCACGATCGGCGGCGAGCCCATCCGCACCGCCGTCGACCGCATGCTCACCGTCGCCCCGACGGTGCTGCCGGCGCTCGGGGTCGAGGGCGAGCTGCTCGCGGCGTGGGGCGCGGCGCGCTTGATCACCAAGACCGATCGGAAGCGCGAGCGCATGCGGCGCGAGATGTGGTCGAAGATCGAGATCTAGGCAGATCGATCGCCGCCGGCGGGGATCGCCCCGGCCGCGAGAACACTCACGACCGAGCACGGTCAGCTAGCTGCCGAGCGTCACGATGGGCGAGAAGCCGCCGTAGATGAGCCGCTTGCCGTCGTACGGCATGGGGTTGTTCTCGGGCTTCAGCCGCGGATCTTCCATCACCTTCGGCAGCGCCGCGTCGCGGGTCGCCTTGTCGGGCCACTCGACCCACGAGAAGAGGACGGCCTCGTCCTCCTTGGCCTGCACGGCCTTTCGGAAGTCGGTGATCTTGCCCTCCGGGACGTCGTCGCCCCAGCACTCGAGGACGCGCGTCGCGCCGTGCTCGAGGAAAACGGCGTCACCTTTCTTCGCATGTTCGATGAACGCGTCCTTGTTCTTGACCGGCACGGCAATCACGAATCCATCGACGTACGCCATGATGCGTCCTCCTCGGGTTGGTCTCGTCGTACGAGACGCACCAAGCATGCCGGGCGAGCGTCGACCGTCGGCGCCGCGGTCAGCGGGCGGTCTTTGCCCCGCACGCGCACGTAGCGGGGTCAGCGGGCGGGGTGCTGATCCGGGAGCCTCGCCAACGCGTCGCTGATGCGCGCCTCGTCGCTCTCCAACGCCGCCTCGATCGCCTCGCGCACCTCGGGGATCGACGACGAGTCGGCGGCGATGCGCAGGCGCGCGCGCTCGTGCGGATCGCCGTCGCCGAGCGCGATCGCCGCGGCGACCCGCACCTGGGGCGGGCGGCGCGGATCCTCGACGAGGTAGACCAGGTCCTCGCGCTGCACCGCCGCGCGATACCCGGTGCCGCGGGTCAGATCGCGCAGCGACGCGATCCAGGCGCCGAGCTCGCGGCCCGAGCGCTCGAGCGAAGAGGCGTCGATCTCGAGCGTGCCGGCGCAGCGCATCGCCCGCCGCACGCGCTCGGCGAGCAGGCCGACCTGCATGCCGATGGTCGCGGCCGCTCCACCGATGCGGCCCGCCACGACGAGGTGGCGCGTCTCGCCGTTCTTGAGGACGAGGCGAACGCGGCCCGGCTCGGGGTTCACCTCGGCGATCTGATCGATCGGCACGAACGCCACGCGCCGACCGAGCCAGCGCGTGAGCACGCCGTCGGTGCCCACCACGTGCTCCACCGGGAGCACGGTGAAGGCCGCGAACGCCGCCGCGAACAGGAGGGGAAGCGGCGAGAGGAGCGGCACGCGGGCGACGATGAGGAGCGAGAGCGCGGCGAGCAGCACGCCGATCACGAGGCGCGCGGCCACCGACGAGAGCCGCGGCGCGCCGCGCGCGATGCCGACCACATGCTGCTCGTCGAGCCCGAGCGCGGCGACGAGCGCGTGCGCACCCTCGACGTCGGCGGTCCACAGCTCCACGGGCCACGCGCCGCGGCGATGCAGGCGCAGGTACGCGCCGTTGGGCCACGACGGCGACACGAACGCGGCGACGATCCGCTCGCGCGGCAGCGCCGGTCCGCCGTCGACGAACAGCCCGGCCGAGGAGGCGCGCGAGAGGCGCGGCTTGGGGTCGGCGTCGATGCGGGTCGCGCGGCGGTGCGCGGCGAGCAGCGGCCAGAGGACGATCGCGCCCGTCCAGCCGAACATCATCCCGAACATCATCATCGCGTAGAGCGGGTCGATCAGCGCGAGGACGGTCCCGCCGATGATCGGCGCCGCGACGATCGCGGCGGTCACCATCGCCCACGGCTCGCGCGCGCGCACCCGGTGCACGACGACCGCGCGTTCGGACCCCTCCCCCCGCGCGCTCATGACGGCGCCGCGCTACGGCTCGTCGTCTCCGCCGGACGCGGGCCCGTGCCCCTCGGCGGCGCGGGCGCGCGACAGCATGCGGTGGAAGCTCGGACGCGGGACCTGCGCGAGCTCGGCGGCCTTGGCGACCACGCCGCCGACGCGCGCGAGCACGTCGGGGAAATAGGCGCGGTCGAACGCCTCGAGCACGCGGCGCTTGGCCTCGTGGTAGGGCAGCGACGCGAGATCGCCGAGCGCCCCGAGCACGCCCTGCTTGGGGCCGCCCGGCGCGTTGATCGACTCGCCGAACAACACCTCGGGGCGCGCGCTCTCGAAGGTGGCCCAGCGCTCGACGACGTTGCGCAGCTCGCGCACGTTGCCGGGCCACGGGTGCGCCAACAGCACCTGCACGAGATCGGCCGGCACCTGGGCGCCGGCCCCGCGGGTGCGCTCGAGGAAGTGCTGCGCCAGGGCGGGGATGTCTTCGCGGCGATCGCGCAGCGGCGGGATGACCACGCGGATGACGCTGATGCGGTAGTAGAGGTCCTCGCGGAACTCGCGGCGGCGCACCGCCTCGGCGAGCCGGCGGTTGGTCGCGGCCACCACGCGCACGTCGATCGGGATGGTCTTGGAGCCGCCGACGCGGCGGATCTCGCGCTTCTCGAGGACGCGCAGGAGCTTGGCCTGCTGCTCGAGGGGCAGCTCGCCGAGCTCGTCGAGGAAGATGGTGCCGCCGTTGGCGCGCTCGAACGCGCCCGCGCGCGACTGCACCGCGCCGGTGAACGCGCCGCGCTCGTGGCCGAACAGCTCGCTCTCGATGAGGTTCTCGGGGAGCGAGGCGCAGTCGACCGCGATGAATGGGCCCTCGCTGCGCTGCGACTCCTGGTGCAGCGCGTACGCGAGCACCTCCTTGCCGCAGCCGCTCTCGGCCTCGAAGAGGACGGTGACGCTCGCCTTGGCCGCCCGATCGAGCAGCGCGAACACGTGGCGCATCGCCACCGAGGTGCCGAGCGCGCCGCCGAACTCGGTGCGCGGCGAGACCTCGAGGTCCATCGCGCCCTCGGCGAGCCGGACGGCCATCGCCGTCTGGCCGAACGAGAGCGTGGTGTCCTGGATGAGCGTGCCCTCGGCGATGCGACAGCCGCCGAGCCACGTTCCGTTGCGCGAGCCGAGATCTCGGACCAGCAGCCCGTCTGCGGTCGCGGCGACCTCCAGGTGTCGGCGCGAGATGGCCGGATCGGTGAGGCGGACGTCGACGTCGTTCCCCTTGCCGATGGTGAGGCTCGGGGACTCCATCTTGACGGACAGCCCCCGGTCGGGCCCGGCGACGACCTCCAGCGTCGCGCCCCGAAGGCGGATCGTGCTGGTGGTCGGTATCGCCCGAGTCGCTGTGATGTCGTCGTGCTCGGCCATTGAGTCGGGGCGCGGCTCCCGCGTACGCGCCTCGGCCAGCTTAACAGATGACCAGCCCCGGGTGCGAGGGATACTCTTCGGGAGTGGGACGGCTCGTCGGCGGTCGGTACGCGATCGAGCGCCGCATCGGTGAAGGAGGCATGGCCGAGGTCCTGCTCGCCCGCGATCAGGCGCGCGGCGGCTCGCCCGTCGTCGTCAAGCGGTCTCGAGCGCACCTCGCGCACCA
Organism: Deltaproteobacteria bacterium; assembly: GCA_016182965.1. GTDB lineage: Bacteria > Myxococcota_A > Polyangia > Polyangiales > JADJMO01 > JALHOE01. The sequence continues at coordinate 2,828 of JACPFM010000063.1, read as the reverse complement.
GCCCGAGTTCGCGCGGTTGTTCCTCCGCGAGGCCCGGCTGGCCTCGCTGATCCACCACCCGAACGTCGTCGAGCTCGAGGGCGTCGGCGAGGACGACGGCCAGCCGTACCTGGTCATGGAGTACCTCCAGGGGTTCACCGCCCGGGAGATCTTCCTCCGTGCGCAGAAGCACGGCGGGGTCCCGCAGGACCTCGCGGCGTTCATCATCCTGGGCGCCGCGCGCGGGCTGCACGCGGCGCACGTCGCGGTCGACGAGCGCGGCGTGCCGATGGGCCTCATGCACCGCGACGTCTCGCCGCACAACCTGTTCGTGACCGACTCGGGCGTGGTGAAGGTGCTCGACTTCGGCATCGCCAAGGGCGTCGACGAGGCGACGATGACGCGCGCGGGGCACGTCAAGGGCAAGGCGAGCTACCTCGCGCCCGAGCAGCTCGATCCGCACGCCAAGATGGACATCCGCGCCGATCTGTTCTCGCTCGGCATCGTCGCGTGGGAGCTGTTCACCGGGCAGCGCCTGTTCCGCCGCACGACCGAGATGGAGACGATCGAGGCGATCCGCGCGCTCAAGGTGCAGCGGCCGAACGACGTCCGGCCCGAGATCGACCCCGAGTACGCCGACATCGTGATGAAGATGCTCGCGCGCAAGCCGGACCGCAGGCCGTCGAGCGCCGAGGACCTGGTCGAGTCGTTCGAGAAGGCGCTGGCGCGCCGCGCGCCCGAGGTCTCCGGCTCGACGCTCGCCGCGTTCGTCGCCGACATCCGCGAGATCGATCCGAAGGAGGTCTCGCGCGTGTCGCTGCCGCCGCAGCCGAAGTCGGCGCCGCGCGCGTCGGCGCGAAAGATCACGCCGCCTCCGGTCGTCGCGGCGCGGGCGCGCACCGAGGAGTTCACCGCCGACGTCGCCCCACCGGCCGCGGCGTCGTGGCACGACCTTCGCGGCGAGAACGCGCCGGTCGACGGCAGCGTCGTCGGCACCTTCGCCGTCGCCGGCGCGGGCGTGCCCGGCGCCGACATGTCCGGCGGCTTCGACGCGCTCGGATCGGGTGACATCGAGCTCGAGCCGTCCAACGTCGCCCCGCTCCCGACCGCGCAGCCGACCTGGGATCCGGATCCGAACGGCGACGCGCCGACGCTCGCCGCCGCGCCGGCGGTGATCCCGCCCACGCCCGTCGCCATCGCGCAGCCGACGCCGCCGGTGCCGCGCGCGTCTCCGATGAGCCCGTTTCATCAGGAGACGATGCGCATCAAGCCGCGCAACCGGCTCGAGCTCGCGCTCGCTGAGCTCGAGAAGCACGCGCACGCCGCCATCGAGCTCGCCGAGGCGAAGATCGGCCGCCGCCCGGCGCCGGCGATCATCGCGGCCATCCTGGTCGGCGCGCTGGTGAGCGGCGCGGTGATCGCGTTCGTGATCACGTCGCTCGTGCAGTAGTCGTCAGTCGTCAGTCGTCAGTCGTCAGCCGAGACGGAGGCCGATCGCCCCGACGGCCGCTCCCAACACCCCGCTCGGCGCGCAGCCGATGGATCGCGGTACGATCGATCCGCTCTGATCTGCGGGATGAGCAGCGGCGCCCGGGCCGGCCACGATGAGGCGGCCGACTCCATAGGCATGCCCTTGATGAGCACCGCGCGAGTAGCGCGACGAGCTCGCGCGTATGCTCGACGTTCGCTGGCGCGACCCACACGCACTTGGCGGGCCTCTGGCACGACTGGCAAGTAGAACCCCGGCCTTCACGCCCTTGCAGCACGCGCGCGCGCTCGCTTCGCGAGCGGGCTGTCGCTGCAGGGACCACGGGTTGTCGAAGATCGCGCGCGATTGCCTCGCGCCCGATGCGGACTCTACACGGCCGCCGCCGATGAAGGCCAATGCGCCCTTGCAGTTCCTCGTCCTTCTCGCCGCCGGTTGGCTGCAGCGCGCGCAGGCCGATGCGATCGCCTTCCTGCTCGCCGAGAACCGCGTGCTTCGCGCGCGGCTCGGCGACAAGCGACTGCGGCTCTCCGATGCCGAGAGGAAGCTCCTCGCACAGAAGGGCCGCCCGCTCGGAATGCGCGTGCTTCGCTCGCTGGCCTCGCTCGCCACGCCCGAGACGATCTTCCGCTGGTACCGCGAGCTCGTGGCCAAGAAGTACGACGGCAGCCGCCGGAGAAGACCGCCAACGCCCGGCAGGCCACCCACCGCCGTCGAGATCGCGCACCGGTTGCTCGCGATCGCGCGCCAAAACCCGTCGTGGGGCTACACGCGCCTGCGCGGCGCGATGGCGAACCTCGGTCACGATCTCGCCCGCAACACCATCGCGCGCATCCTGCGCGAGAATGGGCTCGAGCCCGCGCCGCGGCGCGGAAAGACGATGCCATGGAGAACCTTCTTGAAGGCGCACGCGGGCGCGATCGCCGCGGCCGACTTCTTCAGTGTCGAGGTGCTCACGCGCGGCGGGCTCGTGCGGTACCTGGTGCTGTTCCTCATCGACCTGAAGAGCCGGCGCGTACACGTCGCCGGGATCTCCCACAGCATCGACGGCGCCTTCATGGCACGGGTCGCGCGAGACTTGACCGCCTTCCCCGAAGACTTCCTCGGTGGGATCAAGAAGCTCATCGTCGATCGCGATCCGCTCTACACCGAGCACTTCCAGCGCATCCTCCGCGACGCGGGCGTGGAGCTCCTCCGGCTGCCGCCGCGCAGCCCCAACCTCAAGGGCGATGTTTCACACTACACCTCCTTCGCACGATTCGATGAGATCCGCCGCCCGCGCAGGCGGCGAGAGAGCTTGGTTCCCTGCTGTTTGCGAGGCGTCGCGCCGGCAAGCGTAGCGTAGACGCGCTGCCCCTTGTCG
>JACPFM010000034.1:46769-67878 GCA_016182965.1 Deltaproteobacteria bacterium | reverse complement strand
GGACCGTGTCTCAGTTCCAGTGTGGCTGATCATCCTCTCAGACCAGCTACCCGTCTTAGCCTTGGTGGTCCGTTACACCACCAACTAGCTGATGGGCCGCGGGCTCATCCTCGAGTGCAAGCTTACATGTAGAGGCCTGCTTTGACCTCAGCCAGCGTGCTGGCCGTGGTCTTATGCGGTATTAGCCCTCCTTTCGGAAGGTTATCCCCCGCTCAAGGGAAGATTACCCACGTGTTACTCACCCGTGCGCCACTCTACCGGGGATTGCTCCCTTTCGCGTGCGACTTGCATGTGTTAGGCGCGCCGCCAACGTTCGTTCTGAGCCAGGATCAAACTCTCCAGTTGGAGATGTTGAGTCCTCCAGTGTTCGCCGCGGCTAACGGACGACACTTAGGCTCGATGGAGTTGCGAGTCCTTGCGGACCCTTTGCTCGGCCCCGCTCTCGCGGGAGTCCGAGTCCAACTCGGGGGTCGATACACGTACGAATCAGTTTTCAAAGACCAAGCGGCTTGTCGACACGGGGTCGAGCGGGCCTGGTTGGCTGCGACTCTCGTCGCGCCCTTCCGGACTTTCGTTCGGGAGGGGCGCGCTTTTTAGACGCTGCCGAACTTCTTGTCAACCACTTTTTTCCTCGACCGCCCTTTCGAGCGCCCGACCTCGCTTCGCGAGGACCGCTTTTCAGCGGCGGGGGTGAGTATCCTACTCAGTTTCGCGCCTCGGTCAAGAGTTTTTTGCTCGACCGCCGCGCTCGCTGCCAGCCGAAGCTGGGAGGAACCACCGACCAGCTGCTGAACGCGGCTGGTGGGCCGTCGGGGGTGATCCGCCCGACGCGCGGAGCTCTCGAGTCGCCGAGAGCGGCGCCTCTGCCGCGGCGGACGAATCCGGGACGGCGGAGGGGGTACTGAAAGATCGATTCCCCTCGTCACGAGGGGTTCCCCGTTTCGGCGGGGGAGCGGACCTTAGTCCGATTCGCGCTCCGGTCAAGCAATTTCTTGTTTGCTGGAGCTCGGCGTTCGGGTGCAGCGAGCTGCAGGAGAGAACGCCTCGTCGACCCGCCACCTCCTGTGGAGAAGCTGTCGGGATCGTCGTCGACTTCGGGACCGCGCGACGGGGCGGCGCCCTGGAATTCCAGGGCTCGGACCCATCTTCGCCGACGGCGAGCGGGCCGTGAATTTTCTGGGGACTCGCTCGCAGGTCGCGCCATCACGCGCGGGCGGCTCGTCACTCGTGGCGGGGCGCCTCGGCGCCGTTCGGACTCTCTGGGCCCGGACCCCCTGGTGCTGCAAGCTCGTCGGGAGCCCCACCTGCGCCGGAGTGCCTTCTACTGAGGAAGGGTCGTGCGTTCTTGGCGGGCGACGTCGACGGCCTCGGCGCGTCGTGCTCGGAGACGATGGAACCCCATCGCCGAAGGGGAGGCGCACTCTACTCACGACGCGGGATCTGTCAAGCACCCGCTGCGGGGGGCGAGCTCGGGTTTGTGCAGTCGCTCACGGATGAGCCGAGAATCATGAATGATTCGGGCTGCTCGCCGTCTCAGCTGGTACACCCGCATGCTCCACGGGCATCGGGTGGGGGAAAGGGTTGCACGGTTCATGACGAAGGCGATCAGGAGCGGGCTTGTTGCGTTGGCGATCGGCATCGGCGTCGGGGCCGCCTGGGTCGGCCCGGCACAGGCCGGCGACGATTCCCCCCCCGCGTGGAAGAAGTGGATGAAGGAGAACGTCGTCCCCGCGAAGGCGGCGGGCGATTTCAAGAAGCTCGAGGTCCTCCTCGGGAAGATCGCGGCGGCCAACCCCGACGACAAGGCGTTCCCGAAGTGGCAGGAGTTCTGCGATCAGGGCATCGCGGCCTCGAAGAAGGGTGACAAGGACGCGCTCAACAAGAGCTGCACGGCCTGCCACAACGCCTACCGGAAGGTCTTCAGGGAGAAGTACCGCGACGCGCCGCCGCCGAAGTGATCCGCAGCGCGCGGCCTGCGCCGCGAGCACGCGCACGAAACGGCCGCGTCCAGGGGGGCGCGGCCGCTCGCGTCTTGCGGTCACTCGGCGAGCAGCCGCTCGAGGATCTCGTTGAGGAGGGCCGGGTTCGCCGAGCCCTTCGTCTCTTTCATCACCGCGCCGACGAAGAAGCCGATGATCCCCTTCTTGCCGGCCTTCCACGCGGCCACCTGCTTGGGGTTGGCGGTGATGAGCGCGCGACAGATGGCCTCGATCGCGACCGCGTCGCTGACCTGGGCCATGCCCTTGTCGCCCACGTACGCCTCCGGCGACTGCGCGGTGCCCTTGATCGCAGCGAACACCTCCTTCGCCTGCTTGCCGCTGATGGTCTGCGCGTCGACCAGGCTCAGGAGCTCGACGAGCTGCGCGGCGGTGACCGGGAGCTCGATCGACAGCCCGTGCACGCGCGTGTCGGCGAGCACCTCGGTCATGACGAAATTGGCCGCACGCTTCGCCCACGCGGCGTCGCCCGGACGCGCCTGCAGCACCTTCTCGAAGTAGTCGCCGATCTTCGGGTGGCCGGTGAGCACCTCGGCGTCCTTGGCGGGGAGCTTGAGCTCGCGGACCAGCCGCTCACGACGCGCGGCCGGCAGCTCCGGGATCGAGGCGCGGAGCTCGCCGACCCAGCGCTCGTCGATCACCAGCGGCGGGAGGTCGGGATCGGGGAAGTAGCGGTAGTCGTCGGAGCCCTCCTTCTCGCGGAGGAACACGGTACGGCCGCTCTCGTCGTCCCACTGGCGCGTGTGCTGCTTGAAGGTCTGACCGGACTCGGCCAGGTCGACGAGGCGCGCGGTCTCGTGCTCGATGGCGCGGTGGACGTGCCGGAACGAGTTGACGTTCTTGATCTCGACGCGCGTGCCGTACGCCGCGCTGCCCTTCCTCCGCACCGAGATGTTCACGTCGCAGCGGAACGAGCCCTCCTCGAGGTTGCCGTCGTTCACCTCGAGCGCGACCAGGATGTCGCGCAGGCGTTTGAGGTAGTCGACCGCCTCTGCCGGTCCGCGCAGGTCGGGCTCGCCGACGATCTCCATGAGCGGCACGCCGGAGCGATTGAGGTCGATGACGCTCTTTCCCGGCACCTCGGCGACGCCGTGCAGGTTCTTGCCGGCGTCCTCCTCGAGGTGCACCCGCGTGATCCCGACGCGCCGGGTCACGCTGGGATCGCCCTCGGCGGCGATCTCGAGCGAGCCGTGCTCGCTGAAGGGGAGGTCGTACTGGCTGATCTGATACCCCTTGGGTAGATCGGGGTAGAAGTAGTTCTTGCGGGCGAAGATGGAGCGCTCGCGGATGGTGCAGCCGAGCGCGAGGGCGGTGCGGACCGCCATCGCCACCGATTCGTGGTTGAGCACGGGAAGCGCGCCGGGCAGGCCCAGGCACACCGGACACACGTTGGTGTTCGGCTCCGCGCCGAAGGTGGTCGGGCAGCCGCAGAACTGCTTGGTCTTGGTGAGGAGCTGGGCGTGGACCTCGAGGCCGATGACGGCCTCGTACCCGGGTGCGCTCATGACGCGGTGCTTTAACACGGACGGCTGCGGGACGCGGTTGGACTTGGCCCGAGGGTCCGCTACCCTTGGTAGGTCATGGCGCAGGCGGTCCGGGGATCGAGGCCCGATGCCCTCCCCGAGCGCGATGCGGACTCCACCGCACCCGAGCTCGTCGCCGAGGACGAGTGGATCTGCGTCGAGTGCAGCACGCGGCTCGTCGACTTCGTCAAGCTGTGCCCGGAGTGCGGCGGCGTCATCGTCTCGAAGAACGAGCTCGAGGAGTCGAACTGGGATCCGCTGATCGGCCGGAAGCTGGGCGGCCGGTTCACGATCGTCGCGCGGCTCGGCGCCGGCTCGATGGGCGCGGTGTATCGCGCGCGGCAGGACGGCATGGCGCGCGAGGTCGCGCTGAAGGTGCTGAAGCCAGAGCGCGCGTACGACGCGAGCTCGAAGGCTCGCTTCGAGCGCGAGGCGCGCGCGACCAGCGCGCTGACCTCGCCGCACACCGTCACGGTCTACGACTTCGGCGAGGACGAGTCGACGCCGCAGGGGCCGCTCCTGTACCTCGCGATGGAGCGGCTCGACGGCGAGTCGCTCGGTCAGCGCATCAAGCGCGTCGGGCGCGTGCCGCCAGCCGAGGCGATCAAGATCGCGCAGCAGGCGCTGCGCTCGCTGTCCGAGGCGCACGACAAGGGCGTCGTGCACCGCGATCTGAAGCCGGACAACATCTTCCTCCACAACGTCCCGACGCCGCACGGCCTCGAGGAGGTGGTGAAGGTCCTCGACTTCGGCATCGCCAAGATCGTGCAGCCCGACTTGAAGGTCGACTCGCTCGAGACGCAGGCGGGCACGGTCTTCGGCACGCCGCGCTACATGAGCCCCGAGCAGGCGCAGTCGAAGCCGCTCGACGCGCGCAGCGATCTCTACACCGTCGGGCTGATCCTCTTCCAGATGGTGACCGGCCGGCACTGCTTCCCCGACGAGGACGCGGTGGTGGTCATGGCGCGACACATCCAGTCGCTGCCGCCGCGCCCGCGCGAGATCGCGCCCGACGCGGGCATCTCGCGCAAGCTCGAGGCGGTCATCCTGCACGCCCTCGCGAAGGATCCGCGGCGGCGTCCGCAGAGCGCGCTGGAGTTCCACGAGGAGCTCGCCGCCGCGCTGCTCGACTCGCCGGAGCCGCACGAGAGCGCGGTGGTGCCGGTCGTGCAGACGACGTCGATCGGGCCGGTCGCCGATCCGTCGCTGGAGATCGCGCCCGCGCCGCAGCCGCCGCCCCGCCGCGATCTGCGCTCGCTGGCCTTCGGGGTCGCCTTCGTGGTGGTGCTCGTCGGCGCGGTCGGCGTCGGCATCGGGCTCGCCCAGCGCCGCGCGCCGGCGGTGGTGTACGACGAACCGAAGACGGCCTCCGCGACACCGGAACCCACGTTGGAGGTCATGACCGCGCCGTCTCCGGCGCCGGCCCCGTCGGCGTCCGTCGAGCCGGAGGTGACCGCGAAGCCCGCGGCGACGACCACCGCGCCGAAGCCGAAGGCGGCGCCCAAGCCGAGCGCGAAGGCCGAACCGACGCCGACGGTCGTCGAGCCGCCGAAGGTCGAATCGCCCCCGCCCCCTCCGCCGGCGACGACGGCGACCGCCAAGAAGAAGCCCGGCTCGTACGGCAAATTCGAGTGAGCGGGCCGGGTTTCGGGCCGGACTGACGACTGACGACTGACGACTGACGACTTGTATTACCCTCGCGCTCCGTGGCGTCCCTTCTCACTGCGGTGCGCGACCTGGGTCGCTTGCGCGAGATCGTCGCGGTCCTCACGCGGCACGGCTTCGGCGAGGCGCTCAGCCGGATGGGGCTCGGAAGCCTCGTCTCCTCGAGCAAGGAGGGCGAGACCGAGAAGAAGACCGTCCACTGGACGGCGCGCGTGCGCCTGGTGGTGCAGGACCTCGGACCGTCGTTCATCAAGCTCGGGCAGATCGCGTCGACGCGCGGGGACCTGCTCCCCGCGGACCTGATCACCGAGCTGAAGAAGCTGCAGGACGACGTCCCGCCCGTCGCGTACGCCGAGATCAAGAAGGCGATCGAGGAGTCGCTCGGGGTGCCGCTCGAGGAGGTGTACGTCCGCTTCGACGAGAAGCCTCTGGCGACCGCGTCGATCGGTCAGGTGCACCGCGCCCGTCTGCGCGCCGAGCTCGACGATCCCGGCGTCGACGCCGAGGGACGGCCGCTCCCCAAGGAGGAGCGCGAGGTCGTCGTCAAGGTGCAGCGCCCCGGCGTGAAGGACGTCGTCGAGCGCGATCTCGAGCTGCTCCACATGCTCGCGCAGGTCGCCGATCGCTCGCTCGAAGAGGCGCGGATCTACGACCCGGTGGGGATGGTGCAGCAGTTCGAGCGCTCGATCACCGCCGAGATGGACTTCGGCATCGAGGCCCAGAACGGCGAGCGGTTCCGCCGCAACTTCGCGGGCCACGACACCATCGCCTTCCCCAAGTCCTACAAGGGCGCCTCGTCGCGGCGCGTGCTCACGCTCGAGTTCTTCGACGGCAAGAAGATCTACGCCGCGCTCGAGAGCGGCTACGACGGCAAGCGCATCGCGAAGAACGCCGTCGGCATCGTCATCAAGCAGATCTTCGAGGACGGCTTCTTCCACGCCGATCCGCACCCCGGCAACATCATCATCCTCGGCACCAAGGACGCGCCGGTGGTCGGGATGATCGACCTCGGGATGGTCGGGCGCCTCTCGCCGGAGATGCGCGACAAGACCATCAAGCTGATGGTCGCCGCCGCGCGCAACGACCCGCGCTCGGTCGCCGACGCGCTCTACACCATCGGCCGGCCGACCAAGAAGATCAGCATGGACGACTACCGCGCGGAGGTCACCGTCCTCGCGGAGAAGTACCTCGGTCGGCCGCTGAAGGAGATCGAGCTCGCGGCGATGATCAGGGATCTCATCGACGGCGCGGTGAAATACGGGCTCGAGGTGCCCACCGACTTCATGATGGTCGGCAAGGCGCTGATGACCATCGAGTCGATCGGCAAGGAGCTCGATCCCGATCTCGACGTGTTCGGCGAGGCGCAGCCCTACTTCGTCAGCCTCCTGAAGAAGCGCCTCTCGCCCGAAGAGATCGGCAACGAGCTGCTCCGCGGCGCCGAGCGCTTCGTCGGCATGGCGCACGACGTGCCGTTCCACCTGCGCGAGGTCCTCGACGACCTGCGCATGGGTCGGCTGCAGATCCAGACGGTCGAGACCCGCATCGAGCCCGCGTACGACCGGCTGGGGCGCCGCCTGTTCAACGGCATGCTCGTCGCCTCGCTCAACGTCGCGGGCGCGATCGTGCTGCTCTCGAGCTGGCCCTACCGCGGCTATCTGTGCATCGCGCTCTTCGCCCTGGCCTACCTCGTGTGGGCGGGCCACGTCGGCAAGGACTGGTTCAAGGCGTGGTGGGCCGGCGGCCGGAAGCGGTGATCGCGCGCGGTCTCACGGCTCGATCCAGGGCGAGACCAGCGCGGTGACGACGCCGTCGGCGACCGGCGGGAGCGTGCGGATGGCGAACGGCACGATGCCGGCGGCGGTCTTGCCGTAGGCGATCAAGCGGACGGGCGCCGACGCCGGCACGTTGAGGAACGCGACGACGCCCGAGCGCGAGGAGACCTTCGCCTCGCTCGGGAGCTCGTTGTCGCCGAGGTAGTTCCGGTAGATGCCGGGCCCGGTGGTGACCGGCGCCACGATCTTGCCGCCGATCTCGATCACGACGTGCGCGTTGCTCACGTTGTTGCGCTTGCAGTCCCTGACCTGCACCACGAGGCGCGACGTGCCCGCTTCGCGCTTGAACTCGACGCCGCCGCTCAGGGCCTCGAGCGCCTCGACCTTGGCAGGGACCGCGATCGCGAAGGTGAACACCGGCTCCTTGTCGATCCACCAGTCGTAGGCGACGGTCTCGAGCAAGCCGCTCTTCTTGGTCCGCGCGAGGAAGAAGCCGGGGGCGATCTTCGCGGCGAGCTGCGCGGTGCCGGCCGCGGTCTTCCCGGTCACGTCGGCCGCCCCGCCGAGCTTGTTGGCGTAGAAGATCTCGACGTCGGTCTCGGGCACGAGCGCGGTCGTGTCGCCGAGCTCCGCGGTCTTCACCGTGCGATCGACGACGGCGCCGGTCGCGATCGGCATCGGGGTGCCGAGGCAGGAGAGATCGAGGGGCTGATCGGCCGGTCCGCTCGGCGGCTGGAAGCCGACCGCCGTGGCCATCGACGCGGGCAGCGGATCGGCGGAGAGGTCCTTCGGCGGCTCGCCGTCGTTCTTCGCACCTGCGGTGTCGGCGACCGCGCTGTCGTTGCCCGTGTCGGTGCCGGCGTCGGTGTTCGCGGGGGTCGCCGCGTCGTCGGAGCAGCCGGAGAGGAGCACCAGGGCAAGCAGCGAGTGGAGAGCGGGGCGGGCCATCGGCGAAGTTGTACCGCATTCCGTACGGGGTGACGCGCGACGCGCGAAGACGCGACCGGGAAGCCGCCAAAACGGCGAAAGGTCGAAGCCACCGATCGCCCACGGCGACCGGCACCTTCGACCTTCGACGTTCGACCTTCGACCCCGACGGATCGCCGATCGCCGTTCAGCTCACGGCTTCGCGTAGCCCTGGAGGAAGAACGCGATGACGAAGCCGAGGAGCACGAGGGACTCGATCAGCGCGAGGCCGAGGATCATCGGGGTCTGGATACGCGGCGCAGCGCCGGGGTTGCGGGCGATGCCGTCGAGGGCAGCCGCGGTGGCGCGGCCCTGCGCGGTCGGGCCGCCGAGCGCCGCAGCGCCGATCGCGATGCCGGCCGCGAGGGCCGCCCAGCCCTTGACGTCGTTGACGTTCGCCCCGGCCTTGCCGACCTCTTCGGCCGCCGCCTGAGCGAAGGCGAGCGACGTGGTCGCGAGGGTGGCGAGGGCGGCGCCGGTGGCGACGGCGGTCTTCTTCAGCGACATCGGACAGTCTCCTTTCAAGTCTCTCGTTCGAGGACGCGGGCCTGGTTGAGGGGCGCCGCTTCGGGTCTTTGGGGGGCGAGTCGGAACCGCGGGGTGGCGGCCCTTTATCAGTGTTCGTGCTCGGTCGCCATCGAAACGTAGATGGACGACAGCAAGCAGAAGACGAGCGTCTGGACGACGGCGACCAGCGTGCCGAGCATCATCAGCGGGATCGGCACGATCAGCGGGATCATGGCGACGATCAGGCCGAGCACGAGGTGGTCGACCGCCATGTTGAGCATGAGACGAACGGCCAGCGTGATCGGGCGGATGAGGTTCGAGATGATCTCGATCGGTCCGATCAGCCAGGCGAGCCACCACACCGGACCGGTGAAGTGCTTCAGGTACCCGACGCCGTTCTCCTTGAAGCCGTAGTAGTTGTAGGCGACGAAGACGAACAGCGCGCAGCCGAACGTGATGTTCAGGCTGGAGGTCGGCGCCGAGAGGCCCGGGATCAAGCTGATGATGTTCGAGAAGAAGATGAACACGCCGCACGTGCCGATCAGCGGCAGGTAGCGCTTGGCGCGCTTGGCGCCCATCATCTCCTTCATCAGGTTGTAGAGGCTCTCGATGAGGACCTCGATCACCGTGCGGATCGAGAGAGAGCGCTCGGGCACCACCGCCGCGTCGACGTTCGCGATCTTCGCGCGCGTGACGAGCGCCATGATGATCACCGCGACCATCACGAGGACCGACCAGATGAGCGGCTCGAGCCCGTAGCGGTTCACCGGCTCGTGGGCGATGAACGTCTTGAGACCGGCGACGTTGTGATCGACGGCCGGCGGCAAGCTGTGGACGAAGTAGCTGAGGAATGACGTGTGCTCGGGCATGGTCGCTCAGCGAGGGGAGGTAGGGCCTTTGGGCGTGGCGAGGAGGCCCCCTACCACGATTCCGGGCACGAGTGCGGAAAGGCCGACCAGGAGCCCGTAGACGTGGAGGACGCCGGTCGTGAACAGGAGGTAGAGACCGCCAAAAAGTAGAGCGATCTTGACGAAGTACATGCCGCCCCAGAAGGCGGCGCCGCGGCGGCTGCCGGTCAGCGCTTTTCCGATCCGGCCGAGGAAGAGGAAGTTGGCGAGGCCGATCGCGCCGCCGACGAGGACGCCCAGGGCGAAGCGGCCGCCGGCGACGAAGTACGACGGGATCGCGAGGAGCACCGTGAAGGCCGCGATGGTGCCGCACACGAAGGCGATCGCGCGGTTCACCTCACGGTTGACCTCGCGGGGATCCGGGGGCGCTTCAGCGTCCGGCGTCGTCATCGTTCCGATCAGCGCGGTCGCGCTCTTCACGCTCGATCTCCTCCAACCTTCGCCGGGCGCGCTGGGATGCGTCGTAGATGGCCTTGAACGCTGCCGCGATGCCGAAGCTCGCCCCGATGAAGGTCGCCCATCCGCGGTCCCCGAAGTAGCGGACGTCGAGCCAGTGGCCGACGTACCAGCCGAAGAGCATCGAGAGAACGAACTCGATGCCGACGGCCCCGACGTCCCCGAGATCGCGCCACTTGTCGCTCTTCTTCACTGCAGTACTGCGCGGCACGAGTTGCGATCCAGGTCGGGCGGGCGTTTCCGGGTTGCCGAAGCGGCGCCTGCCTATCAGGGCGCCCGTCGTCGGTCAAAGGGCGGATCCGCGGCAAATCGCCGCGACCCTGCGGCGCGCCGACGCGCTTGGGGACGGCTCCGCTCGGCGGTACCGCAGCGAGGGACGGTGTTGGGGCTCGACCTGGGGGCGGCGGGCTGGCATCGATCCCGAAGCGGCGATGGCGCGAAGGTCACGGATGCTGGCGCGGCGCGAGTGGCTGGCGATGTCGGCTGCGCTCGCGCTGTCCTGTCGCCGGCGAGACGACGGACCTCCGGTGGGGATCACCGATCCGTCGATCCCGATCGTGCCGCCGCCCGACACCGCCGTGACCGGCGACACCGGCGACACCCGCGACACCGGCGACGCGCGGGACGCCTCGGACGTGGCGGTGGCCGAGGCGCCGTATCCGAAGGCGGCGCCGAGGGAGCTGATCGCCGGCGGCGCGCTTTCGCTCCACGACTGGGCGCTCCCGGGCGACGCGAAGCTCGCACGACGCGCGGTGGTGCTGGTTCCGACGCACCTCGCGAAGGGCGAGCGGGTGCCGCTCCTGATCGCGCTGCACGGGCTCGCCGAGACCGTCGACGAGGAGCTCGGTGCGTACGCGTGGGTGAAGAAGTACGGGATTGGCGACGGGTACGCGCACGCGCGCGCGCCGGACACGATCACGGTCGCGGGGCTCGGGAAGATGGCGACCGAGCCGCGCGTGACCGAGCTCCGCGCCGAGCTCTCCGCGCGACCGTTCCGCGGGATGGTGATCGCGTGCCCGTACACGCCGAACATCTGGAAGGCGGGGCCGACGCCCGACTCGGTGCTCGACGCGTACGCGCCGTGGCTGTTCGATGTGCTGTTGCCGAGGCTGCGCGCCGAGACGCCGGTGTTCGCCGAGAGCGATCGTGTCGGGCTCGACGGGGTGTCGCTCGGCGGGTACGCGTCGCTCGGCGTCGGCGTGCGCAGGCTCGACGCGATCGGTGCCCTCGGGTGCGTGCAGGCGGCGGTCTCGACGCCCGACGCGGACCGGTGGAGCGCGCGGATCGCGAAGGCCTTCGCCACGCACGGGCCGAGGCCGCTGCACCTGCTGACGAGCACGCTCGACGTCTTTCGCGCGCCCGTCGAGGCGCTGTCACGCGCGCTCAAGCAGCGGGGCGTCGCCCACACGCTGCGGATCGCGGTCGGGCCGCACGATCAGCCGTTCCTGCGTGGCCCGGGCAGCCTGGAGATGCTGCTCTGGCACGATCGCGCGCTCGCAGGCGCGAGCCCCTGACCGATCGCGCCGCTGAACGTCCGCCTACGTCGTGGCGCACCGGGAAATCGGGTAGCGTCCCGTCCGAATCGGCGGGGTGGGGTACCGCGCCGGCAAACGTCGCCAAGTTCCTGGGAGCGGCCATGAGCACGCAGAAATTCAAGAACCTCGTCGAGCTCTACGAGCAGTCGGTGGAGACCTACGCCGGCCGTGAGTTGTTCGGAACGAAGGTAGGCAACGTCTGGCGTTGGATGACCTACGGAGAGTTCGGTCGGCTGGTCGACGCGTTCCGCGCAGGGCTCGCCGCCCGCGGCATCGGCAAGGGCGACAAGATCGCCTGCATCTCGAACAACCGGGTCGAGTGGGCGGTGGCCGCGTACGCGACCTACTCGCTCGGCGCGGTCTGGGTCCCGATGTACGAGGCGCAGCTCGAGAAGGAGTGGCAGTTCATCATCAAGGACTGCGACGCCAAGGCGCTGCTCGTCTCGACCCACGCCATCTACCAGCGGACCAAGGACTACGCCGGCAAGGTCGGCAAGCTCGAGCACGTCATCGCGTTCGAGGGGCCGAAGGACGACGCGAACACCTACGAGGCCATCCTGGCGCAGGGTCGCCTCGCGCCGATGAAGGCCTACCACCCGAGCGGCGAGGAGATCTGCGGGTTCATCTACACCAGCGGCACGACCGGCGAGCCGAAGGGCGTGATGCTCACCCACGACAACATCGCGTCGAACGTGAGCGCGATCCACGAGATCATCGACATCGAGCCCGACGATCGCTCGCTGTCGTTCCTGCCGTGGGCGCACTCCTTCGGGCAGACGGTGGAGCTGCACGGCCTCCTGTCGATGGGCGCCGCGATGGCGCTCGCCGAGTCGGTCGACAAGATCGTCGACAACCTCGCCGAGACGCGGCCGACGATCATCATGAGCGTCCCGCGCATCTTCAACCGCATCTACGACCGCGTGCAGAAGCAGATCCGCGAGAAGCCGAAGCCGATCCAGAAGCTGGTGTCGGCGGGCGTCTCGGCCGCGAAGAAGCGCAACGCCGGCGGGCGGCTGTCGGTGCTCGAGGTCGCCGCGTTCGAGGCGGCCGATCGGCTGGTGTTCGAGAAGGTGCGCGGGCGCTTCGGCGGGCGGCTGCGCTACGCGGTGAGCGGCGGCGCGGCGATCTCGACGGAGGTCGCGGAGTTCATCGATGCGATCGGCGTCACCGTGTACGAGGGCTACGGCCTCACCGAGACCTCGCCGATCTCGAACGCCAACGCGCCGGGTCGTCGCCGCCTCGGCTCGGTCGGCCGCGCCATCCCCGGCGTGCGCATCGTGATCGACAAGACCGTCACCGGCGACCCGGAGAACGGCGAGATCATCATCTACGGCCCGAACGTGATGAAGGGCTACCACAACCGGCCCGAGGAGAACGCCGCGGTGTTCACCAAGGACGGCGGGTTCCGCACTGGCGACATGGGTCGCCTCGATCACCAGGGCTACCTGTACATCACCGGCCGCATCAAGGAGCAGTACAAGCTCGAGAACGGCAAGTACGTGGTGCCCACGCCGCTCGAAGAGAAGCTCAAGCTCTCGCAGTTCATCGCCAACGTCATGGTCCACGGCGCGAACAAGCCGTACAACGTGGCGCTGATCGTCCCCGACATGTCGGAGCTCAAGGAGTGGGCGAACCGCCCGGAGAACGGCATCTCCGACACCAGCGACGACGCGCTGCTCGCCGATCCGAAGGTGAAGAACCTCATCCGCCAGGAGATCGAGCAGTACTCGCAGGACTGGAAGCAGTTCGAGAAGGTCCTCAAGTTCGATCTGGTGAAGGAGGACTTCAGCGCGCAGAACGGCATGCTCACGCCGTCGCTCAAGCTGAAGCGCCGCGAGGTGCTCAAGGCCTACGGCGACAAGATCGAGCGCCTGTACGGCGGCGGCTCGAAGGCGGAGGTCCGGGCGAGCATCTGATCGCGTGATCGCGAACGACGGCCGCGGGCGCGTGCTCGCGGCCGTCTGCTTTTTGTCCGCCGACCTGTGGCACGTCTCCTGCTGATGCGTGCGGCATGACCCGTGTGGCACACCTTGGCTTTCTCTTCTCCTTGGCGCTCGTCGCGTGCGGCGGGCGGGTGAACCTCGACGCGGACGAGATGAATGAAACAGGGACGCCGCCTGGCGACGCCGACGTCCTGCTCGACGGCGACCGGGACACCGAGCTCCCCGACACGCGTCCGATCACCGGGTTCCGCAGCTACACGGTGACGGTCGGCGCGGTGAAGGCGACGTGGATGGGCGCGCCGCCCACGCCGGGCATCACCCACCCGAGCCAGGGGCTGCAGTTCCGCGCCGATCTCGACGCCGGCATCGGCTTCGACGGCGGCTCCCGCGCGGTGATCGCGGCGAAGTGGAGCGATGCCGTGCTGGCGCGCGGGTGCTGCGGATCGAAGATCACCTTCCGCAACGACGAGAAGACTGCGCTCGCGCAGGTGCGCGGGAGCATCGGGTACGGGCAGGTCGACGACTGGATCAACGCCCTCGAGGTGACGTTCGACGCCGTCGGTCGGCCGGTGAGCGGTCGGATCATCGGACAGACGCAGCTGATACAGGGCGACGTCGCGTGGAGCGGCGACATCGAGGCGACGGTCACGTTCGCGCCCGACACGACGCGGCCCGAGTGGCGCGGATCGTCGGCGGCGACGTTCGCCAGTGTGCCGCTCCCGTGGGACGTGCGGACCGTCGAGACCAGCGAGCCGTACGTGTCCGGGGTCGACGTCGCCTCGCTGTTCGGCGACGCGGCCAAGGGGCTGCAGCCGATGCCGATCGAGCAGAAGAGCTGGATCGGTCGCGCGGAGCGCGGCATGCGCGTGCGGCTCGTCGACTGGGAACTGCCGACGCCCCTCACGGCCAAGGCGCAGCGGGTACGCGACGAGGCGGGGAACTTCGCGAACGTGTCGGCGCCGATCGTGCTCGAAGGGGCGCGCGTCGCCAAGCGCGCGGAGCGCTACCTGCGCTTCGACGACTACGCGGGCGCGGCGTTCCTGTGGGGCGCGGCGAAGGTCGGGACGACCGGCTGCCGGCCCGGCAAGCGCTGCGTGGCGATCGGCCCCTTCAAGGCGTCGTACTGCGCGCCCGGCAGCCAGGGCGGCGTGGCCACGCGTCTACCCGGCGGCGGACCCGCGACGGTGCAGCTCCGCGGCGTCGCGCGGCGCATCTCCACCTGGGGCGGGAGCACCAAGCCGTCGGTGAACGTGGTGCACCTCGCCGGCGCGGCGCCCGGGATCGACGCGAAGGTCGTGAGCAGCACGCTGACCTGGCCGGCGACGCCGGGCAGCGACGGCACGCTCGACAGCGGATGGACGACGCTGTCGGTGTCGACGCCGATCAGCGAGAAGGTGACCGAGTCAGCGTTCGCGGTGAGCGGCGGTGGCATCGGGAGGGCCGCCAGCGGATGCGGGTACTACGGCGGCCCTCCGATGCCGGAGGAGTGGGAGATCACGCTGTACGTGGAGGAGATCGCGCTGCCCTGAGGCGGTCCGAACCGGCGTCCAGGGCTCGAGCGGGCCGACCTCCTCGCCTTTGGCGGCGCCGTGAATACCTGATAGCCAAGGGGCGGATGCGCTGGGAGCTCTTCGTCGCGCTGAGTCTCGCTTCGTGCCGTGGCGAGGAGGTGCAGCCGACCGCGATCGACGCGGCGCCCGAGGCGCCGCCGGCCGATGACGTCACCGACGCGAGGGCCGAGGCGTGTGCGCGTGCGCACGGCCCGACGATGGTGCGGGTCGATGCGACCAGCGCGAGCTACTGCATCGACACGACCGAGGTCACGGTCGGCCAGCTCAACGAGTTCCTCGCGGCGCCGGGAGGCCCGTTCGAAGCTCCGCCGTTCTGCGCGTCCTTCGCCGACGCGCGCCCCGCGCGCAACGATGCGGCCGCGGAGCAGTCGCTGCCCGCGCGCAACGTGCAGTGGTGCTGGGCGCACGCATACTGCAAATGGGCCGGCAAGCGGCTCTGCGGAACGATCGGAAGGAGCGGGTACGACGTCCCGAGCGACGGTCGCAGCGAGTGGACCTTCGCCTGTCAGAACGGGAAGCTCGCCACGCGCTACCCGTACGGCACCGCGTACGTCGAGAGCACCTGCAACACGACGCCCGGATCGTTGCAGTCGGTCGGCGCGGCCGTCGACTGCCACGGGCAGGGCGCGCCGTTCGATCGGATCTCGGACATGCTGGGCAACGTCGCCGAGCTCGACGGGTTCGTCGGGTTCCTCGCCGCGGGCGAGGCCTTCACCGTCCGCAGCCGCGGATGGGCGTACGGCGATGGAGCGCACGACTGCAGCGAGCGCGCGGAGTACGGCTTCGGGACGACCTGGCCGCAGACGGGCTTTCGCTGCTGCGCCGATCCCTGAGGCTCACGCCGGCGGCTTGCGCGAGCCCGGGCACATCTTGCCGAGCCCCTTCTGGTGCTGAGCGATCAGCCCGCCGTGCATCGGCTTCACCTTGCGGCACTGCGAGCACTTGCCCTGCTCGTCGCGAGGAGGCTCTGCGCGAGAAGGCTCCTCGCGAGACGGCTCCGGGAGGCGCACCTGCACGTCGGGGCGAATCGGCACGACCTTGGCCGGCCGGTCGCCGTCGGTGCCGCGGTGTTGCGCCTCGCGCATGCGGCGGAGCTCGTCGATCTTGCTCATCGCGCCGGAGTCTCCTCGGGCGCCGCTCGGAACACAATTCGTCGACTCGCGTGCCGGGCTCGACGCGAACGCGTCGGGGCCGTCGGCGACGAGACGGACGCCCGTCTCCGACGCGGCGCGGTCGTCACGCTACTCCCAGCACAACGCGACGCGCACCGCGGCGCGTGGGGTGAAGTCCTCTTTGACGAGCTCGCGGGGCGAGAACGACTCGTTCGGCCAGGTCAGGTTGCCATTGCAGGAGGCGAAGTACTTCGCTCCCTCGAGGCGCGTGTTGGCGGTGCCGCTCGGCTTGCCGCAGAACATCAGCGCGTTCGAAGAGGGAGCGCCGCGACCATCCTGGCTCGTGCAGATGTTGTCGCGGCAGCGCACGCGCCGGAACGTGTTGCCGTCGGCGCCGGCGAAGTTGGAGAAGCAGCCGTTGCCCATGTGGATGGCGTCGACGTCCTCGACGGTGCCGGACCCGGTGTCGCCGTCGAAGATCACGCCGACGCCCGACGGCGCGTTGTTGCCGTCGA
Organism: Deltaproteobacteria bacterium; assembly: GCA_016182965.1. Classification (GTDB taxonomy): domain Bacteria; phylum Myxococcota_A; class Polyangia; order Polyangiales; family JADJMO01; genus JALHOE01. The sequence goes on along the minus strand of JACPFM010000034.1, from coordinate 51,408 downwards.
TGAAGCCGTTGCGAACGACGACGCGAAACGACTTGTAGACGTTGACGTTGTCCTCCGGCCAAGAGGTGTGTCCGTTGACCACCGAGAACCCATCGAGCACGCCGTCGTGGCTCGCGTTGAATTGCACCAGTTGGCCGCGGGGGAACGGTCCGCGGAAGTCGTAACCCTCGATCTGCGTCAGCTGCGAGTCGGCGCAGAGATTCAGGTAGATGCCCGAGGAGCCACGTCGCAGGCGAGCGCCGCGGACGACGACGTTGGACGACCCATGGCAGTCGATGTTGTTGCGCTCGGCCGAGTCGTTCTTGCCGCTCGGCGGCGCGCCGGTGTGATCGACGAACACTCCCTCGATGCGGAGGGCGTCGGCGTTCACGAGCGCGATGCCCGCCGCGCCCTCGTGCTCGATCCACACGTTGCGGATGACCACGTTCTTCTTGCCGTCGACCTTGATGCCCGGGACGCCGGTCGCGACGATGTGCAGGTCCTCGATGACCTGACCGTCGGCGGTCGCGATGATCGGGCCGGAGTCGACGAGCTTGCAGCCGACCTCGGCGGCGGCGGCGTCGGCGCTGTCCACGGCGCCGTCCATCGAAGGCGTGTCGACAGCGGCGTCGATCGAGGACGCGTCGGCGCCGACGTCGGTTCCGGGCGTGGCGGCGCCGCCCTCTCCCGAGCAGCCGGCGCAGCACACGAGCACGGCGAGGAGCGGGGCGGCGCGCGTCATCGCATCCATCGTGGCACGGCCTCGGGCAGGCGTTCCATCGGAGGCGGCGTCCGAGGGACCGCGCCGGTCGCGCGCGGCGGTCAGATCCCCGGCGTCGGGGGGTGAACGATCTCGACGACGCCCTTCAGGCCCTCGCTCACGTGGACCACGTTGTCCTTGTCGACGACGACCGCGCCGACGCCGGGGTGGCTCGCGAGCAGCTTCAGGCCCTCGGACGGGCCGAGGATGAAGATCGCGTCGTCGAGCTGATCGGCGGTGAACGCGTCGGGGGCGAGGACGGTCACGCTGCGACACGCGGTGGCGGGCTTGCCGGTGCGCGGGTCGAGGATGTGGTGGTAGCGCGCGCCGGCGCGAACGAAGGCGCGCTCGTAGTCGCCGGCGGTCGAGAACGCCGCGTCGCGCACCGGCGCGAACGCGAAGAAGTCGCCCGGCGCGCCGCGCGGATCGCGGATGCCGACGCGCCACGGCTCGCCGCCCTTGCGACCGCGCGCGAGCAGATCGCCGCCCGCCTGGACGAGGACGTCGCCGAAGCCGTGCCGCGCGAGCACGGCCGCCGCCTTGTCGACCACGTAGCCCTTGGCGATGCCGCCGACGTTGATGGCCATGCCCTTCACGGGCAGGCGCGCCGTCTTCGCGGCGCGATCGAGCTCGACTCTTTTGCCGTCGATCAACGGAAGCCGCGCCGTGATCGCGTCGTCAGGAGGGATCTCGGCGGCGGCGTCGTGATCGAAGCGCCAGAGATGGTGCAGCGCCTGGAAGGTGACGTCGAAGACGCCGCCGCTCTCGTCGTGGACGCGCCGCGACGCCGCGAGGACCTCGAGCACCTCGTCGGACACCGGGACCGCCGCGCCGCCGGCGGCCGCGTTGACCCTGGAGATGTCGGAGCCCTCGCTCCAGGTGGTCATCAGCGACTCGAGGCGGCGGATCTCGGCGAGCGCGTCGTCCATCGCGCCGCGCGCGGCGATCTCGCGATCGGTCCACACCTCGATCTCGATCGAGGTGCCCATCGCGTGGAAGGAGCCGTGGACCGCCTTGGCGACGAGCGCCGGAGGGACCTCGACCGGAGGCGGCTCGTCGCGGCGATCGCGGCACGAAGGCAGGGCAGCGACCGCGATCAGCGCGACGGGCCAGCGCATCAGGACATGGCCTTGTGCACCTCGGCGGCGATGCGCTCCGGCGCGGCGTCGAGCGGCACCACCTCGAACGCCTTCGGGTCGGCGGAGTCGCGGCGCTTGAGCTCGCAGGCGCCGTTGGCGAGCGTCTTCTGACCGATGGTCACGCGCAGCGGGACGCCGACCAGATCGGCGTCCTTGAACTTCACGCCGGGGCGCTCGTCGCGATCGTCCCACAGGACGTCGACGCCGCGCGCCTCGAGCTCGGACGCGAGCTTCTCGCCGGCGGCGACCAGCGCCGCGTCGCTGCCGAGCGTGCACAGGTGCACGTGATACGGCGCGATGGCCATCGGCCAGCGGATGCCGTCCTTGTCGTGGTGCTGCTCGATCGCGCTCGCCACCAGGCGCGAGACGCCGATGCCGTAGCAGCCCATCACGATCGGCTTCTCTCCGCCCTTCTCGTCGACGAAGGTGGCCTTCATCTTCGACGAATAGTGGGTGCCGAGGATGAAGATGTGGCCGCCCTCGATGCCCTTGTACGCCTTGAAGCGGCCCTTCTCGCACATCGGGCAGCGATCGCCCTCTCCCGCCGAGCGCAGATCGACGACCGTCGCCTGGTAGTCGCCGCGAGAGAGGTTCACGCCCTTGACGTGGTAGTCGGTCTCGTTGGCGCCGGTGATCGCGTCGGCGATCGCCGCGCCGGCCGGATCGACGAGCACCCGCCCCTTGAAGCCGACCGGGCCGGCGTAGCCGACCTTCGCGCCGGTCGCCTTCACCACGTCGGCCTCGCTCGCGAGGTGGATCTCGCGCGCGCCGAGCGCGTTGGTCAGCTTCACCTCGTTGACCTCGTGATCGCCGCGGACGCAGGCCATCACGATCTCGTTCTTCTCGGTGACGTAGAGGAGGCTCTTGAGGAAGTGCCTGACGTCGCCCTTCAGGAAGGCGGCGACGTCGGCGATCGAGCCCTTGCCGGGCGTGTGCACCTTCTCGACTGGAGCAGGCGACGCGCCGCCGGTGGCCCCTTCGCTCGGCTCGGCGGCGACGATCGCGGCCTCGACATTGGCCGCGTAGTCGCAGTTGTCGCAGGCGACGATCGCGTCCTCGCCGCTGTCGGCGAGGATCTGGAACTCGGCGCNNNCTTGCCGCCGATGGCGCCGGAGTCGGCCTGCACGATGCGGAAGGTGAGGCCGAGGCGCGTGAAGATGCGCTTGTACGCCTCGCGCATGGTCTCGTAGCTGCGCACGGCGCCCGCCTCGTCGACGTCGAACGAGTACGCGTCTTTCATGACGAACTCGCGGCCGCGCATGAGGCCGCCGCGCGGGCGCGGCTCGTCGCGGAACTTGATCTGGATCTGGTAGAGGTTGAGCGGCAGCTGCCGGTAGCTCTTCACCTCGCGACGCACCATGTCGGTGATGATCTCCTCGTGCGTCGGCCCGAGGTGATAGTCGCCGCCCTTGCGATCCTTGATGCGCAGGAGCACCGGGCCGTAGACGTCCCAGCGGCCGGTCTCCTGGAAGTACTCGGCCGGCAGCAGCGCGGGCATCAGCACCTCGAGCGCGCCGGCGCGGTCCATCTCGGCGCGCACGACGTTCTCGATCTTCTTGAGCACCCGGAGGCCGAGCGGCAGGAAGTCGTAGATGCCGGCGCCGATCTGGCGGATGAAGCCGGCGCGCAGCAAGAGCTGGTGCGAGACGTTGGTCGCCTCGGCCGGCGTCTCTTTCACGGTGGGGATGAGGGCCCGGGTAAAGCGCTGGATCGTCACGGTCGGGGCGACTTAGCACCGGTACGACCTGGAGGCGACCCGGGCGGGGCGAGCGCTCACGGCGCGCCGCGGAAGGCATCGGTGAAGGCGAACGCCTTCGACTGCGCGTGGCTGTAGATGCCGAGAGAGCCGCCGCCCGGCTGGTCGCGGTTCACGGCCCAGAACGAGAGCAGCCCGACGCCTTTGCTCTTCGCGAAGGCGGCGACCGTCTTCGCGTCGGTCAGCGTGAAGATCTCTGTCGCATCGAGGAATCCCGCGCTGTCACGCGCCTGCGACGGGGGTCGCAGTCCCCTACCCGGGGAATCGAGTCGCCAGCGCCGGTCACTCCTGGATGCCGTATTCCTTCAACCGCCGATAGAACGTGCGCCGCGGGATGCCGCACAGCTTCGCCGCCTGCAGGCGGTTCCACCCGCTCTTCTCGAGGGCGGCGAGGATGCGGTCCCGCTCGCTGTGCCTGTGCGCCTCGTAGGTCGGCGGGGGCGCCGACGCGGAGGTCGCGGCTTCGCCCGCTCCCGTGAACGGCGCCGCGGCGACGCGCGAAGCGGTGGCGGGCGCGGCGACCGGACGCGGACCGGCGTCGGGGATGGCGAGGTCCTCGAGCTCGATCTGCGCGCCCTCGCTGAGGACGAACGCGTTGAGCAGGAGGTTCTCGAGCTGCCGCACGTTGCCCGGCCAGTGATACGACTGCAGCCGTCGCACGGCGTCGCGCGAGATGCCCTTCTTCTCGCGGCGATAGTGGGCGGCGAAGACGCCGAGGAAGTAGTCGCAGAGCAGCGGGACGTCCTCGGCGCGCTCTCGCAGCGACGGCACCCGCAGCGCGACGACGTTGATGCGGTAGTAGAGGTCCTCGCGGAACGTCGCGGCGGCGACCATCTCCTCGAGATCGCGGTGCGTCGCGCAGATGACCCGCGCGTCGACCTGCTCCTCGCGCGCGCCGCCGACCGGCCGCACCGTCTTCTCCTGCAGCACCCGGAGCAGCCCCGACTGCATCTTCAGCGGCATCTCGCCGATCTCGTCGAGGAGGATGGAGCCGCCCTCGGCCTC
>JACPFM010000034.1:0-46761 GCA_016182965.1 Deltaproteobacteria bacterium | reverse complement strand
GGCCCTTGCGATCGCGATCGGCGCCGGTGAACGCGCCCTTCACGTGACCGAACAGCTCGCTCTCGAGCAGGTTGGCCGGGATGGCGCCGCAGTTGACCCCGAGGAACGGCTTCTTTCCGCGCTCGCTGCCGGCGTGGATGGCGCGCGCGACGACCTCCTTGCCGGTGCCGCTCTCGCCGGTGATCAGCACCGGGACGTCGGTCGCCTTCACGCGGTCGACGAGCGCGTAGAGCCGGCGCATGGCGGGGCTCGCGCCGACCAGCCCCTTGTAGCCGGCGTACCCGGCGTGTCCGCGCAGCGCCTGTCGGGCGACGCCGAGGTCGGCGCGCGCGCGCTCGAGCTGCTCGGTGCGACGGGCGAGGAGCTCGTCGAGCCGCTCGCGTGCGTGCTCGAGCTCCTCGTTGGTCTTGGCGAGCTCGTCGGCGCGCCGACGGTTCTCGTCGACCAGGCGCGCGTTGGCGATGGCGATGCCCACCTGATCGGCGAAAGCGAGGAGCGTCGGCAGCTCCCCCTCGATCGCGCGGCCCGGGCGCGCGCCGCGGGTCTCGAGGTAGAGGACGCCGATCGGCAGGCGATCGGCGCCGCGCACGCGCGGGATGGGCACGCACGCGACCGAGCGGATCGCCAGCGCGTGAACGCTCGCCGCCTCGCCGAGGCGCGCGTCGCCGCGCGCGTCGTTGGTGACGATCGGCTCGCCGGTGCGCAGCACGCGCTCGGCGATGGAGCGCGAGAACTGCACGCTCGGATCGTCCTTGCGGCGATCGCGCGCGGCCTGCGCGTGCAGCGCCTGGTCGTCTTCACCGGCGAGGAGGACGAAGCCGCGGTCGGCGCCGAGCAGGTCGAGCGCTTGATCGGTGATCCGCGCCAGCAGTCGATCGAGATCGACCTCGCATGCCAGGTCACGGTTGATCGCGAGGATGCGGGCGAGGCGGTCCTCGGCGAGCCGGACGAACTGCGTCGCGCCGCCGCCGCTCGACACCGCGATCGCCGGCCCGGCCGGCATCATCGGGGGGGTCATCGAGGGGATCATCCCGCCGAGCGACGGAGGCATCATGTTGCGCGGCGTGTGCACCGTCGCCTCGTGCACCTGCCGCAAGGCACGGCGGCGCGGCTCGTCCCAGAAGACCTCGCGCAGATCGCGGGGGAGCTTGGCGGCGATCTCCTCGAGGATCGCCGCGGCGTCGTCGGCGTCGCGCCGCGCGCGCGCGTGGCTGCCCTGCGCCGCGAGCACGCGCGCGCGCGCCGCGTGCACCTGCCAGCGCCACTCCCGCTGCCCCTCGGCGGCCTTCATCGCGGCGTCGAGCTCGGTGATCGCCGCGGCCTCGTCGCCGCGCACGTGCTTGACGAGACCGCGCGCGAGGCCGAGCGGCGCGCCGAGCTCGCCGGCGCGCGCGCCGAGATCGCGCTCCACCTGATCGAGCTCGCGGAGATCGTCCTCGGGCGACACCAGATCGGAGCCGCGCTGCCGCCGCACGAGGACCTCGTCCATCGCGGCCTCGGCGGCGTCGCCCGGCCGCCCGAGCTCACGCCACGCGGCGATGGTCTCGCGATACAGATCGACGGCGCGTGACAGATCGCCGGTGCGCCCCGCGAGCTCGGCGCGCAGACCGGAGAGCTGCGCGCGGCCCACGCGGGTCATCTGCGGAGCCATCGCCTCGAGCGACTTGAGGGTGGTGGCGACGCGCGCGTAGCGCCCGAGGCCGAGATCGACGATCGCCAGGTTGATCAGCGCGCGCTCGAGCGTCGAGTGGCGCATCACGCGGCGGGCGAGATCGGCGGCGGCCTCGAACTCGCTGATCGCGCGCGCGAGATCGCCGTCGGCCCACTCGAGGGTGCCGAGGTTCAGGCGCGCGGTGGCCACGCTGGCCGCGTCGCCGGCCGCCTCGGCCGCGGTGATCGCGTCGTCGTAGGCCTTGCGCGCCTCGGCAGGTCGACCGGCGCGCTGGTGGGCGACGGCGAGCGACGAGTGGATGATCGCCTCGACGCGCTTGGAGCCGGCGCGACGGGCGAGCGGGATCGCGGTCTGCAGGTCGGCCACCGCGCCCGCGTCGTCCTGGCGGTAGATCTTGGAGACGCCGCGCGCCTGCCGCGCCTCGGCGGCGACGCCCGGCGCCACGACGTCGACGTCCGGCAGCGCGAGCGCGCGATCGGCCTCGGCGATGGCGCGATCGTAGGCGCCGGCCTTGATCTCGATCTTCGCGCGGAGCACCCAGCGCTCGGCGGCGAGCGCGACGTCGGTCGCGTCGATCGCGATCGGGTCGACGATCGCGCGCGCGGCGTCGAGATCGCCCTTCGACCAGGCGATCCACCCGCGGAGCAGCTCGGTCTGCGGACCGGCCGGCACCGACTGGAGCAGCGCCTCCGCCTCGCCCACGCGCCCGGCGTCGAGCAGCTCGCGGATGCGCTGCGCGGTGGCCGGCTCCTCGTCGTGCTCCTCGCCGCGCTCGGCGTCGCGGAGGTGGGCGACCACCACGTCGACCGACTCGGCGCGGACGATCGCGCGTTCGCCGATGGCCGCGACGATCGCGCGCAGCCGCCCCGGTCGGCCCTCGCCGCGCGCGACGATGCGCGCGAGCACCGCGTCGGGGAGCGAGGGGAGCGCGCGGCGCACGAGCTCGAGCGCGTCGCGATCGCCGAGCGACGGCACGAGGAAGGTGCGGCCCTCGCCGCGTGACGCGCTCGTCTCGCCCACGCGGCGCGCGATCACGCGCGCGCCGGCGCGTCGCAGCGACGAGAGGCGCGCGTCGCCGGTGTCGGGGTCGTCGACGATCAGCACGCCCGCGCTCTGGCCGAACGCCTCGTCGGTGACGCTCGGCGCGCCGAGCGCGGTCGCCAGCTCGATCGCCAGCGCCACGTCGGACCACGGCCCGCGCAGCCACGCGGTCGGCTGCCCGCCGATGCCGAGCCTCCACGCCAGGGCGGCGAGCAGGGTGCGCCCGCCGGAGCCCGGCGGCCCGATGACCGAGAGCTCCTCGCCGATCGCCATCGCGTCGACCGCGCGCAGCAGATCGGTGAGCGGCGCCTCGGTCGCGACGATCGTCCAGATGCCGCGCGCGAAGGCGTTCTCCTCGGCGAACCCGCACGCGGCGGCGATCGCCGCGCCGAGCTCGTCGACGCTGGGGAAGCGCGCGAACGCGTCGCGCGAGGTCGCGCGCCGCTCGACCTCGCGCAGCGCGGGGACGATCTCGCGATCGGCGGGCGCGGCGGTGCAGCCGTCGAGCACGTCGCGGAGGCTGGCGCCGAGGGCGTAGACCTCGCCGCGCACGGTGAGGGGCTCGCCTTCGAACAGCTCGGGCGCGGCGAAGCGCGGGGTCAGGCCCTGCGGGCGCGCGCCGCCGGGGCCCCACGCGGTGGCGAGGCCGAGATCGACGAGCGTCGACGAGCCGTCGGGGCGCACGATCAGGTTGGCGGGCTTGATGTCGCCATGGAGCATGCCGGCGCGGTGCAGCTGCGTGAGCTGCACCGCCGCGCCGAGCAGCGCGCGCGCCGCGGCCCGCAAATCGCCGCCGCGATCGATGTGCGCGGCGAGGCTCTCGCCCTCGACGAGCTCGCGCACGAGGTACGCGCGGCCGTCGGCGAGCCGACCGAAACGCTCGACGCGCGGCAACCGCATGCCGGTCGACGACGACAGATCGAGCAGCGTCGTCGCCTCGCGCACCAGCGCGGCGACCTCGTGGTGCGAGCTCGAGCCCGCGCCGGCGTCGGCGGCCGCGAGCACCTTCAGCGCGAGCACCCGATCGGAGATCCGATCGCGAACCTCCCATACCTCGCCCCCGCCGCCGGCGCCGAGGCGACGGACCGGCAAATACCGCGCGGGGAAGGCCTTGGGAGAATCCACTCGTGGTCAGAGTCCGTAGCTGCCGTTGAGCCCGAAGAACGGTCCCTGGAAGAGGTCCCATCCGAAGTTGATGCGGGTCATGAACTGCTTGATCGGCTTCCAGCGGAAGCCGAGCTGCGGACCGAACGACGCGTAGATGTTCGGCTTCTTGCCGCCGTTGAACCAGGACGGCTCCTTGTAATCGCCGTAGTGGTCGTTGTCGTTCGCGCAGTAGGCGTCGCCGCGGATCGGACCGGAGCACGGCACGATGTCGTCGGGGTTCTCGGGGTTCGCAGCGCCGTCGCGCGGCCTGCCCTGCACGCGCTTCAGATCGCCGAACACCAGCGCGATGCCGGTGGTGATGCCGTACTGGAACGAGAAGTTCTTGTTGAACTCGGTGCCCCACAGCAGATCGACGCCGAGGTTCATCAGCTTCAGGCGCGACTCGACGATCTCCCACGCGTTGGGCTGCTCGTCCTTGCCCTTGAAGGCGAACGGGTCCATGCCCCAGTCGGCGTAGGTGAGGTAGAGCGTCGTGTCGAAGCCGTCCTTGCGCATCGTGCCTTCGAGGCCGAAGCTCGGGATCCACACCTGCTTCGGCCCTCCGTCGACGAAGAGGCCGAGCATGAACTTCGGCAGCAGCGTCTGACGCCAGCGCGCGCCGATGTAGTAGTACGTCTTGCCCGGCACCTCCTTCGCGTCGGTCGGATCTTCCGGAGGCGGCGGAGGCTTGGCGGGCGTCGCCTCGTCCTTGTCGTCGTCCTTGGTGTCCTCGGCGCCGGCCGCCTTGTCCTCGGTGCCGGCGGCCTTCGCCTTGTCGCCGGCCTTGTCGCCGGCCTTCTCCTCGGCCTTCGGCTCCGGCTTGGTCTCGGCGGCCTTCGCCTTCTCTTCCGCCTTCGCCTTCTCTTCCGCCTTCGGCTTGGCGTCGGTCTTCTTCTGAGCCTCCGCGGCAGGCGCGAGCGCGAGGACGGCGAGAGCCGCGAGAGAGACGACGGGAGAAGCGAAGAGTCGGAAGCGCATCGGAGGACCTCTCGTGGCGCACGGACGTGTCGGATCGTGCCTCCGCCCGGCGAACGGCCCCAGCCTACACGAGACGAGCGGTCCAGCGTGAGCCTTCCTGCGCCAGATCACGCCGCGACGGCACGAAGGCTTCGCCGCACTGGGAGCCGGCTGGGTCGCGGATGCCCATGCGAGCCCGGTCGACTCAGTCCCACTTCACCCGAAACGTGCACCGGTCGTGGCCCCACGAGACGCACGCAAGGCGGGAGACGTCGACGTTCTTGGCACCCGTGCGCTCCATGATGCGCCGCCGCGCCTCCGCGGCGACCTTGCACACGGTGACGTCGTGGTTCGGCCAGTCGGTGACGTCGGACACGTACTCGTGCTCGCTGACCACGCGCACGGTGACCTTGCCCGAGTCGTGGAAGGTGTTCCACATGTCCTGCGCGCGGCGGGCGATCATCTGCGGGGTCACCGCCCAGCGCAGGATCACCCGGCCGACGGTGTCGAGGTTCGCGTCCATGCCTGCGGCGGTGATCTCGCGGATGAAGGCGTCCTCGGGGACCTTCGCGACGGCGGCCATGGTGCGGAACAGCTCCCCGACGAACGGGTACGGATACCGGCGCGCCGCGAGGATGCCGAGGCTCGGCGCGTTGGGCGTGACGAAGGCGCGCGACGCCTGCGAGAGACGCGTGATGGTGGTGTGCGCGGCGGCGGGCCCCCACTTCTTGATGAAGTAGTCGACGGCGCCGAGGATCGCCGTCCCGAGGAGGTTCCCGCGCGTCTCGGGCTGGGCCATCTTCAGTCGTCGTCGCTCCCCGTCGGGAGCGCAGCGGCATCGGACAGCCCACCGGCGCGGAGCAGCTCCGCCTGGCGGTGCGCCTGAAGCGCGGAGATGAGCTCGCCGAGATCGCCGTTCACGACTCGATCGAGCTTGTTGAGCGTGAGCTTGATGCGGTGATCGGTCACGCGGTTCTGCGGGTAATTGTACGTCCGAACCTTCATCGAGCGCTCGCCGGTCGAGACCATGCCGCGGCGCTCGGCCGCGACAGCCGCGTCGGCCTTCTCGCGCTCGATCTCGAGCAGGCGCGAACGGAGGACCTTGAGCGCCTTCGCCTTGTTCTTGATCTGCGAGCGCTCGTCCTGGCACTTGACGATGATGCCGGTCGGCTTGTGCAGCAGCTGGACGGCGCTGTTGGTCGTGTTGACCCCCTGCCCGCCCGGGCCGCCGCTCGCCGCGATCGAGATCTCGAGGTCGCGCGCCTCGTCGATGTGGACGTCGACCTCCTCGGCCTCGGGCAGCACCGCCACCGTCGCGGTCGAGGTGTGGATGCGCCCCTGGGTCTCGGTGGCCGGCACGCGCTGCACGCGGTGGACGCCGCCTTCGAAGCGAAGCTGCGAGTAGACGCCGTTCTTGCCGTCGCCGCTCGGGCGGCCGCTGACCAGCGCGATCATCTCCTTGTAGCCGCCGGCGGACGCCTCGGAGAGGTTCATCACCTCGAGCCTCCAGCCACGGCCCTCGGCGTAGCGCGCGTACATCTTGAAGAGGTCGGCGGCGAAGAGCGCCGCCTCTTCGCCGCCCTCGCCGGCGCGGATCTCGAGGATGACGTTCTTCTGATCGGCCGGATCGGTGGGCAGCAGGAGGAGGCGGAGGTCGTCCTCGAGCGCGCGCTTCTTCGCCTGCAGCTCGGGCAGCTCGGCCTCGGCGAGCTCGCGCAGCTCGGGATCGCCGAGGGCGGCCTCGTTGTCGTGGATGTCGCGATCGAGCTGGGCGTACTGCTCCCAGGCGTTGGCGACGGGCTCGATCTCGCTCCGCTCCTTGGAGAGCCTCTGGAACTGCTGGCGATCGCCGACGATCTCGGGACGACAGAGCATGTCCTCGAGCTCGCGGTAGCGGCGTGCGATCGATCCGAGCTTCTCTTCGGGGAGCATGCGGGTGCGCGGCGGCGCCGCGGGCTTGGTTCGGGATCAGGCGGCGCGGAGGTCTTGGGCCTCGACCAGGTCAGCGTAGCTCGGGAAGGCGAGGATCTCCGCAGGGTCTTTCGGGAGGGCCTTCTCGACGCCGACCTGCTCGCGCCAGAGGGTCGCGCGCATCGAGGCGAGCGCGATCTCGAGCTGCTCGTCGTCGGGCTCGATGGTCGTGATCTTCTGCACGAGGAACCCGGGGTAGAGCAGCGCGCGGAGCGGGCCGGTGAGGCAGTAGCGCGCGGTGAAGCGCTGCAGCTCGAAGGTGATGCCGGCGAGCACCGGGAGGAAGGGGACCTTCATCGCGATGAAGGCGAGCTGCTCGACGATCTTCGGACCGCCGATCTTCGGCAGCAGCGGGCCGAGCGCCGTCCAGACCACGATCGACACGAGCACCGTGAGCACGAGGAACGTCGTGCCGCAGCGCGGGTGCAGCGTCGTCTTCTTGCGCGCGTTCTCGACGACGAGCGCCTCGTCGGCCTCGTAGGTGCTGATCGTCTTGTGCTCGGCGCCGTGATACTGGAACACGCGGCGAATCTCGGCGACGCGGCGGATGAGCGCGAGGTACCCGAGCACGACGAACAGCTTGAAGAAGCCGGTCAGCAGCTGGAACTTCGGGCTGCGCAGGTCGAGGTCGAGGCTGAACAGCGACGACGCGCCCCACGCGAGCAGCTGCGGCAGCGCGATGAGGAACGCGACCGCGACGATGGTGAGGATGGCGCCGGTGTTGGGCGCGCGAGAGCCCTCGTCACCGGAGGAGGAGCCGCTCGGCTCTCCGTCGGCGCGCGACACGAGGTGCGCGAGCGCGAGGCCGAAGGCCTTGAAAGGGAGCGTGAGCGCGGACAGCGCGCCGCCGGCCTTCTCGGCGGCCTCGAGGTCCTTCTCGTAGAGCTCGGCGGAGAAGCGCAGCGCCTCGCTCCCGAGCTTGAGAGACTCGACGAGGGTGACCATGCCGCGCACCAGCGGCACCTTGCTCCACTTCGACGTGCCGCCCATCGCCGGGCGCTCGCGGATCGAGATCGATCCGTCGGCGCGGCGCACGGCGATCGCGAAGGAGGCGGGCGACCGCATCATCACGCCCTCGAGCACGGCCTGCCCGCCGATGTAGGGGCGCGCGGGCGTGCCGTTCTCGACCTTCTGATCCGACATGGGCGTGAACCTAGCACCGGCTTTCTCGGCGGGGAGGCCCCCGACCGGAGCGCGGCCGCGCCGTTCGGATGCGCGGTCGGCACGACAGGCGACAAAAACGCACCGACGCGCGATGGCCGGAGCCACCACGCGTCACGACGCTCGTCCCTCGAACTCGAGCCGAGGTGACGAAAGGTCGAGATCAGCCCTCGGCGGGCTTCGCCGGCGCGGCCTCGGCCTTCTCGGCCTTGGCGGGCTTCTCTTTCTTGGCGATCTTCTGGCCCTGCTTGCTCGGGTCCTTGCCGGGCTTCGGGGCGGCCTTCACCTGATCGCCGAACTTCTTCTTGAAGCGGTCGATGCGGCCCGCGGTGTCCATGAGCTTCTGCTTGCCGGTGTAGAACGGGTGGCAGGCGCCGCAGACGTCGACCGTGAAGTCGCCGCGCGTCGAGCGGGTCGGGTAGGTCGCGCCGCACGCGCAGCTGATCGTGCAGGGCGGGTAGTACGGGTGGATGTCGCGCATGACCGTCTCCGTGTGAGCCCCGCGAGTAGGGGCTCGGGGCGGGCCCGAAAGCCCGCGGATCCAAGGGGGGGCGCACTGTAGTGGGCGAAGGGGGACTTGTCGAGGGCCCGGAGCGAGCGCGGGAGCGGGAGGGGGAACGGGTAGACCGCAAGGCTCGGCCCGGCTACCCGGGCCTCGATGATCCCCCGCTACACCCCCAAGGACATGGCCGCGTTGTGGAGCCCGGCTCGGCGGTACGAGATCTGGCTCGAGGTCGAGCTCGCCGGCTGCGAGGCCATGGAGCGGGCGGGGCTGGTGCCCGGGGGCACCGCGGCGCGCATCCGGGCGAAGAACCCGGCGATCGACGTCGAGCGGGTCGACGAGATCGAGCGCACGGTCAAGCACGACGTCATCGCCTTCCTCACGCACGTCGAGGAGCAGGTCGGCGAGGACGCGCGGTGGCTGCACCGCGGGATGACCTCGAGCGACGTCCTCGACACGTCGCTCGCCATCCAGCTGCGCGACGCGATGGACGCGATGCTCCCGCGGCTCGATCGCGCGCTCGCCGCGCTGGCGAAGCGCGCGCGAGAGCACGCGCACACGCCGATGATCGGACGCTCGCACGGCATCCACGCCGAGCCGATCACGTTCGGGCTCGCGCTCGCCGGGCACCACGCGGAGCTCGCGCGCGGCCGCTCGCGGGTGCAGGTCGCCCGCGAGGAGATCGCCGTCGGCAAGATCGCGGGCGCGGTCGGCACCTACGCGCACCTGACGCCCGCCATCGAGGCCGACGCGCTCGGCAGGCTCGGCCTGCGGCCGGAGACGGTGTCGACGCAGGTCGTCGCGCGCGATCGCCACGCGGCGATGTTCTCGGCGATGGCGGTGGTCGCCGCCGGCGTCGAGCGGCTCGCGACCAACGTGCGGCACTGGCAGCGCACCGAGGTCCTCGAGGCGGAGGAGGCGTTCACCGCCGGCCAGAAGGGCTCGTCGGCGATGCCGCACAAGCGCAACCCGATCCTGAGCGAGAACCTCTGCGGCCTCGCGCGCGTGGTGCGCGCCGCGGTGATCCCGGCGCTCGAGGACGTCGCCCTGTGGCACGAGCGCGACATCTCGCACTCCTCGGTCGAGCGCATGATCGCGCCCGACGCCACGACCACCCTCGCCTTCATGCTCGATCGCACCGCCTCGCTCATCGAGGGCCTGGTGGTCTACGACCAGAACCTGCGCAAGAACCTCGAGCGCACCGGCGGCCTGTTCTTCAGCGAGGGCGTGCTGCTCGCGCTGGTCGAGAAGGGCATCGCCCGCCAGGAGGCGTACGTCTGGGTGCAGCGCAACGCGATGCGCGCGTGGCGCGACGGCGTGAGCTTCATGGACGGCCTGCTCGCCGACGCCGACGTCGCGGCGAAGCTGAGCGCCGAGGAGATCCGCCACTGCTTCGAGCTCTCGCACGTGCTCCGCCACGTCGACGCGATCCTCGACCGGGCGCTCGGCGCCGCCTGACGGAATCCGCGCGGTCGCAATCGCGGGACACCGCCTGGCCGTCGCTCTGTCGGCTTGGTCGTCAGTCATCAGTCGTCAGTCATCAGCCCAGCCCAACGGAGGACAGGAGAAATCCTCAGTCTCGCGCTGACGACTGACGACTGATGACCGGGTCGGAGCGGCCAACACAACCCGACGTCTCGCAATTGCGACCGGTGATCTAGAACGTCGCGGCGAGCGCGAACGTCATCCCGGTGGCGCCGCGCGGGCCGATGACCGGCGCGAAGCTCGGTGCGATCGCCACTGGAGCCGGCGCGGCGGCGGGCGCCTCGCGCGGCGGCCTCTCCTGCATGAACGCGGCGAGCTGGCGTCCAGCGACCGCGCCGAGCAGCGGGCCGACCACGAGCGCGCCGTACTTGCCGATGCTCTCGAGCGTGCGGCCGTCGGGCTCCATGTTGGCCCACAGCACCGCGCCGAGCGCGGCGCCGACGCCCGCGCCGCTGATGGTGCCGGCGAGGCGCGTGTCCTTGTCGCGGAAGCTCCGGATGACCCACGCCCCGCCCGCGCCGCCGGCGACACCGCCGAGCACGCCGCCGAGGATCGGGCCCCAGAGCGCCGGCTGCCGGTCGTCGAACGCGTAACCGCCGAGCGCGCCCACCATCGCGCCGCTGACGGAGCCGATCATGATCGGCAGCCACTCGGAGGAGGCGACCTGGCTGCCGTGCTCCTGTCCCGGCTCCTTGCGCCAATCGTACTCGCCCGCGGCCGACGAGCGGCCGGCGGTCAAGGTGCACGCGGCCACGGTCGTGAGCGCGAGCACGGCGCGAAGACGCGAGAAACGAGGGGAGAAACGGGGCGAGGGCCGAGACATGGGCGGCAGGTTACAACACGGAGGCGTCTCCGTGTCTGCGCCGTTTCCGCGTCGCCCGGCGCGTGCTACCCCCGCCGGACAAGGCCCCGATGTCCAGAACCCGTGAGACCCTGCGTACCGAGCTCAAGGCCCTCATCGTCCGCGAGCTGAACCTCGAGGGGCGCGACCCGGCGAGCATCGTCGACGACGCGCCGCTCTTCGGGGAGGGCCTCGGGCTCGACTCGCTCGACGCGCTCCAGCTCGCGATGTCCATCGAGGAGCAGTACGGCGTGCGCATCCCCGAGGGCCCCGACGGTCGCACCGCGTTCCGCTCGGTCGACGCGCTCGCCGAGTGGATCGAAACCCACCCCGCCACGAAATAGGTCCCCATTGCGCGTCGCCCTCACCGGGTACGGCATCGTCTGCGCGGTCGGTCGCTCGGTCGCCGAGGCGTGGCCTCGCCTCGCCCGCGGCGAGCGCGGCATCGGCGCGGTCACGCTCTTCGACACGAGCGGCCAGCGCGCGTCGATCGCGGCCGAGGTGAAGGGCATCGTGCCGCCCCGCGGCGAGGGCGCGCCGTGGTCGCGCAGCGATGCGATGGCGCTCGAGGCCGCGCGCGAGGCGCTCGCGCTGGCCGGTCTCGATCCGAAGACGCGGCGGGTGGGGCTGATCGTCGGCGGCACGACCGGCGGCATGTACGAGACCGAGGGGCTGCTCGCCCGCATGCACGCCGACGCGGCGCAGCGCGTGCCCAACCCCGAGATGCTCGCCCATCCGCTGTCGGCGACCAGCGATCGCCTCGTTGCCGCGCTCGGTCCGTTCGCGCGGGCGCGCACCCTCTGCTCGGCGTGCTCGAGCGGCGCCAACGCGTTCGCGCTCGGCGCGGCGTGGCTGCAGCTCGGCGTGGTCGACGCGGTGGTCGTCGGCGGGACCGACGGCCTGTGTCGCCTCACCTACACCGGCTTCAACGCGCTCGGCGCGGTCGATCCGGAGCCGGCGCGCCCGTTCGACGCCCACCGCCGCGGGCTCACCATCGGCGAGGGCGCGGGCTTCGCCGTCCTCGAACGGCCCGCGGTCGCCGAGGCCCGCGGCGCGCAGTGGGACGTCGAGCTGGTCGGCGTCGGGATCACCTCCGAGGCGCACCACATCACCAACCCGTCGGAAGACGGCGCGCTCGCCGCCCGCGCGATCGAGCGCGCGCTCTCGAGCGCCGGGCTCTCGCCGGCCGACGTCGACTACGTCAACGCGCACGGCACCGCCACGCCGCTCAACGACGCGATGGAGTCGCGCGCGCTCACGACGGCGCTCGGCGAGCACGTCGGGCGCGCCTGGGTGTCGTCGACCAAGGGCGCGATGGGCCACACGCTCGGCGCCGCCGGGGCGATCGAGGCGATCGTGGCGGCGCTCGCGGTGCGCGACTCCAAGGTGCCGCCGACGGCGGGCCTCGAAGAGATCGATCCGAAGTGCGCGGGCCTGCGACACGTGCCCAAGGGCGGCGCCGACGCGACGGTGAACGTCGCGTTGTCGAACTCGTTCGGATTCGGCGGCGTCGACACCGTGCTCGCGCTCGCGCGACGCGGGTCGGTGCGCGACCGCGCGCCGGGTGAGCGCCGCGTGTTCGTCACCGGAGCCGGCAGCGCCTCGTCGGCCGGCGCGCTGCGCGGCGTCGAGAACGCGCGCCTGACCGAGCCGCGACCCGACGCGGTCGATCCCGTCGCGGGGCCTGCAGGCGGGCTCGATCCGGCGCGCGCCCGCCGCCTCGATCGCGCCGCGCGGCTCGGCGTCGTCGCCGCGTCGCTGGCGGGCGCGCAGCCCGAAGACGGCGTGGTGATGGGCTCGAGCTACGGCGACGCCGACGGCAGCGCGTCGTTCCTCGCCAGGCTGCTCGAGAAGGGCCCGCGCCTCGTGCCGCCGGCCGAGTTCCCGAACCTCGTGCCGTCGTCGCCGACGGGTCACGTGTCGATCTACCTCGGCCTCCACGGCCCGGCGCTCTCGGTCGCCGATCTGTCGACGAGCGGCGAGGCGGCCCTCGCGACGGCGTTCGACTTCATCGCCTCGGCCGCGGCCGAGAGCATCGTCGCCGGCAGCATCGAGGGTCCGAGCGACATCGCCGCCAACTGCCTCGCGCCGGCGTTCCGCGCGCTCGAAGGGAAGACCCGCCCTTCCGACCGCAGCGAAGGATCGGCGGCGGCGCGGCTGTCGACCGAGCGCGGGCCGGTCGAGCTGATCGACGTCGTGCAGGGCGAGAGCGCCGCCGCGATCGCGTCCCAGGTGAAGGCGCCACGCGGCAAGGCGATGGTGATCGTCGCCGAACGCTCCGACGACCTCGGCGCCGCGCTGTCGGGCACGGCCTGGAGCGACTGCGAGGTGCGCGACGTGGTCGCCGCCGTCGGCCGTCACGAGGGCCTCGGCGGGTTCGCGTTCGCGGCGGCGGCGGCGCTCGTCGAGCGCGGCGACGTCGAGAGCGCGCTGGTGCTCGGATCTTCGGCTGGTCGCAGCTACGCGCTGGTGCTCGCGCGGTCGAAGGACTAGCGCCGTCGGCGGAAGTCCGGCTCTGTTTTGGCTCGGCTCGCAGAGCAGGGCGGGATCCCCGTGGGGAGCTCTGGTGCCCGGCGCGCGAGGCCAGCAAGGCGACGAGCGAGCTTCCTTCGACCGCCGCCGCTTCGGAAACCCGCTCTGCCTGCGGGGGCTGAAGAAATCAGCCCGCGCGGCGATCGGGGGCTGAAAAGATCAGCCCCCGAGAGCAGAGCAAGAATCGGCGAACGCCCACCAGCTGCGGCACCCGTCGCGGGGAGGTGGCGCGGCCGGGCGGCTTCGGGTGGGGGCCGCCCCGCGGAGGTATGGTCGTGTGCTCCCTGTACCGCCTACTCCTCGAAACCCAGCCTCAACTTCGGGCTCGAACCGGCCGTTGTTCCGAACGGGGATCACGCCGTGGCCGCCGTCGGAGAGCTCGTCGAGAACCGCTTCCAGCTGAGCCAGCTGCTCACGACGAGCGCCGGAACGGAGACCTGGCGCGCACGCCACAAGCTCGTGGGACGCGACGTCACGCTCAAGCTGCTGACGCCGAAGCTGGGGCCGGATCCAGGCGCCCGGTCGCGCCTCGTCGGGGAGGCCCGCGCCGCCGCCCTCGTCCGGCACCCGAACGTGGTCGACGTCTGGGACGTCGCAGTCACCGCGGACGGTGTCCCATACATCCTGATGGAGCCCGTGGAGGGGGAGTCCCTGGACCGCGCCCTCGCGCATTCGGGCGCGCTCGGGCCACGACGCGCCTGCGAGCTCGCCCTGGAGGTCCTCTCGGCCCTCCAGGCGGCCCACACTGCAGGCGTCGTGCACGGACAGCTCGAACCGCGATGCGTCGTCGTCGGTCCCTCCTCGCCCGTGAAGGTCCTCGGCTTCGGCTGGGGATCGAACGAACGAGCGGAGCCCGATGTCCACGCGGCGCCGTTCGTCGCGCCCGAGCGGACCCGCGGTCTTCCGTGCGACGCGCGATCGGACGTCTTCGCGTTGGGCGCGCTGCTCTACACGATGATCACGGGGCGGGCGCCTTTCGAGGGGCGCACGGTGCAGGAGATCGCGGGCGCAGTCGCGGCCGGGCGAAGACGGCCGATGCGCGCGGCGTTCGCCACCATCGCGCCCGGCCTCGCCGCCGTGATCGACCGCGCCCTCGCCACCTCGCCGGCCCATCGACTCTCCTCCGCGCGCGAGCTCGCGGAGGAGCTCCGTCCGTTCGCGCCCGACGTGCAGCCGCGTCCGCCGATGCCCGCGCGCGCCCAGCAGCCGACGCTCAGCGGCGCGGTCGCCAAGCTCGATGCGATGGTGGTCGGAGCGATGCCGGAGGTCGGGCCCGAGCGCCTGATCGAGGTCGCGTCGCGAGCCCGCGAGCGGCCGCAGCCATCGTCGGCGTCGCCGGGCACGCGTTGGCTCGCGCTCGCCGCGATCGCGGCGGTCGTGGCGGTCCTGTGCGCGGCTTGGATCCGCCACCTGTAGGAGGGATGGATGGCCCGAGCCGTTGGGGAGCGGATCGATCGCTACAGGCTCGAGGCAGTGCTCGGCGAAGGCGGCATGGGGACGGTGTATCGCGCGTTCGACGAGCTGCTCCGACGTCGGGTGGCGCTCAAGGTGGTGCGCGCCGATCTGGCGTCCGACTCGACTGCGCGCGCACGGCTGCTCCGCGAGGCGCGCGCGGTGGCAGCGCTCGACCATCCGAACGTCGTCTCTCTCCACGACGTGGGCGTGCAGGACGGCGAGCTGTACATCGCGATGGAGCACGTCACTGGACGCCCGCTGGGCGACTACGTGGGGGATCCGTCGATCCCGTTCTCCACGCGCGTAGGCTGGCTGCTCGACGTCGCGCGCGCGCTCTCGGCCGCCCACCGGCGTGGCCTCGTGCACCGGGACGTCAAGCCGGCCAACGTGCTGGTGCGCGAGGACGGTTTGGCAAAGGTGCTCGACTTCGGGATCGCGCGGGCGGCTCACCTCGATCAGGAGGCGGTGACGCAGGACGCCCCCGCGGCGCCGACCGCCCACGGGGACGCGGTGACGCTGACCGCGCAGGGCGATCTCGTGGGCACACCACGCTACATGGCGCCCGAGCAGATCACGGGCGAGCCGGTCGACGGCCGCGCGGATCAGTTCGCGTGGGGAGTGCTGGCGTACGAGCTCCTCTCCGGTCGTTCGCCCTGGAAATCGAGCCGCAATGCGGCGGCGCTGCTCGCGGAGATCCTCACCGAGTCGCCGCCTCGCGTCGACGAGATCGCGGAGGCGCCTCACGCGCTCGGCTCGATCGTCGCCCGCGCGATGTCGCGCGAGCGGGACGAACGGTACGCCACGATGGAGGCGCTCATCGAGGCGATCGCGTCGACGGGGCGGCTCCCGTCCCGCGCTCCGCCCGCCCCCCGCAGGACGAGGTGGCTCCGCAAAGACGTCGCCGTCGCGGTTCTCGCGATCGCCGCGCTGGCTGCGGTGACCGCGCTCGTCCGACCCCGCGGCGACGCGCCGGCGAAGGTGCCGGCGCCCGCTCCTTCGGTCGCGCGACCCACCGCGATCCTCGATCTTCCGATACCGCCCACGACGAACGCAGAGGCGGCGGCGGCGTACCGCAGCGGCCTGCTGGGGATGCGCGACGCGTCGGTGCCGCAAGCGATCGCGGGCTTCGCGCGCGCGGCGCAGCTCGATCCCGCGATGGCCGCCGCCCACCTGCGCCACGGTCTCGTGGCGTTCTGGTCCGGTGACGGTGCCACGGGGCGCGAGGCGCTCCAGCGCGCGACTGCGCTGCGCACGCAGCTCGACGACCGCGATCGGCTGCTGTTGTGGGCGAACGAGCCGTTCGTCCAGCGACACCCGCCGGACTACCAGGAGCTCGACAAGCGACTGTCCGAGATCGCGTCGAAGCACGCCCTCGACGCGGAGATCGCGACCTACCGCGCGCTCCTCGCGCTCCTTCGGGGCGACATCCCGCTCGCGCTGTCGGCCGCCGACCGCGCGTTGGCGCTCGATCCGTCGTGCGCCGAGGCTCTCTACGTCAAGGGCACCGCGCAGGCGTACCTCGGGACCTTCGACGCGGCGCTCGCGTCGTTCGGAGCGTGCCTCGACCTCTCCCCGTCCGCGGTCGACTGCCGGCTCTCGCGGGACGCGATCTTCGAGCAACAGGGCCAGTGCGGTCGCGTCGAGGAGGACGCCCGCACGCTCATCGTGCGCGAGCCTTCGAGCCCGCTCGGGTACGCGCAGCTCGCCCGGGCGCTCGCGGCGCTCGGTCGTCCTCCCGCCGCCGTGCGCGAGGTCCTCGAGCAGCGATGGGCACGGCTCGCGCCGGTCGATCGCGAGCGCGGCGAGCTCGAAGACCGCGTGCGGCTCGACCTGATCTCGGGCGATTTCGCGGCCGCAGAGCGACACGTCGCCATGCTGCATCGTCTCGTCGAGGGCGAGCCGATCGAGCGACCGCACGCCATGGCGACGCTGTTCGCCATCGACGTCTTCGAGGAGACCGGTCGCATCGCCGAAGCGGGCGCGCTCGCGCACGCCCACCTCGAGCGGCAAGCCGCGTGGATCGGCGAGCCCGGCCGCGACGATCTCGCGATCGCGGCGGATCCCACGCCGCGACTGCTCTCGGTCCAGCGCGCGAGCGGTCTCCTCGCGCAGGCGCCGTTCGACTCGCGACGAGCCCGATGGATCGAGGGCTGGAGACCGAAGCTGTCGCCGTTCTTCGCGCGGTACCTATGGTTCTCCGCGCACGCGGCGAGCGCGAACGAGCCCGCGTCGGCGCGCGACGCGATCGCCGCCTTGCCTGCGTTCGCGCCGCTCCCTCCGTTCCGGCCGGCGACCCTCGCCACCGCGCACACCGGAGCCGTTCACCTCCGGGCCGGGCAGATCGATCTCGCGTTGCCGCTCCTCTCCGCCGGTGCCGCTGCGTGCGTCGTGCTCGACATGCCGGTCTCGCACACACGCGCGCAGCTCGCTCTCGCGCAGGCGCTCGAGGCCGCGCACGACGCGTCGGGCGCGTGCGCCGCGTACCGCGTGGTCATCGATCGATGGGCGTCGGCGCGCCCCCGATCGGTGACCCTGGAGCAGGCGCGAGCACGCGCGGCCGCCCTGAAGTGCCCCCGCTGATGCCCAGGACGGCATGGCGGGTACGCACCCGACGGCCCGGCAGCGCGGCGTCTAGCGCTGCAGCTCTTCGACGATCTCGAGCGCGAGCTTGCGACACCGCTCGACGTCGGCCGGCAGCGCGATGGCGCCGACGACCGGGTGCCCGCCGCCGCCGTGGCGCTCGCAGATCCTCGCGATGTCGTGCGTGCGCGGGATCTTGCACCACGGGTTGTAGCCGACCGAGATCTTGCAGCGCTTCTCGGTGCGCGACGCGACGACGCTGTAGGGCACGTCGGGGTAGTCGGCGTAGGTGACGAATTTGGTGACCGTCTCGACCGGCAGCTCGAGGAGATCGACCCACACCACCGCGCCGCGGTGCTGCGCGCGCGCGCGGATGCGGTTGACGTGCTCGCGGTGGAGCGCGTCGAGCGGCGTGAAGCGCGCGACGAGATCCGGGTCGACCGCCACCTCGGAGAGCGGCCGCTGCGACAGCCGCACGGCCAGGTCGCTGAGCAGCTTGTCGTCGCCCTGCTGCTCGATGACGGCGAGGAGCTTCATCTCGGGGTGGGTGCGCTCGACCGCCATCATCGGCGTGGGGAACCCGGCGGTGTCGATCATGTCGGCCCAGCGGACGAGCTCCTCGAAGCGCGCGGTGTCGACGCCGAAGGTGCTGCGGGCGGTGCGGTCGACGAGCATCGTGCAGGAGCCGGCCTTCGCGTCGTAGAAGGCGCGCCCGCGCTGCTGCAGCGCCGCGAAGTGGGCGCGCTCGGCGTCGCCCGGGAACGCGCTCACGTGGTGGTCGAAGTACCAGGTGAGCCGGTCGGTCGCCGTGTACCGGAAATCGAGGATGGCGCTCTCGGAGGCGTTGGCGAAGATCGCCGGGTCGACGCCGCTCTTGCCGGGGTCGTACGCTTGGCCGCGGTAGACGAACGGCAGCTGCGCGTACCGGCCGGCGTCGATCGAGCGCAGCAGGTGCGTGAAGAGGACCGCGGACGCCAGGCCGTCGAAGCAGTGGCCGTGCGTCGCGACGACCACGGGACCGGGGGGGCTCATACCCGGGCGATACCACGGCCGCGGGAAGACGTGGACGATCGGGGCGCGCGCGCTCAAGATGCGGGCGTGCGTCTGGCTCCCGTCCTGCTCGCCCTCTCGCTCGCGTCCGCCGCGTGCGAACGTCAGCCCGAGACACGGCCCGAACCGGCGAAGCAGCTGCCGGCCGCGCCGAAGAGGCCCGGCGCGGAGCTGCTCCGCGGCACGTGGCAGGTCGACGGCTTCGAGGCGAGCTCGCCCGCCGGCTCCGCGAGCGCCGCGGCGCTGCAGGCGCAGGCCGACTCGCCGGAGGCCCAGGCCGTCCGCATCACGTACACCGGGAGCCAGGTGCAGATCCAAGCGCCGGGGCAGCCCGTGCTGTCGTCGACCTACGACGTGCTCGATTCGCGGCCCGGGTGGGTGCGCATCAAGAACGGCAACGACGAGGTCGTCATCGCCTTCCGTGACGACGATCACATGACGGTCGACCGCAGGGGCAACCAGTTCGGCGCGAAGATGAAGATGAAGCGCGCGGCGGGACCGGCGCCACAGCCGCCGAAGCTCGCGGCGGGTTCTGCGACGATCGCAGCGCCCTTTCAGTCGGCGAAAGTCGTCGGGACGTCGGCCGCCGGAAACCCGATCGTGAAAATCGGCCCCTGACGGCCCTTGACGCAGCGCGGCAGGCGCCTCAACCTTCGCAGACTGAATCGCCATTCAGTCACACCGCGGAGGCTCGATCATGGCCGGACCGGGAGCGCGCGAGCGCCACAGCAAGAGTGAGGCGAAGAAGAACGGAAAGCGTCGCGTCGCGATCGTCGCCGGGCTTCGTACGCCGTTCGCGAAGCAGGGGACCGCGTATCGCGATCTCTCCGCGCTCGACCTCGGGAAGATCGTCGTCTCGGAGCTGCTGCAGCGCGCCGAGCTCGATCCGAAGGAGATCGGGATGCTCGTCTACGGGCAGGTCGTCCCGTCGCTGAGCGCCCCGAACATCGCGCGCGAGATCGTCCTCGGCACAGGGATGCCGAAATCGGTCGAGGCGTTCTCGGTGTCGCGCGCGTGCGCGACGTCGATCCAGTCGATGACCTCGGCGGCCGAGGCGATCCTCGCCGGCCAGCACGACGTCGCGATCACCGGCGGCGCCGACAGCGCGAGCGACGTGCCCATCGCGGTGAGCAAGCGGCTCGCGAGCGCGCTGGTCGAGGCCTCGCGCGCCAAGACGCTGCTCGACAAGCTCAAGATCTTCGCCGGCCTCTCGCCGAGAGATCTCGCGCCGGTCCCGCCCGCGCTCAAGGAGCCGTCGACCGGGCTCACCATGGGCGAGAGCGCCGAGAAGATGGCGCGCGAGGGCGGCATCTCGCGCCAGGAGCAAGACGCGTTCGCCGTGCGGTCGCACGCGATGGCCGCCCGCGCGTGGAGCGAGGGCGTCTTCGCCGACGAGGTGATGCACGTCGTCGTGCCGCCGAAGTTCGACAAGGCCATCGGCGAGGACAACCTCGTGCGCAAGGACGCGACCGCCGACGCGATGGCCAAGCTCCGCCCGGTGTTCGACCGCAAGTACGGCACGCTCACCGCGGCCAACTCCTCGCCGCTGACCGACGGCGCGAGCGCGCTGGTGTTGATGAGCGAAGAGAAGGCCAAGGCGCTCGGCTACGAGCCGCTCGGCTACCTGCGCTCCTGGGGCTACGCCGCCCTCGATCCGAACGACTGGATGCTCATGGGCCCCTCGTACGCGACGCCCATCGCGCTCGAGAAGGCGGGCCTCACGCTCAAGGACATCGATCTCGTCGACATGCACGAGGCGTTCGCCGCGCAGGTCCTCTGCAACGTGCAGGCGTTCGCCTCGAAGAAGTTCGCCGAGGAGAAGCTCGGTCGCAGCCAGCCGATCGGCGAGATCGACGACGCGAAGTTCAACGTGCACGGCGGCTCGATCTCGATCGGGCACCCCTTCGCCGCGACCGGCGCGCGCATGGTCCACACCGTGCTGCGCGAGCTCAAGCGGCGCGGCGGCCAGTTCGGCTTGGTGACGCTCTGTGCGGCGGGCGGCCTCGGCGCCGCGGCGGTCCTGGAGGTTTCGTGATGGCCAACGCGACGACTCCCGAGGTCTCGACCAGCAAGGGCAACGGCGCCTCTCCCAGCCATGCGCGCGACACCGGCGCGCTGCGCCTCGAGGTGCGCCCCGACGGCATCGGCCTGATCACCTACGACGTGCCCGGCGCGTCGGTGAACTCGCTGCACGCCAACTTCGTCGCCGAGTTCGACGAGATGCTCGACCGCGTCGAGAGCGACGCGTCGATCCGCGCGGTCGTGCTGCAGAGCGGCAAGGCCGACTCGTTCATCGTCGGCGCCAACATCGACATGCTCAAGGCGGTGCGCACCGCGTCCGACGCCGAGGCGCTCTCGCGCTCCGGGCAGCGCGGCTGCGCGCGGCTCGCGTCGGCCAAGAAGCCGATCGTCGCCGCCATCCACGGGCCGGCGCTCGGCGGCGGCTTCGAGGTCGCGCTCGCGTGCCACGCGCGCGTATGCACCGACGACAAGAAGACCGCGTTCGGCTTCCCCGAGATCCAGCTCGGGCTGCTGCCGGGCGCCAACGGGCTGCAGCGCTTCGCCGAGATCGTCGGCCTTTCGGCCGCGCTCGACCACGGCCTCACCGGCAAGAACCTGCGCGCGAAGAAGGCCAAGGCGCTCTCCGTCGTCGACGAGGTGGTGCCCAAGGCGCTCCTCCTCGAGGTCGCCTGCCAGCACGCGCGCGCGCTCGCCGACAAGCCGAAGAAACCGCTCTCGTTCCTCGCGAAGCTCGAGAAGCAGGGCGGCGCCGCCGCGCTGCAGACGCTCGCCCTCGAGGCCAACCCGGTCGGGCGCCGCGTGCTCTTCAAGAAGGCGCGGCAGCTCACCCAGAAGAAGACCAAGGGTCACTACCCGGCGGCGTTCGCGATCATCGACGTGCTCGAGACGTTCGGCGGCCGCGGGTTCGACGCCTCGGCCGACGTCGAGGCGCGCGCGTTCGGCGAGCTGGTCGTCTCCGAGACGGCCAGGCAGCTGATGGGCATCTTCTTCGCGACGCAGGAGCTGAAGAAGGACACCGGCGTCGCCAACCCGAACGTCAAGCCGCGCGAGGTGAAGAAGGTCGGCATGATCGGCGCCGGCCTGATGGGCGCCGGCATCGCCTATGTCTCGGCCAACGCCGGCGTCCCGGTGCGCCTGAAGGACAGGGACGACGAGTCGCTCGGCAAGGGCCTCGCCTACGTCGACAAGATCCTCGGCGGGCGCGTGAAGAAGAAGAGCCTCTCGCGCATCGAGAAGGATCAGGTCGAGGCGCTGGTCACCGGCACCACCGGCTTCGAGGGCTTCGGCCGCTGCGATCTGGTGGTCGAGGCGGTGTTCGAGGACCTCGCGCTCAAGCACCGCGTGGTGCGCGAGGCCGAGGCGAAGCTCGGCCCCGACGCGATCTTCGCGTCGAACGCCTCGTCGCTGCCGATCGGCAAGATCGCCGAGGCGAGCGCGCGCCCGCAGAACGTGGTCGGCATGCACTACTTCTCGCCCGTCGAGAAGATGCCGCTCCTCGAGGTGATCCGTCACAAGGGCTCGAGCGACGACGCGGTCGCCACCGCGGTGGCGCTCGGCAAGAAGCAGGGCAAGACGGTCATCGTCGTCAACGACGGCCCCGGCTTCTACACCACGCGCATCCTCGCGCCTTACATGAACGAGGCGGCGCACCTCCTGAGCGAGGGCGTACCGGTCGAGGTGATCGACGACGCGCTCGTCGACTGGGGCTTCCCGGTCGGCCCGATGACGCTGCTCGACGAGGTGGGGATGGACGTCGGCGCGCACGTCGCCAAGGTGCTCTTCGAGGCGTTCGGCGAGCGCATGACGCCGCCGGCCGGCACCGACAAGCTCGTCGCCGACGGCCGCAAGGGGCGCAAGAACCGGCGCGGCGTCTATCTGTACGACGACAAGGGCAACCGCGTGAAGGACGGCAAGACCCGCGGCGTCGACGCCTCGGTCTACGGCGTCCTCGGCATCAGCCCGACGACGAAGCTGCCCGTCGAGGAGATCCAGATGCGTCTGGTCCTCGCGTTCGTCAACGAGGCGCTCCGCTGCCTCGGCGAGGGCATCCTCCGCTCACCGCGCGACGGCGACATCGGCGCGATCTTCGGCCTCGGCTTCCCGCCGTTCCGCGGGGGGCCGTTCCGCTACGTCGACAGCATCGGCCCGGCCGAGATCCTGCGGCGCACCGAGCAGTACCGCGACCGCTTCGGCGCGCGCTTCGAGCCCGCGCCGACGCTGGTCAACCTCGCCAAGAACAACGGCCGGTTCTACAGATAGGCGGTGGACGTCCTCGTCAACATCGACGTCGACGACCTCGAGCGGGCGATCGCGTTCTACACCACGGCGTTCGACCTGAAGGTCGGGCGCCGCATGGGTGAAGATTTCGATTCGTCGAGCTGCTCGGGGCGTCGTCGCGTCTTTATCTGTTGGTCAAGGCCGCCGGGACGATCCCCTGTCCCGGCGGCGTCCGCACCTACGCGCGTCACTGGACGCCGGTCCACATGGACTTCCTGGTCGACGACATCGAGGAGGCGATCGCGCGCGTGCTCGCCGCCGGCGCGACGCAGGAGGGCACGCTGCAGGACCACGCCTACGGCCGGCTCGCGTTCTTCGCCGATCCCTTCGGCAACGGCTTCTGCCTGCTGCAGATGGTCGGCCGCGGGTACGACGAGATCGTGACCTGACAGCGCGACGGGAGTGCGTGGTCCCGGAGTGCCTGCGCTTCGCCGCGTGGTTGGCGTCGGAGCGCGTCGTGCTCGTCCCGCCGGCAGCATGAGATCGCGCGTCTGCGGTACTCTGCGGTGGCATGAGCGGTCGGACCTTCGTCGTCGGCGACATCCACGGTGATCTCGCGGCGCTGCGGGCGCTGGTGGCGAAGATGCCGACGCTCGAGGCCGGCGACACGCTGGTCTTCCTCGGCGACTACCTCGATCGCGGCCCGCACTCGGCCGAGGTGATCGAGGTCGTACGCGGCATCGAGCGCAACGCGGCGTTCAAGGTCGTGTGCCTGCGCGGAAACCACGAAGACGCTTGGGTCCGCGTGCTCGATCGTCGCTGGGACGAGTTCGTGTTCCCGCCGTCGAACGGCTGCCTCGCGACGATGCGGAGCTACACCGGCGGGCCGGTGCCGGCGCCCGACGCGTTCCCCACGCCCGAGGAGCTCGACCCGCTGTTCAAGGGCGCGTTCTTCCCCGAGGACGTCGTCGCGTGGATGCGCGCCCTGCCC
Organism: Deltaproteobacteria bacterium; assembly: GCA_016182965.1. Lineage (GTDB taxonomy): Bacteria > Myxococcota_A > Polyangia > Polyangiales > JADJMO01 > JALHOE01. The sequence goes on along the minus strand of JACPFM010000034.1, from coordinate 23,138 downwards.
TTCTGGTACGAGGACGAGCACGGCCTCTACGTCCACGCCGGGCTGATCGAGCGCGTTCCAGCCAGCGCGGCCACCGGCCGCGACGGGCGCTTCCTCCACCCGCGCGAGACCGAGCCCGCGAACGCGACGCTGTGGACGCGCAGCGAGGCCTTCTTCCGCGAGTACCGCGGCAAGCGCGTGATCGTCGGTCACACGGTGACCGAGTGCCTGCCGCCGGAGCTCTCGAGCTACACGCCGGCGGATCCGACGGACATGTGGGCCGGCGAGTGCGTCGTCGCGATCGACACCGGCGCGGGCAAGGACGGCTTCCTCACCGCGATCGAGCTGCCGGCGCTCCGCGTGTGGGAATCGCGCTGACGCTGCCCGCCGAACGTCCGGGCGCGGAGTGGAGCGCGCCGTTGCGGAACGACGGCCTCCTAGCGGGCTTCTCGATGGCGAGGCATGACCTGGTCTCGCGACGGCCAGGAGAACGCAAGTCGGACGAGGACCCTGCCGAGCTCCTCGCGCCGACGTCTGACCGCAGTTTGCGGCCTGGTCAGACCGACGCGCCCACGCCCGCAGACGCGGCCGCGCACGCGCAGGCCACCGCTCCGAGCAGACGGCGCGGCACCGTCGTGGACACAGGAGCAAACGCAGGGGGCATGCGTGTCGCTCACACACGCGTCGGAGGCGAAGGGCATCGGCGCGACGCCCTGGACGCAACTCGGTCAGGTCGACGCCTCTGGCAGCGCATCTGGGTCGGCGGCGCGGTCGGGCTTTTGAAGACCGGTCCGAAGGACGCGCGCGTCGAGATCGCGGAGTGGCCTCGCACGCGCGTGCCCTACTGCCGCGACGAGATGCGCGGCTGCAGCTCGGCATCGTCGAGCTGGTCTCGCGGCGCGCATACGTCGACCCGATCAGCGGACGGGCCGACGAGCGCTCGCTCGCGTTTCGCATCGCGGCGGCGCCCTTTATGGAAGCTACGCGTTCAGCCGCGACCGGCCGAGCGTCTTCGTCGAGGGCGCGTAGGCCGTCGTTCGACCGGGCCTCGCACCACGGCGCGCTGGGCGTGATTCGTCGTCAACGACCTGAGCGACTCCACGAGAGACGCCGACCGCGCCCGATACACGCTGCGCCCCCAGTGAAGTGCGCATGATCTTTGGATGATGGAAGCTCGGACCCTGGGACCCGCCGGGGACGCTTGGATCCTCAGCCCGCTGTAGAGGTCTCTGGATTGACGCGGATCCCGATGCCCATTGCGACTGTCCAAACATTCTTGTGTATTGACTCACATGTCCATTCCTTGGCCGACGGTGGTGGCCGCTCTCCTTCTGTGTGCCTGCGATTCCGCTCCGTCGAAGGACCCGAGTGATGCCGCTGCCAACGTGCCGGAAGCAGATGGCGGTTACAACGTGCCGTTGTACTGCCCGACCGAGCAGCCCGGCGGCTGGCTACCGAACGGGAAGTGTAGTTCCGATTTGCTCGGCGCCCGCTGCGTCTACCCTTGCTATCCGAACGACAGGCGGAAGATTGCGGAATGCAAATGGACGAGTTCCGATCTAGAGAGCCCACACTGGGTGGCGAGCCTAGAAATATGTCGGTTCGCGGACGCATCTACCGACTGAGGCTTGTCATGCCGATGACGCGCGCGCTCGCTGTCCTCGTCCTGACGCTCGTCGGTTGTGGTGCGGCGAAGGTGGCGCCGAAGCCGCAGCCGCAGCCGCAGCCGCAGCCGCAGCCGAGCGAGCGCGTCGCGCGGTTTCGCTCGTGGGGGCACGTGACGCGCGGCTACGGCGTGGATCCGCTCACGGCCAACCAGGCCGTCGGCTCGTGGCACTGGGTCCTACGCTTCCGTGGCGACGAGGTCATCGAGGCACAGGAGATCTCGCCGACCGGCACGAAGCTTCGGCGCCGCGTGCTCTCGCACGACGCGGCTGGGACCCTGACCGTCCTCGAGCTCGACGCGCACGGCGTGGAGCGCGCGGTCCGCACGGTCACCGCCGACGGTCGCGAGCTCGTCGTGTTCCGCACCGGCGTCGTCGGCGACGAGTGCCACCACCGCAAGCTCGTGCCCGACGGCCGCGGGTTCGAGCACGAGGCGATCTGCTACGACGAGACCGACCGACCGTATCCCGGCGAGCACGGCTGCGAGCGCGTCGTCCACGAGCGCAACGAGCGCGGTCATGTCGTCCACGGCGCGTGCCTGCGCGCGGACGGCACGCGCGCGACGTTCCGCAGCGGTCAACACGAGTATCGGAGCACCGTCGACGAGCTCGGCTACGAGGTCGAGACGGTCTACATCGATCTCGACGGCCAACTGCGAGCCGCGGGCTGCGCCCGTGCAAAGAACGAGTATGCGAAGAACGGCCTCATCGCGCGCAGGCGCTGCGTGACGCGCACCGGCGCGTTCGATGTCGAGGCGCGCTGGCAGTACGACGACAACGGGTGCCAGACCGCGTATTTGCGCGTCGACGCGCAAGGCAATCCGACCCTCGACAACGGCGTCGCGGCGACGATCTGGGTACGCAACGCGAAGTGCGAGGAGCTCGCGCGCAAGACGCACGGCGTGAACGGCGAGCTCGTCGGCCGCCCCGCCGTTCGCGAGTACCAGCGCGACGCGCTCGGCCAAGCGATCGAGCAGCGGTGTCGCGACACGAAGCTCGCGCCGATCAGCTGCCTCGGCGGCAAGGGCGAGGACGGAGCGTTCGTGAAGTACACCTTCGACGACCGCGGCCGGCAGACGACCAAGCGCTGCTTCACCATGAGCGGCGTACCGTCGGGATGTTCCGTGCAGTACCCGTTCGAGGAGCGCCTCGAATACGACACGCGCGGCCGCGCGATCGCGCAGTCGTATTTCGACACCGCGGGCAGTCCAGCCCTGGCGCTCGGCGCCGCGCGCGTGACGATCGAGTACGACCCCGCCGGGTACATCGCGTCCAAGCGCTATTTCGGCGTCCACGCCGAGCCCGTGCTCGCGAAAATCGGGTGCCACGAGCTGCGTTCGGTGCGCGACGACCACCATCAGCTCGCGGCAATCGAGTGCCGCGGCAGGGCTGCGGAGCTGGTCGAGAGCTCGCTCTGCATCGGCGACGCTTGTTTCGTCCCGGGCGCCGCGCGTGTGGTGGTCGAGCGCGTCACGTTCAACAAGCTGTTCAACGTGCATTACGACGCGAACGGCGTGGAGCTCGTGCGTATCAGCTGCGACGCCGCGGTGTGCTTTCGTTGAACGACCGTGGCGCTCTGCTCTTCACCGCTCTCGCGCACGATCACGCGCAGCGTGACGAGCGCGGAGATCCAGACCCTCATGCCGCGAGGATCGGGTGGTCGACGCGGCGGCTCGCGAACTTCAGGCATGCGATGACGTCATCACGCTCGAGGTCGGGCAGCTCGGCGAGGACCTCGTCGATGCCGAGCCCAGTCGCCAGAAGGTCGAGCACGTCGGTCACTCGGATGCGCATGCCCCGGACGCACGGGCGACCGCCGCATTGGTGGGGGTTCGTCGTGATCCGCGGGAACAGCTCCATGATCGGCCTCGTGCGCGCGTCGGATGTTCGTCGGAGCGGAGCGTAGCACGCCGTGCCGGGAGGCACCGGCGCCTGGCACGCGATCGCGGGGCGACCCGTCAGCGGCCCGCGCGCACGTCGACGCGGAGGACCGTGCGGCCGACGAGCAGCTCGTCGCCGGTGAACAGGCGCTGCTCGCCGCGCAGGCGCACGAACACGCCGGTGCGCGACATCAGGTCGGTGAGCACCACCAGGCCGGCCTGCTCCTCGACCAGGCAGTGGCGATCGGCCACGCGCGGATCGTGGAAAACGTCATGGGGACTTCGACCACGCGTCAATCGCACGCCCGCACGCCGTACATGTGCGACACGATGACGCGTTGCGGGATCGCGTGTCGTTCCGGCCGCTCGATCGACGGGCGCACCTCCCACCACCTCTCACACACGCATCGGCTGACCGCGGCGTGACAGCGTCGTTTCTCGCCTTCTAGGATGCGGAGGCGACGGACGGCGCTCGTGCCTCTTTCGCGGAGGGAATCCATGCATCGCCGCTGGCTCGTCGCGCTCGTCCTCACGCTCGTCTCCGCGATCATCAGCTGCAGCGTCCCGACCGATACCTCGGCCCCTGCAGGCGCCGACGCGTCGGTCGCGACGAACGCGGAGTCGGGCGTGGTCGCGGCGCTCGCGACGCGGCTGGCGGCGGGTCATCCCGCGATCGCCCAGCGGCTCGCGCCGTCGCCGGGCGCATGGGCGCGGGCAGGAGACGTGCTCACCTCTCCCGGCTTTCGCGCCGCCGACGCAGGCTCTCGCTTCGAGCTCGGAGCGCGGATCCCCGAGCGCGCCGACGGCGCGATCCGCGCGGGGGTCGGGCAGAGCGAACCCCTCACGCTGACGCTCACCCCCGAGGGGGCGCGACCTTCCAAGGTCTCCGAGGCGGAAGGGCGCGCCGAGTTTCGCGACGCGTACGCGGCGACCGACGTGCTGTTCGTCGCAGAGCGCGAGAGGCTCGAGTGGTTCTACGTGCTGCGCGACGAGTCGGCGCCGACGGAGTTCGCCTACCGGCTCGCGCTCCCTTCAGGCCTCCCGACGGCACGGGTCGAGGCGTCGGGCGCGGTCGCCTTCGCCGACGCGCTCGGCGTGGTCCGCTTCCGGATGCCGGTGCCGTTCGCGATCGACGCGCAGGGCACGCGGCGCGAGGCGGTGCTCGCGCTCGAGGGAGAGCGGCTCGTCGTGCGTCTCGACGCGAAAGGGCTCGCGTACCCGGTGCTGCTCGATCCGGCGATCGAGACGGGGGTGTGGCAAGAGCGCACGCCGCCGCCCTTCGCGCGCAACTCCCATGCGATGGCGTACGACGCCGGGCGCGGCAAGGTCGTCCTCTTCGGCGGAGGGGGGCTCGATGCCAGCACCTGGGAGTGGGACGGGGTGAGCTGGGCCGAGCGAAAGGTCCCGGGCCCGAGCCGGCGATACGATCACGCGATGGCGTACGACGGCGTACGCGGCAAGATCGTCCTCTTCGGCGGCTACGGCAGCGGCAGCGGAAGGCTCGGCGACACGTGGACCTGGGACGGGACGACGTGGACGCAGGTCGCCACGACCGGCCCCTCGCCGCGCTCGAACCACGCGATGGCCTTCGATGCGGTCCGCGGCAAGCTGGTGCTCTTCGGCGGGACCGACAGCACCGGCGACGCCGGCGACACGTGGACGTGGGACGGCACCGCGTGGACGCAGGTCGCGACCACCGGCGTGACGGCGCGCAACTCCCACGGAATGGCGTTCGACGCCGTCCGCGGCAAGACGGTGCTCTTCGGTGGGTACCGAGGCTCGAGTGCCGTGGGCGACACGTGGACGTGGGACGGCGCCGCGTGGACGCAGGTCGCGACGACCGGCCCCTTGGCGCGAACCAGCCCCGCCATGGCCTTCGACGCTGCGCGCGGCAAGACGGTGATCTTCGGCGGCTGGAACGCGGGCGGTCGCGGAGACACGTGGTCGTGGGACGGCACGACGTGGACGCAGGTCTCGACCACCGGCCCGACTCCGCGCAGAACCGCTGGGGCGTACGACGCCGCGCGTGCCGAGTTCGTGATCTTCGGCGGCTACGACGGGGGAGACGAGAACGACACGTGGGCCTGGAACGGCACGAGTTGGACGCTGCGCTCGTCGCCGAGCCCCGCGAACCGTCAGAGCCACGCGACGGCGTACGACGCCGCGCGCGCGAGGACGGTCGTCTTCGGGGGATTCGGCGGAAAGACTTATGGCGACACGTGGGTCTGGGACGGCGCCACCTGGACGCTCAAGGCTTCGACCGGACCATCGGCGCGCACCGGCGCCGCGATGGCGTACGACTCCGTGCGCAACGAGACCGTCCTCTTCGGAGGTGGCACCGACACGTGGGTCTGGAACGGGAGCGCGTGGAGCCAGAAGACCCCGAGCACCTCCCCGTCTACGCGGTCCAACGCCTCGATGGCGTTCGACAGCGGCCGAGGACGGGTGGTGATCTTCGGCGGCCAGTCGGGCGGCACCTACCTCGGCGACACTTGGGAGTGGGACGGCACCAACTGGTCGCAGCGCGCCACGACCGGGCCGTCGCCACGCGGCAGCCACGCCCTCGCCTACGACGCTGCGCGCGGAAAGACCGTGCTGGTCGGCGGGACCGACGGCGGCGCGATCGGCGACACCTGGGAGTGGGACGGCACGTCATGGACGCAGCGAGCGACCACCGGGCCGAGTGCGCGGTACGGCCACGCGCTCGCGTACCATTCGACGCGACAGAAGACCGTGCTCTTCGGCGGCTACGCGGGGACTTGGTCCCCGCAGACCTGGGAGTGGGACGGCACTTCGTGGAAGCTGCTCGCGTCCACCGGCGCGGGGGCGCGGTGGTACACGGGGATGGCCTTCGACAGCGCACGGGGCAGGATCGTGCTCTTCGGCGGCGGCACCACCATCCGACAAAACGACACCTGGGAGTACTACACGCGGGGCGGCGCGTGCACTTGCGCGGGTGGCGGCAACTGCGCGTCGACGGCGTGCGAGACCGGTTACTGCGTCGACGGTGTCTGCTGCGAGGGGTCGTCGCTCGCGACGACGAGCCCGCCTGCGTGCGGGACCTGCATGGACTGCGCGCTCGCCGGGAGCCCGGGCGTCTGCTCCAGCGTGAAGGGCGTCCCCGACGCCGACAGCTGCACGGGCGCGAGCACGTGCAGCGCGACCGGGACGTGCGGGTTCGTGAGCGGACAGGCGTGCGCCTCTGCGTCCGAGTGCGCGTCGGGCTTCTGCGCGAACGGCGTCTGCTGCCTGACGGCGTGCAACGCCGGCGCATGCCAGCGCTGTGACGGCGGCACCCAGGGGTGGACCGGCGCGACGAACGGCACCTGCGCGACGGCGCCCGCCGGCTTCACGACCGGGTGCGCGACCGGCCATCAGTGCATCGGCACGACCACGGCTTGCGTGACGTGCTCGAGCGACGCGGGGTGCACGAGCGGGTACTTCTGCAGCGGCGCGGGCAGCTGCCAAGCGCAGATCGCGAGCGGCGGCGCGTGCAACACGACCGCGGGGACCACAGCGGCGACGTGCAAGGTCGTCCGCTGCCGCGAGTGCGCGTCGGGCGCCACGTGCGGCAAGGACACCGGGAGCGGCGCGAGCGGCAACTGCTGCTCCGGGAGCTGCACGCCGGCGAGCGGCAGCTGCGAGAACGTCTGGAGCAGCTGCGACGCGACCGGTGCGTGCACGTTCACCGCGAAGACGTCGGGGACGGCGTGCGGCACCTCGGGCCACGTGTGCAACGGCACGAGCACCGCGTGCCCGACGAGCTGCACGACCGACACGGGCTGCCAGAGCGGCTTCTACTGCAGCGGCGCGGGCACCTGCGTCGCGCGAATTGCCAGCGGCGCCGCGTGCGACACCACGGCGGGGACGACCGCCACGACGTGCATGGTCGCCTCGTGCCGGGAGTGCTCGTCGGGAGCCAAGTGCGGCGCCGACACCGGCAGCGGAGCTTCGGGCAACTGCTGCGCGACGACCTGCGCGCCGGCGGCGGGGACGTGCCAGAACACGTGGACGGGCTGCAGCACGAGCGGGTCGTGCACGTTCTCGCCGAAGTCGGCGGGCTCCGCCTGCGGCACCGGCTACCTGTGCACCGGCTCGAGCACGACCTGCCCCACGACCTGCGCGAACGACGCGAGCTGCCAGAGCGGCTACTACTGCAGCGGCGCCGGCACGTGCGTCGCCAGGGTCGCGACGGGCGGCGCGTGCGACACGACGGCGGGCACGTCGGCTTCGTCGTGCAAGATCGCGAGCTGCCGCGCGTGCGCGTCGGGCGCCACGTGCGGCGCGGACGGCGGGATCGGCGCGAGCGGCAACTGCTGCGCGGGCTCGTGCGCGCCCGCTGTGTGCCAGACGTGGACCGGCTGCACCAACACCGGCGCGTGCTCGTTCACCAACAAGGCCGCCGGGACCACCTGCGGCGCCGGCCTCGCGTGCGACGGCCTCGGGAAGTGCCTGAAGAGCAACGGCCAGACCTGCACGAGCGGCGCGAGCTGCAGCAGCGGCAACTGCGTCGACGGGTACTGCTGCAACTCGACGTGCGGCGCGCAGTGCCAGGCGTGCGACGTCGCGGGTCTCGAGGGGACGTGCGCGCCGGTCGCGGGCCCGCCCCACGGCGCGCGCCCGTCGTGCGGCACGAGCACGAACCCGTGTCAGTCGCCCGCGTGCGACGGCACCACCACCACCAGCTGCGCGGGCGTGGTCAACAAGACCGCGGGCGTGGCGTGCGGGACGGGGAACGTCTGCACGGGGACGTCGGTGTCGGGCAAGGTCTGCGACGGCCTCGGGACGTGCACCACGAGCGCGACGGGGATCGACTGCGCGCCGTTCTTGTGCACGGCGGGCACCTGCACCACGACGTGCGCGGTCGACACCGACTGCGTGCAGCCGGGCGCGTTCTGCGACGCGGGGACGTGCAAGCCGCGGCTCGCCAACGGCCAGGCCTGCGCGCGTGGCGGCGCGTGCACGAGCGCGCTGTGCGTCGACGGCTTCTGCTGCAACGCGGCCTGCACCGGCCAGTGCGAGGCGTGCGACACCGCGGGGGCCGAGGGGACCTGCGCGGCGGTCACCGGCGCGCCGCACGGCGTTCGGACCGCCTGCGGGGCGGGGAGCGCGTGCGCGACGCCGCGGTGCGACGGGACGACGCGGGCCTCCTGCGCGGGGACGACGTACGCGGCGGGCGGGACGAGCTGCGGGGCGACGACGTGCGACGAGACGCGGGTGGTCGCGCAGCAGTGCGACGGCGCCGGGACGTGCAAGGCCGTGACGGGCGGCACCGAGTGCGCGCCGTTCCTCTGCAAGGCGGGCGCGTGCACCACCGCGTGCGCGAGCGACGACGAGTGCGCGACCGACGCGTACTGCGCGGGCGGCGCGTGCAAGAAGAAGCTGTCGCCTGGCAAGGCGTGCGCCGCGGCGAGCGAGTGCGCGAGCGGCTTCTGCGTCGACGGCTATTGCTGCAACAGCGCGTGCACCGGCCAGTGCGAGGCGTGCGACGCCTCGGGGGCCGAGGGGACGTGCGCGGCGGTGAGCGGGGCGCCGCACGGTAAGCGCGACGCGTGCCCGACCGGCGACGCAGAGCGCTGCAAGGCGGCGCTGTGCAACGGCGACGTCCGCACCTCGTGCGCGGGGTTCGTCGGCCCGTCGGTCGTGTGCCGGGAGGCCGCGTGCGATGGCAACCAGTCGGTGCCCGGCGCGTCGTGCGACGGGAAGGGGAGCTGCCCCGCCGCGACGCCGGTCGATTGCGGGGCGTACGCGTGCGACGGCACGACGGGTCAGTGCAAGACGGCGTGCGCGGGAGACGTCGACTGCTCGAGCGGCGGGCGCTGCAGCAACAAGAAGTGCGTCTCGGGTGCGACCTGCGTCGACCGGCACACGTCGAAGTCGGCGGACGGGGTGACGAAGGACTGCTCGCCGTACCTGTGCGACACGAGCGGGACGTGCGCGAGCACGTGTCATTCGAGCGACGAGTGCGCGAGCGGCACGGTGTGCGACACGTCCACCGGCAAGTGCGTCCCGGCGACGGGGGACGCGGCCATCGAGGAGTCGGGCGGCTGCGGCGTCGCGGCGGGGCGATCGAGCTCCGCGCCGACGCTGCTCGTCATCGCGATCGCCGGCGCGATGGGCCGTCGCGCCCGTAAGGGGGGGCGCAAGGCGGCGTGAGGCTCGCCGCCGGTTTCGAATCGGCCGGCCGACGATCGCGCGCTCGTCATCGAGCGCGACGAGGCTGTCGTCGAGGCTTGCGTTCTCCTCGCCGTCGCGCGACCAGGTCCCATGCCCCGTCGAGAAGCTCGCTGGATCCCCATACCGGCGCAGGGAGGCTCGTTGCAGCGCCTGCGCATCGAGTCGAACGGCAAGCGCGGCCGCATCGAGATCCAGCTCGACGACGGCGCCGTCGTGACCTCTGCGATCGAGAGAGTCTCGTTCGAGCGAGTGGAGGGCGTCCGGCAGTCGTTCCGATCGCTCGACGACTTCGACGTCGAGCTCGTGATCGAGCCGCTCGACGGCTGCAGGGTCCGCGTCGAGGTGGCCGAGATCGACTTCTGGCTCGACGACGAGGACCCTGCCGAGATCCTCACGCCGACGGCCGAGAAGCTCACGAAGCTGCGGGGCGCGTTCGACTTCCGCATCGCGCTCGGTCTCGTTCACGGACGTCCGTGAATGGGTGCTGGCGCAGAGGACCGAGGAGCGGCGCGTCAACGCCCCGCGCGCACGTCGACGCGCAGCACCGTGCGGCCGGCGAGCAACTCCGGTGAACAAGCGCCGCTCGCCGCGCAGGCGCACGAAGACGCCGGCTCTCTTGGTGCGACTCGAGGGGAACCGCTCGGCCGGCTCGATTGCCCGGCACGAAGTCGACGCGGAGCTCAGCGGCGCGATCGACGCTCGGCCTGGCGTTCGAGCAGATCAGCGTCGGCGAGATCCTGGGGGCGTCCGGCGGCGCGCTTGTTGGCGACGAGGTCGTCGCGGCTGATCACGAAGCAGGGGACGCCGTCGAGGACGTGCGACTCTCGACGCGTCCACGCGTCAGCGAAGTCGAGCCCGGAGACGATCGTGAGCAGCTCGATTCGAAACGGGGGCGAGCCCATCAGAAAGCCGTAGCCGGGCGTCGCAAAGTCCGTGGCGCGCACGGCAGCCACGGGCGCGCCGAACGCGTCGAGAGCTCGGAAGACCCGTTCGGCGTTGGTCGCCGTGGCCTCGATCCAGAGGTCGAAGTCCTTGGTCGCGCGCGGTCGTCCATGAAGACCGACCGCATGCCCGCCTACCAGGAGGTAGCGTGCCTCAGCGTCGTTCAACGCGATAAGCAGATCGAGGAAGTCGCGGCTCCAGCGCGTCGGCATCGGCTCCTCCGTATTGCTCGAGGCTGAGCTGCCAGGTGAGCGCGAGACGTTCGGTCGGTTCCATCGCCGCCCACTCCGCGAGGTCGTCGCGCTCCATCGCCGTAAGAGCGTCGGGGCCGGTGTAGAGCTGCGCCGTCCAGGTTCGACGACGATGCGCGCGTCGCTCGGAGGGCGTGCTCATGCCGAAATGATAGCACTTCGTCCGAGCAGCGGCTTCGCGGTCCACCCCGCTCAGAGCGCACGCGACTCGCGACCCGGTTCACCGAGGCCGATGTTCGGCATGCCGCGAGGATCGGGTGGTCGACGCGGCGGCTCGCGAACTTCAGGCATGCCATCACGTCATCACGCTCGAGGTCGGGCAGCTCGGTGAGGACCTCGTCGATGCCGAGCCCAGCCGCCAGAAGGTCGAGCACGTCGGTCACTCGGATGCCCATGCCGCGGACGCACGGGCGACCGCCGCACTGTGGGGGTTCGTCGTGATCCACGGGAATAGGTCCATGATCTCGTGCGCGCGCCCGCGCGACGCGTCAGCGTCCCGCGCGCACGTCGACGCGCAGGACCGTGCGGCCGACGAGCAGCTCGTCGCCGGTGAACAGGCGCTGCTCGCCGCGCAGGCGCACGAACACGCCGGTGCGCGACATCAGGTCGGTGAGCACCACCACGCCGGCCTGCTCCTCGACCAGGCAGTGGCGATCGGCCACGCGCGGATCGTTGGGGAACATCATGTCGCCCTCGCGGCGGCCGATCTGCAGGGTGGTGCCGCCGGCCATGCGGGTCTCGCCCTCGGCGCCGCCCTGGAGGATCTGGATGATGCGGAACGCCGACTGCGGCGGGCACGGCGAGAACCACAGGTACGTGGGCCCTGGATCGGGCTGGAGGTTGCGGTCGGCGTTTCGCTCGAGGCGCAGCAGCTGATCGCCGAGCACGAACTCGTCGCCGGCTTCGAGCTCCACCGGGTGGCGGATGCGGATGAAGATGCCGTTGCCGCCCGGGAGGTCCTCGAGGAACAGCTCGCCGTCGCGGAAGTGGAAGACGCCCTCGGTGTGGTGGCAGAAGCGCTCGCCCGCGAGCGGCACGCCGCCGTTCTTGCCGACGATGACCTCGTCGCCCGGCGGCTCGTAGATCTCCGGGCCTCCGTAGGTGCTCCGCATGACGTAAAGCGCGAAGCGCACCGGCGCGCTGGGCCGGGGCTTCTCGACCACCGGCGCAGGGGGCGCGACGGCGGGCGCCTTCGCCTTGCCCATCTGCTGCACGTCGGTCTGCGGCGGCTCGGTGAGCACCTCCATGCCGCCGCGGGCGCGCCCGGCGATGATCTCGTCGAACTTCCCGGCGCGCAGCATGGCGACCATCTCCATGTGCTGCGCCTTCATCAACCCGCGCACGAACGGCCCGACGTCGGCGCGATCGGCGTCGTCGGCGTAGGAGCGCTTGTGGCTCTTGATGACGCGGCCGCCGTCGGCGAACAGGTGCGTGATGATGTGCGGGAGCTTGACGCCCGAGTCCTCGGTCTGGACGTGGAAGGCGACGTCTTTGTACTTGACGTTGTTGTTGAAGCCGACCTGCGCCCGCATGAACTGCGGGCGGTTCATCTCGCGGTGGAGCTTGTCGATCTCCTCGGCGCCGTACTTCGCGACCGCGGCGTCGAGGCCGACGTGATCGCCGTCGCGGCCCGAGCCCTCCATCCGCTCGAAGACCGCCTTGGCGAGCGGTGACTGCGGCTGCACCTCGAGCGCCGCGCCGAGCAGGCCCTGCGCGTCTTCGGTGCCCGCGCTGGTGGCGGCGACCGCGCAGAGCATCTGCACCGCCTCGTCCCGGCGCTCGCGGGCGACGAGCCACTTCGAGATTCTCAGCAGGACATCGCGCGAGGGGACGGTCGGGGGCGACATGGACGTGCGGAGCCCCATCGTAGAGCACTGCTCCGGATTGTGGGACGACAAGCTTCATCGGCTCCGATCGCCCTTGCGTCGACCGATCAACGCGCAGCGGCGAGCGCGTCACGAACCAGCTCGGCGAGCTCGCTGGTCGCCATGCGATCGCGCACCGCGTCGACCGCGCGATCGACCTCCGCCGGCTTGAAGCCCATGTTGGCCAGCGCGCTCCGGAGCAGCTCCTGCTTGGTCGCGACCTGCGCGGCCGGCGCGGCGACGGGCGCGGCTCCGGCGAGCGAGAGGCCCCCGAGCTTGTCCTTCAGCTCGAGGAGCAGGCGCTCGGCGGTCTTCCGACCGACGCCGCTGATCGCCGTCAGCCGCCCGAGCTCGCGGCGCGCGATCGCCGACTGCAGCTCGGCGGGCGGCATCGCGCCGAGGATCGAGGTGGCGATCTTCGGTCCGACGCTGGAGACGCCGATGAGGATGCGGAACACCTCGCGCTCGTCGAGCGACGGGAAGCCGTACAGCTGGAAGGCGTCCTCCCGCACCACCGTGTGGATGTGCAGGATCACGCGGTCGCCCTCGTGGCGCGCGCGGCCGAGCGCGCCGAGCGGCACGGTGACCTCGTAGCCGACGCCGTTGACGTCGACGGTGATCGTGCCGTCGTCGCCCTGCGCGACGATCGCGCCGAAGAGCCGCCCGATCACGACTCGGACGCTCCCTGTCGGATCCAGGCGACGATCTTGGCGACGTCGGCGGCCGACAGCGGCGGCGCGCCCTTGGGCATGCGGTCGCCGCAGCTGCCGGAGGCGCACTCCTTGTCGAGCGCGCAGAGGCCGGGGCCGAGCTTCTGCACGAGGAAGCTGCGGGTCGGATCGCCCGGGACGACTCGCTTCATGGTCGGATGGAGGGTCGAGGGCTTGTTCGCGAGCTCGACGACCCAGTTGCTCGGCGGCGGCGCGAGGTAGAGACCGCCGCTGCCGGGCCTGGTGCCGTGGCAGCTGCTGAACGAGCACGAGCCGCTGATGATGTCGTCGATCTCGGCGCGGCTGACCGGAGGGCCGACGTCGGGCGGCGCGGTGTCCTCGACGGTGGCGTCCTCGTCGAACGGATCGACCTCCACCGCCGGCGGCGCCTCGTAAGCCGGCCCGGCGTCGAACCCGAGGCAGGCCTCGCCGGCGGCGTCGGCGGGCGTCGAGCCTCCGTCTTCGCTCGACGAGCACGCGCCCGCCAAGACGGAGAGCGACAGCAACATCACCCGCGCTGCGCCACGCATGGACCGCACTCTATCACCCTCTCTGCGCGTGCACGCGCACCGCCTCGACGTGCTCGTGGGCGCGCGGGACCGTCTGCCACAGGCCGCGCGCGTAGAGCGTGCGGCGCGTCGCCTCGTCGAGATCGCCCTCGCGGCCGCGGGTCGCCGCGAAGAGGAGGATCGCGGTCGTGACCGAGACGTTCAGCGACTCGACGAACCCGCTCATCGGCACGCGCACCGCGCGCGTGCAGGCCGCGCGGACGTCCGGCATGATCCCGTCGCGCTCGTTGCCGAGGACCAGGGCGACCTTGGGGATGCGCGCGAGATCCTCCGGGACGAGCTCGCCCTCGGGGTGGGTGGCGATCAGCTCGTGACCGCTCGCGCGCAGGGCGGCGATGCAGGCGGCCGGCCCGGGGTGGCGCACCACGTCGACCCACTTCTGCGAGCCGCGGGCGACCGCGCGCGCGGCGGCGAACGGCTCGTGGCGCTCGATGGCGTGGAAGTACTGCACGCCGAAGGCGTCGCAGCTGCGCACGATCGCGGCGCCGTTGTGCGGGTCGTGGAGCGAGTCGACGACCACCGTGACCGAGGCGAGCCGGCGCGAGAGCACCCCCTGGACGCGCGCCGCGCGCGCCTCGGTGGCCAGCGGCTCGAGGGCCGCGATGATCTCCTCGGCGGGGTACGGGAGCGGCGCGGCCGTGGCCTCGCCACCGATGAGGACGCCTTCACTGCGCCTGCGCATGAAAAGGCCGAATACCACGGCCGGAGCGCGGAGGAGCCCCGGGAACACTTCCCGGCCGCGAAACGCTGATTAGGTTGAGGACCACCCATGTACCCGACCACGTTCACCCAGCGCGGCATCCCCCTCGCGCGCGCCAGCGCGCAGACGCGGCTCGCGTTCCTCCGCAAAGTCTACGGCCTGTTCTTCGCCGGCATCCTGACCGCCGCCGGCGGCGCGATGACCGCGCTCTACACGGGCGAGCCCGTCTTGCTCGGCAAGGGCATCGCGGTGCCGCCGCTCGTCGCGTTCGTGGCGCAGCACTTCATCATCTCGCTGCTGGTCTTCTTCGGCGGCTTCTTCCTGCTGTCGGCGGTCCGGCACCGGCCCGGCGTCAACGTGGCCGCCCTCCTCGGCTTCACGTTCCTCTCGGGCCTGTTCATCGCGCCGTCGCTCTTCGTCGCCACGCTCATGGCGAAGATGGGCGGCACGCTCAGCGCCAACCCCGTGCGCGACGCGTTCCTCCTGGCGGGCGCCGGCTTCGGCGGGCTCACCGCCTACGCGTTCGTGAGCAAGAAGGACTTCTCCTTCCTCGGCGGCATGCTGTGGATGGGCCTGCTGGTGCTGATCGGCGCGTCGATCATCGGCATGTTCGTCGGCTCGGCGGTCTTCCACCTGGCCATCGCCAGCGTCGGCGTGCTGCTCTTCGGAGCGTACGTGCTCTACGATACGTCGCGGCTGCTCCACAGCGAGGAGCCGATCACGCCCGTCGATGCCGCCATCAGCCTCTACCTCGACTTCCTCAACCTGTTCCTGTTCCTGCTCCACATCCTCTCGGGGCGGCGGGACTGACGCGCGCGCGATCGCGCTCGCGATCGCTTGTCTGGTCACGATGCTGACGGGATCGGCCAAGGCCGGTCCCGTCGTCTTCTCCAGCGCCTCGGCGACGTCCTCGGCCGAGGCGCCGTCGGCGCGTCGGGGCGTGGTCGTGCTCGCCACCGCGGGCACGCCGGCGGAGGTCGCGTGGCCGATCGCGCAGGCGGTCTACGGTGACGCCTCGCTGCGCCCCAAGATCGGAGACCCCGAGGCGCGCGCGCTCGCCGGCGAGACGCCCGAAAAGGGCGCGCCGGGCGCGCATTCAACCGTGCGCGAGCTCGCGGAGCTGCGCCTGCAGGTCAAAGGCGACGACGCCGCCTCGCGGGCGATCCTGAAGGAGATCGGGCGGCGCACCGGCGCGCGCGCCGTCGCGTTGGTCTCGATCGGCGAGGGCGGCGCGCCCGAGGTGCGCGTGTGGGACGCCGCCGACGATCAGGTCGGCGCGACGCGCCACCGCTCCGAAGCCTCCGGCTGGGCGCCGCTGGTCGGCGTGCTCCGGACCCGCTACGCGCCCCCACCCGCACCCACCCCCGATCCGGCGAAACCTCCGGAGAAGAAGGGCGGAACGTTCCTCCAGAACCCGTGGTTCTGGGGCGCCCTCGGCGCAGCGGCGGCGGCGGGGGTCGCCGTCTGGGCGCTGACGCGCAATGATGATGCACCTTCGCCGGTGATCATCCAGTGGCGTTGACCTCGCTCCGTCGGATTGCGTTGGTCGCGGCGTGCGCCGTGGCGTCGTCGACGCACGCGCGCTCCGCGCACGCGGGCGACGCGCCGCTCGACGATCCGGGCGCCGATCTCCCCGTGGCCCCTGCCCCCGAGAAGGGCGGCGAGGCGGGCGCAGCCGCGGCGCAGCCGACCAAGGCGCCGGTCGCGCCCGCCGACTTCCTCGTCGAGATGCACGGCTGGCTGCGCGTCGTGCACCATCCGTCGACGTTCGAGGCGGTGCGCCAGGTGGTGCACGCCGCCGATGCGACCCGCGCCTCGCTGGCGACGATGCTCGGTCAGAGCGTGCTCGAGCACGTCGAGCTGCGCGTCGCGCGCACGCCCGAGGAGATGCTGGTCCTCGCGCCGTCCGAGGCGCCTCCCGCGGCCAACACCACCGCCGCCACCTACCCCGCGCTCTCGCTGATCGTGCTCTCCGCGCGCTCGGTCGAGGGCGATCCCGGCGCGCTCGGCGAGGCGTTCCACCATCAGCTCGCGCACGTCGCGCTGTTCGACGCGGCCGCAGGCCGGCCGCTGCCGCGTTGGCTGCAGGAGGGCTTCGCGGTGCAGGCGAGCGGAGAGCACGGGTTCTCGCGCGCGCAGATGCTCTGGTCGGCGCACGTGCGCGGCGGGCTGCAGCCGTTCTCGTCGCTCGACGAGTTCCCCGAGGCGCCGCGGGCGGCGCGCATCGCGTGGGCGCAGAGCGCCGATTTCGTGCGCTTCCTCGTGCGCGATCAGGGAGGCACGCGCTTCGCCGCCGCGGTTGCGCGGACGCGCGGCGGCGACGCGTTCGAGCGCGCCCTCGGCGACTCGTACGGGGCCGATCTGCGCACGCTCGAGCAGAAGTGGCGCGACGACGTCGCCACCCGCAACGTCACCGGTCCCCTCGCGGTGAGCGCGGCCGTCGGATGGGGCCTCGCGGTCGCGGTCATCGTGCGGCGGCGTCGAAAGCGACGCGCCGCGCCCATCGAGGAGGAACTCGCGCCGACGGTCGTCGAGCAGCGAAAGTCGGAGCCGCGGCTGCTGGTCGCCGATCGCGGGCTCGGGCACGTCGTCTACATCGTCGAGCGCAAGGGCGTGCCGAAGGTCGAGCACGACGGCAAGCACCACACCTTGCACTGAGAACTTCCAGGACCCGCCGCGCAGGGAAGGCTTGCGGCGCTCGCGCATGCGCGGCACGCATCAGGGCGCGGTGACCGTCTACCTCTTCGATTTCAACGGCGTCCTGGTCGACGACGAGCGCGTGCACTTCGCCGCGTTCCGTGAGGTCCTCGAGCGGCGCGGCGTCTCGCTCGACGAGCCGACGTACCTCGAGAAGTACTTCGCCTTCGACGACGCGACCGGCTTCCGCAGCATGCTGCGCGACGCCGGCAAGCCGCACGACGACGCGCTGGTGGCCGAGTGCGTCGCCGAGAAGCTGCCGGTGTACATGCGCGCGGTCGAGCGCGATCTGGTCCTGTTCCCCGGCGGCTTCGAGCTCGTGCGCGCGTGCGCGGCGCGCGGCGCCGTGGGCATCGTCTCGGGCGCCCTGCGCGTCGAGATCGACTTTGCGCTGCGGCGCGGCGGCGCGGCCGACGCGGTGACCACCATCGTCGCCGCCGAGGACGTCACCGCGTGCAAGCCCGATCCCGCCGGCTACCTCGAGGCGCTCCGTCGCCTCGGCGCGTCGCAGCGCGACGCGGTCGTGATCGAGGACTCCATCGGCGGCGTGCGCGCCGGCTGCGCCGCCGGGTGCGCGGTGGTCGCGGTGGCGCACTCCTACGCCGCCTCCGCCCTCCGCGAGGCCGGCGCGCGCGACGTCGCGAGCCACGTGCGCGAGCTCGACGTCGAGCGGCTCGAGGCGGCGCGCCTCGACGCGGCGCGCGGAGGCGCGTGAGGCACCACGCCGTCGCGGCGATGCTCGCGATCGCGATCGCGACGGTCATCGCGATGCCTGGGGTCGCCGCGGCCGCGTTGCCGTTCGGCGGCGTGAGCCCGCTGCCGCCGCTTCCCCGCCCGGCGCCCCGCCCGACCGGCTGGCGCGACGCGGGGCTGCCGGCGATCCGCGGGATGACCATCGGCCCGATCGAGAACGCGCTGCATCCGGGCGTCGGCTACGGGAGCGCCGCGTGCGGGCGTTCGCTCGACGCGACGATCGATCTCGGGGCGACGTGGGTCGCCTTCACGCCCTTCGGCCGCATGTGGTCGACGCGCACGACGGCGATCGATCTCGCCTTCGAGACGCCCTTCGAGGGCAACGTCGAGGCCGTCGGCAAGGCGATCGATCAAGCGCACGCGCGCGGGCTGCGCGTGATGCTGGTCCCGCACCTGTGGGTCGAGGCCGGCGGCTGGCGCGGCGAGATCGAGCCGGGCGCGCCGCCCGACGTCAAGCGCACCGACGGCGGCTACGACTTCCGCGGGCGCGCCACCGACGCGGCGATGCGCGCGTTCGCCGCCTCGTACCGTCGCTTCGTGCTCGCGTGGGCCGACGTCGCGCGCGCGCACGACGTCGAGGTGCTGTCGGTCGGCGTCGAGCTCCGCTCGTGGCTGACCAGCGCGCGCGCGACCGAGGAGGGCCGCGCGCTGGTGCGCGACGTGCGCGCCCGCTACCCCGGCATCCTCACCTACAGCGCCAACTGGGACGACGTCGACGACGTGGTCCTGCTGCGCGAGATCGACGTCGTCGGGATCAACGCGTTCTACCCGCTCGCCGACAAGGCCGGCGCCGGGCGCGACGAGCTGCTCGCCGGCGGCACGCGCGTCGGCGCGAAGGTGCAGGCGCTGGCCGATGCCTGGGGCAAGCCGGTGATGTTCAGCGAGGTCGGCTACACCACGCGGCCCGATCCGGCGGTGCGCCCGTGGGAGTGGCCCGACACCATGAAGGGCGTGAAGGTCGACGAGGACGCCCAAGCCGACGCCTACCGCGCGATCCTCGCCGGCGTCATCGACGAGCCGGGGTTCGCCGGGTTCTTCGTGTGGCGGCAGTTCGCCGATGCGGACGACGTGTCCCAGGAGGCGGCCTGGGGCTTCCCGGTGCGCGGCAAGCTCGCCGAGCTGACCGTCCGCGAGGTTTTCGCCAGCCGGTTCTCGGCCGACGCCTGGCAGCCCGCCTGGACGGTGCTCGGCCTCGCCGCGTTCGGCGCGCCCGGACTGTCGTGGTCCTTCCCGAAGGTCGCACCTTGGGTGGCGGACGTGCGACCCGGGACTTATCCTCCCCGCCCATGACGCGCCCTGCGCTCGTGCTCGCCTGTCCGGTGGGACCGTGAGTCAGCTCCCCGATCCGTACGAGGTCCTCGGCGTGCGCCGCGACGCCTCGCAGGACGAGATCAAATCGGCGTTCCGCAAGCTCGCGGCGCAGCACCACCCCGACAAGAACCCCGACGATCCGCACGCGCCCGAGCGCTTCAAGAAGATCAACGCCGCCTACCAGATCCTCTCCGATCCGCA
Source organism: Deltaproteobacteria bacterium (assembly GCA_016182965.1). Taxonomy (GTDB): domain Bacteria; phylum Myxococcota_A; class Polyangia; order Polyangiales; family JADJMO01; genus JALHOE01. The sequence continues at coordinate 3,439 of JACPFM010000034.1, read as the reverse complement.
GAAGCGCGCGACCTACGATCGCTTCGGCGCCGCGGCGGCCGACGGCGGCTTCCCGGGCGGGTTCCCCGGCGGTTTCGGCGTCGACGCGAGCAGCATCGAAGATCTCCTCGGCTCGCTCTTCGGCGCGTTCGGCTTCCAGAAGGGCTCGCGCGGCGATCTGCGCAAGGAGATCGTCCTCTCGTTCCACGAGGCCGCCTTCGGCTGCACCCGCAAGATCACCTACGACCGGGCGATCTCGTGCGGTACGTGCCACGGCTCCGGCGCGCGTCCGGGGACGAGGCCGGAGACCTGCTCGGCGTGCGGCGGTCGCGGCCGCGTGCGCTTCACCCAGGGCCTCCTCGGCTTCGTCGCCGAGCGGCCGTGCGCCCACTGCAACGGGCGCGGGCACGTGGTGAACGATCCGTGCGACACGTGCCGCGGCGTCGGCATCGTCGCCGCCGAGAACACGCTCGACGTGTCGGTGCCGCCCGGCATCGAAGAAGGCGCCACCACGCTGGTGAGCGGCGCCGGCAACGTCACCCGCGCCGGCAAGGCAGCGGGCGATCTCGAGCTGGTGTTCAAGGTCGAGGAGCACCCGTTCTTCCGCCGCTTGCGCGACGACGTGGTGTGCGCCGTGCCCATCTCGTTCCCGACCGCGGCGCTCGGCGGCGAGGTCGAGGTGCCCACGCTCGAGGGCAAGGCGAAGGTCCGCGTCCCCGCCGGCACGCAGCCCGGCGCGGTGCTGCGCCTCAAGGGCAAGGGCATCCCCAAGCGCAACGGCGGCCGCGGCGATCAGCGCGTCGAGGTGAGCCTCGAGGTCCCCGAGAAGCTGACGACGCGCCAGCGGGAGCTGCTCGAGGAGCTGGCGAGGGAGCTCGGCCAGGACGTGATGCCGCAGCAGCGGTCGTTCATGGAGAAGCTTCGGGACCTTTTCGGATAGTCGGTCGTCAGTCGTCAGTCGTCAGTCGTCAGTCGTCAGCGGATCTAGGGTCTAGAGTCTAGAGTCTAGAGTCTAGAGTCGCGCTGCTGTCGCGTGTGCGCGGGCGCTTCGGGGCCGCGAGCGGAACGGCGGGATCAGGCCGCGTGCTACGCTCCAGGCCATGGCGACCGCGATGGAGACGAGCTCGTCGATGTGGCCCCCGGAGGGTCGCGTCGTGCTCCGCGGCGTCTCGTGGGCGAGGTACGAGGCCCTGCTCGCGGCGCTCGGCGACGATTACCCCTCGCTGCGGCTGACCTATCTGAAGGGAACGCTCGAGATCATGACGACCTCGCGGCTCCATGAGCGCATCAAGAAGCTGCTCGCGCGGCTGTTGGAGATGTGGGCGGTCGAGCGAGGCCGCACGCTCGAGGGCGAGGGCTCGGCGACGTTCCGCAAGCGAGAGGCCGAGCGCGGTCTCGAGCCCGATGAATGCTACATGCTCGGCCCCGATCGAGATTTTCCCGACCTCGCGATCGAAGTGGTCCACACGCACGGCGGGATCGACAAGCTCGATGTCTACGCCGGGCTCGGGGTGCGCGAGGTCTGGTTCTGGGAGGATGGCGCCATCGCCGTGTATGCGCTCGTGGGCGAGCGTTATGAGCGCCACTCGACGAGCGCGCTGCTTCCGGATCTCGATCTCGCGCAGCTCGCATCGTTCGTCAGCCGCGGCCTCGGCGAACGCGATCAGACTGCGCTCGTGCGTGCCTATCGAGACGCTCTCCGCTCCGAGTGAGAAGTCTAGAGTCTAGAGTCTAGAGTCTAGAGTTCAGGCGTCCCCGACGCTCTTGCATTCGCTTCCGCGTTCGCTTCCTCTTTCGCGTTCGCGTTCGCTAACGCGTTCGCGTTCGCGTTCGCTTCCGCGTTCGCGTTCGGGTTCGGGTTCGGGTTCGTACAAAACGACGAAGCCCGCGAGATCGCGCGGGCTCCATCCGAGGCTGACGACTGACGACTGACGACTGAAGACTCTACTTCAGCTCGGGGATCTCCTCGCCGCCTTCCTTGTAATCAATCTTCCCCTTCTTGTGCGACGTCACGTCGACGATGCCGTACGGGGAGGTGGCGCGGCCGCCCTGGCCCTCTTCGTAGTGCGCGCCGAACTGGCCGCTCACCGTGACCTTCGAGCCGATCTTGGGCTCGCCGAGGATGGTGATCGTCGCCGAGTAGTTGTTGTCGAGGTACTTGTCGTCGTCCTTCATCGCGGCGATCTCTTCGGGCTTCTTGCCCTTGTACTGATCGCGCGCCATGTGCTGCTGGATGAAGGAGGACGCGTAACCCATCACCATGATCATCTTGGCGGGGTTCTTCTCGTCCTTCGAGTCGGCGATCCAGAAGTGCGGCGGCTCGACCTTGTTCGGGCCCTGGAAGATCGTCGAGCAGTCGACGCCCTTCGGCGTCGGATCCTTCGCCGTGGGCGGGCTCTTCTTGGTCGGATAGATGCAGCCCTCCTTGCCGGCGGGCTCCTTCGGCCGATAGAGCTGCACGACGTAGCCGTCGATGATCGCCTGCTTGGCGTCGACCTCCGCGCGATGGCGCGGATGATTGAGCTGGTGCTGCAGGCCGTAGACCGTCCAAGAGCTGCCGACCTTGAAGCTCGCAGGCGTCGGCACCTGCGGGACCTTGGGGAGGCTCGCCTTGGGGCCCGAGTAAGCGGGCTCGGGCTTGTACTTCTGCTTCTCGCCACAGCCACCGACGAGCGTGCTGATGCCAACGACGACGAGGGTCGACGAGATCGCGAAGATGGGTGCTGCGCGGCGCATGGGAGGCTCGATTGGTACCTGGGCCGCGCCGCCGCTGCAAGCTGGACGGACGTCCCGATCCGCCCCAGAAAGGAAAGAGTGAGGAGACCATGTCCGCCCGCGCAGACGTCCTGACGGCCGCCCTCGTCCTCCGACGGGCGGAGACGTCGCGAAACCGCAATTTCCTGCTGCACGCGACGCCCGAGGCCGCCGAGGCGCGTAAGCGTGCGGCGCGCATCCGTGGGATCGTCCGGCAGATCACCGGGCTGTTCGGTCCGGCGCGCGACGTGACCGCCGAGAGGGTCCCGGCCAGCGCTCCCGGCGAGATACGGCTCCGCTACGCCCTCACGCGGATCGCGCTCGTGCGCGAGACGCGCCTGCCGCTCTCGGATCTCTCGGTGCTACGCGTGGCGCTCGCGCGCGCGGGCGCACGACTGCTGCCCGCGCCGCTCCTCGCGCGCGACGAGGATCGCGCGCGGGTCGACGCGTTGCTCTCGGAGCTCGACGCCGCGACGGCGCCCGAGCCCGCTCACTGATAGGGGTTGTCGTCGACCGGCGGCTTGGGCGCAGGCGGCTTCGGCGCCGGGGGCGGCGGCGGCGGCTTGGGCGCGGCGGTCGTCGCGGGCGGCGGCGGAGGAGGGGGCGGCGGCTTCGGGGCGACGGTGGTCGCCGGCGGCGGCGGGGGAGGAGGCGGCGGCGCGGTGACGACCGGGCTCGGCGCAGGCGCCGGCGAGGGCGCCGGCGA
>JACPFM010000061.1 GCA_016182965.1 Deltaproteobacteria bacterium | reverse complement strand
CCATCACGTCAGCCCGGAAAAATGGCGGCGCCGCCGAGATCCGACCAATGATGAGGCTAAAGCCCGGGGCACCGACGGCGTCGTAAGCCCGCTCGAAGCGGGCTCCTCGCCCACGGCGCACGCAACCGGCGCCGGGGGGGTGGGTTCGTCGATGCCGGGCATGTCGGCGCTCACAGCGACACGCTTCTGTTGGTTCATCTCATCTGGTGGACTTCGGCGCGTCAGCCGGTCTTCGGGCCCGCGGACGACGTGGCCTTGCCGGCGATGCTGTCGGCGAGCCACCCCCGCCTTGCCGCGCACAGCGCGAGGAGCCTGCGAAGCAGGCTTACGAAGCTTTCGGTGCCCCGGGATTCATCCCGGGGGCATTCAGGGACACGCCCTAGATCCGTCCACGACGTAGGCTGACCGACGGCCTCCAGGGTCACCTCCCGAGCAGGCGCGCGAGCGCAGCGGCCGACCGCGACAGCAGCCGCGCTCCGCGGCGCAACGCGGGGAGGCGCAGCGCGGCCGCCACGATCCGACTCGAGTCCTCTTCGCCCTTGCCGACGAGCCGCGCGAGCCCCTGTGGCCAGAAGCACTCGAGCGCAGACAGCCGCATGATCTGGTCCCAGGTCATGAACCGCGCGCGATGGCGGAGCTCGTCGTCGCCGACGAGCGGCTCGGTCTCGAGGCTCCCGTCGTTGTCGTCGTGGCGCCATTCGGCGAACAGCCGCGCCTCTTCGAGCGTCGGGTTCTGGAGCGACCGCGCGAGGATCGCGCGCAGTCGATCGAGGACCGCGCTCCAGTCGTCGTGCGTCAGGCCCCGTCGCCGCGCCGCCGCGCCGGGCAGCCAGAGCGACGCGAAGTGACGGACGCCGGCCTGCAGCTCCGCGATCTGCGCGAGCTGCCGCGCGGCGATGGGCTGCGCGAACGTCTCCGGCTCGCCGCGCGCGTCGATCCCACGGAACGAGCCGAGCGCCGGCATGCACGCGTGCTCGAGGATCTCGGGCGTGCGCCGGAGGATGTCGCAGGTCTCGCGGGGTCGACCGAGGTGGAACAGGAAGCTGTCGGCGCTACAGCGGTCGACGGGGAGGTCGAGGAGCTTCGGGTTGGTGGCGAGGTAGAGCCCTCGAACGTGCCGCGGGTGGTCGCGTTGGACGAGGTCGGCGAGCATCGCCTGGATCGTCCCGTTCCAGCCCACGTCGACCACCGTCGACCGATCGGAGGCGAACACGCCCATCGCGTCGAAGTAGCGGAAGAGGCGCGCGCGCTTCTCCGCGGCCGCCGCGAGCACCTGGCGGCGAAGCTCGGGCGCCCGGGTCACCGCGGCGACGACCTGCTCGAGCTCCCGAGGCCCAAGCGGCGCCTCGCCGGCCACCCCGCTCTCTTCGCGGAGGAGGTCGAGGCCGAGCCCGAGATCGCGCGCCACCGTGCCGATCGACAGGGCGCGACGCTTGGCGAGATAGGCGCGGAGCTCGCGCTCGCTCGCCGACTGGAACGACGCGCCGCGGATCGCGTAGCGCGACGCCCAGAGCTTCTTCACGTTCAGGGAGACGCCCGCCGCGCGCGCCGCCTCCTCGATCAACGGCGCGAGCAGGTGGCCCTCGCGCATCAAGCAGAACACCGTGTCCTGCGCGTTGCGGCGGCAGTCTTCGACGACCCACTCGGCGAAGGTCGTGAGGATCGGACCGAGGACGAACGCGCCCCAGGCGCGGTGATCGAGCGCCCCGCCCTGCTCGCCGTCTGCCGGCAGCAACGACGCGTGCGCCTTGGCGCGGATGGTCCGCAGGCCGGCGTCGTAGCGAGCGCGGTCGCTCCGCGGCAGGTATCGGCGCTCCGCCTCGAGCACGCGCCGGACGTACGGCGTCTCGCGCACGTAGTGGAACGCGTGGATCCCGCGTCGGCGCGGCGCCCCGACGTCGGAGTGCTCGTGGTCACCGACGTGGAGGACCTCGCTCGTCGAACATCGCTCCGCCCTTGTTGGCGCGGCGCCCGCCCGAGACGACCACCTCGAGCGGAGGCGGCAGATCGACGCCGCTGCCCTCGGCCGCGGCCGCGAGCAAAGACCGGATGTGCTCGGCGCGGAGGTACATGTCGCTCACGAGCACGTACGGCACGCCGCGCGCGTGGGCGTGCGTGATCAGGGCGGCGACGTCGCGATCGAGCGCGATGAAGGCGCGCTCGGTGGCGATCTCGGCCTCGAGCAGCGCCTCGGCGCACGGCGCGCCGCCGAGCGCGCGGCTCAGCTCGGCGCACACCTCCTCGACCGTGATCTCGCCGCTCGGGTGCGAGCGACGCGCACTCGCCTCTGCTGCGACGCGGAGCCGCAGGTAGTCGGGAGCCGCCACCGCGGCGGGGTCGCCCGCCCGATGCAGCGCGCCCGGCACCTGCGCGAAGAGATCGGTCGGTTGCTCGAACGGGCGGGCGAGCAGCGTGTCGAAGACGTCGAGCGACAGCACCCTCGGGCGCACCGCGTCGAAGCGCTCGATCAGCCGTTGCCGCCGGGGCGAGCTCATTCGAGCTGCGGATTAGCTCGCCCCGGACCGAGAAGCACGCGGCTCGGTCGCGACCGCCGCCGCGGCGGCACCTCGGCGGCCACCGTGCTACGGCACGGCCGCCATGGGACGGTCGTACGTCATCACCGGCGGCGCCGGCTTCATCGGGTCGAACCTCGTCCATTCGATCCTCGAAGCCGAGGCCGACGCGGCGGTCACCGTGCTCGACCGCCTGACGTACGCAGGCAACCGCGAGAACCTCGCCTCGTTCGACGGTGACCCTCGCATGACGTTCCTCGAGGGCGACGTCTGCGACCTGTCGCTGGTGCGCGAGGTGCTCTCCTCCGCCGAGCCCGACGTGATCTTCCACCTGGCCGCGGAGTCGCACGTCGACCGCTCGATCGACGGCCCGGGCGCCTTCGTGCGCACCAACGTCGAGGGCACCTACGCGATGCTCGAGGCCACGCGCGCGTTCTTGACCGAGCGCCCGCGCGAGGGCTTCCGCTTCGTGCACGTCTCGACCGACGAGGTGTTCGGCTCGCTCGGACCGACCGGCGCCTTCGGACCGGCGAGCCCCTATGCGCCGCGCTCACCCTACGCGGCGAGCAAGGCGGCGGCCGATCACCTGGTCCGCGCGTGGCTGCACACCTTCGGCGTGCCGACCATCGTCACCAACTGCTCGAACAACTACGGGCCGCGGCAGTACCCCGAGAAGCTCCTGCCGCTGATGATCCTGCAGGCGGTCGAGGGCAAGCCGCTGCCGGTCTACGGCGACGGCGGCCACGTGCGCGACTGGCTTCACGTCGACGATCACTGCGCGGGCCTGCGCCTGGTCTCCGAGCGGGGCGTCCCCGGCGAGACCTACCTGTTCGGCGGCCACGGCGAGCGCACCAACCTCGAGCTGGTCCGCGCGGTGTGCGCCATCCTCGACGCGAGGCTGCCTTCGGCGCGCCCCCGGTCGGGCCTGATCACCTTCGTCGCCGATCGCCCCGGCCACGACCGCCGCTACGCCATCGACGCGTCGCAGACCGAACGCGCGCTCGGGTGGCGGCCGCGCATCGGCCTCGACGAGGGGCTCGCGCGCACGGTCGACTGGTACCTCGAAAACCGCGCCTGGTCCGACCGGATCGCGTATCGTCGTGAGCGGCTCGGGCTCGGGGGTTCGACGCGATGAAGGGACTGGTCCTCGCCGGCGGTTCGGGCACGCGCCTGCGGCCGCTCACGTACACCGGCGCGAAGCAGCTGGTGCCGGTCGCCAACCGGCCGGTCCTCTTCTACGTCATCGACAACATCGTCGCCGCGGGCATCCGCGAGATCGGCGTGATCATCTCGCACGAGACCGGCGAGGAGATCCGCCGCGCCCTCGGCGACGGCTCGGCGTTCGGCGCGAAGCTCACCTACATCCTGCAGGACCGCCCGCTCGGCCTCGCGCACGCGGTGGTCACCGCCCGCGCGTTCCTCGGCGGCTCCGACTTCGTGATGTACCTCGGCGACAACCTGATCGGCCACGGCATCCGCGACATGGTCGACGCCTTCCGCAGCGATCCGTCGCACGCCGCCTCGGTGATGCTCAAGGAGGTGCCGAACCCCACGCAGTTCGGCATCGCGGAGGTCGACGACGCGGGCAACGTGGTGCGGCTCGTCGAGAAGCCCAAGGAGCCGAAGTCGCGCCTGGCGCTGGTCGGCATCTACCTGTTCCGCTCGGTGATCTTCGAGGCGATCGATCGCATCTCGCCGTCGTCGCGCGGCGAGCTCGAGATCACCGACGCCATCGTGCAGATCATCGCGCTCGGCGGCAAGGTGAAGTTCACCCGCCTCACCGGCTGGTGGCTCGACACCGGGAAGAAGGACGACCTGCTGCTCGCCAACGACACCGTCCTCGACGACTGGCTCGAGCCGTCGATCGAGGGCCAGGTCGACGAGGCGAGCCGCACCTCGGGCCGCATCCGCATCGGCCGCGGCTCGCGCGTGGAGCGGTCGATCATCCGCGGCCCGGTGATCATCGGCGAGGGCGTCACCGTCGTCGACAGCCGCATCGGCCCGTTCACCGCCATCGGCGACGCGGTGCGCATCGAGCGCTCGACGGTCGAGCACTCGGTGATCATGAGCGGCAGCCGCGTGCTCGACATCCCCCGCCTCGAGGACTCGCTCATCGGCAAGCGCGTGGTCGTGCGACCGGGCGCGTCGCGCCACGGGGCGCTGTCGCTGATGGTCGGCGACGACTCGCTGATCGAGCTATCGACCGAGTGAGCGATCTCCGCCCCCGAGCTGAAGTCAGGCTTCAGCCCGGGCGAAACCCTGGATCCCAGAGGACCTTCCGCCACACGTCCAGATACCCCCGCGCCATCGCCACGCGCCCGAACTTCGTCGCGCGCGCGAGCCCCGCCTCCTTGCGGCGTCGCCGCTCCTCGGCGTCTGCCCCGAGCCGCACCAGCGCGTCGGCCGCGGCGCGCGCGTCGCCCTGGGCGACCGCGATCGCCGCGTCGCCGCCCACCTCGTCGGCGCCGCTGCCGTTCGCGAGGATCACCGGGCAGCCGCTGGCCATCGCCTCGACGACGCTGAGGCCGAAGCCCTCGAGCCGCGAGAGGAACAGGTGCGCCATCGCGTTGCGGTAGAGGATGGCCAGATCGTCGGCGCTGACGAAGCCGGTGAGCTTCACGTCGGCGAAGTGCGCGCTCACCTCGTTACGCTCGAGGTACTTGCCGAGCTTCCAGAGGTCGCGCGGGGTGAGCCGCCCGGCCCACACCAGCTCGAGGTTCGTGCGCTTGCGCGCCTCGGCGACGGCGCGGAGCATGGTCGGCACGTCCTTGCGATCGTCCCAGTAGCCGACGTAGACGACGTACGGCTTCTGGCCGATGCCGAGCGCCGCGAGGCGCGCCGCGTCGTGATCGGTCGGCGTCGGGCCCCAGTGCGACAGATCGATGCCGTTCGGCACCACGTCGACGAGCGACGGCGACACGCCGAGGAGCTGTTGCAGATCGAGGCGCGTGCGCTCCGAGATGGCGACGAGGCGCTCGGCGCTCGTGTAGCGGCGCGTGTCGACCGACGAGCGCGTCAGCCGACGGAGGCCGCGGCCGAGGTACTCGCGCGGCATGCGCAGCGGGATGAGATCGTGACAGGTGACCACGCGGCCCACGCTCCTGGTGAGCGGCGTGCCGAGCGCCTCGGGGAGGTGCAGCAGATCGGCGCCGAGGCGCTGCGCGCCGCGATCGAGGAGCAGCCGGCGCCGGTGGACGAGCGACTTCGACGCCGTGCCGCGCGCGGCGAACAGGCGCTCGGCGGCCTCCCCCGGATCGTCGCAGACCGACACGCCGCTGCGCCAATCGAGATCGTCGACGACGCGGATGCGCAGCTCGTCGCGCCACTCGTCGCGCGTCTCGGCGAGGCCCTGCAGCAGATCGAAGATGAACTGACCGATGCCCCGATGGCCGCTCGAGCCTCGGAGGGGTGTCGCGTCGAAGACGACCGTTCGCGTGCCTCTCACGTCGCGTGCTCCCGAGCCGTGTCGGTGCCCTCGGCGCTCGCGCGGGTGACCCGCTCGCGAAGGCCGACGATCGGACGACCGCCGCGCCCGACCCAGCTCGCCTCGACGCCGTGGCGCGAACGGCGCTGGAGCGCGGTGACCGCCGGACGCTGCCGACCGCTCTCGACGACCGCCCGGGCGAGCGGCACGAGCCCGCGCACGCCCTCGAAGCGGATGAGCCGGAAGATCTCCTCGAGCGTGCGCGGCATGGTGCGCGCGAAGAAGCCCGGCGACGCGTTCTTGATGAGCGTACGCAGCCGGTTGCGGTGCGACAGGACGATCATCCAGCGGTGGCCGTGGCGCACCGCGCTCGCCTGGTATTTGTGCAGGACGATCGAGTCCGGCACGAGCATCGCGCTCCAGCCGGCGAGCCGCGCCCGCCAGCCGAGGTCGAGGTCCTCGAAGTACATGAAGTGGTCGCGGTCGAAGTAGCCGACCGGCAGCTTGATCTGCTCGAGCATCTCCCGCCGGTAGGCGCAGGCGCCCGCCGTCGGGCAGAAGATCTCCTCCTCGCACAGATCTTCGACGCGCTCGCCCTCCCGCCGATCGTTGCCGGAGCCCCACGCGGTCAGCACGATGCCGGTCGAGTTGATCTCGGTCGGACGGTCCATGAAGAGCAGCACCGACTGCAGCATCCCGCAGGTCGGCGGCGCGCTCTCGGCGGCGGCCACCAGGCGCTCGGCCCACCGACGGTCGGCGACGGTGTCGTTGTTCAGCAACGCGATCCATTCGCCATGGCTCTCGGCGATGCCGCGGTTGCATCCCTCGGCGAACCCCAGGTTCTCGCCCTCCGCCAGCACGACGCAGTGGGGGTGCCGCTCGCGGACGGCCTCGACCGAGCCGTCGGTCGACCCGTTGTCGACCACCACGATTTCGAGGTCTTTGTGCGTCTGTCGCGCCAGCGACTCGAGGCAGACCAGGAGGTCCGCTCTCGAGTTCCAGTTGACGATGACGACGGACAGACGCATCGAGCCGGCGCCCTAATAGCACGCTTCGTGCCGATACGCCCGCCTCGGCCATGACGGACGTCCGAGGGTGAAGCCGGGGGTAGATCAGCTCTTCACGAACAGCTTCGCGATCGATTGCCAGATCTCGAAGAAGAAGAGCGGGATGAACAGCGTGAGCAGCGCCAGCATCCCCACGAGGTGGACGCGCGCCTCGATCTTCGCGTCGGGTCTGCGGCGCGCGATGAACTCGTAGAGGAGGAACGCGAGGCGCCCGCCGTCGAGCGCGGGGAACGGGATCAGGTTGAACACGCAGATGTAGATCGAGAGGATCACGAAGAACTCGGTGCCGAACTCCCAGCCCTTGCGGATCTGGCCGGCCGCCTCGTTGACGATGCCCACCGGCCCGCGCAGCTCGGCTTTGTCCTTCCCGGTGATCACGCGACCGAGCCCCACGACCATCGCGACCGCCATCTTCGGCGGCTCGATCACCGCCTCCTTCGCGGCGACGCCGACGCTGACCGGGCGGCGGATCTCCTTGGGACCGATGCCGATGCGACCGCTGTCGGCGGCGGGGGTCACCGTGAGGGTCACCGGCTCGCCGCCGCGCAGGACCACCAGATCGATCGCCTGCCCCTTGTGGGCCTGGATCTCGGTCCGCATGTCGTTCCAGTCCTTGACCGGACGACCGGCGACCGACTTCACCTCGTCGCCGCTCTGGACCTGCGCCGAGGCGGCGGAGCCCTTCGGGTCGATCATGCCGATCTTCAGGCCGTCGATGTCGGCGCGCCCCATCGCGAGGACGAGGAAGAAGAAGGCGATGACCGCCGTGAGATAGTTGGCGAGGGGGCCGGCGACGATGGTGAGGAAGCGACCGAGCCACGAGGCGTTGGCGTACGAGCCCTTGTCGTCGGGCTCGATCTCCTCGTGCGGGTTCATCCCGGCGATCTGCACGTACGCGAGGAACGGCAAGAGGCCGATCTGGTAGGTCGTCTCGGAGCCTCGCGGCTTCTTGGACCAGAGGGTCGGGCCGAACCCGATCGAGAACTTGATGACCCGCATGTGGAACATGCGGGCGAGCAGGAAGTGCCCTGCCTCGTGGACGGCCATGAGGACGCCGAGGCCGAGGATCGCAAGGACCAGCACCATGTACGTTCCGATGACTGTAACCCGCCTCGGGCCTCGTTGCCCGCGCCCGGCGGACGGCGGAGCTGACGGAACCCGGAAATCGCCGGGCAGCTGCGCGCAACAGCTTCAGCCCGGCGAGAATTCCCCGCGACCCGGCCGTGCCGGCGGCGTCGACTCTTCGTGAGGAAGCCGTGAGGCAGCGCGTGGCCGCATCGCTCGTGGTCGGCGCGGCCGTCGTGGTCGCGATCGGCGTCACCGTGCGCCGCCTGCCGCTGACGGCGCTGCTCGCGCTCGCGGTCGCGCTCCTGCTCGTTCCGGCGGCGCTCGCCGCGCGCCGCCGCGCGGCCGGGACCGGAGCCGCGGCCGCGATGGCCGCGCTGGCGCTGGCTCCGTGGGTCAGCGTCCCTTCGTGGGTCGTCGCGCACCCCGTGCTCCACGTGGACAACGCGATCGCGACGCCGATCGATCTGTGGATCGACGGCCAGCGGCGCCTCACGGTCGCGCCGGCGGCCGGCGAGAGCGAGCCGCCGTTCGTGCGGATCGCGGTCGGCTGGCACCGGATCGGCTGGTCCGCCGCCGGAGCGTCGGCGCCGGTGCAAGAGACGCATTTCGAGATCACGCCGTTCGCCGAGCACCTCTACACGCCGGGCGGCGCGGGTTGTTACTGGATCGCGGTCACGGCGTACGGCGGCGCCTCCACGCACGGATGGGCGCATGGTCCGCAGCCGCTCGCCGACTATCACCGCCTCGAGCGCGTCGACGTGTGGTTCGGCCCGACGCCCGACGTCGTCCATGAGCCACCGCTGGCGCGCGGCGCCGTCCGGGTCGCGGTGCAGCGCTGGGCGGCCTGCATGGATCTGTTCGGCCGGTGCGATCACGACGTGCGTCGCGAGTTCGTCGACTGCATGCGGACGATCGACGGCAGGAGGGGCGACGGCACGGGCGCGGGCGATTGCTGGGGCACCGCGTCGAAGCGCTGCCCGACGGCCGCGAGCGCCGTCCCGGCCGCAGCGAGCGTGACCGGCGCGACGAGCGCCCGACCGTAGTAAGCTCGACGGCTCATGGCGGGCGATCCCTCCTCCCACGCGCCTCCCCGGTCGGAGCCGCAGGTCTCTTCGGCCGACTCCGCGGTCGAGTCCGAGGTCCGCCCGTCTCCGCCCGTCTCCGCGGCGGCGCCGCCGGCCGACGCCGTGCAGACCTTCCCGCCGCCTGCGCCGATCGAGACGGCGATCCGCGAGGCGCTCACCCTCGGCGACGTCCGCGCCGCGCTCACCCTCGCGACCACGCACTACCGCGGCGCCCTGATCCGCTTCTGCCTCGCGTTCGTCCACGACGAGGTCACCGCCGAAGACGTCGCGCAGACGGCGTTCGCGGTCGCCGCCGAGCGCGCCGCCGACTTCTCCGGGCAGAGCACGTTCCGCACGTGGCTGTTCGGGATCGCGCGCCACAAGGCGCTCGACGCGGCGGCCGCGCGACAGGGCATGCCGCTGTCGCAAGTCAGCGACTCGCGCTGGATCGCCGACGCGATCGGCCCGGTCACCGGCCTGCAGCGCGCCGAGGATCTCGAGACGCTCGATCAGGTGCTGGCCGCCCTCGGCGACGAGACGCGCGCGCTGCTCACCCTCCGCTTCCGCGAAGAGCTCTCCTACAAGGAAATCGCCGACACGTTCGAGATCACCGAGCAGGCGGCGCGCAAACGCATGTTCGACGCGCTCGAGAAGATCCGGAAGCTCCTCGCCCACCGGCGCGCGGACTTCTTCGACAGGAAGTGAGCCGGAGAGGACTCCGACCGGTCTTCGGTTTCAGCCCTCGACCCGCAGGGCGAGCGAGCGGCCGTGCACGAACGACATCGCGTCGATGCTGAGGAGCGCGGCGCGGACGTTCGCCTCGACGGCTTCGTGGGTGAGCATGACGATGACGCGGGTGTCGTCGGTCCCCTGCCGATCGGAGGCCCGGCGGCCGCCGCCCTCCTGGACCATCTGCTCGATGGAGACCTCGTGGGCGCCGAGCGCGCCGGCGATCTGCGCGAGGACGCCCGGGCGATCGGCCACGCGCATGCGCAGGTACCAGAGCGCCTCCTGGCTCTGCGGCGCGGCGATCGGGCGCCGGGTGACGTCGAGGCCGATCGTCTGCAGCCCGGACACGCCCGCGCGACGGTTGCGCGCGCAGTCGATCAGATCGGCCACCACGCTCACCGCGGTCGGCAGCGATCCCGCGCCGCGGCCGACCAGCACCTGCGATCCGGCGCCGTCGGCCTCGAGGGCGATGGCGTTGAGCACGCCGTCGACCGACGCGAGCGGCATGCGCAAGGGGACCAGCGCGGGGTGCACGCGGAGGTCGAGCTCGCGCCCGGCGGTCTCGCGCCCGACGGCGAGGTGCTTGATGCCGTAGCCGAACCGCGCAGCGAACCGGTGATCGACCGGCTCGATCGCGCGGATGCCCTCGGTCGGCACGTCCTCGGGTCGAACCGACGCGCCGAACGCGAGCAGCGCGAGCACGCAGAGCTTGTGGGCAGCGTCGTGTCCGTCGACGTCGAGAGAGGGCTCGGCCTCCGCGTACCCGAGCTCCTGGGCGGCGGCGAGGACCGACTCGAACGACGCCGACTCGTCGCGCATGCGCGTGAGGATGTAGTTGCACGTCCCGTTGACGATGCCGCGGAGGGAGCGGACCCAATCGGCCACGAGGTGGTCGCGGAGGGTGCGGATGATCGGCACCGCGCCGCCGACCGAGGCCTCGAACGCGAGGTCGGCGCGGTGCTCGGAGGCGATCGACAGCAGCTGCGGCCCGCGCGCGGCGAGCAGCGATTTGTTGGCCGTCACCACGCTCTTTCCGCGGCGGAGGGCCGCTCCGATCCAGCTGCCCGCGGGCTCCTCGCCGCCGACGACCTCGACCACGATGTCGATCGACGAGTCCTCGAGGACGCGCGCCACGTCGGTCGTCAGCAGCGCCGGATCGATCTTCGCCGCCCGCGCCTTGCTCGCATCGCGGACGGCGACGCGCGCGAGCTCGAGCGGCGCGCCCACGCGCGTGGCGAGATAGGCGGCGTTCCGCGTGGTGAGCTCGACCACACCCGAGCCGACGGTGCCACAGCCGAGGAGCGCGAAGCGGATGACGTTGGACATGGTGCGCTAGAGGACGCAATCGGCGCGGGCGCGGCAAGAGGGCAGGACGCCCGGCGCCCGCCGCGCTACGAGCAGAGCTGCGAGAGAGGTTCGAGGGCGTGACGGTGCGCACGTTGGTCGGGTGGCTGCTCGGGGTGGTGGTGTGGATCTGGGTCCGCACCCTGCGCGTTCGCGTGATCGATCGCGTCGCCGACGCCGATCGCACGCTCGACGCGCCGTGGATCCTCGCCTTCTGGCACGGCTCGCAGGTCCCGCTGCTCGCGTGGCGGCGGCGCCGGCGCACGGCGGTGATGGTCTCGTGGTCGAACGACGGCGCGCTGCAGTCGCGCGTCATGCACCGCGCGGGCATGCAGGTCGTGCGGGGCTCGTCGTCGCGCGGCGGCGCGCGCGGGCTCGTCGCCATGGTCCACGCGATCCGCGAGCTCGCGCTCGACGCTGCGTTCGCGGTCGACGGGCCGCGCGGCCCGATCTTCAGCGTGCAGCCGGGCGCGCAGGCCTGCGCGCGGCACGCAAAGGGCAGGCTCGTCCCGATCGGCTCGGCGGCCGCGCCGACGAAGGTGCTGACCCGCGCGTGGGACCGCATGGCGCTGCCCTGGCCCTTCGCGCGCGCGGTCGTGGTCGTCGGGCCGGCGCTCCCCGCCGACACGTCCGCCTCCGACCTGGCCGCGGCGATCGACGACGCCAACTCGCTCGCCGCCCGGGCCCTCGCCGAGCGACCGGCGAGCCGCGTCCCCACTGCGATTTCTTGATCGTCCGGCGGCTGCCTGTCATCGTGGCCGCACCATGAGCACCCGTCCTCTGCGGCTCGCCGTCCTCGCCGTCCTCGCCGTCCTGGCGATCGCGTGCTCGGGCGACGAGCGCGCGCCGGCGATCGATCCCATCCCGCCGCCCGTCGACGGCGGCGGAGGAGGCGACGCCGCGGCGAAACCGGACTCAGGGGCGGCCGACACCGGAGCGAAGGCCGAGACCGGAACCGACGCGAGCCCGGCAGACGCCGAAGACGCCGCTGACGCCCCGGAAGTCCCGGCGGAAGACGCGGCCGAAGGCGGCGGCTGAGCGGCCCCCCGGCGCGAACTGGCCGCGACCGCCCACCCCACGTACAGTTTCGCTGAGCGACGGAGGGCGAAGATGGCGCACGGCAGTCGGTGGCGCAGTGTCTTTGGGGTGACGGTGCTCGCGTTGGTGAGCACGGGCGGCGGCGCGTGCGGGGGGGACGAGGAGCGGAGCTTCGTCGACCCGAACCCTCCCCTGACGACGGTCACGTTCGACTGGCCGGCCGAGGGCGCGCCGCTGCCGGCGGGCGCGCTGCGCCTGCAGCCGAAGATGGGCATCGCGTACTACGACACCGTGGCCAAGGCCGGCGAGCCGCTGGCCTACGAGGTGTTCGACGCGGCGACGGGCGCCAACGTCACCAAGGACGCGCGCCTCGCCGTGCGCGCGCCGCGCTACGGGCGCTTCGGCTTCCAGACCTTCTACCCGACGTTGAGCGCCAGCGACGGCATCGGCGTCGTCACGGTGGTCGGCGCCAGGGTCGGCGACAAGGTCGGCTTCGCCCACCTGGCGATCCTGCAGCTCGAGCGCAGCGGCAGTCATCGCGACGTCGCCGCCCTCGCGCCGCCCAGCGCCGACCCGGAGCCGACGCGCATGCTGCCGAAGACCGGCGGCGGCGTGAGCAAGGCCGACATCGCCATCGTGATGGACACCACCGGATCGATGGGCGGCTCGATCGACGATCTGGTCACCAGCCTGCAGACGAAGATCTTCCCGGATCTGCAGCGGCGCATCCCCGATCTCGCCGTCGGCCTCGTCGAGCACAAGGACTACCCGGTCGGCTCGTACGGAGGCAGCACCGACTTCCCGGTGAAGATCCACAAAGAGATCACCACCGACGTCGCGAGCGTACGCACCGCGCTCAGCGCGCTGAAGGCCGACGGCGGCGCCGACGGACCCGAGTCGCAGGTCCCGGCGATGTACCACGCGCTCACCGGCGCGGAGCTGAAGTGGGCCGGCGGCGGCATCGTCCCCAAGCGCGAGCCGCCCGCCGGTCGCATGGGCGCGATCGGCTTCCGCCCCGGTGCGCTCCCGGTCGTCGTGCTCGTCAACGACATCGACTGGCACGAGTCGACGCACCAGCCGTACGACCCCGACCGCGTCTTCGGCGCGCCGACGATGGAGCAGCTGGCCACCGCGTTCAACGTCCTCAACGCGCGCTTCGTCAGCATCACGCAGAGCGGCCAGGAGGCGCAGCCGAACTGGCTCTCGGACCGGACGGGCAGCAACGTGCCTCCCTCCGTGTTCAGCGGGTGCCCGGCCGGCCAGTGCTGCACCGGCACGTCCGGCGCCCCACGCGCGGCCGAGGCGCCCGACGGCCGCTGTCGCCTGAACTTCCTCCACTCGGGCGGGTCGGGCGTCTCCGGCTCGCTCATCAACGCGATCCTCGGGCTGTCGCTCGGGAGCATCTTCGACGTCTCGGCCAAGGTCACCGCCGGCACGTCCGGCGTCGACGGCAGCGCGCTCGTCACGTCGGTGCGACCGCTCGCCGCGGGCGACGCGGCGAACGGCTGCACGGCGCACGACGTCAAAGACGGCGACGGCGACGGCACGCCCGAGACGTTCGTGGCGCTCGCGCTCGACAAGCCGGTCTGCTTCGAGGTGACCGTGGCGAAGAACACCCTCTTCCCCGCCAAGGCGGTGCCGCAGATCCTCACCGCCACCCTCGAGGTGAAAGGCGACCCCGGACAGGTGGCGCTCGACAAGCGCACGCTCGTCTTCGTCGTGCCGCCCACTCCGTAATCCCGACGGGTGAGGTCCGGGCCTTGAAGCGCGCGAGCGCCGCGACCACCGTCGCGCGCGTGAGCAAGCGCACGGCCCGCTCCTCCAAGGCTCCGCCGAAGACGCGTCCGCCCGCGGCGCCCCGCGTCCAGCTCGATCGCGCCGGCCTGTCGCTGTCGCTCCCCGACGGCGGGCGCGAGCTCCTCCCGCTGCGGGCGGGCGCGTGCCACTACTGGCGGCTCGAGCGCAGCGCGTGGCGCGCGGCCCTCTCGTCGCTCGTGACCATGGAGCTGCGCCTCGTCGAGACGTACGTGCCCTGGCAGGTGCACGAGCACGGCGGCGAGCACGGCGAGCCCGCGCGGTACTCGTTCGAGGGCGCGCTCGACGTCGCCGCGTTCTTGCGCGAGGCGCACGACCTCGGGCTGAAGGCCATCGTGCGCCCTGGTCCGCACATCAACGCGGAGCTCACCGACTTCGGGCTCCCCGAACGCATCGTGTGGAACCCCGACTGCCAGGCGCGCACGCCGCGGCTCAACCCGGTGATGCTCCCGGCGCCGCCGCGCGCGTTCCCGGTCCCCTCGTACGCGAGCAAGACCTTCCTCGCCGAGACGGCGCGCTGGTTCTCGGTGGTCGGTCGCGAGCTCGCGGGCCTGGTGTGGCCCAACGGGCCGATCGTGCTCGTACAGATCGACAACGAGGGCGCGCTCTACTTCCGCGACGGCATCTACGATCAGGACTACCACCCCGACGCGATCGCCCATTACCGCTCGTTCCTGCGCGCGCGGTACCGCACCGTCGCCGAGCTGCGGCGCGCGTACGGCATCGCCGCCGAGCGCTTCGAAGAGATCTCGCCTCCGCTGCGCTACGACGTGCGCTCGGCCGAGGATCTCCCGCGGCACCTCGACTGGGCGGAGTCGCACGAGGCGCTGCTCGCCGAGTCGTTCGCGACGATGGCCGACGCGCTCGCCGAGGCGGGCTTCTCCGGCGTGCCCACGTTCCACAACTTCCCGATGGGCGAGTCGGCCACGCCGCTCCACGCCGCCCTGGTTCGTCGCGGCGGCCGCGAGCGCGGGCTCGACTTGATCTCGCTCGACTACTACCACCCGGCCGGCGATCACCGCGCGATCGCGCGGCGCACGACGGAGCTCGCGGTCGCGTGCGACGCGCTGAATCACCCGGCGTTCGCCGCCGAGATGGGGGCCGGCGCGCCGCCGTTCTTCCCGCCGCTCGAGGAGCGCGACGCGATCTTCACCCTGCTGTGCGCGATGGCCTACGGCGTGCGCGGCTACAACATCTACATGGCGGTCGAGCGCGATCGCTGGCTCGGCTCGCCGGTCGACCGCGACGGCGTGCTGCGCCCGTTCGCGGCCTTCTTCCGCAAGCTCGGCGCCGCATGCGATCGGGTCGGCTTCGGCTCGCTCGTGCGCGACGTGCCGGCGCGCCTCGTGGTGCCGCGCTCGGTGCGGAGGCTCGCGCGCGTCATGCACGCGTTCGGGCCGGTGTCGCAGGCGCTGTTTCGGGTGATGGGCGGCGGCATGCAGGAGACCGTCCTCGAGGACGACATCGACTTCGGCGAGGGGCACGGCGACGCGCCGCCCACGCGCGCGGGGCGCATCCTCTCGGCGGCCCAGCGCGCGCTCGAGCAGGAGGGCGTCCCCTGGGCGCTGGTCGACGGCGGCGACGCCGACGTGGCGCTCGCGGGCGCGCGCCTCGTGATCGTGCCGACGTCCTGTGGCCTCGACGCGCCGCTGCTCGACGCCCTGCGCGCGGCGGCCGCGGCCGGCACGCGCCTGATCTTCGCGCCGTCGCCGCCCCGTCGCGACGGCTCGTTCCGCGCGCTCCCGAGCAAGGCGCTGCGGTCTTCGCTCGACGAGCTCCGAAGCGAGGTGCTCGTCGGCGACGAGGCGGTCGACGTCGGCGCCATCCGCCACCGGCTGCGCGAGCGCGCCCTCCTCGAACACGATGGGCGCGGTGGGAGCGACGGCGAGCTGCCGCGCGAGACCGTCTCGCCCGAGCCGTGCGCGGTCACCGTGCACCGCGACGCCACGGGCACGCCGCGCGTGGTGTTCCTCATCAACCCGACGCGCGCACGGCAGCACCTCGAGGTGCACGTCTCGGGGGTGAGCAAGATCCGTGATCTGCTCGACGGCACCACGCACGACCTCGCCCACGGCGTGAACGTCGAGGCGAGCTCGGTGCGCTTCTGCGAGGTCGTCGCGCCGGAGTGACGCTTACTGCGCGCTCAGCACCTTCAGCCGCAGCTCGGCGTCGAAGGGGATGATCGCGGTGCCGCGGGGCGCGTCCTCCTCCGCCTCGCTCTCGGGCGGCAGGGGACCGCCGCCGATCGCGCTCGGCGCGACGCCCTGCAGGACCGCGCTGGTCGAGGTCGGCACGCCCTCCGGTCGCACGGTGAGCGCCCACGGCGTGGCCGCGATGATCGTCGCGTTCAGCTGGAAGACGCCGTCGCGCGTCTCCAAACGCTCGAATTTGACCTCCACGCGACGAGACGGCTCGTCGACGTGGATGACCCGTCCGTGCACGAGCGCGCCCGGGGGCACGACCACGAACCCGCGGCGGTCGACGATCGGGGCGACGAGCTTCGCGGTGAACGGATCGTCCGGCGGGCTGAGCCCCGGTCCGAGATCCTGGTTCAGCCGCACCCGCAGCTCGGCGCCCTGCAGCGACGCGAGCAGCTCCTGGGTGGTCTCCGCCCGCGCGGCCGCCGTGCGCGCTTCCTGCGCCTCGCGAGCCTCACGTGAGAGAGCGACGATCGGATGCTGCGTCCGCACCTTCTGACCGCCGCACGCGGCGACCAAGAGCGAGATCCCGGCGACGACGCTGAGCTTCATGAGGGACGCGACTCGCAAGCCACGGGCCGCGCGGTCGCGTGCGCCGGCGAGGCGCTCTTCGTAGCGGTGCTGCGCTCGGCGGAGCCAGGAGATCGGCCGGCGAGCGAGGCGCCCGCCGGCGTTGCCCTGACGAGGCGAGCGGATCAGTCGTCGTTCACGATCGTGCCCTGACCGGTTCCGTCGGAGATCGTGGCGTTGGTCGCTGCGCTCAGGTTCACGGAGAAGGTCTCGTTGCTCTCGTTGAGGCCGTCCTGGCGGACCTGCACGGTGAGCGTCTGCGTCGTGGCACCCGGCGCGAAGGTGAGCGTGCCGCTCGCGAAGACGAAGTCGCCCGGCGCGCCGGCGGTGCCGTTCGCGGTCGCCCAGTTCACGGTGACCGTCCGGCCGCTCGCGGCCGACAGGGTGACGGTGAACGTGAAGTTCGTCGTCGTCCAGATCCCCGCACTGCCTTCGACCTGGCTCACGTCGTTGATCGAGAGCGACGGCACGGCGTCGTCGTTGTTGATCGTCACGACAGCCTGGTTGTCGGCGATCGTCGCGTTGGCGGCGCCCGAGAGGTTGACGAAGAACGTCTCGTTCGCCTCGTTCAGCGTGTCGCCGTTGATCGTGACGGTGACGGTCTTGGTGGTCTCGCCTGGCGCGAAGGTCAGCGTGCCGGACGTCGTGACGTAGTCCTGGCCGCCGGTCGCGAGGACGCCCGTCGGGACGGCGGTGTTCGCGCCCGTAGAGTAGTTCACGAAGACGGTGCGGCCGCTCACCGACGAGAGCGTGACGGTCGCGGTCGCGACGGTGGTCCCGCTGTTGCCCTCGGTGATCGTGACGTCGCCGATGGAGAGCGCGGGCGACGCGTCGTCGTCGTTGATCTGGCACCAGCCCTGCGCGTCGGCGATGGTCGCGCCGCCGGTCGCGCCCGAGAGGTTGACCCAGAAGAACTCGTTGTTCTCGTCGAGCGTGTCACCCGTCACCGTCACGGTGACGGTCTGGGACGTCGTGCCCGGCGCGAAGGTGAGCGTGCCCGTCGCCGCGGTGTAGTCCGACCCGGCGATGGCGGTACCGTTCGACGTCGCGTAGTTGACCGTCACCGTCCCCGGCATGGAGGCCGAGAGCGTCACGGTGAAGGTCGCCGTCGTCGTCCCGCCGTTGCCCTCGGTGACGGTCACGTCGTTGATCGACAGCGTGGGTGCGCCATCGTCGTTGAAGATCAGGCCGATCCCCTGCGGGTCGGCGATGGTCGCGCTCACCGCGCCGGAGAGGTTCACCAGGAACTGCTCGTTCGGTTCGATCGTGGTGTCGCCGCTGACCAGCACCGTGATGCTCTGGGTGGTGGTCCCGGGAGCGAAGGTGATCGTGCCGCTGGCCGCGGTGTAGTCGGTGCCGGCGGTCGCGCCGTTGTCGGCCGTGGCGTAGTTCACGGTCACCGCGCGCCCGCTCGGGGCCGACAGCGTCACGGCGAACACGAACGCGGAGGTCCCGCTGTTGCCTTCGCCGCGGCCGACGTTGTTGATGACGATCGACGGCAGCGGATCGTCGTTGGTGATCGTCCCGGTGCCCTGGCCGTCGGCGATGGTCGCGTTCACCGGGGCCGAGAGGTTGACGACGAAGGTCTCGTCCGCCTCGTTGAGCGTGTCGCCGTTCACCAGCACCGACACCGCCTGCGCGGTGGCGCCGGCCGCGAAGGTGAGCGTGCCGCTGGCGCTCGTGTAGTCCGTGCCGCCCGAGCTCGCGCTGCCGGCGGCGGTCGCCGTCCCGTCGGCGGAGGCGAAATTGACGGTGACCGGCAGGCCGGCGGCCGCCGAGAGCGTGATCGTGAAGGTGAACGCCTTGATGCCGGCGGCGCCCTCGGTGGAGGTCACGTCGCTGATCGAGATCGTCGGCGCGGTGTCGTCGTTGGTGATCGTCCCCGTGCCCTTCGACGTGCCGAGCGTCGCGCCCGTGGGGGCCGAGAGCGTCACCGAGAAGGTCTCGCTCGCCTCGTAGAGGGTGTCGCCGTTGACGGTGACGGCGATCGTCTTGCTGGTCTCGCCAGGCGCGAACGTGAGCGTGCCGGTGTTGGCGACGTAGTCGGCCGCCGTCGGGCCGGCGGTCGCCGTCCCATCGCTCGTGGCGTACGCGACGGTGACCGTGCCGGTCGCGGCGGACGACAGGGTGACGGTGAAGGTCGCCGTCTTGGTGCCGGAGTTGCCCTCGGTCACCGTGACGTCATTGATCGAAAGAGAGGGGATGACCGCGCCGTCGTCGTTGCCGATCGTGCCGACGCCGGTCGCCTTGGCGAGCGTCGCGTTGGTCGGGCTCGACAGGGTGACGTTGAAGGTCTCGTCCGCCTCGGCGGTCGTGTCGCCGTTGAGGGTGACGACGACGCTCTTGATCGTCTCGCCTGCGGCGAACGTGAGCGTGCCGGTCGGGATGGCGACGTAGTCGCTGCCGGCCGTCGCGGTGCCGTCGGACGTGGCGTAGGACGCGGTGGTGGTCGCGCCGCTCGCCGAGGAGAGCGTGACGGTGAACGTCGCGGTCTTCGTGCCGCTGTTGCCCTCGGTGACGTTGACGTCGTCGATCGAGAGGGTCGGCGCCGTATCGTCGTTCGTGATCGTCCCCGTGCCCACGCCCTTGGAGAGCGTGGCGTTGGTCGGCGACGACAGGTTGAGCGCGAACGTCTCGTTGGTCTCGTTGAGCACGTCGCCGTTGACGGTGACGTCGATGGTCTGGGTCGTGGTGCCCGCAGGGAAGGTCAAGGTCCCGCTGGCGGCGACGTAGTCGCTGCCGGCCGTCGTCGCGGTCCCGTCCGCGCTCGCGAACGCCACGGTCACCGGCAGGCCGCTGGCGGCCGAGAGCGTCACCGTGAACTTCGCGGTGGCGGTGCCCGAGTTGCCCTCGGAGACGGAGACGTCGTCGATCGACAGCGTCGGCTGCGCGTCGTCGTCGGTGATGGTTCCGGTGCCCTCGGCCTTCGCGATCGTGGCCTCGGTCGGCGACGACAGCGTCACCTTGAAGGTCTCGTCGTTCTCGTCGAGCGCGTCGCCGTTGATCGTGACCTTCACGGTCTGCGACGTGGTCCCCGCGGCGAACGTGAGCGTCCCCGCGCCCGAGACGTAATCGGCGCCCGCGACGGCCGTTCCGTCGGAGGTCGCCCACGCGACGGTGACCGGGTTGGTGCTCGCCGACGAGAGCGAGACGGTGAACGTCGCTTCGCTCGTACCGGTGTTGCCCTCGGTGACGACGACGTCGTCGATCGAGAGCGTCGGCAGCGCCCCGGCCTCCCCGTCGGCCGGCGGCGCATCGCCGTCGGGCGCGTCGGTCGAGGTCTCGTCGGCCGCATCGGCTGCGTCGATCGCGGTCTCGTCTCCGGCCTCGGTCGACGTCTCGTCGCCGGCTTCGGTCGACGTCTCGTCGCCGGCTTCGGTCGACGTCTCGTCGCCGGCTTCGCCAGCGTCGATCGCGGTCTCGTCGCCGGAGACCTCCATTCCGGTGTCTTGATCGTCCGAGGGGATGGACTCCTCGCCACCGCCGCATGCGATCGCGAACGTCGAGAGAAGCAAGACCAGGAGGGAGACAACGCTCCGCGAAGCGCCGAGATGCCGCATGAGCCGAGGCATATCACGATCGGAGAATCCGGCTAGCGGGTAGGCAAGATTCCATGATGGAGGCGCATCCGGGTCAGCGCCCATGGCGCTGCGCGTCACGCCGGCGGCGCCGGGAGAGCACGGCTGATCGTGCAGCCCATGGGCGAGCGTCAGAAGCGCCCGATCGAGAAGTTGAAGACCGCGAGGGGCTCGCCGAACTGCGGGTAGCGGGTCAGGTTGAAGCCGACGTCCAGCGCGACCGGGCCGACCGGGGTGTCGACCGAGATGCCGGGGCCGACGGAGTAGCGCAGCCGCCACGGCCTGAATTGCGTGCGATCGCGCCACGCGTTCGACGCGTCGACGAATACGACGAACCCGCCCCAGCGGAACGCGCCGACCCGCATCTCGAGGCGCGGGTTGATGAAGACGTTCCCGCCGCGCGGCGCGATTGCGCCGAGCTGGACCCCGCAGGAGTTGCCCGTCGCCTCGGCGACGCCAGCGTTGACGTTCATCCGCCTGCCGGCCGAGTCGGTGGGGTACTCCTCGCAGGCCACGGCGCCGAGTTGCGCGTTCGGGTTGGCCAGCAGCTGATCGATCGAGTCCTGCGGCAGCAGCTGCCCGGGGAAGAACCCGCGGTTCGTCTCGACGCCTCCGAGGTAGTACAGCCGGTCGGGGTAGGTGTCGCAGACGGCGCGGGCCGCGGCCGACTCGCCGACGCCGTAGCAGCTCCCCACGTTGAAGTTGCCGCCGCCGCGCAGCTCGAAGGCGAGGACCGGCTTCTTCGGCAGGAAGCCGAGCTTGTAATACACGCCGGCGCCGCCGAACACGTGGAGGAAGTCCTGCCGCGGCCCGTTCTTCGCGGTCACGATCGAGCGGACGTACTCGGTGGAGAGCGAGACGTACCCGTTCTTCGTCGCCCCGAGCTTGTTGTCGCGGAAGTCGAAGGTGACCGTGCTGTTCACCGCGGCGACGCCGGTGTCGCCGGCGGGCACGCGGAGCAGCGGAGCGAGCGCGCCGCCGGTCGGTCCGCTGAGGATGTCCTCCACGGTGCGGCTGTCGAACGTTCGGAAGCTGTTGTACTCGAGGTCACCGCCGAACGTGAGCGTGAGCGGCTGCCACGGCGAGTAGGTGAACGTCAGGATCGGCGAGTACTTGTCGAGCACGAAGTCGCGCCGCAGGTCGAGGATGTTCACGAGCTCCAGCGTCGTGCGGACCGTCGCGCCGAAGATCGGCGTGTGCGGCAGCGTGACGCCGATGCTCGCGCGCCGCGGATAGCGGCGCAGACCGTTCACCTGCGTCTCGTCGGACCAGCGCCGGACGACGACCGGATCGTAGAGCTTGCAGGAGCCCGGGTTGTCGGTGTCGCAGCCGAGGAACGGCTGGTAGGACATGCGCAGTCGCACGTTGAGCGTGGCCGCGTAGCCGCCGATGTTCGCGTAGCCGTATTCGCCGTTGAAGCGGAAACCCTCGGCGAGGCCGTAGCCGATCTTGTAGTCGAAGTGCTGCCGCGGGCGCTCGACGACGTTGATGATGACGCTCTTGCGCTTCGCCGGGATGTTGGGGTTGACGAGGCCGATCGAGACGCTCTGGAACACGCCGAGCTTGACCAGGCGATCCTGCGACTCGCGCACCAGCTTCGCGCGGTAGATGCCCCCCTCCTCGATGAGCAGGCGCGCGCGGATGAGGCTCTCGAGCGTGTGGCGCTCCCCCTCGACGAATATCTTCTCGATGACGACCTGCTCGCCCTCGTTGATCACGAAGC
This sequence comes from Deltaproteobacteria bacterium, assembly GCA_016182965.1. GTDB lineage: Bacteria > Myxococcota_A > Polyangia > Polyangiales > JADJMO01 > JALHOE01. The sequence continues at coordinate 38,555 of JACPFM010000061.1, read as the reverse complement.
GCACGCGCGCGCGCGACTTGTCGGTCGAGTAGTCGAACGTGACGCGCACGTTGACGAACCAGTAGCCCTCGTCGCGGTAGTAATCGACGATGGCCTTGCGGGCGGCCTCGATGTCCCGGAGCGACAGCGGATCGCCCATGCGCAGGTGCGACCCGGTGATCTTCGACTTGCCGAGTTGCGCCGGCGAGGCCGCGTGCGTGCCCTCGAAGACCACGTCCCAGAGGAACGAGCGCGGACCGGGGTTGATCGGCAGCACCACCGTCACCGTCGGCGCGCACTCGCGGCCGATGAGCGGATCGGCGACGCACGCCGACTTCTTGTCGAGCGGCGGAACGGGCAGCGGCAGCTGGTTCGGGTCGTGGAGACAGAGCATCTTCTCGTCGAGCTTCGGCAGCGGCGTCGGCTTGCAGCCCGTGGGGCCTGGCATCGAGCCCTTGGCGCACCCCGCGCGCAGGAGCCCGACCTCTCCGATCTCGACGAACATGTACCCCTCGGAGCGGTACAGCTCGACGAGGTGCTCGCGCGCGCGATCGTAGGTCTCGGCGACGAAGATCGAGCGCGCCGTCGGGACGTGCGGCTTGGGGCGCGCGCCGCTCGCCACGTCGCCCGACTTGCCCATCGTGCTGTCGACCGGCTTGCCGCTCGCGTCGCCGAAGCCCTCGCCCGCCAGGTCCTCGTCGAGGAACGAGTCGATCTCCTCGTCGATGCGCGTGGCGGAGAGCGCGCCGCCGAGGCACGGGTACAGCCGCTTCTCGACGGTGACCAGATCGCCCTCGCGGATGCGGAACAAGAGGGTGCGCTGCGCGTCGGTCGGCTTGCCGAGCAGATCGGTCTCGACCAGGACGTCGAGGTACCCGAGCCGCCGGTAGGCCCCCTCGATCTTCGAGGCGAGGCGCAGGGGCGAGCGATCGGACTCGTTCTCGAGGTCGAGGACGTCGAGGATGCCCTCGCGATCGAACACGACGTTGCCCTCGAACGAGGGCACGACCTTCGAGCCGGCGGCGACCTGGACGGTCAGCGCGACGCCGCCGCCCTCGGGCACGAGGGCGTGGCTGACCGTCGCGCTCGGGAACCCGGCGCCGCGCAGCGCCGTCGTCAGCGTGCGGTCGGCCAGATCGAGCGCCTCCTGATCGGCGCGATCGCCCGAGCCGACCGCGTAGCCCTGGGCGAGGGCGAGCGCGTTGGGATCCCAGGGGGGAAGGCCGGCGAAGACGCGTCGCTGCACGATGCTCGGCGGCCCGGCGGAGATCGTGACCTGCACGAGGACGACCAATGGCACGTCGGTCTCGATGGTCGCGACGTCGACCTTCGCCTGGGGGAACCCACGGAGCAGGAAGTACTCGCGCACCCTCTTGCGCGCGTCCTCCAGGCTCTTCTCGGTGACGTCGCGCACGTCGACCAGTCCGGCGGCGCGACGGACCGCGTCGTCACCGAGGTCGTTGCCCTTGAACATGATCCGCCGCACGAGGCGCGCCGGGACCAGCCGGAAGACGACGTCGACGCCGCCGGGCTTCGCCTCGAGCTCGAGCGAGCCGCCGGAGAACCCGCCCCCCTGCAAGAGCCGCATCAGCTCCGCGCGCGCGGCCGCGAGGGCGAACGGCGCGCCGACCTTCGGCGCCTGCAGCACGGGCGGCTTCGTCCACAGGAGGCCCTCGAGCTTCGCGCGCACCGCGGTGACCGTCTTGCCCTCGAACGCCGCGGTGTCGGGCAGCGTCACCGGCAACGACGGCAGCTCGCCGGCGGCCGGCGCGGCGCCGGGATCCGCCGCGGTCTGCGCGCCGGCGCCGAAGGCGAAGAGGAGCACGGCGACCGCGAGGAGGACGCGCGTCAAGAGGAGATGCCCCCCCGGCCTCGGCCTGGGGGCATTTCCCAACGGCACCTCACTCGAACTCGAGGCGGTAGCGCAGGTCGACGCCGACGTTTCCAAACGCCTGCGAGGATACGTCATTCACGTTGTCGTAGGAGCCAAGGACCGACACGCCCTTCATCAGGCGCCACTCGATGTTGGCCTGGATCTCCCGGCGCTCGCCGAAGCCCTGGGTGACGCTCGCGCGCAGCGTGTCGGAGAGCTTCTTGCCGAACGTCACCTGCGGCTCGGTCCTGCCCGTGCGGAGGCTGTAGGCCGTACCGAAGCGGAACTCGTCGATCACCGGGATCGCCTGGGTCAGCGTCTCGTTGACGCCGGTGACGTTGGCGATGAGGTCGAGGCCCGCGCCGCCGGCGACGTTGCCGCCGATCTGCGCCGACTCGGCCTTGGTCATGCCGATGGTCAAGAGCCAGAAGATGTCCTCCTGCGACAGCTGCGGCTCGCTGGTGAGCTCCATCTTCAGCTCGTCGCGCGTGCCGTAGACGTGCATCTTGATGCGCCACTCGGCGGTCGCGCCGGCGGCGGCGGCGCGGCGGAAATCGGTGACCGCGCTGACGTCGATGTTCGGGTCGATCTTGGTCTCGTCCTCGAACCGCAGCGCGCCCTCGCGGATGTCGAAGTCGTGACGGCGCAGCTTGAAGACGCCGCCCTTGAGCACGACCAGCTCGCCCAACATGCCCCACCGCTGGTTGGTGCCGACCACGCGCAGCCCGCTCTGCCCGATGGTCAGGGTCGCGTCGACCAGGTTGTTCTTCACCTTGAAGCCGCGCTTGCTGCGGATCTCGACGTCGAACGAGACGAGGTCGCGCGCCGGATCGTACGCCTCGACCTCCGTGCGCTTGGCGGTCTGGATCGCCGACACGTCGAACAGCTTGATCTGCTTCTCGTAGAGGAAGCTGTCGGCGTCGACGACGCCCTCGACCCGCGCCGGCGCGGAGACCTGCCCCGGATCGGGCGGGCTCCACGTGATCCGCAGGTCGGTCCCGAACGTCATCGACATGCCGTCGCCGTAGCGGAAGTGGACGTCGCGCGCGGTGAGCTTCAGATCGGCGTCGCCGAACGACGTGCCCTTGAGGGCGACGCCGCCCGTCGCGTTGAACTTGCCGCCGCCGAGCTCCCCCTGGAGCTTCTCGATGGACACGCCGCGCTTGGGATCGACGCGGATGACACCGTTGACCGCGACGAGCGGCATGGAGAACGCCTTGAAGGCGAAGGCGCCGTTCTCGACGCGCAGCTCGCCGTCCCAGGTCGGCGACCTCAGGGTGCCGCCGATCGCCAGCCTCGCGTGGGCGACGCCCTCGGCGCGATCGATCCACTTCGGCATGAACTCCTCGAGCCGCGCCAGCGGGACCGTGGGCAGCTCGATCGTCGCGGACAGCTCGGCCGGCTTCGCGTCGCCGGGGGAGCGGGTGACCTTCGCGCCGACGAGCACCTGCGTCGGCATGTCGCCGAACTTGAGCGACAGCGTGGTGGTCGGCAGCGAGAGGCCCGACTTGCCGAAGGTGATCGCGGGTGTGGGGTTCACGGTCGCGACGGTCACGTCGCCGCGCGTCGCGACGACCGCGAGCTTGTCGATCCTGCCCTCGGAGCTCCACCACTCGCTGATCGGGTACGCGTCGAGCGTGACCTCGGCGCTCGCCTTGCCCGACACCGCGACGAGCTGCGTGGTGTCGGCCTTGTCCTCGAGGACCTCCGCGGTGTTCTCGGGTCGCAGCAGCGACAGCGGCGCGAGATCGAGCGAGTCGACGGCGATCTTCCCGCGGGCGACCTTCTTGCGCTGATCGCTCACGCGGAAGTCGTCGAGCTTGATGCTCCCGCCGAACAACGCCCCGGAGATCGCGAACTCTCCCTCCTTCGGATCGGAGGCGTACTTCACCGGATCGAACGGCTTGGGCGCGACCTTGAAGCACCCCTTCGCGTCGGGCTGGATCGACGGGGGAATGGTCGCGAGCGGTTCGCGCATCACGCGCAGCTTCGAGCGCTCGAGGGTGAAGCCCTCGACGCGCACCGGCGAGACGTTGGCGTCGGCGATGACGCGCATCGTGTCGAAGGTGCCGCCGACCTCGGCCACCGCGTCGATGGTGCCGTCGATCGGGACGTTCGTCGCCGGCAGCGCGGCCAGCGACTTGAGCGAGACGCCCGACGCGGTGACCTTCATGTTGAGGTTGCCGCCGCGCCGCACGTTGCCGGAGGCGACGATGGTGCCGCCGCCCTTCTTGCGGAGGGTCGCGGCGTGCACGTCGAGGTCCATGCCGAGGCCGCCGCCGTCGAAATCCCACCAGGTGAGCGAGACGTCGGCGGCGCCGCCGTCGTAGCGCTCACCGAACAGATCGAGCGCGAGCACGTTGCCGGTGACGTCGAGATCGAGGCGCCCGCCGCCGCAGGGATCGTTCTTGCCGCCGACCACGAAGTGCGCGCGCGCGTCGACCGCCACGTGCCCCTGGATCTCGGCCCAGCGCGGGTCGCCGGTCATCTCGAAGATCGCGTACAGCTCCTCGAGCGCGAAGTTGCCGCTCTTGGCCAGCGCGTCGACCACCACGCCCTCGGGGACGCCGAGGTCGATGCGCATGCTCGAGATGTCGTAGCGCGACTCGCCGTGTCGTGCCTTGAGCGCGGCGATCTCGATGACCGCGTCGTCATTGAAGACGTAGTTGGCGCTCTCGACGTCGCCGAGGGCGAACTTGTCGAAGAGGAAGTTGGCGAAGGCCGCGGTGCCCTCCCCCTTGAACTCGTCGAACGTGCCGCGGATCTTCAGCTCGACCTTGCCGGTGCCGCCGAGGGCGAACGTCACCAGGGGCGTCGCGTCGGCCAGATCGATCTGCTCGCTGTTCACGTCGAGCTCGAAGCGATTGTGGAACCCGATGAGCACCCGACCGGCGGCACGCGTGCCGCCGAACGCGGCGTTGATCTGCTCGAAGCCGAGGTAGTCGGGGCGGATGACCACCTTGGCCGTGAGGTCGGCGACGCCGCCGGTCTTGGGCGACAGGCCGATGATGTGGCCGTGGTTCGGCTTCTCGACCGGCGCCGAGCCGAGCTCGAAATTGCGGGTGTTCGCCTTGAGGTCTCCGTCGAGCTGAAGCGGATCGAGGAACCCGGCGATCGACGCCTTGGCCTCCTTGAAGTCCCAGCGCACGTGCGCCGCCTTCGACACGGCGAGCTCGCGGATGAGGCCGGGGAACGGCAGATCCTTGATCGCCACGTTCGCCCGCATCGGCAGCTTCTTCTTCGCGAGCGGCGCGGGCGCGAGCTTCAGCTCGAAGTCGGTGACCGCGACCTGCCCGCCGCCGTAGTCGACCTCGATCTTCTGCGAGGCGATGGTGAGCGGCGTCTTGAGCGCGAAGTCGCCGCTCGCGAGGGTGCCGAAGTGGAACTTCGACAGGCGGAGATCGTGCCCCTCGAAGCGACCGGTCGCCGACGCCTTCAGGATGCCGTTCATCGGATCGTCGAGATCGAGCGCGGCCAGCGCGTCGACCTCGACGGACAGCCAGCCGTCGATCGGATCGAAGGGCACGTAGCGATAGGCGAGGAACGCCGGGGCGCGCGCGCGCAGCCGCCCTCCGAGCGTGCCCATGGCGATCTTCACCGACGGCTTCTTCGCGCCCGCCGCCGGCGGGGCCGCCTCGCTCGTCTTGGGGATCTCGGCGTCGATCGCCTCGACCTCGAGCGACACCACGCGGTCGTCGCGCGTCGCGCCCGGCGCGCACGACGGCGGCGCGCCCACCGCGGGATCGTCGTCGAGCCGCGCGTCGATCGAGACGCGCTTGAGCACGAGATCGATCGCGGTCGCCGCGTCGGTGACGCGCAGCGAGAGCGACACGTTGCAGATCGCGTCGTCGTCGTGCATCGCGAACGCGGGGAACGGCGGCTTGGTCGCGGGCGGCGGCGGTGCGCCCGGCTTCGGCTCCGGCTCGAAGCGATCGGGCAGCGGCCACTCGTTCACCTGCTGGTGCGTCGTGTGGATCACGCCCGACGCCTTGTGCAGGCGCACGTCGTAGACCGGCGTGCCCTCGCCGCCGACGTCGACGTCGAAATCGATGCCGGCGAGCTCGAGCGCGATCGGCGCGCTGCCCGCGGTGACGCTCGTCAGCTTGACCTTCGCGCCGGTGATCGCCACGACCCGGAACGGCGGCTCGATCTGCGTCTCCTTCGCCTTGGGCGGGTGCGGCTTGAGCTTCAGCGGCAGGTTGGCGAGCGCGCCGTCGACCAGCTCGACGTCGGCCTCGGGACCGACGAGCTCGATGCCGTCGAGGACCACCCGGCCCGAGAGCAGCGCGAACGGTCGCACCGTGACCCGCGCTTCACCCACCCGTGCGAACGGTCTTCCCGGGGTACTCGACGCAACCGTGATGTCTCGCACCATCACCCCGGGCGGCCACAGAGCGCGGTCGATGCGCAGCGACACGTCCAGGTTGGTCTCGTCCTTCACCGCCGCCGCGATGGCGCGCTCGATTCGCCCGCGAATCGCGCTGGACTGGAAGAGGAACGGCAGCGCGACCGCGATGCTGCCCACGAGCGTCAGCACGAACAGCGCGAGCCACGCGAAGACACGCCCCACCTCGGGCGCTCCGCTGCGGACGGCTGAACGGCGACGAGTCACGGCGGTTCCCTAGCAAGTTTCTAGCCCGTAGCGCGCCGGGCGGCACGAAAACGGGCCGTCTCTCACCGCATCCCCCAGAAGAGTCGACTGCATCCCCAGAAGAGCCCCCCGGGCTGAAGCGGCTGAAGCCCGGGGCACCGAAAGCCGCTCAAGCCCGGGGTGAACCCCGGGCTTCACGCTGTCGCGAGACTGGCTAGCGATGTCGCCGCATGCGTTCGCGCAGTCTTGCGGCGACAGGTGCACACCGACCGGGAAGGTCAAAAGCGAACGGCCTGCAGCGACAGCGGCGAGCGCAGCGAGCACCAGCGTTGCGACGACGTGAAGGCCGGGGTCAATACCCCGGCCTTGAGGTGCAGTCGGGGATTCTCATGTGAGCTGCAAGCGGAGCTGATGACGGGGCGAGATCTGCTCAGAACCCCATCAACTTCGCGACGTAGTACTTCATGACCTCGCTCGTGCCGCCGCCGATGCGGAGCAGGCGCTGATCGCGCCACGCGCGGGCGACCCAACCCTCCTCGATGTAGCCCATGCCGCCGTGGAACTGCAGGCAGTCGTCGATGATCTGGGAGGTGAGATCGCCGACGAAGATCTTGCACATCGAGATGAGCTTCACGGTCTCCATCGAGAGCGTGGTCTTCTCCTCGTAGCGCTCGTGGTTGTAGGCGGCGACCGCCTTGTACGAGAGCGCCTTGGCCGCCTCGAGCGCCGTGTAGTGCTCGACGAACTTGTGCTGCCAGTACTCGCGCTTGATGACCGGCTTGCCCATCACCATGCGATCGCGCCCGAACTGGATGGTGCGCTCGAGCGCGCCGAACATGCTGGCCACCGCCGAGGTGCACGCGATCAAGCGCTCGGACTGGAAGTTCTGCATGAGGTACATGAACCCCATGTTCTCTTCGCCGAGCAGGTAGCGCTTGGGGATGCGCACGTCGTCGAGGAACAGCTCGGCGGTGTCGCTCGAGTGGTTGCCGATCTTGCGGAGCTTCTTGCTGACGCCGAACCCCTTGCTCTTGGCGGGCACCAGGAAGAACGAGCAGCCGTGCGCGCCGGCCTCGGGATTGGTCTTGGCGAGCAGCGTGACGAAGTCGCACTGCGTGCCGTTGGTGATGTAGGTCTTCTGACCCGAGATCACGTAGTCGTCGCCGTCGCGCTTGGCGACGCACTTGATGCCCGCGACGTCGCTGCCGGCCGCCGGCTCGCTGACGCCGAGGGCCGCCACCGACTCGCCGCGGAGGGCGGGCGCGAGGAACTCGTCGATCTGCTCCTTGGTGCCGAGATCGCCGATCACGGGCGTGGCCATGTCGGACTGCACGAGCATCGCCATCGTCACGCCGGCCATGCCGCTGCGGGGGAGCTCCTCGCTCTTGGCGACGGAGAACCAGTAGTCGCCGCCGAGCCCGCCCTTCTCCTCGGGGTAGTGCGCCGCGAAGATCCCGAGATCGCCCGCGCGCTTGAAGACCTCGTGCGCGGGGAAGATCTCCTTCTCCTCCCACTCGTCGAGGTGCGGCGCGAGCTCCTTCTCGGCGAAGCCGCGCACCGTCTTGCGGAACTGCTCGTGCTGCTCGGTGAAGGGGCTCTGGTGGGTCATCGCAGCTTCCTTGGTTGCTCGAGAGTGGGTCGAGGTCGCCCGCGCGCGGAGCGCCCTCCCCGGGAAGAGGCCCCGGCTCCGGTTGGATGGCGGCGGCGCCGAAATGATTCGTACACGAAATACTAGCACGCGCAAGGGTCGCGTCGGGCCGGTAAAACGCGACGATTTGCCGCGGTTTGCGGCGGACCCCGGTTGCTATCCTGGGCCCGTGCGCACCTCGACCGGCCTCGTCTTCCTCGCCGTCGCGGCGGTCGCGTGCAGCAAGAGGGCCGAGAAGATCGCCGCCGACCAGCCTGCTCCGAGCGTCGCACCGGCGCCGATCCCGAAGACGCCGCGCGTGATCGCGAGCGGTCAGGATCACCCGTGGGGCGTGTTCGTCGACGACAGATTCGTCTGGTGGACCAACAAGGGTCAGGGGTCGGGCGTCGTCGCGCGCCGCGCGAAGAGCGGCGGCGCCATCGAGCAGATGGCCACGGCCAAGGCGCCCTTCGCGATCGCGACGTTCGGTCCGCACGTCTTCTGGTCGGACGCGCGCGCGCTCGGCGGCGGCATCGGCCATCGCCTCGAGAGCTTGCCGATCGGGGTCGACGCGGAGTGCGGCATCAAGATCGTCGAGCCGTGGTCGATCGCGGTGGCCGGCGGCAGGTTGTTCTGGACCGATCTCAAGGAGCGCGTGGTGGCCAGCGCACCGCTGCTGACCTCCCCGCCGCCTGCGGGGCCCGCCGCGCCGTTCGACTGTCACGCGCACCTCGTCCACGCGCGCACCGCCGGTCGTCCCGTCGGGCTCGCGGTCGACGCCTCGCACGTCTTCTGGACCGACAGCGATCCCGGCGTGGTGGCGTCGGCCCCGATCGCGGGCGGCGCGGTGAGCGAGCTCTACAAGGGCGGCGACAAGACCACCGGAATCGCGGTCGACGCCACGCACGTGTACTGGTCCGAGTGGGGCAGCGGGCGCATCGCGAAGGTCCCGAAATCGGGCGGAGCGGCCGTCGTGCTCGCGTCGGATCAGAAGGGCGCGCGCGCGATCGCGCTCGACTCGAGTCACGTGTACTTCACGCACCCACCGACGGGCTCGATCCGCTCGGTGGCGAAGTCCGGCGGCGCGGTTAGAGTGCATGGGACGGGGCAAAAGCACCCGTATTCGGTCGCGGTCGATGCCTCGTCCATCTACTGGGCGAACGTCGACGGCGACACCGTCATGGCAGTCGACAAGTGATCCGCAGTCTGTTCCTCGCAGTCCTCGGGCTTTGCTCCATCGGCGTCGCAGCGTGCGCGCGGTCGACCACCATCTCGCCGGATCCGACCGCAGACCCGGGCGCGCGCCTCCGCATCCTCGCCGCCAACGAGCCGGAGCCGCGCTCGCTCGCGGTCGATCGCACGCACCTCTACTGGACGGTGCACCGCGAGGGCTTCGGCGCCGAGGTGCGCCGGATGCTCCGCAGCGGCGGCGCGGTGACGACCCTCGCGCGCGGGGTCACCGGGCCGTCGGCCATCGCGGTGCGCGGCCCGGAGGTCTGGGTCGCGTCGCTCGGCGGCGCGTCGGCGATCGAGAACACCGATCCGAACGTGCACGTGCTCAAGGGCGCGCTCGGCGTCGCCACCACGGCCGGCGAGGTCTTCTTCGGCGACGCGACCGCCGGCGAGGTGCGCCGCGCGTTCCCGACGAAGAGCTCGCTCACGCGGACGAGCCGCCTGCCGTTCATGCTCGCCACCGACGAGCGCCACGTCTACTGGACCGAGCTCGCCGGGGGGATCACGCGCGTCGAGCGCACCGGCACGCCGACGCCCTTGGTCATCACCGATCACCGGGTCGGCCGCATCGCGCTCGACGCCGGCAACGTCGTGTGGGTCGACGTCGACACCGGCACCATCTCGCGGCGGCCGAAGATCGGCGGGCCCGTCACCGTCATCGCGGAGGGTCAGCACGGCGCCGCGGGGCTCGCGGTCGACGGCGGCCGCGTCGTCTGGACGCACCCGGCGAGCGGGACGATCCGATCCGCCTCCGTCGCCGGCGGACCGTGGACGGTGATCGCAGAGGAGCAGCTCGACCCGGCGGAGATCGTCGCCGACGACGGCTCGATCTACTGGATCACGCACGAGGGCACGATCGTCGGGCTCGAGAAGCGCGACTGGTACGGCGGCACCCCCGAGGCGCTGGCGCGGCGCGCTACGCGGCCTCTAGACCGGGCAGGTCATCCTCGGTGATCGACAGGCGCGTCGAGCGGCGCAGCGGCGTGCGGCTGGCCATCTGCCGGAAGGCGCGCGGCATCTCCGGGGAGCTCACCCACGGGCCGACCTCGGCGATGACCTCGGCCGTGGGGACCGAGCCCCGACGACCGCGGAACAGGGCCTGAACGCGCCCGACGGCGAGGAGCTTGCCTTCGCGCTCGAAGCGCTGCTCGATGTAGAACCACTTCTTGTCCCAGCCGACGATGCGGGTGACGACGTCGAAGCGGTCGAAGAGGTTGATCTCGCGCACGAACTCCATCTCGACGGCGCCGACGATGGCGCCCCAGCGGTTCTTCAGCGCCGGGGCGAGCAGGCCGAGGCGACCGATGAGCGAGAGACGGCCGAGGTCCATCAGCCGCAAATATCGCGCGTTGTTGACGTGCAGGTTCGAGTCGCAGTCTCCCGGCATGGCGCGCATGCCCAGCGTCACCGCATCGGTCAGGTCGACGGCGGGAGCGGTGAGCGCGGCCGAGAGGGCCCTCGTGAAGCGCAGCAGCATGGTGGATTCCTCCTGGGAAGTAACCCCCGGTAACATTGATGGATCCGTCGCCGGGTTTCGTCAAGTGTCGCTGCGCATGCGCGAATGGAAGACCGGCCCTATGCTCGAGGTCGCATGGCTCGCCCCGTCGCCGTCACAGGTGCCACCGGCTTCATCGGATCCGCCGTCGTGCAGCGCCTGCTGCGTGACGGTCGCGACGTGCGCGCGCTCGTCGAGCCGGGCGCGAAGACCGCCGCGCTCGACGAGGTCGAGCAGACCACCGGCAAGCGCGTCGATCGCGTCGACGTCGACGTGTGCGACGTGGCCGCGATGAGCGCCGCGCTCGAGGGCTGCGACGCGCTCCACCACCTCGCCGCGGTCTACAAGACGTGGACGCCGGACCCGACGGCGATCTACCGGGTGAACGTCGAGGGAACGACGGCGACGCTGCTCGCCGCGCAGAAGGCGCGACTGCGTCGCGTGGTCTACACGTCGTCGATCGCGGCCATCGGCCTCGCCGAGGGGCGCGCGCTCGCAGACGAGACCACGAGGTTCGATCTGTTCGACATCGCCAACGAGTACATCCTCACCAAGTGGCTGTCGGAGCGCGTGGCGGCGCGCTTCGCCGAGGGCGGGCTGCCGGTGGTGATCGTCAACCCGGCGTTCCCGTTCGGTCCGCGCGACACCGCGCCGACGCCCACCGGCAAGATCGTCCTGTCGCTGCTGCGCGGCGAGGTGCCCGCGGTCGGCGAGGGCGGCTTCAACTGCATCGACGTCGACGACGTCGCCGCCGGTCACGTCGTGGCCGAGGAGAAGGGGCGGGTCGGCGAGCGCTACATCCTCGGCGATCACAACGTGACGATGAAGGAGTTCTTCGAGCTGGTGTGCGACGTCGGCGGCGTGAAGGCGCCCAAGCTGCAGCTGCCCAACGCCGTCGGCGCCGCCATCGCGCTCGGCTTCGAGCTGTGGTCCGACCACGTCTCGCACGAGGAGCCGCGCGCCACCTACAAATCCATCCGCTACGCGCAGCGCCACGCCTGGTTCGACCCGACCAAGGCGCGCACCGAGCTCGGTCTCCCGACCACCCCGCTGCGCACCACCGTCGCCCGCGCCGTCGACTGGTTCCGCGCCCGCTCCATGGTGTGACCCTTGACGGCGGCGGCCCACGTCCGCACCGTCCCAGGCGCAATGCTCAAGCGCTTGCTCGTCGGGCTCGTCCTCGGCGTCGTGATCGGCGGCCTCCTCGGCTTCGGGCTGTTCCAGCTGTGGGGCGGCGCGATGGCGGGCGTGCTCGGGTACGCCTTCGCGGCAGCCACCGGCGTCATCGTCGGTCTGGTCGCCGGCAAGCCGATCTGGGCGAAGGGCGCGCAGATCGAGGCCGGCCTCAAGGCGTTCGTCGGCGCGCTGCTCTCGATGGGCATCCTCTTCGGCATCCGCTTCCTCGGCGTGACCATCCCCGAGGTGGCCGGCGTCCCGGCCGCCGAGCTCGGGAGGCACGCGGTCGGCTCGCTCGTGGCCATCGCGACGGTGCTCGCGGTCTTCTACGAGATCGACAACACCGGCGGCGACGAAGAGAAGGAGGGCGAGCCCAAGGCGCGCCTCGGCGGCGACAAGGGCGACAAGGACGACAAGCAGCGCATCGCCGCCGGCGACGGCGTCGACGAGCTCGAAGAGGAAGAGCCGGCCGCCAAGAAGAAGCAGCGCTGACCTTTCTTCGAGAGGCCCCCGGCCCGAAGGCCTTCAGGCAGGGGGCTTGCTTGCTGCGGCCCCTCGGGGGTGACTCTGATCCTCACGCCTTCGACGTGCGCTCGTCGTCTTCCTTCTCGCCGAGCCAGCGCTGGATGGTGCGTCGATCGATCCCGAGGATGGTCGCCGCCTGCTTCTTGTTGCCGCCGGTGCGCTCGAGGACGCGCGCGAGGTAGGCGCGACTGAGCTCGTCGAGCGTCCAGCCGCGATCGAGCGCGTGGCGGAGGAAGTCCTGCGCTGGCGCGGTCGCCAGCGTCGCCGGCAGATCCTCGGGGACGATGACGTCCGACTGCGACAGCGCGACCGCGCGCTCGATGGCGTTCTCGAGCTCGCGCACGTTGCCCGGCCACGAGTGCTCCATCAGGCGGCGCACCGCGGCGCCGGAGAGCGTCTTGAGCGGACGCTTGGCGCGCGCGCACGCCCGCTGCAGCGCCACCTCGGCCATCGGCACGATGTCGTCGGGGCGCTCGCGGAGCGCGGGGATGCCGATCTCGACGACGGCGAGGCGGTAGAACAGGTCCTCGCGGAAGGCGCCCTGCTTCACCGCGTCGCGCAGATCGAGCTTGGTCGCGGCGACCACGCGCACGTCGACCGGGATCGAGGCCGAGCCGCCGAGGGCGCGCACCTCGCGCTCCTGCAGGACGCGCAGCAGCTTGGGCTGCATGGCCAGCGGCAGATCGCCGATCTCGTCGAGGAAGATCGTGCCGCCCTGCGCCTCGCGGAACATGCCGGGTCGATCGCTCTTGGCGTCGGTGTACGCGCCCTTCTTGACGCCGAACAGCTCCGCCTCGAGCAGCTCGGCCGGGATCGCCGCGCAGTTGACCGCTACGAACGGGCCGCTCGCCCGCTCGCTCCGCGCGTGCAGCGCGCGCGCGATGAGCTCCTTGCCGACGCCGCTCGGACCGGTGATCAGGACGCTCACGGGCGTCTTCGCGACGCGGCTGACCACGCCGAGGATCTCCTGCATGGTCGCGCTCCTGGCGACGATGCCGTCCTTCTGCGGGACGAGCGCCGAGCGCAAGGTCTGCAGCTCCGCGCGGAGCGCCTTCTCGCCGAGCGCCTTGTCGACGGCGAGGACCAGCGCCTCCGGCTCGAAGGGCTTCGACAGATAGTCGAACGCGCCGGCGCGGATCGCCTTGATCGCCGTCTCGAGGTTGCCGAAGCCGGTGATCGCGATCATCACCACGCGCGGGTCGTGCTTGCTCGCCCAGTCGATCAGCTCGAGGCCGCCCATCTCGGGCATGCGCAGGTCGGTGATCAGTGCGTCGGTCTCGCCGAGCTCGAGGACGCTCATCGCGTCGCGCGCGCGCTCGACGACGGTCACGCTGTGGCCGTGGTCACGGAGGATGTCGGCGATCATGGCGCCGAGCGCCGCGTCGTCGTCGACCACCAGGATCCGGCCCTTGCTGTGCGCGCTCACGTATTCATGCTCCTTCCATCGTCCGACGGGACCCTCATCGCGGCGGGCCCCCGGTCCCTCAGGACGGCGGGCCCCCGTTCCTCAGGACGGCGGGCCCCCGTCCCTCGGGACGGCCGGAATGTTGACGCGGAAGCATGCGCCACCTCCGGGTGCGTCGTCGACCACTACGCGTCCACCGAGCTCACGCACCATGCCGTCGACGATCGCCAGGCCGAGTCCGGTGCCGCCCTCGGCCTTCTTGGTGGTGACGAAGGGATCGAAGACCCGCCCGCGCAGCTCCGGGTCGATGCCGGGCCCCGCGTCGCGCACCTCGATGATCACCAAGGGCGCCCCGGAGACCTCGGCGGCGCCGCCCGCGAGCCGGACGTCGATGCGACCGCCGTTCGGCTGCGCCTGGATGGCGTTGTGGACGAGGTTGAAGACGATCTGCACGATCTGGTCGCGATCGGCCAGGACGTGGGTCGGGGCGGCGGCGTCGGCGTCGGTCGTGGTGGCGATGTGGCGCTTCTTGCACTCCGGCGCGACGAACGCGAGCGTCTCGTCGACCACGGCGCGAACGTCGACCTTCTCGACGCGCCCCTTGGGCGGGCGCGAGATGTCGAGCAGCTTGCGCACGACGCGGGTGATGCGCTCGGTCTGCGTCGCGACGATCTCGAGGTCCCGCTTCGTCGCCTCGGACGAATCGGGCCGCGCGGCCACCATGCGGGCTCGGCCGAGGATCACGTTGAGCGGCGAGCCGATCTCGTGGGCGAGCGAGGCGGCGACCTCACCCGCGGCCGCGAGCGTCTGCAGCCGTCGCATGCGCGCCTCGAGGTTCGCGCGCGTGGCGGTCTCCTCCTCCACCCTGGCGCGCGCCGAGCGCAGGCTCTCGGTCATCTCGTTGAACGAGCGCGCGAGCCGGCCGAGCTCGTCTTTGCGTCGATCGGGGACGCGCACGTCGAGCTTCCCGGCGGCGACCTCCTCGACGGCCCTCACCACGACGCCGAGGGGAGCGCCGACGATGCGCGACACCAGCGGGGCGGAGATGAGCAGCATCACCGCCGCGAACACCAGGCCGACCCACAAGAGCGAGCGTGTCCACGACCCGACGAGCTTGTCGATGTAGCCGACGTCACGCACGACGACGGCGACCGCCTCCGGACGCCCGCCCTTCAGATGGAAGGCGTGGATCAGCCGCGTCGGCTCGCCTCGCAGCTCGCTCACCTCGGCGCGCCCGGCGAGCGCGCGATGCGCCGCGTCGGCGACGAGCGGCTCGGCGCGCGCGCCCGGAGAGGCCGCGAGCAGCGCGCCCTCGCCGGCGAACACCGCCACGCCGATGACCCGCTCGGCGTGGGCGATGGCGTCGACCATCGCGGCGAGGTCCTCCTTGTCCTTCTCGTCGATGAGGCCTCGGTTGATCGCGGTCTGCAGCACCACCACGTCGTCGCGCGCGTCGCGGCGCGCCTCGGCGAGCAGCAGCTCGCGACGGAAGGGCCGGGTGGCGATCAGATACGTGGCGATCGCCACCACGAACGGGATCGTCACCAGCAACCAGATCTTGTGGGTGAGGGCCACGGGGACTCCTCCTTCGAACGAACGCGCGCGCGCGTCACGCCGTCTCTGCGGCTGGCCCGCGCGCCGACGTCACGCCGCCTCGACCGCGCAGACGAGCGCGTCGGGCTCGACGGGCTTGCTGAGCACGTCGGCGGCCCCGAGCCGGCGCGCGTGGGCCGCCAGATCGGCGGTCGCGAAGGCGCTGGCCACCACCACGCGCACGGCGAGACCGGTGCGGCTCGCCCAGGCCACGAGCTCGAGGCCGGAGGCGCCCGGGAGGCGCAGGTCGGCCACGATGACCTCGTAGGGCCCTCGCTCGATGGCGCTCATCGCGGCCGGCACGTCGCCCGCGAGGTCGACGACGTGACCGCGGTCACGCAGCACCTGGGCGAAGAGGTCACCGAGCGCGGCGTCGTCTTCGACGACCAGGACACGCAGGGGACGGACGTTCGGACGGACGACGGCGGGCACGTGGGCGGTGCCCGGTGCAACCGGGGTGCCGAGGTCGGCACGAGAAACGCACGGCGATGCCGCTCGACCAAACGGCAGTTGGACCGCGCTCCGCTTGCGCCTGGGCGCCGCGCGGGCTTGCGACTTTTTGTCGCGGGCTGGTCACGTTGCCCCGTTGGCCTCAGAGAGGGCATCCCCTCCCCGGGTCCTCGGGGGCACTCGCAGGGCGCCCGGGTGCCTGTCCGGCCTGCCGGGACGCGGCGGCGCTTGCGTCGGCACGGCCCGTGCGTAGGAATCGTTCCTCCCTGGCGCGCAGCCTCGGCCATTCGACATGTACGACCGATCCTCACTGCCCCTTTGGGCACCGCTCGCGGCACTGCTCGCGCTGTCTCTCGCGAGCGGTTGCGGCAACAAGGCGAGCGCCACGACCCAAGAGCCCCCCAAAGAGAGCAATGCGCCCCGCCAGGTCGTCGTCGACCAGGAGACGATCAAACGCCTCGGCATCAAGACGGCGAAGGCCGGCAGCGAAGGCGCGAGCGCGGCGATCACCGTCCCGGGCTCCATCGAGTACGACCTGCTGCACTACGCGGAGGTCGGTCCCCGCCTCGACGGCCGCATCGTCGACGTGAAGGTGAAGCTCGGTGACCGCGTCAAGAAGGGCGATCTGCTGGCGACGATGGCGGTCCCCTCGCTCGCCGAGGCGCAGTCGGCCTTCCTGACCGCCAACGCGGCGCTCGAGGCGGCGAAGAAGAACCACGATCGCGAGCAGGGCCTCCTCGCGAAGAACCTCACCACCGCGCGCGAGGCCGAGCTCGCCCAGGCCGAGCTCAACAAGGCCAAGGCCGACTCCGCGGCCGCCAAGGCGCGCCTCGAGGCGCTCGGCGTCGCAGGCGGCGGCGTCGGCGGGCAAATCCGCCTCACGGCCCCCATCGACGGCACGGTCGTCGCGCGAAACGCGGTGCTCGGCGCCTTCATCTCCATGTCGTCGAACGCGTTCGTCCTCGCCGACACGTCCAAGCTCATGGCCACGCTCGACGTGCACGAGGCCGATCTGCCCTACCTGCAGCTCGGGAACGAGGTCTCGTTCCACGCCGACGGCCTCCCCGGCAGCTCGTTCAAGGGCAAGCTCACCTACATCGACCCGACGGTGAACAAGCTCACCCGCCTGGTGCGCGCGCGCGTGCAGGTCGACAACCCCGACGGCCTGCTCCGCCCGAACATGTTCATCCGCGCGTCCATCGCGCTGCCCGCGCAGGCCGCGACGGGCGCGGTCTCGCTGCCGCCCGCGGCCGTGCAGCCGCTCGGCAACGACGACGTGATCTTCATCGAGCGCGAGGCGGGCAAGTTCGAGGTCCGCAAGGTCGTCATCGGGCGCCGCACCTCCGAGGTCATCGAGATCAAGGAGGGGGTGAGCAAGGGTGACGTCGTCGTGGTCGAAGGAGCGTTCCTGCTCCGTGGAGAGGCAGCCAAGCAATGATCGGTCGGTCCTCGGCGGCGGCGGCTCTCGCCGCCGTCGCGATTCTGCTCGCGCCCGCGATCGCGCGCGCCGAGTTCCCGACGTTGCAGCAGGTCATCGAGCGCGCGCGCACGCGCGGTCCGGCGTCGCTCGTGGCCGCGGCCGACGTGCGCGTCGCGGGCTCCACCCGCTACGCCGCGGGCCTGCCGCCGATGACCAACCCCTACCTCGAGGTCTTCGTCGATCGCGGCAAGAACACCAGCGGCTTCGCCACCGTGCAGGCCAACCTGTGGCTGCCGGTCGAGCTCTCCGGCGTGCGCGGCAAGCGCATCGCCGAGGTCGACGCGATGGTGCAGTGGAAGCAGATCGCCCGCTCGTCGGCGCAGGCCAACGCGGTCGGCGAGGCGGTCACCGCGTACGGCGAGCTCATGGTCGCCGCCGCGCGCAAGCGCCACGCCGCCGACGGCGAGAAGGTCGCCCGCGAAGAGGCAGCCTACGTGCTCGGTCGGTTCCAGGCGAAGGACGCGACCGAGGTCGATCGCGCGCAGGCCGAGGGCGAGGTCGCGCGCTGGCTGCAGATGAAGTCCGAGGCCGAGCTCTCCTTCGCGCTCTCCAAGGCGCGCCTCGCGATCGCCACCGGCGACCCGTCGCTCGAAGACCCGCCGGCCGTCGTGTCGACCGACCTGCCCGCGCTCAAATCGAAGGACGGCGAGGCGCTCGCCAAGTACCTCCTCGAGAACTCCCCGGCGGTGAAGCAGCACGCCCTCGAGGCCGACTACTTCGACAAGTCGAAGGACAAGTGGGAGGCCGACAAGTACCCGCCGGTGAACTTCATCATCACCGCCGGCCGGGGCGACGCGGGCGACGTGCGCTTCGGCGGCGGCCTCTCGTGGACGTTCCCCGTCCTGCGCCGCAACCAGAGCGAGATCGCGCGCGCCGACGCCGACGCCGACCGCGCCAAGGGCAACCTCGAGATCGCCAAAGCCTCGGTGCTCGCCCGCGCCAAGGGCTTCTTCCTCGCCTACGACGTGGCGCGCAAGGCGGTGTCGACGATCGACTCCATCGCCATCCCGGCGGCGCAGGCGGTGGTCGACGCCTCGGTCGCCGCGTGGAAGGCGGGCAAGGTCGAGCAGTCGCGCGTGTTCCTCGCGCGACGCGATCTGGCGACGGCGCGCGACCGCCGCCTCGACATCATCGCCGTCGGCTGGCGGGCGTACGGCGATCTCGCCGGTCTGGTCGGGGAGATGCCATGAGAGGGTTGCGAGTGCGATGAGTGCGTTCGTAAGGTTCATCGCGGCGCGCCTCGGCATCGCCATCGGAGCGACCGTCGTCCTCGCGATCATCGGGTTCATCGGGCTGATGAACCTCCCGGTCGACGCGGTCCCCGACGTGACCAACAACCAGGTCCAGGTGGTCACCGCAGCGCCCGCGCTCGCCGCAGGCGAGGTCGAGAAGGCGATCACGCTGCCGGTCGAGCGCGCGATGGCCGGCGTGCCGGGCCTGAAGGAGATGCGCAGCGTCTCCAAGTTCGGCATCAGCGTCGTAACGCTGATCTTCCGCGACGACGTCGACATCTACTTCGCGCGCCAGCAGGTCGGCGAGCGCCTCGTGCTCGTGCGCGAGACCATCCCGAAGACCATGGGCCAGCCGCAGCTCGGCCCCATCGCGACCGGCCTCGGCGAGATCTACAACTTCGTGCTCGAGGGCCCCGGCTACACGCCGGAGGAGCTCCGCACGACGATGGACTGGACCATCTCGACGAAGCTGCGGCAGGTCCGCGGCGTCATCGAGGTCGTGAACTTCGGCGGCTCGGTGAAGCAGTTCCGCGTCACCCTCGATCCGGCGCGGCTCGCCGCGTTCAGGGTGTCGCTCGACGAGGTCCGCACCGCCCTCGAGAAGGACAACAACAACGCCGGCGGCGGCTCCATCGAGCGCGCCGGCGAGCAGCTGGTGCTCCGCGCCGAGGCGCGCTTCAAGACGCTCGACGAGATCCACGACGTCGTCGTGAAGACGACCGAGGAGGGCACGCCGCTCACCCTGAGCATGCTCGCCGAGATCGACACCGGCCCGGCGCTGCGCATGGGCGCGATGAGCGCCGACGGCAAGGGCGAGGTGGTCGCCGGCTTCGTCCTCATGCTCAAGGGGGAGAACAGCCGCGAGATCGTCCACCGCGTGAAGGCGGAGGTCGACCGGATCAACCAGATCCTGCCGAAGGGCATGCGCATCGTCCCGTTCATCGACCGCGCGTCGTTCATCGAGCGCACGGTGCAGACGGTCGTGCGCAACCTGCTCGAGGGCGCGGGGATCGTCATCCTCGTCCTGCTCCTGACGCTCGGCTCGCTGCGCGCCGGCCTCCTCGTGGCGGGCGCGATCCCGTTCGCGATGCTGATCGCGTTCGCCGGCTTGGTGATGACCGGCATGAGCGCCAACGTCATGTCGCTCGGCGCCGTCGACTTCGGCATCGTCGTCGAGGGCGCGGTCGTCGTCGCCGAGGCCGCCCTGCACGCCGCGGCGCACACGCGCGACGCCCGGCTACGCAAACGGAACATCGTCGAGGCGTGCGCGAACACCGCGCGCCCGGTGCTCTTCGCCGTCGTCATCGTGCTCCTGGTGTTCATGCCGCTCGGCACGCTCGAGGACGTCGAGGGGAAGATGTTCCGCCCCGTCGTCATCTCGCTCGTGTTCATGCTCGCGGGCGCGCTCTTCTACGCGCTCGTCTTCGTCCCAGCGATGGCCCCGGCGCTGCTCGCGAAGTACTCCAACCCGCGCGAGCCGTGGCTCATCCGCACGATGCGCCGGATGTACACGCCGGCGGCGAAGAAGGCGATCGCGCACCCCAAGCTCACCGCCGCGTTCGCCGGGCTCATCGCCATCGCGACCATCGCCCCGGGCGCGACGCTCGGCGCCGAGTTCCTCCCGCGCATCTTCGAGGGCGACTTCGCGATCGACATCCGCCGGCCGGTCAGCGTGTCGGTCACCCAGGCCGTCGATCTCGCGCTCGAGAGCGAGCGGATCCTGATGAAGGTCCCCGAGGTGGTGAAGGTCGTCTCGCGCACCGGCCGCACCGAGGGCTCCATCGACCCGCAGGGGCCCGAGCAGAGCGACGTGTTCGTCATCCTCAAGCCGCGCAACGAGTGGCGCGCGGGGATGACGCCCGAGAAGCTCGTCGAGGAGATGGACAAGGCGCTCGACGGGCACACGCCCTCGCAGTCGATCGCCTTCACCCAGCCGATCGAGATGCGCGTCAACGATCTCATCGCCGGCGTGAAGTCCGACGTCGCGCTGAAGATCTACGGCGACGACCTCGAGGTCATGAGCGCGCTGTCGGCGAAGCTGCAGAAGGCGATCGAGGCCACCCCCGGCGCCGCCGACGTCAAGCGCGAGATGCCCACCGGCCTGCCCACGCTGCGCGTGATCGTCAACCGCGAGCGCGCCTCGCGCATGGGCGTGCTCCCGCGATCGATCCTCGACGCGATCGAGGTGGCGCGCGCCGGGCAGGTCGTCGGGCGCGTCTACGAGGGCGAGCGCACCTTCGACCTGGTGGTGAAGATCTCCGGCGACGCGGTGACCGGCGAGCGCGAGCTGAGCCGGTTCCCCATCGCCACCGCCAAGGGCGACCTCGTGCCGCTCTCGTCTGTCGCCGACATCGTCATCGAGCGAGGCCTCTTCCAGATCAGCCGCGAGAAGCTGCGGCGGCGCCTCGTCGTCGAGGCGAACGTCCGCGGGCGCGACCTGGTCGGGTTCGTCGCCGACGCCAAGCAACGGGTGGCGCAGGTCCAGCTGCCGCCCGGCGTCGAGCTGCACTGGGGCGGCCAGTTCGAGAACTTCACCCGCGCCAACCAGCGCCTCACCATGCTGGTGCCGGTCGCCCTCGGGATCATCGCCCTGATGCTCTTCATGGCGTATCGATCGGTCCCCCTCACGATCGTCACGCTCCTCGGCCTGCCCTTCGCGCTCGGCGGCGGTCTCTTGTCGCTCGTCCTGCGGCAGATGCCGTTCAGCATCCCCGCGATGGTCGGGTTCATCGCGCTGGCGGGCGTCTCGGTCATGAGCGGCGTGGTGATGACCACGCGCCTGCTCGAGACCGATCCCGCGCTCCCCGTCGAGGAGCGCGTCCTCGAGGCCGCAGAGTCGTCGTTCCGCCCGACCATCTCCACCGCGCTCGTCGCCGCGCTCGGCTTCATCCCGATGGCCATCGCCACCAGCGCCGGCGCCGAGGTGCAGCGCCCGCTGGCGACGGTGGTCATCGGCGGCCTGATCGTCGGCGTCATCGTGTCGGTCGTCGCCGTCCCTGCGCTGCTCCTGCTCGTCGGCCGCCGCTTCAAGCTGCCGATCGTCGAGCGGTCGCACCCGCACCCCGAGTTCGACGTGCCGCACGGCGAGAACGAGCTCGACGACGCCGTGCCCGCCGAGTGATCGCCGACCCGGCGGTCGCGATTGCGGGACGTCGGGTGGCGGCTGGCCGCGCGGACCGAGTCGTCAGTCGTCAGTCGTCAGTCGTGAATCTTTCGGCGAGTTGGTCGAAGGTCGAAAGGTCGAAGGTCGAACCAGGGGCGAGCCCCTGGAACCCCGTGGGAATGGGCTCTCGATTCGACCTTCGACCTTCGACCTCGGAACCGCGCCGGTCCGATCGTTCCCCATGCACTCGGACTGACGACTGACGACTGACGACTGACGACTGACGACTGACGACTGATTCAGGGCTTCTCGAGCACGACCCGATAGGTGACGTCGTCGCGCGAGTCTGCGGCGGCGGAGATCGCGAGGCAGCGCGCCTGTCCGACCGGAAACGTCGCGCCCCGCCAGACCTCGACGCCCGGCGCGATCTCCGTCCTGCCATGCGCGACGCCGCCGACGAGCGTCTCGGCGACGAGCGCCGACGCGCCCTTGGTGCCACGGTGCTCGACGACGAAGCGCGCCGAGCCGTCGGCGCCGCTCGCGCAGAACACGTCGCGATCGCCCCGCCAGCCGAGGTGCGCGGACACCCCCTCGCCGATGACGAGCGCCTGCGCGTCGGCGGTCGCGTCGTTCGGCTCGATCTCGAGCTCCGGCGTCCGCGGGGCGAGCGCCACCCGCAGCGCGTACGAATCGGACACGTTCTCGTGGACCGGCGGGCGCGCGCCGTCCTCGACCGGCGCGCGATCCTGCGAGACACGCAGCCAGTGGGTGCCAGGCGGCACGCGGAACGCCGACACCTGCAGCGGCTTGCCGCGCGGGCGGCAGAACGTCGCGACCGCTCCGCTCGTCTCCGCAGGCGACGTGCCGGCGGCCGGATCGGAGAGGAGCTCGATGCACAGCGGGATGTTGGGCAGGGGCGCGAGCGCGATCTCGATCAGCGGCATCGGGTCCGCGCCGTTCACCTCGAAGCGCCACACGTCGACGTCGCCGCGATCGGGCGAGAGCCGCTTGCCGATCTGTCCGTGCGCAGGGGTGCCGATCTTCAGCCCGGTCGCGGTGGCGGTGGAGTCGTTCGGCTCGATCTCTTCGTTCGGCGGGCGCGGGACCGGCGTTTGCGTCACCCCGCGCGCGAAGAGGACGAGCCCGATGGCGGCTCCCAACGCGACGGCCGCCGCGACGAGGCTCACGCGGCGCCGGTACTTGCCGTACTCGTTCACCTCGCGCCGCGTCGCGAGCTCGATGGCGCGCCCCGATCCGGAGGTGCGCATCGTCTGGTGCTGCTCGCGCGAGGCGACCGCCTCGAGCGTGCCGCTGCGCAGGAACCCTCCGGAGACGCCGAGGGTCGCCAGCACGTTGACGAGCGCCTCGCGCAGCTCGGCGGCCGACGCGTAGCGCTCGTCGCGGTCCTTCGCCATGCACTTCGCGATGATCTCGCTCGCCTCGCGCGGGATGCCGAGGCCCGGGAAGCGCTCGTGCGGGGCGATCAGCGGCTCGGTCAGGTGCATGGTGAGCACCGACATCGGGGTCGCGCCCTCGAACGGCGGCACGCCGGTGAGCGCGCGGTACATCACGGCGCCGAGCGCGTAGATGTCCGCGCGGCCGTCGACCGCCTCGCCGCGGATCTGCTCGGGGGCCATGTAGAAGGGGGTGCCGACGATCGCGCCGGTGGTCGTCACGTCGTTGGTGTGCGATCGCTCGTCGTCGTGCAGCTTGGCGAGGCCGAAGTCGAGGACCTTCACCAGCTCGGTGAGCTGCCGACCCTCGCCGGTCGGGTGCAGCACGAGGATGTTCTCGGGCTTGATGTCGCGGTGGACGATCCCGCGCTGGTGCGCCTCCTCCATCGAGTTGCAGACCTGCGCCGCGAGCTGCGCGACGCGCCGGAAGTCGAAGGGCCCCTCGCGCTTGAGGATCTTCCCGAGATCCTCGCCGGCGACGAGCTCCATCACGAGGTAGGTCAGCCCGTCGGCGTGGCCGAAGTCCCAGACCTGCACCGTGTTGACGCTGGTCAGCCGCGACGCGGCGAGCGCCTCGCGCTTGAAGCGACGCACCACCTCGCGGCTGCGCGAGAGCTCCCCGGTGAGGAGCTTCATCGCCATCAGCTTGCCGATGCGAAGGTGCTCGACCTTGTAGACGACGCCCATGCCGCCGCGGCCGACGTGCCCGACGATGCGGTAGCGATCGGCGATGACCCGCCCGATCAGCGGATCGGGCCCGCGGTCGAGGATCGCGCGTTGATCGGCCGCGCCGCGGCCTGCCTCCTCCGTCGGGGCCGCACCGTGATCCGATCGCGCTGCCTGCGCCACCTCGCTTCTGATGCGGCCCGGCAGCTCGGATCGCTGAGCTCGACGCGTCTACTTCCCGCGAATCCAAGACGCGTCGATCTCGACGGCGGTCGTCTTGGTCTTCTCCATGGGCACGCCGCGCACGATCACGCCGAGCACCTCGATGACGTCGCCCTTGGCGACGGTGGCGCCGGGCGCGACGAGCACACGCACCGCGGGACACTTGGTCTCCGCGGCCGCGCACTTGGCCTCACCCACCGCGACAACGCGGCCGTCTTCCTCGCCGATCTGAGCGATCTCGACCTTCACCGCGACCACCTTGCCGACGAATTCGTCCGGCTTCTCGGCGGCCTTGTCGAACGGCGTCTTGGCCTCGGCCCGCAGGAGCTTCTGCACCTCGTCGGCGCTTCCGGCTCGCGTGAGCGGCACCACCACCTCGCGCGGGGCGAGCTTCTCACCGAAGGCCCGCAGGCGCAGCTCCGCGTCGTCCTTGCCGACCTTCGCCCTGCCCTTGAAGACGCCGGAGCCGTCGGCGGTGAGGCGCGCGTCGCCGACGACGACCGTCGCACCGGGCGCGGTCTTGCCGGACACCTCGACCTCTTCGCCGAGGACGAAGGCCTTCCGGCCCGGCAGCCCGACGCGCAGCGACGCGTACGGGATGGCGAGCTTCAACGAGCCCTTGATCGGCGCGCCGCTCTTCGGGCGCACCTCGTACTTCACCGTCTTCTCGAAGACTCGCGCGTCTTCGGCGGGCTTCGGGATGGCGATCGCGTGCGTCTTCTCGCCCGAGCCGTCGATCGCGGTGCCGTCGACCGTCACGCCCTGCACGTCGGGGGCGAGATCGAACACCACGTCGACCTTCGCGTCGCCCTTCGAAAGCGGCGCGAGCGACGGCCGCACGAGGTGGGGGATTCCGACCTCGAGCTCGACGTCGTGCGGCTTCTCGCCCTTCGGCGTGATCTTCCCGCGGAACGTGTTGCGCCCGGCCTTGAGCTCGTTGCCCGCGAGCGCGATCGACGCCGCGCCCGCGGTGAAGGTCGCGCTCTTGCCGCCGAGATCGATCATGCTGCCGTCGGCGCACGTGGCGCACTTCACGACGAGCTTCGGCGCGCTGGCGTCACCCTCGATCGCCGAGGTGAGCGGCGGAGGACCGCTCGGACGCAGCACCAGGACGAGCGCCACCACGATGCCGATCAACGCGACGATGGCCAGCGCGATCGGGATCGCGCGCGAAGGCTTCTTCACCGGCAGCGAGGACTCGGGCGGGAGCGAGGCGCGATCGTGCTCCGGGTACTGCGCGTGCGCGGGTGGCTGTGGCTGCGCGTATCCGTGGTGCGGGTAACCGGGCTGCGGCTGCTGCGGGTAGCCGGGCTGGGGCTGATGCGGGTAACCGGGCTGGGCCTGCTGCGGGTAACCGGGCTGCGGCTGCGCGTAGCCGGGCTGCGGCTGCGCGTAGCCGGGCTGCGGCTGCGCGTAGCCGGGCTGCGGCTGCTGGGGCGAGGCCTGGAACGGTGGCGGCGCCTGGAACTGAGGCGGCTCGTGCGTGGGGGCGATGCCCGGCAGCGCGACGCCGAGCAGCGTCGCCTTCGGGTTCGGCTTCGCCTGCGGGGAGGGCGCGGGCTGCTGGCCGGCCGCGACGCCGGGCAGCAGGCCGACGCCGATCATCGTCGCACCGAGCGGCTTCTTGCCCGACGCCCCGGCGGGCTGCGGCGCGGCGACCTGCGCGGCCGCCTGTCGTCCGGAGCTCGGCGGCGGCGGCGCGGGCGCGAACCCCGGATGCGACGGAGCCGCGTAGCCCTCGTGCGGGACGTGTGGCGCCGGCTGCCCAGGCGCGCCTTGCGGCAGCAGTCCCTGTGAGCCGGCGCCTTGCGCGCCGGCGCCCTGTGAGCCGGCGCGTTGCGAGACCGGCGACGCGACGCCGACCACCGTCTGCGCGCCGAGCTTCCCCTCGGAGGGCCTCTTCCGGTGCGAGGAAGGCGGACCGGCGTCGTGCGGCTGTGGCGCCTGGGCGGGATGGTGCGGCGCCTCGTACCCGGGATGGCCGGGAGGGGCCGGCTGCGGCTGCTGCGCCGCATACGCCTGTTGCGCCGGATATCCGTGTTGGGCCGGATGAACCTGCTGCTGCGCATACGCCTGCGGCACGGGCAGCGGCTGCTGCGGCGCCTGCGCTGCCGCGGGCGGCATCACCGGGGCTGCGACGTATTGCGTCTGGGCCAACGCCTGCTTGCCGGTCGGCGCCGGCGCCGCGGGTGCCGGTGCCGTGGCGGGTGCCGGTGCCGGGGCCGGCGGCGTCGCGGGCTGCTGCGCGCCGCACGCGTTGCAGAACCTGGCCCCCCACGGCAGCGGGGATCCGCAGGAAGCACACGGCACTTGGGGGGGCGAGGCCGCCATGAAGCTTGCCGGGGCAGCCTACCGTTGCACCGACGGTGCCGCCCAGAAAACGCGCCGCGGCCACGGGTGGACGGAAGTCGAACCCGACCGCTCGCATCGAAAACGAATTCGGCGGACGGATGGGCTCGTGTTAGGCTCGACGTTCGCCGCGCGACCCGACCCGTCCATCGGACGAGCCGATCGGCGGGGGGAAACTAGCTTCCTTGCCAGCGTTGGTGGCGAGGGCGCACGAAAGGAGTCGTTGAAAATGACGAAGGCCATGCGCTGGGGCGTGAGCTCCCTGATGATCATCGGCGGCATCTCGCTCGGAGCGTTTGCCGGCTGTAGCGACGACGAAGAGCCGGGGCCGGCTCCGACGGACCAGGACACGGGCGTCCCCGACACGGGCATCGTCGACACGGGCGTCCCCGACACGGGCGCGACGCCGACGGACACGGGTACTGACACCCCCGACACGCCGGACACCGGTCCGAAGCCCGCCGATCGCGCCGTGACCCTCGCGTTCGCGGCCCCGGACATGCCGGGCAGGTTCGTCTGCATCGGCGCCTTCGCGTCGACCGCCGACGTGACCACGAGCGATCCGGCCTCGGCGCTGCCGAGCACCGGCGCCCTCGGCATCCCCGATCCGAGCGCACCCGAAGACGCGACCAAGACGACCGCCTTCAACTACGGCGCCGTCGTCCCCGTTCCGCTCAACGATACGGCCATCGCCGCGCTCAAGGTCTTCAAGGTCGTCCTGTACCTCCTCGACGAGAACCCCGCCAAGCTGGCGACTCCGAGCGACTGCGCGAAGGAGTGGAAGAACGTCCGCAGCGACACCAAGCGTTGGCGCGCGGTCGATCCGGGCACCGTCGCGGCGGGCGACTCCGCGCTCGTCAGCTTCATCGGCTGCCAGGGCGCGCCCGATGCGACCGGCACCTGCGGCACCGCCGGCAACAACTTCGAGATCCGCATCGACAAGCTCGCCACGGCGAAGCCGGCGACCGGCAACATCGGCTTCCAGTTCCTGCACCTGTCGCAGTTCCCCGGCAGCACCGCGTCCGGCGCGCCGAGCTGGCAGGGCGTCGACATCTACCTGATGCCGATGAAGAAGCCGGCCACCACCGACGGCGGCGTCACCGACGCGGTCGCCGACGTGCTGGGCGAGACCGGCGCCCCGGCGCTCACCTTCGAGAAGATCGCCGACAACGTGAAGTACAAGGACATCACCACGAGCGTGACCGGCGTCACGCTGCCGGCCGACGTCGACCCCGAGGGCTCCTACCTCGTCGTCGCGCCCCGCGTCGTCAGCGGCGCGAGCGTCAAGTGCAGCAACGCCGACGGCCGGCCGAGCACGACCTGCCCGAACTACACGCTCCCGCTGCGGCCGTTCCTCAACCCGACCGCGGGTTACCCGCGCGTCGGTGGCGGCTTCTTCACCAACACCAACCAGGTGATCGCGCTCGTCGGCTCGGGCGTTCCCCCGACGCTGGGCGACGGCGGCGCCGGCACCCCGTCGCTGCGCATCCCGTTCATCCGCGCGTCCAAGTGGCCGTGATGGCCTGATCGCGTAGCGCACTGCGCCATCGCGACACGAGGGCGGTCTTCTTCGGAGGCCGCCCTCGTGCTTTTTTTGCGCGTTGCCCGAACGGATTGCGTTGTATCGCGCCGGGAGCGCGCGCGGTTTGCGGTGGGACAGTACGCAGCGTGGTTCGAGCCCGGATCGCCGCGGGAATCGTCCGGCTGCAATGACCGTTGCCCTTGCAACCCACCCCAGGGCAACGCATCAATTCGGTATGCCCTGAGAAGGGCACTCGCATCTTCCTCCCTCTGGCCGGTGCCGGGCAGTCGACGGCGCCGGTCATTTTTTTGTCGCGCGCGATCACGCGCGAGCGTCGGCGAAATGCGGAGCTCGCCGAGCGCGACGACGGCCGAGGAGGAAGCTCAGACCTCGAACTCGCCCTTCTCGAGGAGCTCGCGCACGCGCCAGAGGAACGTGTTGGCCGCGACGCCGTCGACCACGCGGTGGTCGTACGAGAGCGCCATGAACATTACCGGGTGGATGGCGATGGTGTCGGCGCCGCCGGCCTCGACGACCACGACGCGCTTCTTGAGCTCGCCGATGCGCAGGATGCCGACGTTCGGCTGGTTGATGATCGCGCCACCGAAGAGGTTGCCCTTGAGGCCCGGGTTGCTGACGCTGAACGACGCGCCGGAGAGATCGTCGGGCGTGAGCTTGCCGTCGCGCGCCTTCATGGCCGACTCGTCGATCGCCTGCGCGATGCCGCGGACGTTGAGGCCGTCGGCGCGGCGGATCACCGGCACGACGAGGCCGTCCTTCGTGTCGACGGCGACGCCGATGTTGATGTCGCGGAGGAGCACGAAGGCGTCTTCGAGCACGCGCGCGTTGAGCGACGGGTTCTCCTTCAGCGCGATCGCCGTGGCGTGCACGATGAACGCGAGATAGGTGAGGCCGACGCCCTCCTTCTTGTAACGATCTTTGTGCTGATCGCGCAGGCGCGAGGTGGCCTGCATGTCGATCTCGGCGACGGTGACGACCTGCGGCGCGGTCTGCTTCGAGTAGACCATGTGCGCCGCGGTGATGCGGCGACGGCGCGAGAAGGGGACGATGCGGTCGCCCGGCTTCTCGAGGTACGGCGGGACCTTGAACGCGCCGAAGCCCACGTTGGGGATCGGCGGCACGTAGACCTGCTTGCCTTCGGCCATCGCGGCGTTGATGAGCGCCTGCAGCTCGTTGGCGGTGCCGCCGTTGGGACGCGGCGCAGGCGGCGCGGCGGGAGCGGCGGCGGCGGGACGCGCTTGCGTGGCAGGCTGTGCCGCTGGCGCAGGGCTGGACGGCGCGGAGGGCTGCGCGGCGCGGAGGACGTCTTCGCGGGTGACGCGACCGCGCTCGCCCGAACCGGCGATCGTCGACGGGTCGATGCCGACCTCGCGCGCCACCTTGCGGGTGTCGGGACCGGCCAGCGCGCCGCCGAACGCCGACTTCGCCGGAGCCGCTCCAGCGGCCCCAGGGAGCTCGGGAGAGGGCGCGGTCGCGGGTGCAGCGGCAGCAGGCGCGGCAGCAGGCGCGGCGGTCGCGGCGGCGCCTTCTTCGATGATGCACAGCACGGACTTCACGGGCACGGTCGCTCCCGCCTCGACCACGATCTTCGAGACGCGACCGGCCACCGGCGAAGGGACCTCGGTGTCGGCCTTGTCGGTCGCGACCTCGAGGAGCGGCTGCTCGCGCGTGACGGAGTCGCCCTCCTTCACCAGCCACTTCGTGATCGTCCCCTCGGTGACGCTCTCGCCGAGCTGCGGAAGAGTGACTTCGACCGGCATTGGAGGACGCGGCCTAGCCCTTGCGCCCTTGGGGCGCAATCGGTCGCGCGTTCGCGCGGGCCGCAGGAATTCGCGGTCAGGGCACGAACTGAACCGCGACGCCCCACCCGTGGCACTGCGAGTAGGCGCAGTCGATCTTCACGCGGACGATCGCGCTCGCGCCCCAGCGCGTGGCCTCGTCTTGCATGGCGCCGATGACCGTCTCGGCGCTCGCTTTGTTGCCGGTGCCGACGGCTTCGACGATGGCGAGCTCGCGCATGTTGGTGCTCGGCAGCTGGCCCTCGAGGAACACCGCGGGGCGCGCGGGCGACATCGCGCCGGCCGGGCGATCGAGCGCGAAGCGATAGGTGCGGATCGAGCCGCAGCCGGCCAGAACGGCGACGGCAGCCAGCACGGCGAGGGCGCGGCGGATCATTGCGGGCCTCCGTTCTCGCTCGGCGCCTTGGCCGGTGGCGGAGGCGCGATCGTCGCAGGCGTCGCAGGCGGTAGAGCCGCCGTCGGCGGCATCGCGGGCGGGCCGGGCGCGTCGATCGGAAGGAGCGCGCGGCCCATGATGCGCAGCATGCGGATCTGGTAGGTGTAGGGCACGACGCGCGTGGACCAGCAGGTGGAGCGGTAGCCGCACGGATACGAGTAGTGCTCGGTGCGCCACTCAGTGCGCATCTCGTAGTGGGTCTGCACGTCGTCGATCACGCCGCCCGTGCCGCCGATGTCGGCGACGCGCTTCATGAAGACCGGCATGAGCGTCTCGACGTTCGCCTCCTCGTTGACGGCGTGCACCTCGACGAGCCCGATGACCCGCACGCCTGACGGCGGGACGACCGCGTAGACGCGGACGGCGCCCATGTGGCGGCCGGCGAAGCCGCCGTCGGTGCGCACCGCGCTCGAGCCGACGCTGCTGCACCCGAGCGCAAACAGCAGGGACAAGCCGGGAAGGGACGGAAGGAGGCGCATGACGCTCATGGATTAGGACTCTCTCTCCACGGCGTCCATTCACGATGCAGGCCATCTGATAGCCTCCGGCCTCGTGCGCGGGTTCCCGACGTTCGGCGCTGCGGTGGGGGCGGCCCTCCTGGGATCTTCGATCGCACCGGGCGTGAACGCCGCTCCTCAGGATCTGTTCGGGTTCGGAGCGCGCTCGTCGGCGATGGGCATGACGGCCGCGGCGTCGGCCGAGGGCTACGAGGCGACGTTCGGCAACCCGGGCCTGCTCGCCGGCACGCGCAAGAAGGCGCTCACGCTCGGCCTTGGCGTCGCGCGCCACTCGCTCGTCGCGGACACCCCGGGCCGCCCGCTGACGCTGCCGACCGACGAGATGAAGACCATCTACATCGGCGCCGCGCTGCCGCTGCCGTTCGGGGGCGTGTTGAAGGATCGGCTGACCTTCGGGGTCGGCTTCCTCAACCCGGCGAAGTTCCTCGTCCGTGGCAAGATCCTCTACCCCGAGCGGCACCAGTACCCGATCGTCGCGCCGCGCGTGCAGTCGGTCGCCATCGTCATGGGCCTCGGCGCGCGCATCGGCGATCGGGTGCACGTCGGCGCCGGGTTCGAGGCGCTCGCCGCCGTGGTGGGCGAGATCCTCATCTCGCTCGATGCGACGGGCCGCGTCGCATCGCGCACCGACGATCAGGTCATCGCCGCTTACGCGCCGATCGCGTCGCTCGCCGTCGATCTCGGCGATCGCTTCCGCGTGGGCCTCGTGTACCGCGGCGAGCTGGTCGGGCGGTTCTCGCTGACCATCCGCGCCCAGGACCTCGGCATCCCCCTACCCGACTTCAACGTCGCGGGCGTCGCGCAGTACGTGCCCGAGCAGGTCGGCCTCGAGGCGCGCTGGTGCTCGATCGCGAACGCGCCGACGCTGCCCGTCGGCGAGCGCGGGACGATCGTCGCCGGCGGGCTGCTCGCGCGTCGCTGGTCGAAGTACCCCGGGCCGAACGAGCCGACGGTGCTCGCCAACCCGACGTACGGCACCGGCATCGACCCGCTGCACCCCTTCACGCCGAGCGACACCGTCTCGCCGCGCCTGGGGGTCGAGCACGGCGTCCCGCTGACCCCGCGCGCCGCGCTCCGGCTGCGGGCCGGGTACGCGTTCGAGCCGACCCCGCTCGCGAAGCAGACCTGGAAGGAGAACTTCCTCGACTCGAGCCGCCATGTGCTCACCGCCGGGTTCGCCCTGGTCGGGAGCGACGAGCTGCCCTTCCAGCTCGATGCGTTCGGGCAGCTGCACCTGTTGACCCATCGGACGCACGCCAAGGATCCGGCCGCCGGTCAGCCGGACGTCGAGAGCGGCGGCACCATCGCCGTCATCGGCATGACCGCGGGGGTGCGGTTCTGATGCGCGCCTTCGCCTGGGCGAGCGCCGTCGTCCTCGTCGCCTCGGCGCGGACGGCGTCGGCGGGATCGACCGACGCGTTCGGCTACGGCTCGCGATCGGCCGCGCTCGGCGGCGCGGTGTCCGCCGACAGCAGCGACGTCAGCGCGAACTACTACAACCCGGCCGGGCTCGCCGCCGCCAAGGGCCTCACCTTCGAGGTCGGCTACCTGCGCGCGCTGTACGCGCTGAAGATGAACGGGCGCGACAACCAGGTCGATCCGGTGCGCGGGATGTACTTCGGGCTGGTCGCGCCCGGAGAGGTCGCCGGCATCCCGTTCGCCTTCGGGGTCGGCCTGCACCTGCCCGACGACCGCGTGTTCCGCGTGCGCTCGCTCGATCAGGAGCAGCCGCGCTGGGAGATGTACGACAACCGACCGCAGCGCATCTTCCTCGCGACCAACCTGGCGATCCGGCCGCTGAAGTGGCTCGAGATCGGCGGCGGGCTGGTGTACCTGGCCGCGACGCGGGCCTCGCTCGACATCACCGGCAGGCTCGAGATCGCCTCGCCCCGCGAGAGCGAGCTGCGCCACGAGGTCGACGCCGATCTGACCTCGATCCGCTACCCGCAGGCCGGCGTGCGCGTGCACGCGACCGACAAGCTGCGCTTCGCCGCCGTCTACCGCGGCGAGTTCCAGCTCACGCTCGACATCTCCGCGCGGCTCGACGTGGAGGCGAACGCGCTCGGTATCTCGGTCCCCTTCCTCACGTACATCACCACCCGCTCGGTGAACGCGTTCCTGCCGCGGCAGGCGGTGTTCGGAGCGAGCTGGGACCCGCACGAGCAGGTCACCGTCGACCTCGACGTCACCTGGGTGAACTGGGCGGCGTACAAGTCGCCGGTCACCGCGGTGCAGGCGGTCACGCAGTTCGAGGCGCCGCCCGGCTTCCCGCCGTCGCTGGTGCCGGAGAAGCCGGCGCCGACCGTGATCCTGCCGCCGCGCTTCCAGGATCGCTTCGTGCCGCGCGTCGGCGTCGAGGGTCGCCTGCCGCTCGGCACGCGCGGCCACTTCCTCGCCGGGCGCCTGGGGTATTTCTACGAGCGCTCGCCGATCCCGGAGCAGACCGGCGGGACCAACTTCGTCGACGCCGACCGACACGCCGTGTCGCTCGGCGCCGGCGTCAGCCTGCGCGACGTCGCCCGGGAGATCCCCGGCGATCTCCGGTTCGACGTGCACGGGATGTACTCGATCCTGCCGGAGCGGCTCACCGCCAAGGGCTCGGCGGCGAGCGCGATCGGCGACTACACCGCCGGCGGCCACATCTGGTCGCTCGGCGCCGTCATGGGGCTGCGATTCCGATGACGAACCTCCGCCTGCCGCTGCTCGGTCTGTGCGTCGTCGCGTCGGCGTGCGCCACGCTCGCCGGCGAGGGCAAGGGCGACGTCGATCTGCCCAACGCGCTCACCGGTCCCTTCCGCGCCCTCAAGCACGGCGAGATCTGCGACGGCGACGTGTGCACCGGCGTCGACGAGCTGCCGCCGGGCACGTCGAACGGCACGATCAGCTACCCCGGCGCCCCGCCCTCGCGATCGCCTTCGGTGCTGGTGCGCGGCACCGGCCGCGACGGCGATCTGCGCGTCGTGCTCTACGCCGAGCGCGGGCCCGACGGCCGGCCGAGCGAGCGCATCGTGCGGATGGAGGCGCCCGACGCGCGCACGTTCGAGGACGTGCAGGACGTGCTGTCGGCCGGCGCGCCGTTCGAGGGCGGCGCGATCGGCGATCCGTGCGCGCTCGAGGTCGGCGGCGCGATCTGGCTCTACTACGCGACCGGCGCCGGCGGCATCGCGCGCGCGCGCTCGACCGACGGCCTGCAGGGCCGCGCCTTCGAGAAGGACGCCGGCCCGATCGTGCTGGGCGGCGAGAGGAACGACCTCTGGGAGACCGAGCCGCCGCGCGCGCCCGCGGTCGTGCGGCTGGACGACGGCTCCTTCCACCTGTTCTACGCGTCCGGCGCGTCGATAGGCGAGGCGACGAGCCCCGACGGCGTGGCCTTCACGCGGCTCGACGCCGATCCGAGCACGCCGGTGATGGACCCGGTGATCGGCCCGAGCGAGCCGGTCGATCCAGCGACGCTGCCGCCCGGCGTGCGCCTGCCGTTCGACGATCGCGCGGTCGACGATCCGTGGGTCGACCGCGGCCTCTCCGCGGCGGGCCGCGTCCAGTACCGACTGCACTTCACCGGGCGCGATCGGCGCGGCGGATCGTCGATCGGGTTCGCGGGACGCTTCGGCGACTCCGGGCGCTTCGAGAAGCGCGACGGGTTCGTCTTCGGCGGCAAGCTGTTCGGCGATCCCGACGGCAACTCGCACGCGAACGCCCCGACGGTGGCCCGCTTCGGCGACTTCGCCCTGATGTTCGCGAGCATCGACTACGAGCGCTCGCAGAAACTCGGCATCGGCATCGCCCCGCAGCGCCGCACCTTGTCGATCCGGTGAGGAGAGTCGTCAGTCGTCAGTCGTCAGTCATCAGCCATGAGCACGAGAACGCCGAGCACGGCGAACTGGTCCCAGGGGCTCGGCCCCCCGTTCGACGTTCGACCTTTGACCATGGTCGACGATTCACGACTGACGACTGACGACTGACGACTGACGACTGACGACTGACGACTGACGACTCCGATCAGCGGCAGGGCTCGAGGAAACCGGCCCAGCCGATGCCGCGACGGGGATCGAGCGCCTTGCTGCAGCCGTCGCCGTTCGAGGAGAAGTGCGCCTGCCGGATGTGGCGGAACGTCACCGAGGTGAACATCACGTCGAGGGCCTGCCAGCTCTTGGTGCCGACGAAGGTCACCGCGGCGTCGCCCCCGTGCTCCTCGGCGCCCGCGTACTCGATGCGGGCGTCGGTCACCACGCCGCGGCGCGTCTTGTCGCCGAAGATCAGCCCCACCCAGTCGCCGGCCTTCGGCGCGCTCTCGGCGCTGGTGAAGGTGACGCCCGAGGCGACGAGCTCGGCCGGGCCGGCGGTGCCCGTCTCGAGCCACGTCTTGCTCGCGAAGCGCAGCTCGGCGCCCTTGGCGATGGTCAGCGAGGCGACCTCGTTTCCGTCGCCGTTGACGTAGATCGGCTCGATGACGCGGTAGGCGCCTTTGCGCAGCGTGCCCTTGCCGCGGACGGTGCCGCCGACGACCTCCACGCCGTCGCCGAGCTCGTTGCCCAGGCCGATCGCGGCGAGGACGTCGAGCCTGGCGCGCATGGCGCGCGCGTTCGCCGTGAGCACGTTGCGCTCGAACGCCGCGAAGGTCGCGCCCTCGTGCAGGTTGCTGATCGGCACGAGGTTGTTGCGGAA
Source organism: Deltaproteobacteria bacterium (assembly GCA_016182965.1). Lineage (GTDB taxonomy): Bacteria > Myxococcota_A > Polyangia > Polyangiales > JADJMO01 > JALHOE01. The sequence goes on along the minus strand of JACPFM010000061.1, from coordinate 3,141 downwards.
GATGACGTCGCGGACGGCGACGCGCCCGGGCGGGAACGCGCGGAACGCGGTGAGCGCCGCCCGACCGCCGTGGCTCTCGCGGCCGGCGTACTCGACGATCGCGTGCTCCAGCACGGTCCCTTCGCCGATCGCGTCGTCGAGGATCAGGCCGATCCAGTCGCCGGGCTTCGGCGAGGGCTGCGCCGATGTCAGCCGGATCGGCTGCTCCCTGGTGCCGCGCGCGACGAGGCGCGATCCCTGGTGGCCGATCTCGAGGTACGCCGACGGCTGGAAGCGCAGCGTGACCCCCGGCTCCAGCGTCAGCGTGGCGCCGCGCGCGATCAGCACGTCGTGGATGACGTCGGCGACGCAGCCGCTCCTCACGGTCACGTCGGCGTCGATCTTGTCGGGAAACGCGCAGGTGGCACCGGGGAGCAGCGGCCTCGCGGAGGGCTCCGCGCCGGTGGCGATCGTCGCGGCCTTCGCTCCCTTCGCCTCCGTGTTCGTGGCCGCGTCGCGTCGGCAGGCAACGAGCGCGACGGTGGACAGGAGGAGGACCACACGGCGCATGAACGGTAGATGGCCGTCAGGCCTCGACGATCGCGATCATGCCGTGGCCCCGTGATCGCGATCGTCGCCCCGGGTCGTCGCGATCAGGCTTCGTCTTTCCCATGCCCGCGGACGAGCAGGGCTCCGCCGCCGTGGCGGCTTGACAAATTCGCCAGAACGCGAAAGTTTCGCATGCGAAACATCACCGCGTGCGGCTCGTCCGCCGCAGGAGCCCCGCCGTGCCGCGCATCCCCGAACCCTACAAAATGCAGGTGGATCGCATCGTCGAGACGATCATCTACCTCTACACCGAGTCACGGCGGCTCACGAAGGAGCAGGCCGCGCGGCACGGCCTCACCGGCCCCCAGCTGTCGGTCGCGAAGATCCTCGAGGACCTCGGTGATCTGTCGCTGTCGGAGCTGTCCGAGAAGATCAACGCGCAGAACAGCACGGTCACCGGCATCGTCGACCGGATGGAGCGCGAGGGGCTCGTCGAGCGAAAGCGCTCCTCCGACGACCGCCGCGTCGTGCACATCCGGCTCACGCGCAAGGGGCACGAGCTCGCGCGCTCGCTGAATTTCGAGCCCTTCGAGATCTTCCGCAGCGCGTTCGAGCGCGCGCTCACCCGCGAGGAGCTCGGCCAGCTCCTGACCCTGCTCGACAAGATCACGACCTACGTACGCAAGGAGGTCCAACGCGGCGACGACGAAGCCGCGTCGTGACCGACGTGACGACCGACGACCGACGACTGGAGAGTGCCCATGTCCGATCCGACCGCCGGCCTCGGCAAGTTGCCGAGCCCTTCTCATGGAGAGGTCCGCGAAGCCTGCGTGGTCACCTGCGCGGTGACGGGCGTGCTCGCCAACCGCGATCAGTGCAAGAACATCCCGTACACGCCCGAGGAGATCGGCGAGGAGTGCCGCCGCGCCTACGAGGCCGGCGCCACCGTCGCGCACATCCACGCGCGGCAGGACGACGGCACGCCGACGTTCAATCCGGCGGTGTTCGCGCGGATCAAGGAGGAGGTGCGCAAGCGCTCGCCGATCATCCTGAACTTCTCGACCGGCACCATCCTCGAGGACGTCACCGAGCAGTCGACGTACATCCGCGAGAGCAAGCCCGAGATCGCCGCCCTCAACATGGGCACGATGAACTACGCGAAGTACTCCGAGAAGCGGAAGAGCTTCGTCTTCGACATGGTGTTCCCCAACACCTACGGGAAGATCATCAAGCGCCTGACCGCGATGAACGAGGCGGGCGTGAAGCCGGAGCTCGAGTGCTTCGACACCGGGCACACGCACGGGATCTGGCCGCTGCTCGACATGGGCATCCTGAAGCCGCCGCTGCAGTTCTCGTTCATCCTCAACGTGCTCGGCGGCATCCCGCCGAGCATCGAGTCGCTGCAGCTGCAGACCAAGATCATGCCGCCCGGGTCGGAGTGGGAGGTCATCGGCATCTCCCGGCCGCAGTGGCGCATGATCGCGGCGGCGCTGGTGCTCGGCGGCAACATCCGCTGCGGCCTCGAGGACAACTTCTATCTGCCCGACGGCACCGTCGCGCAGTCGAACGGGGCGCTGGTCGAGACGGCCGTGCGCATGGTGCGCGACGTCGGCCGCCGCCCGGCGACGATCGACGAGACCTACCACCTCCTCGGGCTGAAGAGGCCCTGATGGAGGCGCGCGCCTATCGCAAGATCCTCGTCTCGGCCGAGGGTCCGGTGTGCACGATCACGCTGAACAACCCGGATCGTCGCAACGCGATCGGTCCGGAGATGATCAACGAGCTGCGCTGGGCGCTCTCCGACGCCGACGGCGACGCGGCGGTGCGCGTCGTGGTGCTCACCGGCTCAGGCAAGGCCTTCTGCGCCGGCGCGGACTTCGCGGCGATCACCGCCGGCGAGGACGGCGGCCTCGCCCCGTTCGACGGCGACGGCGGCGACTACGCGAAGCTGCTCGCGACGATGAACGGCTACGGCAAGCCGATCGTGGCGAAGGTGAACGGGCACGCGATGGGCGGCGGGCTCGGCCTCGTCGCGTCGTCGACGTTCGCGCTCGCGTCGTCGGCGGCGCAGCTCGGCACGCCGGAGGTCGACGTCGGGCTGTTCCCGATGATGATCATGGCGGTCCTCGACCGCCTCGTCCCGCGACGGCGGCTCGTGCAGATGATGCTGCTCGGCGAGCGGCTCGACGCGCACGAGGCCGCGAGCATCGGGTTGCTCCATGCGGCGCATGCGCCCGAGGCGCTCGACGGCAAGGTCGCGACGCTGTGCGCCACGCTCGTCGCCAAGGCTCCGCTCGCGATCCGGCACGGCCTCCAGGCGCTGGCCGCCCAGGACGGCAGGCGCCTCGAGGAGTCGTTGCCGATCCTGCGCGCCGAGCTCGGCGTCCTGCTCGGCACGGAAGACGCGCGCGAGGGCTTGATGGCGTTCATGCAGAAGCGCCCGCCCGCCTGGATGGGCCGCTAGTACGCCGCGCCGGAACTTTGTTCCGGGTTCGGCTGCGCCGAACACTCGGCTGCGCCGAGACGCGGGTACTAGACACTCACAAGGGGGGCCGCGCCCCCCTCGCCGCTGCGCGGCTCACCCCCGCGACAAACCGCTGCCGCGGTTTGCCT
>JACPFM010000064.1 GCA_016182965.1 Deltaproteobacteria bacterium | reverse complement strand
TAGACTCTCGGGCGATGCCCGCCCGCGCGAAGTCCCTCGACCCGGTGGTCTACCCGGAGACCGACCACATGGGCGAGCACGAGCTGCAGCGCTTCATCGCCGAGCTGCTGCGACCGATGATCGAGCGGTACCTGAAGTCGCGCGGCGTCGTCGCCCACGTCGGCGCCGACACGTTCCTGTACTTCGCCAAGGGCGATCCGACCCAACGCGTCGCGCCCGACGTCTACGTGCTCGAGGGCGTCTCGCAAGACCTCGCCGTGTCGTCGTGGAAGCTGTGGGAGGGCACCCCGGCGCCGAAGTTCGCGCTCGAGGTCGTCACCAGTGACGCGCTGAAGGACTACGACGACATCCACGCGATCTTCGGCCGGATCGGCGGCCACGAGCTCGTGCTCTTCGATCCGGAGGCGCGGCCGACCAGCCGCAAGCGCGCGCGGTTCACCGTGTTCCGCCGCGGCGCGCAGGGGTTCCAGCTCGTCGAGCGCACGCACGGAGACCGCGTGCAGAGCGAGGCGCTCGGCTGCTTCTTGCGCGCGGTGGGCGAGGGGGCATCGCGCCGCGTGCGGCTCGCGACCGGCGAACACGGCGACGTGCTGTTCCCCACCGAGGCCGAAGCCCTGGAGGCCGGCCGCGCCGCCGCCGAGGCCGCGCGCGCGTCCGCCGAGGAGGCTCGCGCGTCCGCCGAGGAGGCTCGCGCGTCCGCCGAGGAGGCGCGAGCCGGCGCCGAGGCCGAGAACGCGCGCCTCCGCGCCGAGCTCGAGGAGCTCCGACGCCGGCGCGGGTAGGCGGATGCTCGCGAGCGCCGCGCGCCTCTGGTGCGCGCGCAACTCCGGCCGTCTCGGCGCCGAGTCGGGGGCATGAAGGCCACCTCTCGCCGTTCCCCGCTAGACTCTCGGGCGATGCCCGCCCGCGCGAAGTCCCTCGACCCGGTGGTCTACCCGGAGACCGACCACATGGGCGAGCACGAGCTGCAGCGCTTCATCGCCGAGCTGCTGCGACCGCTGATCGAGCGGTACCTGAAGTCGCGCGGCGTCGTCGCCCACGTCGGCGCCGACACGTTTTTGTACTTCGCGAAGGGCGATCCCACCCAACGCATCGCGCCCGACGTCTACGTGCTCGAAGGCGTCTCGCAAGAGCTCGCCGTGTCGTCGTGGAAGCTGTGGGAGGGCACGCCCGCGCCGAAGTTCGCGCTCGAGGTCGTCACCAGCGACGCGCTGAAGGACTACGACGACATCCCCGCGATCTTCGGCCGCATCGGCGGCCACGAGCTCGTGCTCTTCGATCCGGAGGCCCGACCGACCAGCCGCAAGCGCGCGCGGTTCACGGTCTTCCGTCGCGGCGCGCAGGGTTTCCAGCTCGTCGAGCGCACGCACGGAGACCGCGTGCGCAGCGAGGCGCTCGGATGCTGGCTGCGGGCCGTCGGCGAGGGAGCCTCGCGCCGCGTGCGGCTCGCCATCGACGAGCACGGCGACGTGCTGTTCCCCACCGAGGCCGAAGCGCTGGAGGCTGACCGCGCCGCCGCGGAGACCGCGCGCGCGTCCGCCGAGCAGGCGCGCGCCGCCGCCGAGGCCGAGAACGCGCGCCTCCGCGCCGAGATCGAGGAGCTCCGACGCCGGCGCGGGTGAGCGCCCGCGCCGCGTCACTCGCCGTTCGCCGTTTTCGGTCGATGGCCTCTGGCCGCAACGGCTTCGTGGGTCGAAGGTCGAAGGTCGAAGGTCGAACGGAGCAGGTCTTTCGGCTTCGGCCTTTCGACCTCGACTTTCGACCTTCGACCCCGCCCGCCCCAGCCTGACGCGGCGCCGTGGCTACGAAATGAGCGAAAGCCGCGTCAGAGGCGATACGTCCTGACGATGTCCTTCTGCGGGCGCTCGACGCGGATCAGCGGCGAGGTCACGAGGTCGAGGCCGTTGGCCATGAAGTAGAGCGCCTCGCCCGGGGTCGGATCGTCCTCGCGCGGGATGAGCGTCCCGTTGGAGAGGCGATGGACGCCGCCGCACAGCTCGCGCTTCAGCGCCAGGTGACCCGGCAGGAAATCGCCGGTGCGGCGATCACGGACCGCGACGCAGAGGCGATCGCGGAAGTGGTACTCGGTGTTCCGGGTGACGAAGACCTTGTGACGACGACGCTCGGGGCGCGCGGCATCCGCGCTCATGCTGCTCTTGACCATTTCCGCCTCCGGAGCCCTCGTTGGGGCGCACCCGGTAGGTACGACCATGTAGGTGCGACGGCCAAGAATCCGTCACTGGGCCTGCGCGATCACCACCGGCAGGTTCTTCGTCGCGCCGCGGACCGCGGTCTCCACGACCGTCCGGGTCACCGTCGGATCGCCCGCCTTGCTCTTCACGTAGCCGGTGCCGTTGATCACGCCGCGGATCGCGCCGTCCTTCGCGTCGCGGATCGCCAGCGACACGACGGCCTGTGTCGTCGCGTCGGAGCCGCTCTGCTTGGTCTCGAGCTTCACGAGGCTCGCGCTCACGATGTACTTGCGCCCAGCGGGCACCTTCACCTTCGGGAGCTCCTCGGCGAGCGTCGACTTGATCGTCCGTGCCGCGTCCTCCTGCGACGCGGTGACCTCGCCGACGGCGACCGGTCCGTCGGCACGCGCCGGTGGCGGCGCGAGGGGCGCGACGAACGAGAGGAATGTCAGGGCGGCGAGCAGGCGGGGGCGTACCCCGCGCGCGACCGCAGCCGCGCGACGAGCAGCGTGGACCATGGGCTACCTCCGGGGGATCGCCCGGGCGCCGACCGGATCGACGACGCGCGGACAATCGGGGGCCGACCCGATCGCGGTACCTGGGCCGTCGAACGAGGGCCAAGAAGGCTGCGTTCGCCGGTCCGGCGTCCAGCCTTCCCGCCCCTCTCGTGAGACCCTCTCGTGAGAGAGGCGGGAAAATACGGCTGGGGATCGAGCTCGTGGGCATGTCGAGGTGGGGTCGAGCACGCGCCACGCCAAGCTCGTGCGTGTGGTCCGGTCGTGCATCGCCGGCGCGGGTTCGTGTACCGTGCGCACGTGCGCACGCGAGCGGATTACGTGATCGTCGGTGGCGGCATCATGGGCCTGTCCATCGCGTATCACCTCGCCAAACGCGGGGTGACCAACGTCGTCGTGGTCGACAAGAGCTACCTGTGCGGCGGCGCGTCGGGCCGGAACGGCGGCGGCGTGCGCGCGCAGTGGTCGAGCGAGGCCAACGTGCGGCTGATGCAGGAGTCGCTGCGCATCTGCAACGACTTCGCGTCCGAGATGAAGATCAACGTGTGGTTCCGTCGCGGCGGCTACCTGTTCGTCGTGCGCAGCGAGGCGAAGGCCAACGCTCTGCGCGCGTCCGCCGAGCTGCAGCAGCGCTGCGGGCTGCGCACCGAGCTGCTCGACCCGATCGAGGCGAAGAAGCTCGTCCCCGAGCTCGAGATCGGGCAGACCGCGCACCAGGCCCCCATCCAGCTCGCGAGCTTCAACCCCGACGACGGCGTGGTGTTCCCCTGGCCGTTCGTCTGGGGCTACGCGCAGGCCGCGACGAAGCTCGGCGTCGAGGTCGTCACCCACACCGACGTGATCGGCTTCGAGACCTCCAACGAGGGCCGTCGCATCGAGGCCGTGCTCACCAACCGCGGCAAGATCGCCACCCATCAGGTGGTCAACGCCGCCGGCGCGTGGTCACCCGAGGTCGCGAAGCTGCTCGGGGTCCACCTCCCCAACACGCCGCACCGCCACGAGATCTGCTCCACCGAGCCGCTCAAGCCGTGGCTCAAGCCGCTGGTGGCCGATCTCGACAGCGGCCTGTACTTCTCGCAGTCGATGCGCGGCGAGATCGTCGGCGGCATCTCCAACCAGCACGTGCCCCACCGCGTCGATCACCAATCGTCCGCGCGGTTCCTCGGCCTCTACTCGCGCGCGCTCACCGAGACGGTGCCGCAGCTCGGGCGCGTGAAGGTCCTGCGCCAGTGGGCCGGCTGCTACGACCTCACGCCCGACGCGAACCCGATCGTCGGCGAGATCGACGAGGTCGAGGGCTTCTACCAGGCGTCGGGCTTCATGGGCCACGGCTTCATGATGGCGCCGGTGATGGGGAAGCTCATCGGCCAGTGGCTGGTCGAGCGCACGCCGCTGCCGCTGTTCGACCGGTGGAACCTCCGTCGCTTCAAGGAAGGGCGCCTCCTCAGCGAGGGCATGATCATCGGCTGACCTTCGCTGGCCCGACGGCTCACGTCGGGCCGCACGGACCGGACGTGAGCGTCAGGTGCGGGCAGTGCGTCGTGGCGGCGGCGGCGCTCTGATACGCCGCCTGCAGGTGGTACTGCATGCAATTGAAGGTCTGCCGCGTCTGATCGAGCTCGCTGGCGGCCGCGGTGGCGCTGAACTCGGCCTCCGGGCATTTCGACTTGCAGTCGGCCTCACTCGTGAACGGCGCGCCGCTCGTGCACTGCGCCATCGCGAGCTTGCAGAACGCGTCGCAGCGCTTGGGGCCGCAGACGGTGCCGCCGGTCGCGCCGGCGTGCGGGCAGTGGAGATCGGTGCCGCCGCTCTTGGCGAGCCTCGCGTGGTTCAGGCGGCAGCCCACGGTGTCGCCGGACATGTCGCTCGCGCCGCCGACGGCCATCTTGGCGCACATCGACAGGCAGCGCGCGGCGTCGATGTACTGGGTGTTCTTGGTGCCGGTGCAGGTCGTCATCACGGCGTCGCAGTAGGCGGCGCAGGTCGGCGCGGCGGGCGCGTCGTCGGCGGCGTCGTCGGCGGCGTCGGGGGCGGTCTCGCCGGTCTCGCCGGCGGCGTCGCCCGAGGCGCCGGTGTCGGCGCCCGCGGTGTCGGTGCCGCTTCCGTCGGTCGAAACGCCGCTGTCGGTCGCCGGCGTCGACGAGCCTTCGTCGTCGCCACACCCGGCGAGGGCCACCACCGCGATCACGACACACCACCACGCACGTTTCTCGAGCATCGGCGTCCTCCCGTCGGGCAAGAGTTACTGCCGCGTCGATTCCGGGCAAGCTTCCTCTCGCGCGCGGCGTCGCGCTCCCGCCGCCGACGCGATACACCTCGTCTCGTGTCCGCTCGAGCCTTGCTACTGTTCGCGATCGCGCTGTGTTTCGCCGGCTGCAAGGCCGGCACCGCGACGCCCGAGGAGTGCGACGAGATCGCGCGTCACCTCGCCGAGCTGCAGGTGAAGAAGGAGAAGCGCCCGCCGCTCGGCCGCCTCGCGATGGCGCCCTTCAACACCAAGGAGCGCGAGGACGAGATCTTCCAGGAGGCCCAAGCCAGCGCGAAGACCCGCTGCACCAAGGGTTGGAAGCGCGAGGTCTACGAGTGCATGTCGAAGGCGACGGAGATCGAGGAAGCGGACAAGTGCCGGTCGTTGTGAGTGGTCGGTCGGCGGTCTGCGTGAGACGACGAGGTCGAAGGTCGAAGAGGTCTGAGAGCTCGGGGCCGCTTCGACCTTCGAGCGCGGCGTCGTGGGCGCGATGTCGGGGCGTGATGTCCCCCGAACCGGAAGGAGCCGTCCCCGGGGGGACATGTTGTCGACTGTCAGGGACATGAGTTGTTCATCGGGGATCGGTTTTAGCAATGGGGGGACATGGGGAGATTGCCCTGGGGACACGATGCGGATGATCTGGGACGTGAATGCTGCATCTGGGGTATGACAAGGACCGGAGGCGGGATTCATGGCTCGAACCACGGGACCCCAGAAGTCCGATCGCATCCTCCGATTCCTCGTGGCGTTGCGCGACGATGCGGTGAGCGCGCCGCTCGTCGCGGCCGGGTTCGGCGACGACGATTTGGAGGAGGGGTGGGCGCTCTTGCGGCGCCTCTCGCCTCCGAGCGTCGCCGGCATCGAGCCGGAGCCCGTCGATCCGGTCGGCCCGGCCTTCGAGCGCCTCGAGGCATGGGCGCGGCGTTACATCCGCTTGCTCGAGCCCGCGATCGAGCGGAAGCACCCGGCGCTCCACGCCGGCCTGTTCGGAAGACTCCCGGCGCTCTCGGGCCCCACCGTGGTCCTCGCCGTCGACGCGTTCCTCGACCGGGTGACCGAGCTGCCCAAGAAGAGGCCGAACGGGCTGCTCGCGCGCAAGCTGCTCGCGAGGCGCGGTCTCACCGACGACGAGCTGACCGACGCCCGAAGGCTCGTGCGCACCGTGCAGGGCTTCCCGAGAGAGCGTCCCGGAAAGCCCCGCACGATCCCGGACTACGCTGCCGCGGAGCGCGAAGCCTGGGCGTGGTACCTCGAGTGGAGCACCGTCGCCCGGGCGGTGATCTCCGACGGCCGCGTGCTGCGGCGGCTGGGGTTCTCGGCGCGCGGGAAGGGCGCCGACGACGGCGCCACCGCGATCGGGTCGAACCCGTGACGGCGCATGACGCTCGCAACGCGAATGTGCCAGAGAACCCTCGTTCGAAAGGTGGATTCTGGCGGGACGACGCCGACCACGGTGTACCGTCTCCTTGCCGACCTCTACCTGCGTCGAGGACGTGGGCGGGGAGCAGGATGGGCCGACGCGCGAGGGATGTGGGCTATGTGCCTAGGACTACGCGCCGGGATCATGAAGGTCACGGAGAACCCTTATTTTGGGCTCGGAGCCGGGCTCACCTGCGGCGTTGCTGGCCGTCTCGCCGGAAGTCACATCTGCGACCGGATCTGCCACCCGGAAGATCACCCACCGCCGTCGCCGCCGCCTCAACTCTGCGACGAGGAGGCTACAGGAAGGCCAGACGCCTCGACGGGCCTACCCGAGGACCCAGATTCCTTTACCCCCACGGCATCGCATTGGGATACCGATGCCGGTGTGTGCCACTGAGATCGGCGATGCACTCACGAAAACGCGTTGCGTGGGTCACCGTTACCCTGCTGCTCGGCCTGGCCCTGCACCTGATTGCCTGGCGCCTGCTCGGCCTTGTCGGTGCGCCTCGTGCGGTGATTCTGCGCCGGCTCGTTGGCGCGCTTTGCTGGGTTTCCGCGTACGCGCTTCCGTTGCGCGTCATCGTCGGGCCCGTTCGACCGGCAAAGCAGCGGAGCAAATGCGAGTGAGCACCGCCAGTTGACCGACCAGGCCGTCGCCGAGCGGCTTCGGCATCTCGGCCGAAGGGCCAAGCTGCCGCACTTCTCGCCTCACGACATGCGCCGTTCGTTCGTCTACGACCTGCTCGATGCCGGGGCTACACTCCGGCTACAGTACCGCGCGATCATACCCCTATCGGCGGAGAGCAGACACGTGCGCAAGACAGCTCACATCTTGGCGTCATTGCTCGCGGCCCTCTTTTTTCCGTTGTATCTGTTCCTCGACGCGAGTGGCCATCCGCTGATGGCGTGGGCGGTCGCAGCGTTTGGGCTTCTGTGGTTCGCCGTAGGGATGATCTGGACCCTCGCCAGCAGGGAACCTGAAGAACACGCTCGGCGCGGCCCTGAAACGCGTGATACGTACCGATAGCAGCGCGGAAGCGTGCTTCCTGCTCGATTGCCGATACTTCGTACCCACCGTTTCCAACGGGTCCGGGACACGGGGCTGGTGAGGTTCGGGGCGTGGGACTACGACCCGGAGATGAGACGGGGAGGTGGGCGAAGGATCCGGAAGGGGCTCGATGATATGTATGCCGGATAGGGTTCGTGACGCGCCTGTGGCTCCGGTCGTCGCTCGACGGCGAGCCGAACACGGTCCGGCGGGAAGCGCTCGACGGGCGCGGCGGGTCGTGTCTGGCAGGCTCGTCAGTTGAGACCACGACACCTGCTTCGCCCAACAAGTAGGATGCGAGATCCAGCAACATGGCTCAGCTGCGTCGGTACTCGTCTCTGATCATCGTGGTCATGACGTCAGGCCTGTCGGCCTGCGGCTCCGTCGAATCGGAGCCGGCGGCCACCGACGCCGGCGACGACTCCGGTGTCATCGACGCGACGAGCCCCGACACCGGCCCGACCTGCGCGGTCAACGAGTCCGCGTGCGGCGCCTCGTGCAAGGACCTCGCGGCCGACCGCGAGAACTGCGGCGCGTGCGGCCGCCGTTGCGACAAGGGGCTCATGTGCGTCGCCGGCGCGTGCGCGCTCGAGTGCCCCTCCGGCTCGCTGGCATGCGACGGCACGTGCGTGTCGCCGGCGACCGACAACGCGAACTGCGGCGGGTGCGGCGTCAAGTGCGGCACCGGTTCGGTCTGCAGCGGGGGCAAGTGCGGGGTGACGTGTGGTTGGCCGATGACCGATTGCATCGGCGGCGCTGCGCCGGGCGACGCGGGCGCCGACGGCGCGCCGGATGGGGGGCCGGGGCGCTACTGCGCGAACATCGAGACGGACCGGTTCAACTGCGGCGCGTGCGGCGTCACCTGCAAGGCCGGCGAGGTGTGCTCGGCGGGCAAGTGCGCGGTCAGCTGCGGCGGGGGCCTCACCGAGTGCTCTGGCGTGTGCCGTGACCTGGCGACCGACAACAACAACTGCGGCGCGTGCGCGGCCACCTGCAAGGTCGGCGAGGTGTGCTCTGCGGGCAAGTGCGCGGTCAGCTGCGGCAGCGGCCTGACCGAGTGCTCGGGGACTTGCCGCGATCTGGCGACGGACAACGGCAACTGCGGCGCGTGCGGCACGGCGTGCAAGGCCGGGGAGGTGTGCTCGGCGGGCACGTGCGCGGTCAGCTGCGGCGCCGGGACGACGAACTGTTCGGGCGAGTGCCGAGATCTGACGAGCGACAACAAGAACTGCGGTGCATGCGGCGCGGCGTGCAAGGCCGGCGAAGCGTGCTCGGCGGGCGCGTGCGGCGTCTCCTGCGCCGCGGGACTGACGAATTGCTCGGGGATCTGCGCCCGTTTGAACGACGACGCCAAGAACTGCGGCGCGTGCGGCAAGTGGTGCGGCCCGAAGCAGGTCTGCAGCTCCAGCGTGTGCTGGTGCGAGTTGGGCCTCACGAGCTGTGGTTCGGGCTGCGCGGACCTCGCGTCCGACCCGTCCAACTGCGGTGCCTGCGGCCTCCGCTGCAGTTATCCATCTGCTTGTCTCACCGGGAAGTGCACGCCTCTGTGCCTCGTGGGCGAGACGGTCTGCGGCAGCAGCTGCAGGCGGACGTCCGACGATGTCAACAACTGCGGGATGTGCGCCAACACCTGCGCCACCGGCGAGGTCTGTCGCGGCGGCGCGTGCACGACACTCGTCGGGGTCAGCGTCGGGGCGGACTACACGTGCGGCGTGTACGGCAGCGGCAAGGTCTTGTGCTCCGGCGCCAACTCCGGGAAGCTCGGGAACGGCGACACGACTGATTCAGCCCTGAAGGTCGCGGTGAAGGGGCTGACCAATGCGGTACAGGTGAGCGCCGGCGGAGGCCACACGTGCGCGGTCCTTGCCGACGGCACGGCGTGGTGCTGGGGGGCCAACACGTACGGGCAGCTCGGGAACGGGACGACCTCGGACTCGTCGACGCCCGTCTTGGTGGCGGGCCTGTTCGGCGTTCGATCGGTCTCGCTGGGGAGCTCCTTCTCGTGCGCAGTGCTGGCAGATAGAACGGTGCGGTGCTGGGGGAGCAACTACGAGGGGACGCTGGGCAGCGGTTCGCTCGGGCCCTCCTACTCCCTCACGCCGGTCACCGTGGTCGGGCTCGCCGACGTCGTCCAGCTCGAGGGGTCGTGCGCGCGTCAGACCTCGGGCGCGGTGCTGTGCTGGGGACGGTACGTCGGCGACGGCACCGCGACCCCGCGTCCGACGGCGACGCCCACCGGGATCACCAACGCGATCGACATCGGCGTGAGCCCGAACGATCGGTGCGCCGTGCTGGCCGACGGGACGGCGCGCTGCTGGGGCTTCAGCTCCTCGTCGCGAACGGGCGCCAGCGGCGGCCCGTGGCTGTCTCCGACGCCTGTCGTCGGTCTGGCGAGTGCGGTCGCGATCACCTTGCGCGCCGCCAACACCTGCGCCCGCGTGTCGGACGGCACCGTGCGCTGCTGGGGCAATGGCACCGGAGGAGCAAACGGTGACGGCACGACGCTCTTCCGTTCGACGCCGGTCAAGGTCATGCGCTTCGACGGGACCCCGCTCACCGGCGTCACGGAGCTCGCCGCGGGTGTGGGTTTCGGATCTCACGTCTGCGCTCGCTTGATCGACGGCTCGTCGACCTGCTGGGGGAGCGGTCTACTCGGTCCGTTCGGCGACGGCACGACCGCCGACAGGTCGTACCCCTTCGCGGCTGGCTTCTGAGACCCCATCGGTCGGCGCGGGCATCACCTCTTCAGCGCATCCCAGAGCACCTCCCGCGCGACCTCCTGGACGTTCGGGCAGCCGGTCTTGCGCAGCAAACCACGCACCCGCGCGCGGTAGGTCGACTCCGGCATGCCGCGGTGCGCTTCGAACCACTCGGCGTACCGACCGTACAGCGCGGCGTGGAGCACCTCGATTTCGGCTTCGGTCAGCTCGTCGCGCGCGGCGCGCCTGGCGAGCGCTTCGCGCAGCGCGACGTCGGGCTCGAAGTCGGCGATCATGCACTCGACCCCGAACGCGCGGAGCCGCTGGCCCAGGCGGCGATCGTCCTTGGCCACGCACCTCGCGTTGAGGTCGAAGGCGCGGTTCACGGTCTCTGCGGTGATGTCGCCCGTGACGACGAGGGCGGGAAGGGCGCCGTGCTTCTCTTGGAGCGCCGCGAGCACGTCGAAGCCGTTGGGCCCCTCGCCGAGGCCGACGTCGATCACCGCGCCGCAGATGCGGGGCTCCGACTCGATCGCGGCCAGCGCAGCGGGGGCCGAGCTGCACGGGATGCACGGCCGGAACGCCTTCAGGGTCCGCGCCATGGTGCGGAGCAAGGCGGCGTCGTCCTCGACGACCTGGATGAGCCCGACGTCGACCGCGACCATGGCGCACCCTACCGCGGCAGCGGCGCGTCGTCACCGACCATCGAGGTCGAGCCGGATCGGGGTGCGACACGGCCGGTCGCTGACCTCATGATCAGACTGGCTGAGGTCGGCGCCTGCGACGGCCTTGACTCACATCAATTGTTGGAACGGGCTTCCGGGAAGAACGCGGCCGGCCGGTCCTGCGCGCCAGCGCCCAACGTAAGCGCCCTCCGACCTCGCCTGCTACGCTCCACGGCGTGACCGCGCCGGCGAAGAAGCGCTCCACCCTCGACGACCTGTTCGCGATCCCCGAGGGGCAGCGTCGCCACGAGCTCATCGATGGCGAGGTCGTCGAGAAGGGCGCCGCCAGCGCCGAACACGGCGGCGCGCAGCGGCGGCTTTCGGCGTACGTCGACCCGTTCGAACGGCGTCCCGGGGGTCGGGCCCCGGGCGGCTGGTGGTTCGTGACCGAGGTCGAGGTCTCGTTCGACGACCGCAATGCGTTCCGTCCGGACGTCACCGGCTGGCGCCGCGACCGCATGCCCGAGCGCCCCCGCGGCAGCCCGATCGAGCTGCGGCCCGACTGGGTGTGCGAGATCCTCTCGACCAACCGCCGCAACGACCTCGTGCGGAAGAAGCGCGCTTACCATCGCCACGGCGTGCCGCACTCCTGGATCGTCGATCCCGCCGAGGAGAGCCTCACCGTCTACCGCTGGGCGAACGAGGGTTACCTCGAGGTGCTCGTGGCCGAGCGCGGTGAGCGCGTGCGCGCCGAGCCGTTCGAGGCCATCCCGCTGAGCGTGGGCGTGCTCTTCGGTGACGAGGAGGACGAGGCCGAGTAGCTACCGCCGCCTCGGGCGGAGAACGTGCCGGTTGCGGGGCGCGGCGGCTCAGGGCCAAGCACGACGCGCGAAGAGCGCGTCGAGCAGGGTCGCGAGCCCTACTTCGTCGAGCGCGTCGAGCGCGGACCGGCGCTCGTCGTCGAGCTCGATGCCGGACGCGCGACAGAAGGACTCGATATGCGCGCGAGTCGCGTCTGCGCGCCCGCGCTCGCGCCCTTCGGCGAGCCCCAGCTCGTGCCCTTCGGCGCGCCCCAGATCGCGCCCTTCGGCGCGCCCCAGATCGCGCCCTTCGGCGCGCCCCTGCGCCAGGTCTTCGGCGCGATCGAGCCGGCGCGCGATCTCGGCCTCGCGGCGCAGCTCGGCGATGCGCCGGGCCGACGGCTCGCGCGAAAGGACCTCGAGTGCGTACTTGGCCTCGGCCATGATGGGGGACTCGCTCGCCAGCGAGTCTAGCGCGCGTTCGTCCCCTCCTGAAAGGCGAAGGAACCGAGCCCAGCGCTGGAGCTCGACGCGTTCGCCCTCGGCGGCCGCGCGCTCCAAGCGGGGCAGCTGCACGACGTGGACAGCGAGCACGTCGGAGAGCGGCCGATGGTCGTGGACCTCGCGCACTTCGTACGTCGCGTGGAAGCGGTTGGCCGGCGTGCGCGCGTCGAGGAACACGACGCACACGACCGGCTCGAGATCGTCGTAGCCGTCGCCTCGCCGAAGGCGGCTCGAGTAGAGCCGCGCCCAGTGATAGAGCCATCGCGCGCCGTGCCCACCGCGCGGATCGCACTGCATCTCGACGTCGACGAGCTTGCCGCCTTCGAGCTCCACGAGGACGTCGAGCCGCACGCCGCGATCTTCGACCAGCTCCTTGGGGAGCTCCGGGTCGATGACGGTGACGTGCGCGATCGGCGACGGCGGGCGGAGGACGGCCGCGAGCAGCGACTTCAGCAGGCCCTCGTTGCGGGGCTCGGCGAAGAGCATCTTGAAGACGACGTCGAGCTTCGGGTCGAGGAGCTTCATCGTCGACAGGTGCGCATCGCCGCGGAGAGCGCACGCCGCCGGCGGACAGACAATGACCGCCGGCGTTCACGGATGGTCGTGAACGCATTCACGACCGTCCGTGAACGAACGCCGATGATCACCGAGAATGGGTGCGCCCCGGGGCCGAGCGCGGTGAGCGCGTGCGCGCCGAACCGTTCGAGGCCATCCCGCTGAGCGTGGGCGTGCTCTTCGGTGACGAGGAAGACGAGGGCGCGTAGCCTACCGCGCGGCCACCTTCTGCGACGCCATCCGCGCCGAGCTGCCGTCGGCGAGCGTCGTGCGGTTGCGGCCGCCGCGCTTCGACACGTAGAGGGCGTCGTCGGTCGCCTTGTAGAGATCGTCCCAGGTGGTCCCGTCGTACGGCTGGCAGGCGACGCCGAGGCTGCAGGTCACCTGGAACGGGCCGCTCTGCGCGTGGAACGTCGTGCGCGAGAGCTCCTCGCGCACGCGCTCGGCGAGCTGCATCGCGCCCTCTGCGCCGGTCTCCTCGCAGATGATCACGAACTCCTCGCCGCCGAACCGCGCGACGTAGTCGGTCGCGCGCTTGAGGCGGCGGAGGATGCCGGCGAGGCCCTTGATGACCTGATCGCCGACGTCGTGGCCGTGGGTGTCGTTGATGCGCTTGAAGAGATCGATGTCCGTCTGGATCACCGACAGCGGCTTGCCGTAGCGCGCGGCGGCGCGGACCTTCTGCTGGCCGAGCTCGAGGAGCACGCGCTTGTTCAAGAGGCCGGTCATGCCGTCGGTCGTCGCCAGCTCCTCGAGCTTGGCGAGCATGCGCGCGTTGGCGAGCGAGGTCGCGATGTGCGAGGCGAGGACCTCGAGGGTGCGGCGCGCGCTGCCCTGGCCGTCGCCCTGCGAGAAGTCGCGGAACGCCCCGCGGCGGCGCGCGCCGAGGACCAGCGTGCCGAGCGCGCGATCGCGGAGGGTGAGGGGCACGACCAGGATCGATCGCACCTCGGCGGTGCGCGGCGCTTCGTCGTCGAGGAGGGCGAGCGCCTCAGCGTGCGCGTCAGCGTGCTCGGAGGGGTGCTCGGGGGTGTGATCGGTGAGGGGCTCGACGGGCAGCTCGACGCGCAGCGGGTGCCGGCGCGTGAACACGACCTGCGTCGCCGGATCGTGATCGCCGCGGTGGGGGAGCGAGCAGCGGCTCTTGACCGCCTGCGCTACCAGGCCGCCGTTGTCGCCGAAGCGCAGGCCGACGAGCGACTCGAAATCGGCGGCGCCGGCGACCGCGCGCACCTCGTGCACGCGATCGGCGCTCTCGCGCGCGGGCTCGTTCGCGCCGAGGCGGCCGTTGCTCTCGTGCACCACGTCGTGCACCAGCGTGATCGCGGCGAGATCGAAGCTGGCGATCGCGCGCGCGCTCTCGACGCCGGCCTGGAGGACCTCGTTCTCGGTCAGCGCGCCGGAGAGCCGCTGCGCGGCGGCGTAGAGCTGGTCCTGCTCGGCCTTCGAGCGCTCGAGCCGGCCGAACACGCGCTCGTTCTCGATGGCGCGGAGGACGAAGCGCGCGGCGGACACGACGAGCTCCTCCTCGTGCGCGCTGAAGGGGCGATCGCCGCCCACGCCGGGCAGCCGGTCGACGCACAGGACGCCGCGCACGGCGCCTTCCTCGAGGATCGGCGCGGCGACGATCGAGCTGACGCCGGACTCCGACGAGGGGATCGGCTGCGGGTAGTACGGGATGCGGTAGCCGGGGCGCAGGCCGTGGAGGTTCACCGCGCCGCGCCTTCGGGCGACCGCGGCGAGCACCCCTTCGCCCATGCCGAACGGGCCCTCGGCGATGGCGACTGCGTCGGTGACCACCTCGGCGAGCTTGAGGGCCGCCTTGCTCCGGCGATCGGCGGCGCCGGTCTCGAAGAGGAGGATGGCGGTGTGCGCGCCGAGGCTGCGCTTGAGCAGATCGAGGGCGAAGCGGACGGCGAGCTGGATCTCCTCGACGCCCGAGCGCGTCGCGCGATCCGGATCGATGGCCAGCGAGCGCGGCCCCTCGAGCGTCGACGCCGGCGCGTCGTGCAGCCGGTAGCTCCGGGCCTGCTCGCGCATCCGCTCGACCTCGCGATCGAGGCGGCGGCGTGCGCGCGCGCCGATCGCGTCGATGCGTCCCCGCAGGGCGACGGCGTTGAGGCCGACGAACGCCGCGAGCAGGAGCGCGTGCTGCGCCAGCGCGCGGAGCACGCCGGCGTCGGCGTCGGCCAACGACTGGCGCACGCCGCCGTCGATCGCGAGCGCCACGAGCGCGGCGGTGATCGCCACGGTGCGCGCGGCGAAGGTCGCGACGATCGCCGAGACGAGCAGGACGGTCGCGAACGCGGGCCCGTCGAGGCCACCCGGCAGCCGAAAGGCGAGGCCGCACGCGCCGACGATGGCGAGCACGGCGAGCTCGAGGTCGATGGCCGGAGCGGTCGGATCGTCGACGGTGCGCGCGCGGCGCGCGGCGACGATCTTGGCGCCGAGCCGCGCGATGAAGCCGAGCGACACGCCCGCGAACAGGAGCCCGCCGCCGCCGGTGGCGAGGCGCTGCCCCTCGAGGACGATCAGCGCGGCGGCGAAGGCGCCGGCCAGCAGCGGTCCGCTCACGCGGCGCAGGGCGCGGCGGAGCGCGACGGCGGCGCGCACCGCGTTGCGCGGCGGAGCAGGGGCGGCGGAGCCGGCAGGTGGGCCGGGGGTCCGAGCCCAGCCGGGCGTCTCCTCGCGCGAGCGCCCGGGCTCGCGAAG
>JACPFM010000062.1 GCA_016182965.1 Deltaproteobacteria bacterium | reverse complement strand
AGGCCGCCGCGGAGGCGCTGACGACTGACGACTGACGACTGATGACCCGGTCATCGCGAGCAGCGACACGCCGGGCGCCCGCTTCAACCCAGCCAGGCCGCAGGCGAGGCGCGTCTCGTCACAGCCCCAGCCAGGCCGCCGGCGCCAGCTTGTCGTTGCCGACGCGAATCTCGAAGTAGAGCGAAGGCCCGCGGCCGTCGTCGCCGACGGTGCCGAGCTTCTCGCCGGCGGAGACCTCGTCGCCGACCTTCACGTCGATCGTCCCGAGGTTCGCGCTGACCGTGTAGCAGCGATCGCCGTGATCGAGGATCACCAGCGGTCCATAGGTACCGTATCGATCGGCGAAGGCGACGCGGCCGGCGTGGACGGCGCGCACGGTGGCGCCGAGGGCGGCCTTGATCTCGAGCCCCGGTCCGCCCTCGCGGAAGGCGGACTTCACCTCGGCCTGCCCGGCGACGGGGAACGTGAGGCGCCCCTTGCGCGCGCGGAACGAGCCGGGATCGAGGCTCTCGGGGACCGACTTGCCGCTCGGGCCGTAGACGTAGATCTCGCCGTCGGCCTTGCTCATCGCCGGGCTCGGGCCGATGGAGCTCGCGAACGCGCTCTCGAACGACTCGCGACGGCGCTTCTCCTCGTCGAGCGCGACCTTCGCCGCGTCGAGGATCTGCTTCTTCTCGGTGAGCTCGGTGCGCTCCTTCGCCAGGCTGGAGAGCGAGGTGGCGAGCGCGCTGGCGCGGGCGCCGAGCACGACGTCCTCCTCGAGATCGAGCTTCACCGCGTGCTTGAGGCGCTCGACGCGCTGCGCGTGATCGACGAACGAAGAGAACCCTCCGCCGAGCGGCATGAGCCCCGCGCGCATCAGGCGGTAGAGCGCGCGTCCGCGGACGCGCGCGCGATGGGCCGCCGCCACCTTCTTCGGGCCGATCGCAGCGAGCTCCTTCTTGCCGGCGTCGAGGTCCTTCTCGACGATCGTCAGGCGCTTGTCGATCGCCTCCATCGCGGCCGGCGACAGGGCGCCGCTGACCGAGGGAGCGATCTGCGCGAACGCGACCGTCGGCGCGATCAGGAGCGGCAGGACCAGCAGGCGGCGGAGGCGCATCGGGGGTTTCGACCGGGGGCTTGGGGTTTCGTGCGCGTCAGACGGCGGTGAGGCGACGCAGGCCGAGCGCTCCGCCCATCGCACCGAGCACCGCGCCGGTGACGATCATGCCGAGCACCACGAGCGGCGGGAGGAACGTCGGGTCCAGGCCGAGCAGGCCGGCGAGATCGGCGTCGAGCCTCGTCTTCACGAGGAAGAACAGCAGCGCGAGGACGGCGACGGCGGCGGTGGCCCCGATGGCGCCCTGGAACGTGCCCTCGAGCACGTACGGGGTCTTGACGAAGGAGCTCGAGGCGCCGACGAGGCGGAGCACCTCGACCTCGGCGCGACGCCGCGTCAGCGCGAGGCGCATCGTCGAGCCGACGACGGCGAGCACCGCGCCGAACACGATGGTGGCGAGGGCGAGCGCCGCCAGCGTGCCGCCCTGCAGCACCGAGCCGAGGCGCGCCGTCCACGTGCCGTACGTCTCCACGCCCTCGACCGCCGGGAGCGCGGCGAGCTTGCCGACGATCGCCTGCACCTCGGCCTCGCCGACCTCCGGCGCGACGTCGATCTCGATCGACGCGGGGAACGCCTCCTGCGGGATGTTCCTCAGGGTCGGATCGCCGCCGCCCTGCCCGAAGACCACCGCGCGCGCGTCGGCCGGCGAGAGGTAACGGACCGACTTCACCTCGGGGATCACCTTCAGCGCGGCGACGATCGCCTCGACCTGCGCGGGCGGCGCGTCGTCCCTCAGGTACACCGAGGCGCGGCCGGTGCGGCCCCACCGCTCCTTGAGCTCGTGGAGGTTGACGACCACCAGCAGCGCCGCGCCGAGGCAGACGAACGCCACCGCCAGGCTCACCACGCTCAGCGCGTGGAGCCGCCACTCCGCGATCAACCCGCGCTTCGCCCGTTCGATGCTGCCGCTCATGGGAGTCTCCCCGTCTCTCGTTTCGCTGCGTCGCTGCTCGGCATGAAGGTCAGCTGACGCGCCGCAGGCGCGTCGGCGCGACGATGGCGCGCGGCGCCGAGGCGTCGTCTTCCTCGTCCACGAAGTCGTCGCCGAAGTGTTCGAGCCCCGCGGCCACGTCGGTGACGCGCCCCTCGTCGAGCACGAGGATGCGGCGCGGCCGCACGTCGAGGAGCGTGCGATCGTGGGTCGCGAACATCACCGTCGTGCCCTGCGCGTGGATCTCCTCGAAGAGGCCGAGGATGTCGAGCGCGAGCGCGGGGTCGAGGTTGCCGGTCGGCTCGTCGGCGAGCACCAGCGCCGGCTCGCCGACGATGGCGCGCGCGATGGCCACGCGCTGCTGCTCGCCGCCGGAGAGCACGCCGGCGCGATCGCCGCCGCGGCCCGCGAGGCCCACCCGCTCGATCGCCATCGCGACGCGCTGCCGGATCAGGCGCGCCGACAGGCCGAGCACCTCGAGGGCGATCGCCACGTTCTCGGCGACGGTCCACGTCGGCACCACCTTGAAGTCCTGGAAGACGATCCCGAGGTTGCGACGGAGGAACGGGATGCTGTCGTCGGTCAGCCGCGCGACGTCGCGCCCGCAGAAGAGGATCCGTCCGTCGTCGACCGTCTCGGCGCGATACACGAGCTTGAGCATCGTGCTCTTGCCGGCGCCGGACGGTCCGGTGACGAAGACGAACTCGCCGCGCTCGATCGCGAGATCGACGCCGCGGAGGACGTGCAGATCGCTGCCGGAGGGCTGGTGATAGACCTTCTGCACGCCGTCGAAGACCAGCACCGGCTTCTTCGCGGCCGCCTCTCCACCGCGCAGCGGGTCACGTGATCCGGCACGCAGGAATGGCTGAAGGGGCGCACGAGCGGACGATCCGGCCATGGGACCGCCGTTACCGGTCCACGAGAGCGGCGGGCAACTTCTCGGCGCACGTCAGCGCACGAGCGAGACGATCGCCACCTCGATCGAGAGGGTGAGGGCGACGACCGCGACCAGCGGGCGCGCCACCATCGCGAGCGGCTGGACCGGGATCGGCGCCGCGGCGCGGCCGATGGAGAGGAGCGCGGCCTCGAGCGCGACCGCCGCGACCAGCACCCCTGCCCCGAGCGCGATGGAGACGCGGAGGCCGTCGGCGAGCGCGCGAACGGCGAGCGCCCACGGCGCGACGTCGGCCGGCGCGGCGGAGACCTGCTTCAGGAGCAAGAGCGCGCGCACCGTCCCGCCGCCCCCGATCCAGGCGGACGCCGCGAGCAGCGACGCGAGCATCGCGAGCGGCCCGCGCGCGCCCTCGGCCGCGGGAGGCGGAGCGATCGTCGCTTCGGGCGTGCCGCGCAGTTGATCGGCGAGCGCTCCGACGTGCGCCGCCATCCACAGCGGCGTCGCGATGGCGATGGCCAGCGGAACCCCGCCGAAGAGATCGCCGAGCAGGGCGCCGATCAGCGGACCGTCCGCCGGAGACCAGGAGAACGCGCCGGCGATCGGGGCCGCGAGCGCGACCGCGATCGCGCCGCGCAGCGCCGCCGGCGCCCCCCGGATCGCGAGCGCCGGCACGAGCGCCGCCGTCGGCGTCACCCGGGCGAACGCACGCGCCCACGGGGCGCCCTCGACGACGAGCGCGTCGAGGCCCCCTTCGGTGAGCATGCGCGACCACGGCGCGGGCATGGCCGCCTACTGTACCGCGTCGTCGCACCCCGGCGCCGAGACCGCGCTTACTTGCGGCGGTTTCTTGGCCCGATCGGGGCGGCGGCGCGAACCAGGGCGCATGGTCGTCGCCATCGTTGCGATCGTGGTTCTCGTCGTGGCCACCGACGTGGTCGAGCTCGTCCTGGCCCGCAAGGCCGTCCGCCGTCGCGCCCCGCTCCTCGGGAGCTGAGCCGAGGGCCCCGTCCGGCAAGCCCTTGGGGTGAATGCGCCTGCTCGGTCCCGCAACCGAGCAGTACGTGGCCGCCACCTCGACCATCACGCCTTGGGCGATCGCACCCTGGTTCCGCCCGGCGGCCGAAGTTACGCTGAAGAACGTGTCGACCCAAGACGGCGAGGCGATCCGCTCTTCGCGCCCGCCCGAGCAGGCAGGCTCGACGGATCCGGTCGACGAATCGGCGGCCCTCGTCGCGCGCAGCCGCGAGGGCGATCGCGGCGCGTTCCGCAAGCTGTTCGAGCGACACCGCAACGACGTCGCGCGCCTCGCGTACCGCATGGTCGGCCCGCGGCCCGATCTCGAAGATCTCGTCCAGGAGGTCTTCGTCCAGGTCCACAAGAGCCTGCGCGACTTCCGCGGCGAGGCGCGCTTCTCGACGTGGCTGCACCGCGTGACGGTCAACGTGGTCCTCATGCACCGCCGCGCCGAGAAGAGCCGCCCGGTGCTCACCGAGGAGCTGCCGGCCGGCACCCTCGAGGACACGAGCTCCTCGCTCCCCGACGCGGAGGTCGAGCGTCGCACGCGCATCGCGGCCTTCTTCCGGCTGGTCGAGGAGATCGCCGAGAAGAAGCGCGTCGTCTTCGTGCTCCACGACCTCGAGGGCATGGCACCGAGCGAGATCGCCGAGGTCGTCGACGCGCCGATCCTCACCGTGCGCACGCGTCTCTTCTACGCGCGCCGCGAGCTCGAAGAGAAGATGCGCGCGCACCCGCTGCTCTCGGCGATCATCGATCGTGAGGGCGGCTTCGCCGGGGTGACTGGCCAGACGCGGAGGGCGAGCAAATGAGCGAGCACGAACGCGACGACGCTCCGCCCCCCGCGCTCCGCGCGATGATCGACGAGGTTCGCGCGAGCGGCCCCGAGCTCGACTGGGATCGCCTCGAAGCGCGCCTCTTCGACGGAGACGGCAGCGTGCGCGAGCGCAGCGGGCTCGTGCGCCGCGAGCAGCTCGCCGCGAACGAGTCGGCGCCGCGCCGCCACGGCTTTGCGGCCGTCGCCGCCGGGCTGGCGCTCGCTGCTGCGTTCGCCGCCGCCGTGCTGTCGCCGACGCGCGCGGTCGACCAGAGCAAGCCCGCGCAGGTCGCGGTGGTCCGCGCGCCGCTGCTCGGCGAGGGCGGTCAGCCCGTCGCGGTCGGCCAGCGCATCGTGGCGCCGGCGGGCATGTGGCTCCGCGCCGCCGATCGCGTCGCCGTCCGCCTCGAGCCCGGCACCGTCGCCACCGTCGTCGACGTCGGCGAGCGCGTGCACCTCGCGCTCGAGCGCGGCGCGGTCGCGGCCGACGTGGTGCCGGTCGCCGGCGGCGAGCCGTTCGCCGTCGACGTCGCGGGCAAGCGCGTCGCGGTGCACGGCACGCGGCTGCGTGTCGCGCTGGTCGGCGGCTCCGTCGAGGTCGCGGTCTCCGAGGGCAGCGCCGTGGTCGGCGCGCCGCGCGGCGCCGGTCGGACCGAGGGCGTCCTCGTCGGCGCGGGCGCGGTCGGTCGCTTCGAGCCGAGCGCCGCGGCGAGCGCCGCGAACATCGCGCCAGACGCGAAGCTCGCGCACGATCTCGTCGACGGCTCGCTCGCCTCGCTCACCAGTAAGGCCGCGCCTGCGACGACGGTGGCCATCGAGTCGACGACCGCGACGGTCGCCGCGGCCGCGCCGGGTCCGGTCGCCGTCGCGCCGATCGCGAAGCACGCGCCGGCGGCGCCGACGGTCACCACGCCGGAGCCGCCTCCCGCGCCCGAGCCGCCGAAGGTGCTCGCCGGCCTGACCGCCGAGCAGATGAGCGAGCCGCTCTCGAAGCTCGGCCCGGCCCTCCAGGTCTGCGCGCGCAAGGGTGGCGCGGGCGTCGTCTACGTCATCGAGCAGAACCTCACGATCAAGATCCATCCCTCCGGCAAGGCCGAGCTCGTCGGCTCCGACCCGGGCCTCGACACCCCCGATCGCCCGTGTTGGAGCGGCGTCGTCGCGGGCGTCGCGTTCCCGGTCGCCGAGGGCCCGACCACCGTCACGCACCGGGTCGTCGTCGGGAAGTGACCTCGTCCAGGAGGTGACTCCGGCCTCCGGCGGGGCGCCGCGGCGCCGCCGTGCTAACGGCGGGACGTGCAGCCGACGACCGACGTCCATCCGCAGAACCGCATCGCGGTCATCGTCAACGGCAACGCCAAGAGCGTGACCGACGAGGTCCTCGCCACGCTCGACGAGATCCTCGAGGCGGGCGATCTCTACGTCTCGCGCTCCATCGACGAGGGCACCGCCATCGCGCGCACCGTCCTCGACCGCGGCTACGGCACCGTCCTCACCGGCGGCGGCGACGGCACCTTCACCAACGTGGTGACCCAGGTCGTGAGGCTCGCGCGCGAGCGCGGCCGCAAGCCGCCGCGCTTCGGGCTCCTGCGCCTCGGCACCGGCAACGCGCTCTCGTGGGTCGTCGGCTCGTCGGGTCGAAAGGGCGGGCTGCTCGCTGCCGACGTCCTGCGCCTGCGCGACGAGGCCGGCGCGCGTCCGCTGCGGCTCGTCGAGTGCGAGGGCATCGTCGCGCCGTTCTGCGGCTTCGGCATCGACGCGAACGTGCTCGCCGACTACCACCGCGTGCGCGACGGCTTCTTCAAGAAGCTGCCGGTGCCGCACAAGTGGGTCGCCGGCGCCGTGTCGTACGCGGTCGCCGCGACGACCATGAGCATCCCGAAGTACCTGGTGAAGCCGGTCCCCTACGTGCGCGTCACCAACATCGGCGGCGACGCGTACAAGATCGGTCCGAGCGGGCGCCCGCTCGAGCGACCGATCCGCGCCGGCGAGCGCATCTTCGAGGGCAAGGCGCGCATGGTGTCGTGCAGCACCATCCCGTACTACGGCTTCGGCTTCCGCGTGTTCCCCTTCGCCGACGAGCGCCCCGATCGCATGGCGCTGCGCATCACCACCATCGGGTCCATCGAGTTCGTCTCGAACTTCAAGCCGATCTGGCGCGGCGAGTACGCGTGCGCGACGAGCCTGTTCGATTTCCTGGTCGACAAGGTGCGCATCGAGATCGAGCCGTCGACCGCCTTCCAGATCGGCGGCGACGCCATGGGCGAGCGCACCGCGGTCGACGTCACGATGACGGAGCCGATCGAGCTGGTCGATCTCTACGCGCCGCCGCGCGCTTGACGGAGTCGTCAGTCGCGTCAGTCGTCAGTCGTCAGTCGTCAGTCGTCAGCCGAGACGGCAGCAGGACGCGACCACGGCGTGGTGGCGGCTCTCGCGGACCGGGTCGAGGGTCGAAGGTCGAAGGTCGAAGGTCGCCTCGCTGCTCACGGCAGCCGCTCACGCTCGAGGTGGGGCCCCCGGTTCGACCTTCGAACCTCGACTTTCGACCTCGTCGACCCTAACGCCGAGGTGCGCCGATCCGCGACGTCTCGACTGACGACTGACGACTGACGACTGACCCACCGACGACTGACGACGGATGACTGACGACTCAGGGAAGACTCGCCGCGGCGCGCGCGTTGTGCCATGACGCGCCAGCCCGCGAGGGCGCTCAAGGACAAGCGAGGAACGTCTGCCATGGCCAAAGCGAAGGTCGCCGTCATCAAGACCACCCCGAAGACCGTGCTCCGCGATCACGTGCGGCTGTGCGAGCTCGCCGGCATCGACAAGGCGCTCGACAAGAGCGCGACGACGATCCTCAAGGACAACATCTCGTGGCACTTCCCCTTCCCCGGCGCCAACACCACGCCGTGGCAGATGGAGGGCACGATCCTCGGCCTGCAGAAGGCGGGGCTCCGCGACATCTCTTGCGTGCAGAACAAGACGGTCGTCACCAACGCGTTCAAGGGTGAAGACCTCAACAACTACGTCCCGCTCTTCAAGAAGTACCGCATCCCCGTCCTCTACAACTTCAAGGACGAGGACATGAAGTGGGTCGAGTACCGCCCCAAGGCGAAGATGCACGTCCTGCCGATGATCTTCCCCGAGGGCATTCACATCCCCGACTACTTCTTCGGGAAGAACATCGTCCACCTGCCCACGGTGAAGTGCCACATCTACACGACCACCACCGGCGCCATGAAGAACGCGTTCGGCGGCCTGCTCAACACCAAGCGGCACTACACCCACTCGTGGATCCACCGCACGCTCGTCGATCTCCTGGCCATCCAGAAGGAGATCCACTCCGGCGTCTTCGCGATCATGGACGGCACCACCGCCGGCAACGGCCCCGGTCCGCGCACGATGTTCCCGGTGGTGAAGGACTACATCCTCGCGAGCGACGATCAGGTCGCCATCGACGCGGTCGCCGCCAAGATGATGGGCTTCGACCCGATGACCCTCGAGTACATCCGCGTGGCGCACGACGACAAGCTCGGCGTCGGCGACCCGCGCGACATCGAGATCGTCGGCGACGATCCTGCGCAGGTCGCGCGAGAATCGTGGGGCTTCAGCGTCGGCGACAACGGCGCTTCGATGGTCGGCGACCTCATCTGGTTCGGCCCGCTGAAGAACTTCCAGAAGCTGCTCATGCACACGCCGCTGGTGAACGTCTTCATCTTCGGCAGCGAGGCCTATCACGACTATTACCGCTGGCCGCTCAAGGACAAGCGCACCTTCGAGAACTGGAAGCGCGACACGCACTGGGGCCGGCTCTTCTCGGCCTACGAGCGCGGCGAGTCCGAGAAGGTCATCGAGCCGGTCGCCACGGCCTGAGCCGAGCGGCACGGGGGCGCGCGCGTCGGTCTCGGCGCGCGCGTTGCATTTTGTCCCGCATCATGGCCGACGAACGCGTAGAACGCTTCAGTCTGCGAGATTCCGAGCTCGGGCTGCCCGGCATCGACGAGCTCGCCGAGCGCAACAGGGCTTCGTGGATCGCGGCACGGCAGCGGCTCGATCCGAGCCCGCGTATCGAAGTTGCGCGACAGTTCTACAAGGACGCGCTGCGCGCGCGCATCCGGCATTGAAGACCGGAAATGCCCCCGGACTGAAGTCTGTCCATTGGTCACAATTGGAGATTCAGCGAGAAATCCGGCGGTCAGCGGCCGCGAGAGCAGGTGCATGGAACCCGCACGAGTGATCTTTTTCCCTCACCCCAGCCCTCTCCCGGCGGGAGAGGGAGCCTGAGAATTCGCGCAGATTCTCTGCCCTCTCCCTCCGGGAGAGGGTTGGGTGAGGGCAAATTCCCGTGACCGCCGCAGGCGGTCACGGGTGT
>JACPFM010000065.1 GCA_016182965.1 Deltaproteobacteria bacterium | reverse complement strand
GGGAGAGGGGGCGGGGTGAGGGCAACTTGCCCGCGAGCGCAGCGAGCGGGCTGACTTCCGCAACAGGCTCTAGCGAAGTCGCGGAGCGACTTTCCTAGTGCGGCGCTCCAGCGTTGGGAAATGAACCAGGTACGAACTTCCCTTGCGCCGTACTAGCAGCATCGGCTTCGTAGGTCGAAGGTCGAAGGTTGAACGGAGCGTGTCTGTCTGCTTCGGCCTTTCGACCTTCGACTTTCGGCCTTTGACCCCGCCTGCCACGGCCTGACGCGGCGCCGTGCTGCGAAATGGGCGAAAGTCGAGTCGACTGACGACTGACGACTGACGACTGACGACTGCCAGGCGGTGCACCACGATTGCGATCGCTGATCGAGTCGCTCAGGAGAACGGCAGCGCGACGCCGAGCTTCAGCTGCCCGCTCGGCGCGAAGAACCACGGCGGCGGCGCGATGCTCTTGGTGCCGCTCGTGACGGTGAGGTACGCCGCGGCGCCGATGTCGAGCCCGAGCGTCAGCGGCCCGTAGGCGACGAAGGCTCCGACGCGCGTCTCGAAGGTGAGCGCGTCGCCCTGCACGTTCTGCGGTCGGTTCGGGCCGGTGAAGCAGTCGGTGCCGAAGGGCACGTAGCTGCGGGTGCACTTCTGGTTGGTGCCGAGCTGCGCCCAGCCGACGCCG
The DNA here is from genome assembly GCA_016182965.1 of Deltaproteobacteria bacterium. Taxonomy (GTDB): domain Bacteria; phylum Myxococcota_A; class Polyangia; order Polyangiales; family JADJMO01; genus JALHOE01. Next base: position 16,236 of record JACPFM010000065.1, on the reverse strand, counting down.
AAGTCGAAGTGCGCCTGCACGCGCGGGCTCCACAGCTCGCGGCGCCCGAGCGTGAGCAGCCGCCGCGTGAGGCCGGCGACGAACTCGCTCTTCTTCCACTCGAACTGCTCGTCGACGGGGCGAATCGCCGCGGTCGCGACCTGCGTGTGGCGGTAGTACGCGCCCCAGCCGACCGGCATGAAGAACCGCAGCTCGAGGCCCGGGCCGCGCGCGAGATCGGACTGACCACGCTCGGCGCCGCTCACCGCGAGGTACGACTGGTTCTCGACCAGCGTCAGCGACACGTCGCCCCATGGCTTCGGCGCACCCGGCGCGACGGAGGGCGCGCTCGACAGAGCGCTCGAGGTCGTCTGCGCAGCGGCGCGCGCGGGCAGGAGGGCCGCGGCGGTGAGCGCGAGGGGGATCGCGAGCGCGAGGGGCGTCACACGGTTCATCTGCGCCGCCTTTCGCGCGGACACGGGCGGTCGGCAAGTCCGACCCGGCGCGGTCCGCGGGCGGGCTCGCTCCATTCCTCGGTCCGCGGGCGGGCCCGCGGCGTTCATGTACCGAGGTAGGCACTCGCCGCGCGGCGTACTAGGCTGCGCGGCGATGTCGCATTGGGCTCGCGCGCTCGTCGCGTTCGTTCTGTTTGCCGGTTGCGCGCAAGAGCCGCTGGTCACCGAGGTCCCCGACGGGGGCGGAGACGACACCCTCGTCGACGACACGCTCGTCACGCCGTCCGACACGCCGCCCGACGTCGGCTACGACGCGACGCCGTTCCCGGTCCGCCGCCTGCCGTGCGTCACGCGCAGCGGGCTGGCGCGCGATCTGCCGCTCGAGACGTACGGCGCGCTCGAAGGCGAGATCGTCTCCATCGTGCCGCCCGGTCACAAGACGTGCCCCGAAGGCCCCGACCACCTCCACATGCAGGTGCTCGTCGGCAGCAAGCGCTACGACGTCGCCGTCCGCATCGACTCCGACACCGCGCCGCCGATGGCCCTGTGGGTGCAGCCGGTCGCGCCCACGCTGCCCGATCCGGGCTGGGCCACGGTGCCCTACGACTACGAGCGCGATCTCGGCGTGCCTTCGGCGGACTTCGCCCCGATGGCGCGCGACGTGCTCCTCGCGCGCCTGCAGAAGGAGCTGGCCACCGCGTCGCGCGTCCGCATCTTCGGGCGCTCGTACACCGACGGTACCGGCACCCACAACGTGCACCGCAACGGTCGCGATCGCGACGGCGTGCTGATCATCCACCGCGGCGAGCCCGACGGGCGCGACCGCGCGATCGCCTTGCGGTTCCAGAATCAGGTGTTCTGAAGCGCCGCGCGGATGAACGCGAGCACCCTCGCGCGCGCCTCGCGGATCGGGCGCGTGACGTCGGTCGGAGCGAGGCGCTCGTCGACGTCCGATGCGAGATAGCGGACGTGCGCGTCTCCCACGCTCAGCGTGTTGACGCGGGTGCCGACGCGGGCGGCGCGCTGGTCGTCGACGAGATCGGCGAGCGACAGGGCAGAGAGCTCGTCGCATAGCGTGCGCAGCGCGGCAGCGTCGATCGCGAGCTCGCGATCGTGCTCGCCGAGCGGCGCGCCCTTGCTGTGCAGCCTGGCGCGCGCGCCCTCCGCGACGAAGCGCACGCTCCACTGGAAGCGCGGCGACACCGGGCCGCTGCCGTCGTCGAGCTCGAGCCTCGGGTTCGGCTCGCTCATGGGGCAGTCCGCGCGCCGCACCCGTTGCAGAACCGCGCGTGCGCGGGCAGCGCGAGCCCGCAGCTGTGGCAGGGGCGCGCCGGCGCGTAGGCCTGCGCGGGGAACGAGTGGCCCTGCGGGGGCGGCGCGTACGCCTGCGCGGGGAACGAATGGCCCTGTGCGGGCGGCTCGTAGCCGTGCTGCTGCGGCCACGCATGCGAGGGAGACCCCTGATCGATCACCGGCGCCGGGGGCGGGACGGTCGGCGGCTTCGGCGGACGCGGCAACGTCGCGCCGCAGTTCTGACAGGTCGCGCCCGCGGGGCCCTGCCGGTTGCAGAACGTACAGGGCACGTTCGGTCGCGGCTTCGACGACGGACCGCCGCCGGAGCCGCCGGCCTTGGTGCGTGCGCGCGTGGGCACGATCGCGATCAGCTCCGGTCGCGAGTCGGCGAGCACCTTCTTCGGGACGTAGCAGTAGCCCTTGTCGCCCCAGTCGGCGCCCCAGGAGTTCTTCAGGATGAAGTAGTTGCCGACGTAGCCGACGATGAGCATCGAGTGCCGGCCGTGGTCGCCCGAGGGCTTCTCGGCGGCGTGGAACAGACCGTCGCGGCCGATGTTCGAGAAGCTCTCGCCGGTGTTCATCCCGACCTCGATCGGGCACCCGGCGCTCAGCAGCCGGCGCAGATCCTCGACGCCGCACTCGCAGACCTTCGCCTGCAGCCGGTGCGACGCGGCGTCTTCCGCGAGCGCGTCGTCGTCGGCGCAGGGGCGCTCGGAGTCGTCGGGCCACAGATCGTGGCGACAGGTGCCGCCCTCGATCAGCGCCTGGCCGGGCAGCGGGCCGGACTCGGTGCCGTCGCCGCCGAGGTACGCCCACTGGTGATCGCGCATGTCGCCCTGTTTGCGCTGGAACTGCAGCATCGTGTAGCTGCACGACAGCCGCGGCGTCGGCTGGCCGGCCATGTTGCCGAGCATCTCGATCGCGTGCGTGTAGGTGAACGCCGCGCAGCGGCTGGTCTGCCCCTGATCGCCGACCGGCGAGCAGTACTTGCGGAGATCGACCTTGTCGGCCGGGGCGACGCCGCGGAGCTCCTGCGGGAGCTCGTCGACCGGCATCGCGAGCGGCGTGGTGCGCGGCTTGGGCGGCACCGTGACGTGGAGGTTCGAGAGGTTGACCTGCGGGTACAGCTGCCGCAGCAGCGACAGCGCCTCGAGCGAGACGAAGCCGAGCGGCGACACCGCGCCGTCGCGGTGGAAGAAGCGCACGGTGCGGCCGACGCCGGGCTGCGCCTGATCGAACGCCTGCTTCCACTCGTACTCCTGCTCGATCGGCTCCCAGCCCTGATCGCGGACCTGGGTCTCGAACGTGTCGCCGAAGAAGTCGCCGCGGCCGAAGAAGCGCTGCGCGCTCTCCTCGTAGTCGTCGTCGGACCAGTCGCCCTCGTCGTCCTCGAAGTCGTCGTCCTGCGCGTCGGCGAACTCCTCGCGCGTGCCGCGCACGTCGTCGTCGAGCTCGAGGCCGTACTCGACGTCGTCTTCCCAGTCGCCGGCGGCGTACTCGGAGCGCTCGTCCTCGGGCTCGTCGGCCTGGTACTCGGTGCGCTCGCCGTCGTCTTCGGCCTCGTCTTCGCTCGATCCCCACTGCGTCCGTTCGTCCGAGGTCTCTTCGGAGCTCTCGTCGGCCGCGCGCTCGTCCTCTTCGGGCGCGTCCTCCTCGAGGTAGCGGAGCCCGTCGTCGGACTCCTCTTCCTCGGAGGACTCCTCTTCCTCGGATGACTCCTCCTCCTCGGATGACTCCTCCTCCTCGGAGGAGTCATCTTCCTCCGACGACCGTTGGTCTTCGGAAGACTCATCCTCCTCGGGCTCGTCGTCGCCCCACTGACTCTCGTCGATCGTGTCCTCGCCGGACCCGCCCTCGTCGTCGTCCACCGGATCGTCGTCGTCGACCACGGGCCGAGGATACCTCAGGGCGACCGCCCGGGGCTTCGGCCGCTCGGCTGGATCCTTCCCTCCCACACCCGCCGTGCGTCAGTCGATGCACGACGCTTCGCGACGAAGGGCGTCAGCGAGCGCACGCTTCCGCGCGAATTCGCAGGACTCCCGACGGCATGACCTTTGCGCCCGGGCCTCGCCGCGATGTCACGACTGCTCTTGCCCATGGCCGCTCTGTGCGTGGCGTGCGGCTCGACGCCGGCCGCGCACGAGCCGCCGGATGCCGCAGTCGCAGTCGACGGTGGAACCAAAGCGCCTCGGCGATCGAGTCGTTCCGTGCAATGGCTCGGGGTGCCGCGGGCGACGCACCTGTCGCTTTCGCTGTTGACCGTCACCGCGCGTTCGGAGGTCGTCCTCGGCGGCACGTTCGACGGAGCACTCGCCGTCGGCGACCGCGTGGTCGCGTCGGCGACGACGCGATCGGGCTTCGTCCTCGCGCTCGATCTCGACGGACGCGTTCGCTGGTCGTGGACGTTTGCGGGCACCGCCTCCGACCTCGTGAGCGACGCGGCCGGGCAGGTTCACGTCGTCGGGCGCGCCGATCGGACGCCGCTGACCGAGGGCGACGCCGTCGACGACGGGACCGCGATGCTCGTGCGTCTCGACGGGGGCGTCGTGCGCGAGGTGCATCGGTTCCTCGGCGCTTCGGGCGGAGTCGCGTACGAGATCGCGGTCGACGACGACGGCGCGCGATTCATCGCGATGGCGGCGCCGCGGACGTTCACGCTCGCCGGGCGGACGTACCCTGCGAGCGACGACGCCGGCGCACCGGAGATCGTGGCGCATGTCGATGCGACGGGCGCGGTCGTCGGCGCGTTCCCCACGCGCGGGCACGTCGCGGCGCTCGCCGCGGACGCGACGGGGCTCACCGTCGCCGCGCACGGCTCGGGGACGCCGATCCGCTATGCGCCCGACGGCGAGGAGGTCTTCGCCAACCTCTGGATCAGCCATGATCGCGACGAACGGCTCCTGCCGATTCGAGCGAGCTCACTCGTGCTCGAGCCGGATGGCGGTGCCATCGTCGCCGGCACGTATGTCGGAGCGATCCTCGTCGGCGACACGTTGCTGCGGAACACCGAGCGGCACTCCGACGGCTACGATGATCCGTGCGAGTTCGACGCGATCGCCGTCGGCCTCGATCGCCGGACCGCGCCCTCGTGGGCGCAGCCCTTCGGCGGGCACGGCGACGATGCGTTTCACTCGGTCGCGCGCGAGCCGTCCGGCGCGTTCTGGGTCGCCGGCGAAGAGGCGTTCGCATGCGACGGCTTCTCCGGACCGCTCCCGGGCAGACCCCTGCTGCTCCGCTACGAGGCCGACCGAGCGGCCGTCGAGCGCGTGGAGCTCGGCGTCGAGCGCGGCGCCGCGCGCGTGGTCGCGGTCGCGCCCGACCGAAGCGCCTTCGTGCTCGGCCAAGCCGGAGGACCGTTCCTGATCCGGGTCCTCCCGGAAGAGTAGGGAGACTCAGCTCCGCTTCGCCGCGTTCACCGCGCGCTGCACCAACGCCGCGAGATCGTCACGCGTCACGCCGAGGCGCGCGGCGGTCTGGTGGGCGAGGGAGGTCTTGGCGACGCCGGGCACGAAGCCGTAGGTGGGCACGCCGTGCGCATCGAGCTCCACCTGCAGGAAGTCCATCCGATCGTTCGGCGGAGCACGCTCCAGATCGGCCGCCAGCGTGAGGAAGTGCGTGGAGAGGAACGCCTGCGGCGAGAGCTGCGCCAGCAGATCGACGACGTGTCGGAACAGCTCCTCGCCCTCCGACGGATTGGTCCCCGAGCAGAGCTCGTCGACCAGCACCATGCCGCCGACGCAGATGGTCTCGAACAGCGCGCGCACGCGGAGCAGCTCGGTGCCCAGGCGCCCCTCGGTCGCGTCGGCGGCCGGCGCCTGCCCGAAGGACACGAACATCCCGTCGACGCTGCGGATGGTCGCGGACGCCGCCGGCACGAAGAACCCGCACTGGCCGAGCAGCTGCGTGAGGCCGATCGCCTGCAGTAGCCTCGTCTTGCCGCCGGAGTTCGGGCCGGTGACCAGCACCACGCGATCGGGGCGGTCCGCGTGCAGCTCGCAGGGGACGACGCGCTTCTCGTGCGGGAGCAGGAGCGGGTTGAAGAGGCGCGTCAGCGCGCGCGTGGCCCCGAGCTCCGGCAGGCACACCGCGAGGCCGGCGCGCTCGGCGCGCGCGCGGAACGCGAACGCCGCGAGGTACAGCTCCAGATCGCCGGCGAGCTGCATCGAGGCGACGAGCACGTCCTGCATCCCGTCGAAGACCTGCTCGATGGCGCGCGCCATCAGCTCCTCGGCGTCGAAGCGATAGCCGCGGAAGACCAGGGCGATGCGCGCGAGCCAGCGGCCGATCGGGGTGCGCGCGAAGCGGCTCGCCGCGTTCTCGCGCACGTCGGCGAGCACGAGGCCGCGCACCCGCCCGTCGGCGCCGACGCGCACGCGCACGTCGACGGTCGCCAGGTGCTCGTCGTAGTCGAGGAGCTCGAGCAGCGCGCGCCACGCCTCGGACGCGCGCACCGCCGCCGCCCACTCGGAGACGCGCGTCAGCGCCGATCGCGCGCCCGCGAACGCCTCGGCCATCGCGTCGATCGCGCCGCGCACGGTGGCGAGGATCTCGAGGCGCCGCCGCAGCACGTCGGAGCCGCGCCCGGGCGTGATCCCGAGCTGATCGCGGAGGAAGCGCAGGCGCCCGTACAGCCCCTCGAGCTCGGTGCGCATGCTCGGCGAGCCGTCGAGCTCGCGGAGGACGTCGCGGCGCAGCGTCACGGTCTCGGCGTCCTCCGGCGGGTGCGACAGCAGCCGCTCGAGCCAGCGCTTGCCGAGCAGGCGCGTCGTGCCGTCGACCTCGACCACGGCGCACGAGGCCACCAGCTCCGCGACGAACAGGTCGCGCGCGTAACCTTCGGGCCGGAAGCGCGTCTCCGGCAGCCGCGCAGCGGCGAGCAGATCGTCCCAGGTGTCGTCGGCGACGCCCTGCGCGAACGCGAACGTCAGCGCCTCGCCCGTCTTGCGCGCGTCGAGACGGCGCGTCGGCGCGCTCGAGAGCAGATCGGGGATGGGCGTCGCCACGTATCAGAACCGGCGGTGGCGGAGCGAGGGCACCTGCCCGCGCACGTCGGCGAGGCGCTTGGGATCGAGCGTCGCGCGCGCGAGCCCCACGCCGTCGGACGCCTGCGCGATCACGTCGCCCCACGGATCGGCGATCAGGCTCTTGCCGTAGGTGAGCCGGTTGCCCGGGTGGCGGCCCCACTGCGCGGCGGCGGCGACGTAGCACTGCGACTCGATGGCGCGCGCGCGCATGAGGACGTGCCAGTGATCCTTGCCCGTCGGCACGGTGAACGCCGCCGGGATGAGGATCGCGTGCGCGTCGCGATCGACGTGGGCGCGGAACAGCTCGGGGAAGCGCAGGTCGTAGCAGATCGAGAGCCCGACCCTCCAACCCTCGACGTCGAGCACGACGATGTCCTCGGCGGGCGAGCCGCAGCCGCTCGAGTCCGACTCGCGGTGCGAGGTGCCGTCGGGCAGATCGACGTCGAAGAGGTGGATCTTGCGGTAGAGGGCCTTCACCTCGCCGTTCGGCGCGAAGGCGAGGTGCGCGTTGTACGGGCGGAGCGGATCGCCGCTCTGCAGCGCCACGCCTCCGGCGAACACCCACAGCGAGTGCAGGCGCGCGAGCGCGGAGAACGCGCCGAGGATCTTGCCCTCGGGGCGCTCGCCGATCGCGGGGATCGGCTCGGCGGACGCGCGCTTCTTGTCCTGCTCGCCCATGATCGCGCAGCCCTCGGGCAGCGACAGCACCCTCGCGCCGACCTTCGCGGCGTGCGCGCCGAGGTGGGCGATGGTGGCGAGGTTCACCTCGACGTCGTCCTGCGCGTTGAGCTGCGCGACCGCGATCTCGAGCGGTGCGGACGGGATGGTCGGCTTCATGCGGTTCAGTCTATCGTGCGCGCCGATGCCTTTGGCGGTCGAGATGCGCAGCGTGCGCCGCGCGTTCCCTCGCGCGTTCCCTCGCGCGTTCCCTCGCGCGTTCCCTCGCGCGTTCCATAACGCGTCTCATGAAGAGCGCGAGGTGGTCGCGCTCGACGGGCTCGACCTCACGGTCGAGGCAGGCGATTTCGTCGCCCTCATCGGGCCGACGGGCTGCGGGAAGTCGACGCTGCTGCGCATCGTCGCCGGCCTCGATCGGCCGGACGCGGGCGAGGTGGTCGTCGATGCCGCCGAACGGGAGGCCATCGCCTACGTCTTCCAGGACGCGCACCTCCTGCCGTGGCGCACCGTCGCGCGCAACGTGGCGCTCCCGCTCGAGCTGCGCGGCGTCGCGCGTGCAGAACGTGAGGCCGCGGTCGCCCACGCCCTCGCGCAGGTCGAGCTCTCCGACGTCGCCGGTCGCTATCCGGCCGAGCTCTCCGGCGGCATGCGGATGCGCGCCTCGATCGCGCGCGCGCTGGTCACCCGCCCGCGGCTCCTCTTGATGGACGAGCCCTTCGCCGCGCTCGACGAGATCACCCGTCACCGCCTCGACGAGCGGCTGCGCGCGCTGTGGATGGAGCACCGCTTCACGGTGCTGTTCGTCACCCACGCGATCTTCGAGGCGACCTTCCTCGCCGACCGCGCCATCGTGTTCACCCGCCGCCCCGCGCGCGTCGTGCTCGACACGCGCATCGAGCTGCCCGAGGCGCGCAGCTCCGCGATCCGCGGCGATCCGGCCTTCGCGCGCGCAGCGAGCGAGCTGCTCGAGGCGCTCGAGCGAGGGAGCGACGGCGATCGGGCGTCGCCGCTCGGCCCCGACCGCGAGACGCCGAGGGCCGGAGAGCGGGAGAGCCGATGAAGCGCGTGGTCCTCCCGCCGCTCGTCGCCGCCATCATCGGCCTGCTCCTTTGGGAGGGGCTCGTGCGCTCGTTGCAGCCGCCTTCGTACCTGCTGCCGCCGCCCACCGCGATCGCGGCCGCCGCGCGCGCGGAGCTCGGCGCGCTGGCCGCGGCGTGCGTCACGACCGGTCGGTCCGCGCTGGCCGGGTTCGCCCTGAGCGCGGTCGGCGGCGTGACGATCGCGATCGTGCTCTCGACGTCGCGGCTCGTGGAGCGCGCGTTCCACCCGTACGCCATCCTCCTGCAGACGGTGCCGATCGTCGCGATCGCGCCGCTCCTGGTGCTGTGGTTCGGCGTCGGTCCGCGCGCGGTCACCGCGTCGGCGTTCATCGTGTCGGTCTTCCCGGTGATCACGAACACGCTCGCCGGCATCCGATCGGTCGATCCGAACCTGCGCGATCTGTTCCGGCTCTACGGCGCCTCGCGCCTCGCCGTCTTGTGGAAGCTCGAGCTCCCGCACGCGACGTTCTCCATCGCGACCGGCCTCCGCGTCGCCTCCGGGCTCGCGGTGATCGGCGCCATCGTCGGGGAGCTCGTCGCCGGCTTCGCCGAGGGGCGACCGGGCCTCGGCGTGCTCGTGATGACCTCCTACCGGCAGCTGCGCACCGATCTGCTGTTCGCGGCGGTCGGCTGCTCGGCGCTGCTCGGCCTCGCGCTGTTCGCGGTCGTCGGGCTCGGCGCGTGGCTGGCCCTGCGCCGGTGGAGCCCGGCGATGCGGTGAAGCCAAGGAATCCCCAGGACTGAAGTCCGGGGCACCGAATGCACCTCAAGTCCTTCGGACTTCACCAAGTCGCTAGCCTGGCTTGGAGTCGTCGCCGCACCGACCGCGAGCATGGATCGTCTGTGGAGTGCGCTTCCTCGGCACCAGACTCTCTCTAGCCCGAAGGGCTTCGCCCGGCCGTCGGTGCCCCGGACTTCAGTCCGGGGGCGGTTCTCGCAACCGGCGCCCGAGGCGTGTCGACTTGCAGGAAACCCGGTTCGACCGTCACGCTGATCGGCGGAGGCCCACGCATGCGCCCCGAAGACCTCGAAGCACGTCTCTCCCGTCTGGAACGCGACAACCGCCGGCTGCGACGCACCCTCGCCGCGCTGGTCGTCGCCGCGTCCGCGCCGCTGTTGCTCGCGTACGTCCCCGCCAACGACAGGATCGAGGCCGCCGAGCTGGTGGTGCGCGACAAGGGCGGGGCGGTGCGTGCGCGCGTCTGGGTCGACGAGAAGGGCAAGACGCGGCTCACGCTGCGCGATCAAGACGGCAAATCGGCTGTCATGCTCGCGTCGGGCGACGGCGCGTCGCTGTCGCTCGGCGACAAGGAGGGCAAGTCGAGCGTGGTGCTCTCGGCCGCGAGCGCCTCCAAGGGCGTCCTCGTGCTCGAGAACGACGGCCAGCCCAAGGCGGTCCTCTCGAAGCCCAAGGGGTTCGACTCGCTCGACCCGCTCGACTGGCAGGATCCCTGGGCGACCCCGGAGTGAACGCGCTACACGACAGGTGATGCGTCGGGTCGGCATCCTCGTCACGCTCGTCACGCTCGTCACGCTCGTCACGCTCGCGGCCTGCCGTCGTGGCGAGTCGACCTCGCAGGGGCCGAACAAGGTCCGCGTGCAGCTCAACTGGGTGGCCGAGCCCGAGTTCGGCGGCGTGTACGCGGCGCGCGTGTCCGGCGCGTACCAGCGGGCCGGTCTCGAGGTCGAGATCGTGGGCGGCGCCGCGGGCACGCCCGTGCTGCAGATCGTCGCCGGCGGTCAGGCGGACTTCGGCGTGGTCGGCGCCGACGACGTGGTGCTCGCGCGCGCGCGCGGCGTCGATGTGGTCGCGGTGCTCGCGAGCTTCCAGCACTCGCCGCTCGGGGTGATGGTGCACGCGTCGCGCGGCCTGAACGCGCTCGAGGAGCTGAAGAGCGGCACGCTGGCCATCGAGCCTGGGCTCCCGTTCGGCGCGTGGCTGAAGAAGAGCTACGGCTTCGCCGGCGTCAGCGTCGTCCCGTACGACGGCGGTATCGCGAAGCTCCTCGCCGACCCGCACTGGGCGCAGCAGTGCTACGTCACGAGCGAGCCGGTCGCCGCCCGCAAGAAGGGCGTTCAGGTCACGGTCTTCCCGGCGAAGGACACCGGGTTCGACCCGTACGCCAACGTGCTCATCGCGCGCGGCGAGACCTTGCGCGAGAGGCCGGCGTTGGTGGAGCGCTTCGTCACGGCTACGCGCGAGGGCTGGCGCGCGTACCTCGCCGACCCGAAGCCGGCGAACGCGGTGATGGCCAAGCAGAACCCGGCAATGGACGCCGCCACCTTCGACGAGGTCGCGAAGGTGCAGGAGCCGCTCGTCCGCGGCGAGCTCGAGGCGGATGCGCTCGGCGACATGAGCGAGTCGCGCTTCGCGACGCTGGCGGCGCAGCTGGTCGAGCTCGGGACGATCGCGAAGGCGCCGCCGGCGAGAGAGTGCTTCGTGAACGTGAAGTAGACGAGGTGCTCGAGACGAGCGAAGCATCGCCTGCGCGCACCGCGCGCGATCGATTAGGCTTCAGAACAGCATGCCCCGCACCGTTCCCTTCGCGCAGTGGTCCCGCGATCTGTGTGTCACGCCGAAGATCGGGATGACCGTCGACCCGAGCCGCATGGGTCACCCCGACGATCTGCTCGCGCGCATGGAGCCCGCGTTCAACAAGGCGTTCGATCACATGCAGGAGCTCGAGCGCGGCGTCGTCGCCAACCCCGACGAGGGCCGGCAGGTCGGGCACTACTGGCTGCGCGCGCCCGATCTCGCGCCCTCCCAAGACATCCGTCAGTCCATCGAGCAGATGGTGCTCCAGGTGAAGACCTTCGCCGCGCACGTGCACTCCGGCACCATCGCGCCGCCCGAGGGCGGCAAGTTCACCGACGTGCTGGTGGTCGGCATCGGAGGCTCGGCGCTCGGACCGCAGCTCGCCGCGCGCGCGCTCGGCACCGCGTGCGACGACCCGCTCTACCTGCACTTCCTCGACAACACCGATCCCGACGGCCTCGACTTCGTGCTCGATCGCGTGCGCGCGCGCTTCCCGTGGACGCTGGTCCTGGTCATCTCGAAGTCGGGCGGCACCAAGGAGACCCGCAACGGCATGCTCGAGGTGAAGGCCGCGATGGAGGCGCGCCACGTGCTGTTCGCGCGGCACGCGGTGGCGATCACCGGCGAGGGCAGCGCGCTCGACCAGCTGGCCATCGAAGACGGCTGGCTCGCGCGGTTTCCGATGTGGGATTGGGTCGGCGGCCGCACCAGCGAGACGTCGGCGGTCGGGCTGTTGCCGGCGGCGCTGCAGGGGGTCGACATCGACGCGTTCCTCGCCGGCGCCCGCGACGCCGACGCCGCGACCCGCGTGCGCGACGTCCGCCAGAACCCGGCGGCGCTGCTCGCGGCGATGTGGCACTTCGCGAGCAACGGCAGGGGCGAGAAGGACATGGTCGTCCTGCCGTACAAGGACCGCCTCGATCTCTTCTCGCGCTACCTGCAGCAGCTGATCATGGAGTCGCTCGGCAAGGAGAAGGACCTCGCCGGGCGCACCGTGCACCAGGGGCTGACGGTGTACGGCAACAAGGGCTCGACCGATCAGCACGCGTACGTGCAGCAGCTGCGCGACGGCGTGGCGAACTTCTTCGTCACCTTCCTCGAGGTGCTGCGCGACCGTGCGCCGGGGCGCGGGACGATCGAGGTCGAGCCCGGCGTCACCAGCGGCGACTACCTCTTCGGCTTCTTCCTCGGCACGCGCCGCGCGCTCCACGAGAGCGGGCGCCCCTCGATGACGATCACCCTCGACGAGCTGTCGCCGCGCACGCTCGGCGCGCTCGTCGCCGTCTTCGAGCGCGCGGTCGGCCTCTACGCCGCCCTGGTCGGCATCAACGCCTACCACCAGCCCGGCGTCGAGGCCGGCAAGAAGGCCGCCGGCGAGGTGCTCGCGCTGCAGGGCCGCGTGGTCGAGTGGCTCGAAAAGAACCGCGGCACCCACGCCGTCGACGCCATCGCGCGCGGCGTCGGCACCGGCGACGTCGAGACGGTGACGAAGATCTGCCTGCACCTCGCCGCCAACGATCGGCTCGCCCGCGAGGGCGGCGATCCGCGGAGGCCCTGGGAGGCGATGTTCGGGGCGCGCTGACGAACGGCCGATGAACGCTCAGACCGCGACCCGGGGGGAATCGCCGGCCCCGACCAGCTCGTAGTCGGCGGCGAGCTCCGGGCGCAGCCCGCCGCGCTCGTCGAGCATCCACGGCGGCGCGGCGCGGCGCGGCACCCGGATGCGCTCGCTGACCGGCACCTCGGTGTCGAACACGCGATCCCAGAGCGGCGTCGTCACGCCGTGGTTGCTGCGCGGCGTCTTGTGGTGGTGGAACAGGTGATGACGGCGCAGCCAGCGCCCGTAGCGACCGCGCGGCGGGTGCGTGTGGACGCGGCGGTGGAGGACCTCGTAGGCGGCGTACGACGCGCCGAACCCGACGGCGAACGACAGGCCGCGACGCGGACCGAGGAGCAGCGAGCCGACGGCGGCGGCGGTGCCGGTGACCACCACCGCGGCCGCCACCTTCTGGCTCGTCGGCGCGAAGTACGACGGGTCGGCGTGGTGCGCGAGGTGCTCCGCGTTGAACGCGGCGGCCAGGCCGCTGGGCGTCAGCTGCGCGGCGATCGTGCGCGGCCGCGTGCGCTTTCGGCCGTGGCCGACGAAGCGGTGGATGACGTACTCGCTGGCGCTCCAGGTCAGGGCGCCGGCGAGGAAGGCGAGGGGTGCGATCATCGTTTCATCCTTCGGGTGTGCCTCGCGAAGCGAGGCGATCGAGCGCGCGACGCGCGCGGGAGAGGTGGGCGGGATCGGCGCCGAAGCCGCGCAAGAGCGCGCCGGTGGCCTCGTCGCAGAGCGCCGTCGCGTCGCGCGCGTGGGGCGCGAGCCGGCGGAGCTTCTCGAGCTGGGTCAGGCCGTGCAGGGTGGCCCAGAGGACGACCGTGCGGGTCAGCGCGTCGTCGCGATCGAGCGCGCGCTGCTCCTGCGCGTGCGCGAACAGCTCGGCCACCTCGGAGAGGAACCCGGCGACCAGCGGCGCGGTGCGCACCGCTTCGTCGTCGGGCACGAGGCGACGGGGATCGCCGAGGAGCAGCGACACCAGGCGGAAGGCGTCGGCGTGCGTCTGCGGGAGCGCGACGTACGCGCGCGCGACGCCGAGCAGCGGGACGAGCGCGGCGACCTCCGGCGCGGAGCGCGGCGTGGCGAGGCGCGCGCGCGTCTCGCGGAAGTGGGCGTGGATGGTGGTGACGGCGCGCCGCTGGAGCGCGGCGAGCAGCGCGTCCTTCGACGGGAAGTAGCGGTAGAGAGCGGTGGTCACGAGGCCGAGCGACTGCGCCACGCGCGCGAGCGTGAGCGCCTCGAGGCCCTCGTGCGCGATGAGCTTCATCGCGTGGTCGAGCACCGCCTCGGTCTTGTCGTCGCGCCGGCGCGCGTGCGGAACGAATTCGTGAACCACGTTCACAAAGTGAATCGCGTTCACCAATCCGTCAAGGGCCGGGCCGGAACGAGCTCGCCCACGACCTCGGCGCGACGCGGTCGCCCCTCGTGCCGCCGCTCGGGCACCGGTGTCGTCGCTGCGTCCGACGCTCCGGCCGAGTACCAGCCGACCGCGAACCCGGCGAGGAAGACCGCCGCGGGGATCGCGATCATCGCGGCGAGGCGAAGCCCGCGCGGGGTCTTCCTGCCTGTCGCGGCGGCCGCGGCGGCGACCATGGCGCGTGCCGGCGTGGGCGCGAGGCGCGTGGCAGGGACGCGCTGGACGAGGTGCTCGGAGAGGCGCTGGTAGACCTCGGGGAGGCCGGGCCGACGCGCTGGATCGAACGCGAGCATCTGCTCGACGAGCCGCGCGAGCTCCGGCGGTACCTGGCGTGGGCACGAGGCGCCCCGACGAATCGCCGCGATCAGGCCGGCGGCGTGATCGGCATCGAAGGGACGGCGGCCGGCGAGGCACTCGTAGGCGATGACGCCGAGCGCCCACACATCGACGCGATGGTCGGGCCGGCCGCCCGGCAGGAGCTGCTCCGGCGCCATGTACGGCAGCGTGCCGACCGCGAAGCCGGCGGCGGTCCGCACGGCGGTCTCGTCGCCGATCGCGCGCTCGGAGAGCTTGGCGACTCCGAAATCGAGGACGCGCACGTCGCGCCGGGCGCCGTCGTATACGCGGAAGATGTTCTCCGGCTTGAGATCGCGGTGGACGACGCCCCGCGCGTGCGCCGCCGCGACCGCGGCGACGACCGGCAGGAGGATCTGCGCCAGCTTGCGCGGGCTGACGACGGCGCCGCCCTCGAGCAGGCCGCTCAGAGGCTTGCCGTGGAGGAGCTCCATGACGACCACGGGCTCGCCGGCGGGCGACTCGACGACGTCGAGCACGCGCACGACGTTCGGGTGCTGCACGATCATCGCGGCGCGTGCCTCGAGGACCAACCGTTTTCGCTGAGCGGGCGAGGGCTCGCCGTCGCAGCGGATGACCTTGAGCGCCAGCCGGGCGTGGCTGGCGATGTCGGTCGCAGCCCACACCACGCCCATGCCGCCGCCGCCGAGGGGGTGGTCGAGCCGGAAACGGTCCGCGACGAGGTCTCCGCGGCGAAAGCGATCGATCGGCATCCGGTCTCCGAGGTGGGGTCACATCGCCGTGACGGCGAGCACGCGGTTGGGTCGGCGAAGCGGCCCCGAGGGCGGAGAATTCCGTCGTTTCCGCGCGCGGTAGATCCTGCTCGCAACGATCGTTCCGCGCGAGTCGAGGCACCGGGGCTCGAGGTCGCGACAACGTCCGCGCGAGCACCCGGCCCGCACGGTTGGTGGTCGGACGCGCCGGTCGCTATCCTCCTTGGCGAGCATGATCACCGGGCGCGTACGCAACGGCTTGCTCACGATGATGCTCGCCGGAGCGCTCTCGAGCGGCTCGGCGTGCTCCGGCAAGAAGAACACCGAGATCATCGTCGCCGTGCAGACCGACCTGCGCGTGCCGAAGGATCTCGACGCGATCACCCTGCGCGTGCTGTCGCGCGGGGCCGTGCAGCACGAGGAGACGCACGTCCTCGGCCCCTTCGCCCTGCGGCTGCCTGCGACCATCGGCCTCGTCCCCGCCGACGACGGCGATCTGCAGCCGATCGAAGTCCAGGTCATCGGCCGCTTCTCCAAGGACCCGCAGGTCGATCCGGCGCTGCGCGACGAGAAGGTGCTGCGCAAGGCGCGCCTGACGTTCGCGCGCGGCCGGGTGGGCCTGGTGCGCCTCCCGCTGAAGTTCTCCTGCTACGACGTGACCGGCTGCAAGGAGGCGGAGACCTGCATCGCCGGAGCGTGCGTGCCGACGCCGCTCATCGAGGGCACGGCGATGCCCGACTACAGCGCCGAAGCGGTCTTCGGTCCGGGCGGCAACGAGCAGCAGCAGGGCACCTGCTTCGACGCGCAGTCCTGTCTCACCTCGGCGGTGGGCATCACGGCCACCGACGACCCGTGCGTGTACTCGCTGGCCGGCGCGCCGGCGCCCGACGGCGGCCCGCGCCGCCTCGATCCCACCCTTCCGATCAACGTGTCGCTGGCCACCGCGCCCGGCGGGCTCGGGTTCTGCGACGCCACCGCGTGTCGCGTGCCGCTCGACCTCGACCCGCTCGAGGGGTGGACGTGGCTCGACGAGACGAAGACCGGGATCCGCCTTTCGCAGGGCATCTGCGCCAAGGTCGTCGCCGCC
>JACPFM010000059.1 GCA_016182965.1 Deltaproteobacteria bacterium | reverse complement strand
GAGCCGCCTCACGCTGCTCGCGCGTGTAGACACGACGCTTCCGCTTCGCCATCCTGACCTCCGAGCCGCATCGAGCGCGGCCCCGGGAGAGTCCGGAGTTTCAGCACCGATCGCGGATGGTCAGATGGTCGACATCAGCAGCTACCAACGCGCCGTGCAGCTCGATCCGTGCCTCACCGCGCACTGGATCAACTACGAGAGGCTGCTTGCGCGCCAGAGGCGTTGGCCCGACGCCGTCGCGGTGGCTGACCGGGCGCTCGCGGTCGTACCGCGCGCGGAATCGGTCGAATTGCTCCTCGCCAAGGCGAACGCCGAGAACGAGCAGGAGCAGGCCGAAGCGGGCCTGTCGACTGCCGACGCAGCGCTTGCCCTCGAGCCGGATCACCCGCGCGCCCTCTACCTGCGTGGATGGGCCCTCGGAATGCTCGGACGGCTCGCGGACGCACAGGCGGCGATGCTCCGACTGCTCGAGATCGATCCGACGAGCGCCGCCGCGCGCTCCGCATTGGAGAAGATCGAAGCGGTGATGCCTCCGCCGAAGCCGTGGTGGAAGCTCTGGTGACGTGCGCGGCGCCTTTGGTATTGCGCTGCCAGCGTCGGGCCCGCAGAGGGGCATCACGCTGAGTGGAATGACGTTGGTTGTCGCCTCACTCGTCGCGCGGTCGCCGACGCGCATCGAAGGCGCAGCTTGGCCGCAACGCGCGGCACGTTGGCCGGACTTGGCGTGGCCGTCACCAGGAGCACCACTTCCCGGCAGGTGTCACCCAGTACTCGCACCCGTTCTCGTCGGTCCTACGCACCCAGTCGACAGGAGCAGAATCGCAGCGTCTCATGCATTCTTGGGTCGGCGAACGCTTGCTGCCTCCCAGGTACACACAGTCGCACGAGGGAGCGACTGCAATTGGACAACATCCGAAGAACGCCGTGTCGGCGCGTACGTCTGGCGCGGCGTCGACGGCGACAGCCGAGTCGGGCGGCTCGGTGGCGGGATCGCTCCCGCAGCCACAGGCCACGAAGGCCACGATGATGAGGCCACGCATGATGGTGGAGTCTAGCTACGAGCAGCGAAGACCGCGACTCGCCATCCGGTGAACGCGCGGGCGGCCGCCGACCTTCACACCGGGATCACCGTCCGCGGCTTCGACTGCACCCGTTTGCGGAACGCCTCGATGATCACCTGCACGTCCCAGATGGACCGGGTGCCCTCGAGATCGGCGAGGTACGACGAGCGCCGCGCCACCGCGTCGAGCTCGAAGCCCCAGAGCAGCGATGGCAGGCGCGGTGTCTACATGCGCTCGCAACGTCACCAGATGACGCTTAGCCCCGACGTGGCGAGCGCGGGCGGTGGGGCCTAGACTGATCTGCGCATGAGGCTCCTCCGGCGCGCGCTCGTCATCTGCGTCGTCATGCTCACATCGGGCGAGATCGATCGCGGCGAGTACCTGTGCGAGGAGGCGCACGCGAAGCTGAAGAAGTGCTGCGGCGAAAAGTTCCAGACCGAGACGAGCTTCTGCACGCAGTCATCGTGCGGCTCGCCGCAGCTCGGCATGGGGTCTAGTGAGTGCATCCTCGATCTCTCGTGCGAGAAGATCCGCGATGCTGACATCTGCACGCGCGTCATGCAGATCGGCGAGACCGGAGCCGCGGTGTGCCCATGAAAGCGGTCAGCGCGGTCGCGGCGGCGTTCGTGCTGCTCGCCGGCGCGGCCGGGGCAGACGAGCTGTTGATCGCGAAGCCGCGGCCGCGCTTCGCGGGCGCCGTCGGCGTGCACGGGGTGCTCGCGTCGATCGCCGACCGGCCGCATTGGGGCGGTGCGGGCGTGGTCACGCTCGGTGTGGAGCGCGCGAGAGGCCCGGACCGAGCCGTGTTCGGCGGAGGCACTCTCGCGGTTGCACGAGCGGAGACGCCCATGGGCCGCGACGTCTTGGCGCTGATGGCCGAAGCCAGTGTCGGTCTTCGCTCGAGCGGGTTCCGCGTCAGGCTCGGGCTCGCCCTCGGCTTCGTCGCAATCACGCGTTCGACAGGGGGCGATCCGCAGAGCTCGCTGATCCTCGGGCCGTCACTCGCCCTCGCGCAGGACCTCGTGCGCTGGGAGGGCGGTTCGATCTACGCCGAGGCTCGCGGGGTAGCGGCGATCGGTTTCTCTCACGGCTCGTTCGGGGCGGGGGTGAGGTTCTGATGAAGATGATGCAGCGCCTGCTGATCACCGCGACCATCGCCGCCGCCGTGGGCTGTCGGAGCAAGGCTGCCGACAACGCTCGCCCGATGTACCAGGCGCCGGCCACCGCCACCGTCAAGTATCGACTCCACGTCGACAACCGCATGTCGGACGCGTTCCGTTTCCACGGGCTCGTGCTGCTGCTCGACGGCGGCTCCCTACTCTCGCGCGAGCTCGACGGGCCAATCCGCGAGCACCTCCGGGCGCGAAAGGTGCTCGACGTCACGGTCCACGTCACGCCCGGGCCGCACGAGCTGCGCACGGTGACCACGTTCTTCGGCGAGGGGAGCGACGAGAGCGGAACGATCGCCGGCTACAAGTTCGAGCTCCGGTCCGCACAAACCTTCAACGCCGTGCCGGGCGGCGAGCTCAGCGTGATCGCGTACGAGAAGGACGTGAGCAGCACCCTCGAGGAGCGCCCGGCCGTCCGGTACGAGGTGAAGGGGGCGCCGTCGGCGGCTGGCGACGCCGGCGCCGATTGAGGTCCTCTGCTCACCGCTTTCCCGGCGAGCCTGGCGGATGCCGCCTGCCCCGTCAGCGACGACGACTAGCACGGCGTCGTGGACCCTGTGGACGGCCACGCGATCCTCGCTCTCGCCGCGGGTGCGTGGCGAGGCGGCTGCGATGGCGAAGCCGAGGGACATCGTTCATTCGAGAACGCGTCCCACGCGCTCGGATCAGCTATCGCCGGTCGCGCACGTCGTCGCTGAGCGGCGCGCGTGCAAGCTCGCTGCAGTGTGCTCTACTCCTTCGCGATGGTGGCGCGTCGGCGGCACGTGCTCGCGGCCGTTGTGGTGCTCTCTCTGGGAGCATCGCTCGCGGGCTGCGGGCCGTTGTTCGGTGCGTCCGGTGCACGGCGGTACCGGGTCATCGCGGTCGACGACCGCGGCAATCACCTCGACCTCTGGACCGCTCCGATGACGTGCAAGTCGTGGTCGCCGCCGTGCGAGCCCGCCGCACGAAACACCTATGGCTGCTCTTGCGAGCGCTACCGACTGACGAGTGGGACGATGGCGTTCGAGTGGGACGGCGCGGTACCGGCGGGCGCCAGGCTCCGCACCGACGACAAGACCTTGATCGTCGAGGCCGATCCTCGGTTTCCGCGGAGCGGCGAGCTCACCATGACGGCGCGACATGAGAGCGAGCTGGACGTCGAGTGGGGCGGGACGTTCGTCGTCGAGGCGAACGGCACGACGTGGTCTCGAGGCGTCTTCTACCCGGTGTCGCCATGAGCACGATCGCGCTGGCGCTCGCGCTGCTCGCGGCACCCGCTCCGGCCGCCGCGCGCGAGGTGCGGGTCGGCATCGGCGCCGGGGCCGGCGCGTTGACGACCAACACCAGCGCCTACACCGGCGAGCTGGCCGACATCGGGCGCGGCCTCGGCTCGTCCATCCGCGGCGACGAAGGCACGCGCGTCGTGCCCATCCTCACGCAGTCGGTCTGGTGGCACGTGAACCAGCGATGGTGGGTGGGCGTCCAACTCACCGAGCGCTGGTGGTGGATCTGGGCCGAGATGTACTCGGCGACTGCGCCGGCAGCCTCGCACCGCATCGACCGCTCCGTCCTCGCGTTCGACGCCACGCTGCAGTGGATGAAACAATACGAAGGCCCGCTCCGCGCCTACGGGGGCATCGGCCCGGCGCTGTACTGGATCGGCACCCGCGAACGCGGCTGGCTCGGCAACCAGGAGGCGATCGACATCGGTCGGGGTGGTCGCCTCGTCGGCGGGTTCCGTTTTGGAGAGACGATCGCCGCCGCGCTCGAGCTTTCGATGGAGTACTTCTTCTTGCCCCGCCGGAACGTGATGCTCGATGACGGCGGCGACGCGGTCGCTGTCGCGATCGCGCTTCGCGTGGAGGCCTGGCTGTGATGCGCCGCGCACTCGTCGTGGTGCTCGGCACCGTGATCGGATGCAGTCTCCCGCTCTGGTTGCTGCCCGAGCCGCACGCGGACTACGCCGTCGAGTCCACCACCGACGCGGTGCCGTTCCGCGACGCGCGCAGGCCGAGCGACACCGGCGCTGTCGACAGCCGACGCGACGTGCTGGGTGCCGACACGTGGACACCGCCTTCCCCCTGCGACTACCCGTTGCCCGATGCCTTCTCGTGCCCGACGATCGCCGACAAGGTGCCCGAGACGGTGTGCACCGACCTGATGCTCCTCGAGCTGAAGAGCTGCTTCGTCGGTCCCGAGACCCGGTGCTCTACGGCGAGGAAGGCGTATCCCGCGTGCGCGAAATGCATGCTCGAGACGTGGATCGCCGACTACAGGGTCGACATCGGCGCCTGCATGCACGTGATCGATCCTTCGAGCCCCTGCGGCAGAGCAGCCCGCTGCGAGCAGACATGTGCGTTCGAGGTATGCGGCGACTGCGACTTCACGATCGGCTCGGGCAGCATCGCGAAGGCGAGCGAGTTCGGTGAGTGCGTCGCCGACGCCACCGCGCCACCTGGTGACGCGTCCGGCGGCGCATGCTGGAGCGTCGCGGGCAAAACGGTCGCCGGCTGCCGCGCCGACCCGCGCTTCGCGCCGTGCTTCGTCGAAACCGCCGACGACATCGTCCCGTTCTTCCGCGGCGCGTGTGGCACC
Organism: Deltaproteobacteria bacterium; assembly: GCA_016182965.1. Taxonomy (GTDB): domain Bacteria; phylum Myxococcota_A; class Polyangia; order Polyangiales; family JADJMO01; genus JALHOE01. Next base: position 1,527 of record JACPFM010000059.1, on the reverse strand, counting down.
GGCGGTGTATGGTCGGACGGCGACGGCGGTGCGGATGCCGCGGAGTCCGAAGCGGTCGGCGACAGCGCGGACGCGGCGGACTGACCATCGGCGCGTCCCGCGATGTCTCAGCATTCAGCCAAACCCGGCTGCCTGGGGCGGGATCGCGACTCGCGACCGTCCCGCGGCGCGCGGTATCATTGGCGTGCGCTTCAAGGTCGTTGAGACGATCGCTTGGAACTCAGGGTGGGACCCGGATCGCCGCGCTGCTCACCTTGCCGCCGGCGTTGCGCAGCGCGAACCGCACCCACCTGGCGGCACCCGTGTCCGAAAAGCGATACCCCATGTGCCCCGGCGAGCCGCTGCATCGGAACTCCTGCGTCTCGGGCAGGTACGGTCCGGTGGACTTGCTCGACCCTTCGAACCAGCACGCCGTCGGCGCCGCGCCGGTCACTGCATACGTCGCGTTGATGGCGACCGAGCCCGGTTCTGGCCGTGTCGCGATCACGGTCGGAACCTGCGGCGGCGGCGCGAGCGCGCCGGGCGCGGGGAGAGTGCGGAACTTCCCGTTCGCCGGCTGCGAACCCTCGCACGAAACCGAGTACGCGACGTCCGCTTCCGGCGGCAGCCCGACGATGCCTGCCCTGCCCTGCTGCGGCTTGACCGCGATCCAGCTCGGCCCCGCGGTGGCCGCGCCGAAGCGCACCGTGCAGCTGTCGTCCGGCGTGGCCGGTTGAATCGTGAGCTCCGCGCTCGTCCACGTCACCGCGGAGACCGTCACCATCGGCGGCGGATCGTTTGCCTTCGCGCCGGCCGATGGCGCGATGGCGACGAATACGACGGCGCACGCGCGGGCGAGGCGCATGCCGGAACGATAGCACCGCATTCCAGGACAACTCGCTCGTGCGTGCGCCAGAAGCTCTCGGGGAATCATTCGTTCGTCCGGGACGCTTCTCGCGTGAGCAGAGTGTCGGCGCGCGCGGGTGCTGCCGACGACCGGGGCCGGCATCCGTTGGAGATGACCCTGACCGGGTGCTAACACGATTGGGTGCGCATCTGGCGCCCGCGACCGGCCTTGTACTTCCTGCTGCTCGTCGGCGGGTGCGCGGCGCAGCAGCCGGCCTGCGAAATCGATCCCTCGAAGTGTGCCGAGGATTCCGATTGCCCCGCCGGCTTGATCGCCGTGCCGTTCACCGGCACCGACGCTTGTCGCCGCGACGTCTGTCGTGAGCAGCATTGCACGACCGAGGTCGTTCCCGAGGGGACGGGCGTCTCCGACAACGCGCTCGGACTCGCACCGAATGAGTGGTGCGTGCGATACCGCTGCTTCGGCGGTACGCCGAGGAGGACGCTCGACCCATGGCTAATACCGCCGGACGAAGGGTGCAAACGTCATCACTGTGACGGCGTACCCGTTCACGGCGTAGCGCCGATGTCGGTTTGTTCCGCGCAGCTCGCACTTTGTCCGATCCTTCTTCGTGACGCGTGACGATTTTGCTGTTTGTGACAGCGCTGTTCGGGCATTCAGTAGCTCGTGAGTCGCGATTG
>JACPFM010000016.1:36361-86422 GCA_016182965.1 Deltaproteobacteria bacterium | reverse complement strand
GTCACGACGCGGTCCGCTTTGTCGCCGAGCGGATCCTGCCAGTCGAGTAGCTGCCGCCGCGCGGACGGCGTCAGCTCACGCCGGCTGTCTCACACCTGACATCGTCCACCGTTTCCGAACGGCAGCTGGTTGACAAACGCAACTAGCGATTCACCCACCGAATGACGTCGAACGCCTCGGCGTAGTCGCTGCCAATCTGAGTGCCTCGTGTGATCGCAAGGCTTCGGATGAACGACGGCGACGCGTACGAGCGGTGCTCCTGGGAGGCATAGCACCCGATCGATTCGACCTTTCGCTCGAGCTGTCCCTGCGTCAGGACGAAGAAGCCGCTCGTCCGGAACTCTAGGTTGTTCCACGGGATCTCGTACCCGAGCATGCTCGTGCGCTTGAACGCGCGAAACCCCTCCTGAGCGATCACGGCGTGGTCCTGGTGCGTATCGTGCGCGCTGGGAAGAAACACGATGTCCGGTTGGAACCTGCGTGCCAGGTCCAACATCGCGTCAAGAATGCGTTGCCGCAGCTGAGGGAAGTGGCGGACCTCGAAGTCGAGGATGATGGTGTCCTCCGGCTTGAGGCCCAGGGCCGCATTGGCGGAAGCGAACTCCCGCCGAAGGATGTCACGCGGCAGGTGAGGTAGAACGGACTGCTCGGCGGCCGAGAATGCGACGTTGACCACACGGTTCCCCTCATCGACGAGTTTCGCCATCGTCCCACCACAGCCGAATTCGCCGTCATCAGTATGAGGGGACAGGACGAGTACAGTTCCGTGTCGGGACATGGGAGGAGAGTATCGCACGGCGTGCCTTGGGCATCAGGGGCTCGCAAGCGACATCAGGCAGTCTGCCAGACTCGACGTACTCCTCGCAGCGTCGAGCGTATCGCGCTGCAACTGCTGCAGCCGAGCCTCGGCGGCCCGGCCACGAGCTTCCCACCGCGCGACGGCTGAGGACATCGCCCGGCTCAGCGAGGTCGCGTCGCCGAAGGTGTACAGGAACCCCGCCTCTTGCCCCTCGCAAAGCCGTCTGACAGGTCCGTCGTGCAGCGAGGTGATCACCGGCAGGCCGAACGCGAGGTACTCGGCGACCTTGTTCGGCATACCCATCAAGAAATCAGGTGTCGGGTGATACGGGACAAGACCAGCCGCCGACGCGGCGGCGGCTGCCGCGATCTCGGCGCGACCTACCCAGCCGCCGACGAACATGACACCGTCACGATCGGCCAGCTCACGCGCCCGTTCGAGACGATCGCCCGTGCCGAAGAGGCCGATCTGCAGCGGCAGACCGTTCGTGGGCACGCTGCGAGCGGCGGCTGCAAGCGTCTCCGAGTCAATAGTGCGAGGGACACCACCCGCGTAGAGGAGCCGTGGCTGGGCGTCGGTGATGTCGAGGCCGCGTGCCGGCGTTGGCCGTTCGTCCGGCGAAGCGCTTGGCCCATTCGAGGATCTCCTCAGACGGAGCCGTGAGCACGGCGGCCTCCCTCACCGCCGCCGCTCCGAGGTGTGCATAGGGAAGCAGCGCGAGGCGAGCGAGGCTCCGGAACGGAGCGGGCACGCCGCGCTCGAAGATTTCGGGCCAAAGGTCTCGGACGTCGAGGACGTAACGCACCCGACTTCGGCGCGAGAACGCGCGCACGGCCGACGCCAGCTCGATCGTTGGATACGCGCAGTAGATCGCGGCAGGAGCCTCGCCGCGCCGCCACTGCGCCTGAGCCGCCCACCCGAGTTGCGCATGATCAAGCAAGCGGCGCACGGAGACGTGCCGCTGGTAACCGAGGGATGGCAGTAGATGGACCTCCAGACCGGGCCTGACGTTGGAGCGAAGACCGAAAGGCCTCCGCAACCGCTTGTCGCGATGGCTGAACGCAGCCGTCCACCACACGACCTGCTCGCCTCTTCGGATCAGCTCGTCAACGAGCATTCCGGCCCGGTACAGCCGCGTCCCCGCGCCATCGATCGGGAGCGGCTCACCGGTGCTGACGACCCAGAACTTTCTCGGAGCGCTTGGCGCGTTTCGAGCTTCTGTGTTAGGCCCCACGGATCTTTGCGTCATACCACGTCACCTCGCGAGACAATGCATGACTCGAACCACGGCACGAGAGGTCGCTGAACACCTTGGTCTCCAGCTGATCGGCGCCGACGCGCCGTTGACTGCGCCGAGTTCGCTGGACGCGCCATTCGCGGGTGCGCTCGTGTTCGCGAAGCGTCTCGACGCGGCGACACTGAAGAGTCTTGCGGAGACACCGGGCGTCGTCGTGATCGTGCCGGAGTCCGACGCAGGCCGGCTCACGGTATCGCACATCCCGGCGCCACGCCCCCGGCTGGCCTTCGCCAAAGCGGTGCAGCGTTTCTTCGCGCGTCCAGCCGCCCTTGTCGACAACACCACTGCGCGCGTGCATCCGACCGCGCGCATTGGAGACCGAGTGCGCATCGGTCCGGGCGTCGTCATTGGACCCGAGGTATCGATCGGCGACGATACGATCCTGCACGCGAATGTGGTAATCGAAGCCGGCACCATCATCGGTGCGCGCAGCGAGGTGAAGTCTGGCACCGTGATCGGGCAGAGTGGTTTCGGTTTCGATTTCGAGCCGGACGGCACGCCGGTGCGACTACCCCACGTCGGTCGAGTCGTCATTGGTGACGATGTCGAACTTGGCGCCTTGAACACTGTCGTGCGAGCGACCCTCGGCACGACATCGGTCGGCAACCACGTCAAGACCGATGACCATGTCCACATCGCGCATAATTGCAGCATCGGTCGCGCCGCGATTCTCACAGCCTGCGCTGAGTTAAGCGGGAGCGTCACGTTGGAAGAGCAGGTATGGCTGGGACCGAACTGCTCGATACTGAATCGGGTCCGCATCGGTCGCCGTGCGATGGTCGGTATCGGTGCCGTGGTAACCAAAGACGTGGCTGACAACGCGCTTGTGGTCGGAAACCCGGCGCGCTTCCTGCGTGAACGACGTCCTGACGAATGACTATGCAAGAGGTCGCCCTGTGCCGCGCCAGTTAGGATGACAGCGGCTGCACGATTCCCCACGACGGCAGCTTGACCACGGCCTCGCCGACCGCGATCACGTCGTCGCCGCGTGCCACGAGCACCCGCAGCCGAGCGCCGGATCGAGGCGTCAACTCGACGAGCTCGACGCTCACAGTGACGCGATCCGGAATGAAGACCGGGTTCTTGAACTCTATCGTCTGCCCCAAAAACACAGTGCCAGGGCCAGGCAGATGCATGCCGAGGATGCGCGAGATGACCCCGAACAGAAGCCCGCCGTGTGCGATTCGCCGCCCGAAGCGCGTTCGGGATGCGAAGCCATCGTCGAAATGGACCGGGTTGAAGTCGCCCACCGCCTCGCCGTACCGGCGCACCAGGCGATCGTCCACGTCCACTGTCAGCTCGTATCTAGCGCCAACAACAAGGTCTTCAGCCATCTCGTCGACCCCCCGTATTACTAGGATTCCTGTGAGCGAACGGCTCTTCCGCGAATGAATTCTGAGCCGCGTTGCCCTTGCGCGCTCCTCAGCGGTCACACAGCTCGCGTGCCGCGGACTTTGCCGAGCTCGCCGGGAGTGGGGAAGCTGATCAGCACCGCTCGGTGCTTGCCCTGGAACACGAAGAAGCTCCCGGCCGCCGCGGCCGCGGCGCCGGCCTCGAGGACGACCCGCTCGATGTCACGTACCGAGCCGCAACCGCCGCACGCAACGAGCGGAACGGAGACCGCGCGCGAGACGGCCGCGGTTAGCTCGAGGTCGTAGCCCGACATGGTCCCATCGCGATCAATGGATGTCACCATCAATTCACCCGCACCGGCGTCAACCATTCGGCGCGCGTAGCGAACGGGCTCTTCGCCTGTCCTATGCGTCCCGCAGAGGGTCATTACCTCGTACCGCCCGAAGACGCTCCGCTTGGCGTCGATCGAGACGACGATGCTCTGACTGCCGAAGCGCCGTGCTGCCTCCGTCACGAAATCCGGTCTGACGGCGGCGTAGGTGTTGATAACGACCTTCTCGACGCCGAGCTTGAACAGCGCTTCGATCTGCTGGAGAGTCTGCACTCCGCCACCGTAACCGACAGGCACGAAGGCCTCGTTCACGATCTCCCCGAGCAGCGCCATGTTGGGACCTCGCTTGTCGCGAGTGGCGTTGATGTCGAGGATGACAAACTCGTCGACCTCCTTCTCATTGAAGATCTTGACGACGTTCCGCGGATCGCCGAGGTAGATCGGCTTCTCGAACTTCGTGGTCTTCACGAATCCGCTGCCTCGCAGCAACAAGCACGGCAACACGCGCGCCCGAAGCATCAGACAGCCTCCACGAAGTTGCGCAGAAGCGCCAAGCCAAACCGATGACTCTTCTCCGGATGAAACTGCGTGCCCATTACATTGTCGCGCGCGATCACGGCTGCAAAATCATAGCCATAGTGCGCGTTCGCGATCGCATCATTCACGTCATCGCACACCGCATGGTAGGAGTGGACGAAGTAGAACCGTGCGTCGTGTCCAAGCCCCTCGAGGAGAGGGTGACTCCTGGTCGGCTTCAGCTCGTTCCACCCCATGTGAGGGACGCGCAGCGCCCCGGACGGTTCGAGTCGAAATCGGCGAGTGTCGGCTTCAATCCAGCCGAGCCCCGGCCGGTCGCCCTCCTCGCTCCGCCGTGTCAGCAACTGCATGCCAAGGCAGATGCCAAGAATCGGTGTCTTCTCGACGCGCACCTTGAGATCCAGTACCGGCAGCAAGCCCAGGCGCTCGATGTTGGCCATCCCATTGTCGAACGCCCCCACGCCCGGCAAGATAAGCTTGTCGGCCTGTCCCACTCGCGCCGGGTCCGACGAGATCTCGGCAGCGGCACCGATCCGCTTCAACATGTTGAGGACGGACCCGACATTGCACAAGCCGTAGTCGACGACAACGATCATCGAACAGGTCCTGGAGAGGCCGCACGGACGCCTGCCATGAGCCGCCGCCGCACTCTGACTGCTGCCCGATAGGTCTGGAGCGCCAACGAGTTCTCATACGCCGGGTAGTCGGCAATTGAGCGCGGCGGAAGCGTCATTATTCGCTCGAACTCAGCCTCGCTCAGCCCCAGCTTCTTGAGGACGAACTCGCGATCCTCGCGGGCTTGATCGGCTGGACAGGGAGGCTCCTTCATCTCTTCGAGGGCGCGTTCTCGACTCAATTCTCCAGACAGGATGAGCGCGCTCAGGTGCCCGCGCCGTTTGTCCGCGCCGAACTTCTGGGGAAGGATCACGGCCTGGAAGAAGCGGGTGTAGATCGACTCGTAGTGCTTGCCGCCGTAGTACGTCCATCCGAGCTGGTTCTTCAGCACATCCATTGCCTCGCTCTTTCGGTATTGGATGCAGTTAAGAAGATCGATTCGACGAACTCTGCCGGACGTGGTCAGAAACGTCCATTTAGCGAGACTGTAGTGCGGGAACGTGAGCAGCGGGATCTTCCCGAATCGGGCATGGACCGACTTGATGTAGCGCCAGTCGCGGACACCGGTGGACCAGGCGGCCGGCACACAACTCTCGGTGCGGATGTTCGAGCCTCCCAGGATGTACTTGATGCCGTGCTTCAGGGCCGTGTCCAGCATCACTGCGCCGATCGCGTGGTCGCTAGGGATTTCCGCGTCCGGCGTCGAGGCCTCCAGAAAGGCCAATTGGATGTCTCTAAACTCGTCCCAGTCGAGCACCTCCGTCACCAAATCGATGTGCAACTTCTTCAGCGTGAGCTCAATGTTACGAACGGCCAACTCGGCATCCCACCCGTTATCCATGTGGACTGCGAGCGGGCGAAGGCCCAACTCCCTGACCTTCCACGCGAGATACGTGCTGTCGACGCCGCCACTGACGCCTATCAGGCAATCGTATTCCTTGCCCCGCCCCTCGGCGCGAATCTTGTCGATTAGCGGAGTAAGCTGAACGCGCGTCTGCTCTGGCGTCCAAACCAGTGTGCGAACGTGGATGTCATAAGTATGGCAATGATTGCAGATGCCATCGGCGTTGAATCGGATCGTCGGATCCGACGTGTCCATGATACACCGCTTGCAGATCTGATATGGACGTCGCGTGCCGGTACCTCTAAAACCACTCATGATGCAATCTCCGTGGACCCGACAGTAGTTGGTCCTGCGCCCTCACCGTCGCCGCGACGCGTCATCCTGGATGCTGCTCGGTAGGACAAGACTAGGTAGACAACGTACATCGAGGAGTATGCGAGGACAAACGTCCAGAGCGTCGTCAGCAGCGACCGGGTCTGACAACCGAAAACGATCGCGCTCGTCGTCAGCAAGAAGAGGACGACCTGCCAACCGAGATCGGTGCGCTGTTTCTCCCCGAACTGGAGGGTGCGCCCCAGGGGGCTCGCTACGAACGAAATCGCGTACAGGACCCCAAGGCTGCTCACGAACGGTCCGACCCCCGCCCACTTGGAGCCGAGCAACCTCGGCGCCAAGCCGGGCCCGATGAGCACAACGATCAGGAAGAGCGGCACGCCGACAATCAGCAACTCGCGTGCAGTTTGCTTCCAGGTCTCACGGCAGTTCCCGCTCTCTGCGAGTTCACGACTTGCACGCTGACGGAAAACCTCTGCGAAGGCGTTCCCGACGAGACCGGATGGCGCGCCGAGCATGCGCTGTGTCAGGCTGTAGTGGCCAACGGCAACCCCGCCGAAGGTCGGTCCCATCAACAGGACCGGCATCATGCCGCCTGCGAAACCGATGGCATCGGCGACGACCGAGTATCGCGGAAAGTCCGAGTAGCGGCGCATGAGCAGCCGCATCCGGGCGGAATCGCTCCGTAACCCTCGCTCGCGCATGCTGACGGCCGCCGCGGCCGCATACGCCGCGACGCCGATGGCTTGGCCCAGCACGAGTCCGAGGAGCAGTCCGGCTGACCGCCAGCCGAGCCAGCCGAATGCAAGGGACGCCACTGTCGTCGACAACGCGACGAGGATGCGATTGGTCGAGATCGCGCGAAACTGTTCGATTCGTGCGAACCATAGGTTCAGCGTCTGGGTCGCGACGGTGAACCAGACCGACGCCGGTAGCAGCAGCAACCACGGCGACAGCTCGCTTTGCCCCAATATCGTCGCCAACGGGCGGCGCGCGACGAGAGCGACCGCGAACAGGACCATGGCACCGAGGGCTCCGAGCCGCATCGCGATTCGGACGAGGCTTGCAGCGTCCGCGTCGTCCTGAGGGATTACGACCGCGAGTTCGTAGCGGCCCGACACGACATACGCGCACAGGCTCATCAACATGCTGTAGACCGCGAACAGGCCAAACGCGGAGGGCGCGAAGATACGCGAAAGAATGGGAACCGCGCCGATCAAGAGCGCCTGGGCAGCAACGGTCCCCGAGACCAGCGTGACGACATCACGTCCGAAGATTTTTCGGCCCACGGTGCACTTTCTCTGTCCTGGCAGATCCGGCGGTCTGCGTCATCGCAGCTCGGCGCCAGTGAGGTGCACCGTCGGGTCCTCGGGTTCAGGGATCGACAGCGACGAGCTGCCCTTCCACAATGGCGAGCACTCGCTTTCCGTCCATGGCCACGCCAGCCGGCGCGCCGCTCGCGGCTGTTCCTGGGAGCCCTGAGTCGACCGTTCCGGGAGCCCCGTTGCCGAGAATGGCTGCGGCCCTGCTCTTCGGTCCGATCCTGCCCATCGAGTCAGCCTCGACCACCACGAGAGCCCGGCCGCCGGACGTGGCGATCATCAGGTCCCCAGCCGAGGTGAACGCCAGGTCCGTGGGGTCGTTCAGGCGGATCGTTTCCAAGGTGCCTGCAAGAGGGAAGCCCGTCGGCTCCGGCTCGGCCGCCACCATCACTTCGACCACCGAGTCCGAGCTGCGCTTGACGACGAGACGATCGCCCAGGCTGCTAACCCAGAGGTTGCCGAGCTTGTCGAGAGCGATGCCAGCCAGGCCCGAGCCGAAGGCGCCGTCCACAAGATCAACCGTGTTCGGCGCCACGGTCCGGCCGAACACGGTGATGGGGGCGGTTGTCGGGTTCAGGACTCGAACACGCTCCTCATCGGTGAAGAACACCGCCCCCGAGCTCGCCACGACGACTTTCGCGGCCCCGGTTCCGAAAGAGACCCGAGCAGACGCGAGCGGTGCAGTCGCGATGCGCTCGGCTGGAGTCGCCGCCAGACCGTCGCCCGTCACGACCCTGAAGGTCCCAGTCCCGAGGTCCGTTGCTGAAATTCGTGGCAACACGGCCTCGAGGAGCAGCACCTCGGCGCCAGCCAGAGCCATCCCCCGAGGCACGCCAATGCTGGTCTTCGTCGCGACCGCGCCCTCGCTGAAATTGCCTCGGATGCCGGTGCCTGCGACACCGACGACGGTATTGTCTGAACGCGAATGGCCGAAGATGCGGCCGGCGCTCGCGTACAGGTACCGGGCCCGCGTAGCGTCCACCACGACGCCGGCCAGAGCGTCGATGCTCGTCAGGTCCTTCCCGGGGGAGCCGTCCGGCACCACGTTGGGTCCCGACCCGATGATGGTCTTGATGTCGCCCGGCGTACGCGCGGAATCCGTGGCGAAGACCACCTTGCGCACGCGTCCATCGCCCACAAGCAACACGCTTCCGTCCCTGTCGACGAAAGGCCGCGCGAACAGCCCGATGGACGCAGAGAGCGCGGAACCGCCGTCACCCGAATAGCCGATGTCTGCGACGGCGGCGCCCGGCGCGCGTTTGCCCGCCACGATGTCGATGCAGTCCTCGGTGCCCGAGGTTGCCTTGCGCACCCGGCGCACCAGTCCGTTGCGACTGCCGAGGTAGTAGGAATCACGAGCGGTGTCGTAGGCGATGCCGTTGTTCGTCCCGAGGCCGATGCTCGTCGCAGGGCAGCCGACGCCTAGAGTCTCGACGCCGGTGGCGCCGGCAACCACGGTGAACGGGACGTAGGTCGGGTCGCTCCCTGTCGGGCGTGTGGGCCGATCGGTACCGATACGAAGCACGGAGCCGAAACGCGTGACGAACAAGTTGTCCTGCGAGTCGAGGGTGGCACCCATTGGATTCGCCGTGCCCGTCTTTTCGACGCCGGCGACCTGATCCGCGCCCACCGTGACGCCCCACAGCGTGATCGCCGTCGACGTGGTGTTGATCACGCGTACCCAGCCATTGCCGTTGTCCGCGATGACCAACAAGGCACCCTTTCGCGAAGCCGCCGCCGTGAACCGCAGGTCGGTGAGGCTCGCGGAGAACGATGCTCCAAGGCGAGGCCCTCCGTCACCGCTGAAACCATCGGCACCGGACCCGGCGAAGGGACTGACAGTGCCGTCCGTTCGCAACGCTCGAAACACGCGGGAGCCGACCGTGAAGTACAGGTCCTGCGTGGCTGGATGAATGGCGAGCGCGCCGACGGGCGAGCGTGGCGCCCCGGCGATCTTGGACATGTCGACCACAGTCTGGATCACACCGGGCGCGACGGTCTTGCCGTATGCCGACGTGGCTGCCGTGCCTCCGTTGACGAGGCGCACGGTTCGGCCGTCGCTGACCAGGTAGTTCCCAGACTCGTCCACGGCGAGGAAGCCAGGGTTCACACGTGCAGCCAACGCAGAGCCACCGTCGCCGGTCGGCGCAGGCGCTGCGGCGCCGCCTGCCAGAACGGTCGTGCGACCGGTGACGGCCAAGGCGCCTGCACTGACCGTCTTTCCGCCGACGCCAACGAGAATCTCTCGCGGCCCGATCGCGACGCTCGCCGGCACAGCGACGACCAGGCGGGTCGGCTCGGCGGACAGAATCTTCGCGGCGGTTCCACCGATGGTAACGGTGACCGCGGTGGAGTCCGGAGGGAACCCCGAGCCGGAGATGACGACAGCCGAACCCGCCGTGCCACCGTCGGGCGTGAACCCGGTGACGCCGAGCGCCGCCGTGGTGCCCGTGAACTCCGCGATCACACAGCCCGTCGCGGGAAGGCGTCCTGGGGCAAAGAGCCGCACGGGACCCGTGACTGCGTCCGTGGGCGGAGTGACATCGATGCTGCTTCCGTCGGTCGAGATCGAATTGACCTTTGCCGGACGGCCTGCGCCGGCGAACATCACGTAGAGAGCGGACGGAGCCGCCAGGTCGAAGCCCGCGACGCCGTCATAAGGTGTCAAGCCTCCGAATCCGCTTCCCTCGAGCGTCAAACCGCCGCCACTGGCCGCCTTCACGCCTGTGACCGACAGGGCAGCCGGCGCCGTCGCATCGGACACCTTGAGGGCAACGCAGTTGCTGCGAACGCCATTGACGAGAAGCGTCGCCGGACCGGTGGTGGGCCGGGCCTCGCCGCCAGCGATGGAGGTGCTGAAACTCAGTTTTCCATCCGCTGCTCCGGCCGCCGGCATCCGGCGTGCGGTCGTGCTGCGGGAAGCAAGGGAGAGCACGTCCGCTGTCAGATCGGTCGGGTCGAACCCGACGGCGGTCAAGCTTACGGTACCGCCGACGCTGACCGTGCTGGCTTCGAGTGATTCGATCCGCGGCACGAACGTGAAGCCGGGGCGCAGCGTGTCGGCCACCTCTCCCGCCGACACAAGCTCCACGACGGTCGTTCCGGCGACGTGCGCCGGGGTGACGGCCTCGAGCGTGCCGTCATCGACGAAAGTTGTGGTCGCGTTGACGCCGGCGAATCGAACCGCCATCCCGGCGGTGAAGTTCGCGCCCTTGATTACGACCTTCTCGCCGCCAGCCGAGCTCCCTGCCGCGGGCATGACGCCGGACCCGACGGGCACATCGACTCCGATGGTGTATTCCTGACGCGCCGACTGTCCATCCGTCGCCGTCGCCGTCAAGACGACCGACTGCTTCCCAGCGTCGGTCGCCTTCGGCGTCCACGTGACCACGCCAGAGGCCGGCTCGATTACGAGCCCCGCCGGGCCTTTCTCGACCGCGAAGCTCGGTGTCTCGCCTGCGGGTGCTCCCTCCTGCCTCGCCTTGGCCTCGTAGCGGTACGCGACCCCGACGCGCGCGCCGACCACCGGCTCCGACACGAACACGACGGGCCCGCGCTTCGGCGGCGTCGAATCCGCGCCGGCGTCTTCGGCAGGGGTCGGCTCCTCGACGCCGCCGCCACAGCCAACTGCCAGGCCGAGTACGAGGAACCCAACAAGGAATCGCGAAGAACGCCGCATGAAACCCTCTCTCGCAGGTCAGGGGTAGCGCCGCCATGGCCCCTGGTCAAATCGAAGCGGAGGCAGGTGCCCCCAAGCACCGCCTATAGGCGGAGAGGAGAACCTCCGCCTCGTGGTGCCAGCCGAAACGGATGGGCTGTTGCCGCATGGCGCTGGTCTGGGCCGCGATCATCGCGCGGTCGAGCCTACTCACCAGGGCATGAAGCGCCGCGGAGTCCACCCGGGTCCTCCACCCACAGTGCTGGTCGTCGATCACCTGCCCCATGTCGGGAAAGTCGCTCGCAATGACCGGGATGCCGGAAAGTATGTACTCGAACAGTTTGTTGGGAAGGCAGTAGCGGTAACTCAGACAGACGTCCTCGATCATAGCCAACCCGACGTCGGCGTTCCGCGTGATCTCCAGGACGCGGTCCGGGGGCACGGCAGGTGAGAAGTGGATGTTCGAGTGCCGAGCAGCGGCCTCTTTCACGAGGCGTTCGAGCGGACCATACCCAAGGAACACGACGTGCTTGTCGGGGCCGACCCGCGAGAACGCGTCGAGCGTCAACTCGACGCCGCGTCCGCGCCCAAGCAGCCCCTGGTACAGGAAGAGCAGCGCGTCGTCGGGCACGCCCAGTGAGCGCCTCCACTCCCTACGCTGCGCCCCGCCGTGCACTCCATGGCGCACCTCCGGGACGTTCCGCACGAGGTGTACGTTGCGTAGCCCGTACGAACGTTCGTACCAACGACGAATCGACTCCGACACGACGAGCACGGCGTCGGCCTCCCGAATCAATATCCGCTCGACCAGCTTCGAAACGGGCTTCTTCAGGCCGGTGGCACTTGCAGACTCCGTCTCCAATTCGTGGGCGTCATATACAAGACGACAGCCGTATCGCCGTTTCATCCACACTCCGACCGGAAGTGTTGTGATGCTGTGCGCATGGACGACTGTGGGCCGCTCACGACCACTTGCGGCGAGCACATGACCGAGCCACTCGATCACCTGCACCGCGCGAGCTCGCCGACTCGGCCGCAACCTTCGCGTGGCGGGCGCGAGCCGGCGGACCGTACGGCCGCTACCGAACGACTCCTCTGGCAGCAAGCCGTCGCCGCTCATCGCGAGCACGACACACTCGTCGACCACACCCGCCTCGATGAGACTTCGCGTCTCTTTGACGATGCGGCTGTCGTTTGTGAACGGCGTTTGATAGATGTGGAGACTGGTTACGCGGCTCATGGTTCAGAGACGCAGCGCAAGCCATCGCGCGGCGGTGAGCAGTCCAAAGCGGTTGGTTGTGAAAAGTACGTGCCCCCCTGGCAGACTGCTGTGGTCGCGCGGCGGTTCGGCCATCAACAGCCTAAACGCGGCTTCCGTGAGACCGAGCTTCTTCAGGACGAACTCGTAGTCGCTCCTGAAGAGCCCCTCTGGGTAGATCGGGCGCTCGAGTTCGACCAGCGCCTCGCCACGATCCATTTGGCCCGACGCGATGAGCGTGGAGAGGTGCGCCAGCCTCTTGTCAAAACCGAACTTCTCGGGAAGGATGTGCGCTTGGTAAAAACGAGTGTAGACGGACTCGTAGTGCTTACCACCATAATCTACCCACCCAAGGTCGCGCGTTATGGTCTCCTTCGCGGCCGCCTTCCGGTACGGCGCCGCATTGAGGACCCGCACGAACTTCAGACGTTTCATGGCGAAGTAGTGGAAGAAGTCGAGGAGGCCATAGTGCGGATACGACTCCATGGGGCGCGTCCCGTACCGCCGATGAACGGCCGCGAGATGCATGAAGTCCCGATTGTCATACGTCCACTTGCGAGGCAGTATCCCCTCGGTCTCGACGTTTCCACCACTGATGACGTACTTGATGCCGCGTGAGACCGCTTCTTCGTAGAGCGACGCTCCGATCGCATGATCAGACGGGATCTCGCAGTTTGGAACCGAGGCTTTCAGGAACGCCAGTTGGATGTCGCGGAACTCGTCCCAGTCGAGTACCCGCGTGCAGAGGTCAATCTGCAGCGCTTTCAACGTCTTCTCGATGTTCCCCACGGCGAGCTCTGAGTCCCATCCGTTATCGACGTGAACCGCCAGCGGACGCAGGCCGAGATCTTTCACCCGATATGCGACGTACGTGCTGTCGACGCCTCCGCTGACACCGATGATGCAGTCGTATTCGTTACCGCGACCGCGATGCTTGATCTCCTCGATGAGCCGTCGGAAGGCAGCTTGGCCAATCACGTCATGCATCAGCTCGTTGCGAGCTCTCGCGGCGTAGCGATAGCAGTGGTTGCAGACGCCCTCATCGTCGAATTCGATTTCCGGGTCCGTCGTGTCCATGACGCAGCGCACACAGCGCTGGTAACGGTACTTACCGCGAGTCCAAGCCCACCTCGCACGTTCAGCGTACGGATTCGGCTGCTCAGTCATGGCCCTCGATTCTCGCGCCGGGATCTTACGTGGCGCCGACAGCGTCACCAACATTTTTCCCACGGGTTACTCGTCAGACCGGCTTGCGGAGCTCGAACGTGAAGATCCATGACATGAGCTTGATGCCCGGCAACCTGAGCATCTGGGCGTCCAGTGCATTGAGCACCGGCAGCAGAGAAGGGGCCTTCACTCCGAGAATGCTGAACAGGTGCCAGTGCCGCACCTCGCGAACCTCAAAGAACCGGCTGGCGAAATTCAAGTCCTTGTAGGACAGGATATGCGCCTTCTCCCACTCTGTGCGCATGTGCGGCGTCCTCATGCGGTACAGCTTGATTGCGGGATTGTAGTCGAGCGCCTCTCCTGCAATGCAGACACCGCCCGGTTTGAGTATTCGGCGCATTTCGGGAAAGGCGTAGCTCAGATCGAGATGATGCAGCATTCCCGAGCAGAGGATGACGTCGACGCTGTTATCGGGGAGCCCTGTCTTCTCGCAATCGCCTTGGAAGAAGACGGCATTGCCCAGGCCCTCCTCGGCAGCGAGGCGGCGCGCGTTCGCGACGGAGACGTCGCTGATGTCCATGCCCATGGCCAACGCCGCGCCAGCCTGGGCCGCCTTGCGCGTCACACCGCCATTTCCACATGCGTAGTCGAGCACGATTCGACCGGCGCTGTGCGTGCGAACCCAGTTCGTCAAGTAGTCGTTCGAGAGCTTCGTGGTGGCGTAGAACTTCTTGTTCCCGTGTAACTGCTCGTATACGTCCTGCGGCAGAGTCTCGCGCTGCTCGTAGGTTGCTCGGCTCTTGTTGTGAAAGGCGAGCTCGTCGAGCTTTCGCTGTTCAAGCTTGCCGAGCCAGTCCGCTTCACGCGAGGCCTCGAGCCGGGCGATGTACTCACGAAGGAAGCGGACTTCTGTATCAACCGCATTCGAATGCGGCTCGACGCGTTTCTCAGCTGTGTTCATTGTTGCTCTTGCCCACATCAGCGCACTGATGCCGAGTTGCCGATGATCGAGGTTGCCGCGGCAGTGACGGTCGCCACGGAAGGGTAGTACACGCGTTCGAGCGCCGAGCTGCTTGGCGCAGGTGCGTCCGGAAGCGTGACTCTTCGAGGCGCCGCAACCAGCGTCCCCGGGCCCAGCCTTTCTACGACGCCTGCGATCACCTCACCGGCGAGGCCGCACGTGCTCCATCCGCCGTCGACAACGCAGAGTCGCCGTGTGCGCTCTACGGATTGCGTCACGACCTGATGATCGAGAGGATTCACGACACGCAAATCCACGACCTCGGCCGAAATCCCCTGCGCGGCCAGCTCTTCGGCGGCCTGACGGCACAATAGCGTGCTATGACCGGCCCCCACGAGGGTGATGTCGCGTCCATCTCGGATCACCCGCGGTCGTTCCGCCCAAAGCGGTCGCTCCACGACAGGCGGGAGTACCTCTGCATCGTCGTAGCACCAACGGTCGTCGATGTAGAGCACGGGATCATCGCAGAGAACGCTCGCAATCAGCAGGTCTCGCGCGTCGGCTGCCGTGGCTGGCATGACGACCCTCAATCCGGGGACGTGCGCGAACCACGCGTGTAGCGCCTGCGAATGCTGAGCGCCCTGCTCGCCCCCGCGATTGATGATTCCGCGCACAGTCATCGAGGGATGGGCCTTGCCACCGAGCATGTGGGACCACTTGGCGGCTTGGTTCACGAGCGAGTTCGCCGCCAAGATCATGAAATCGAGCCGCGGATGGACGACGATGGGGCGATCACCGCAGAGCGACGCACCGACCGCCACGCCCGTGGTGCCGTCCTCCGACACTGGCGTGTCCATGATGCGATCGGTACCGAACTTCCGATCGAGGTCCTTCATGGAGTTGCCGACATACCATGGACTCCACAGGCCCTGCCCGATGACGAAGACGTCCTCGTGATGCTCCAGAAGATGCTCGAACGCCTGCAGAATTGCTTCACAATAGGTCGTGGCAGCCGTGCTCATCGTTCATTCCTCGCGAAAACGCAGTCCAACAGCGCCGATTCGGCTGGGAACGGGGAGGTCTCCGCGCGTGCCCATGCGTCGTGAATGAGGCGCCGGACCTCGACTTGCAGGCTTTCATGTCGCTCGACGGTCAGTTCGCCTCGCGCGACGAGGGCATCGACCAATCGGCGGACAGGATCGCGCTGTTTCCAGGCCGCGTGGTTCTCCTTGCGCGCGACGCCGACATCGATGTCCTCGCGGGGCCCAACGTGGCCTCGCCATCGGTACGTGATCGCCTCGAGGAAGCCCGGCCCCTCCCCGGACCGCGCCCCCTCGACCAGGCGGGCGGTCGCCGCGGACACAGCGACGACGTCGTTTCCGTCAACGATCTCCGTGCGAATTCGATGTGCTTGCGCGAACCTCGCGACGCTGATGTCGGGCTGCCTCTGCTGGATGTGCAGGTGACTCGAGAAGAAGTTGTTCTCGCAAACGAACAGCACCGGTAGGCCGAACGTGGCAGCGAAATTCAGAGATTCGTGGACGACTCCCTCCTCAGCCGCCCCGTCACCGAAGTAGCAGACTGCGACGTCGGTCAACTTGCGCCGCTTCGCCGAGAGTGCCGCGCCGACTGCCAGCGGGACCGTCGCCGCGACGATCGGCACGGAGCCGAGGAAGCCGACCGCCTCATCGACAAGGTGCATCGACCCTCCCATCCCACCGGATGCCCCGTCGACGCGACCGAGCACCTCGGCGAAAAGGCGGTACGGATCGCCGCCGAGCGCCAGGAAATGGGAATGGGATCGGTGTCCGCCAAAGACGCGATCGGTATGGCGCAACAGCGCGGAGACGCCGACCGCGATCGCCTCTTGACCGATGCCGAGATGGCAGGGGCACCGCACCTTGCCCTCGGTGACCATGTCGCCGATGCGCTCCTCCGCGTAGCGAATCACCAGCATGTCGCGGAGTTGTCTTAGTAGCAGCGTTCCGTCGACGCCGGTGATGTCGAGCGGCGCTCTGAAGGATTCAACATCCGCGAGTCGTTCAACCGTTTGAGCTTCCATGCCGTGACTCTCCTCAGACTGCCGCACCGCCCTGCCCGTGCAGCGACGAGCGGACGGAGAAACCGTCACCCCAACCGTTCAACGCCGACCGAATCTGCTCGATTTGGGCGGATGTCTTCGCTCCTACCACCACGCACGAGACCCGGGGGTCCTCGAGAACCCAGCGGAGGGCCACGTGCAGCGGCGGGCGCTCTAGTTGGCGAGCGAGCGCATCGACCGACTGGGCCACGGACCACGCGTTGTTGCCTGGTTCGAAGTGCTCCAACCGACTTCGGCGATCGCTCGCCGGAAACGTGACCCCACGGCGGAACTTGCCCGTTAGTAGCCCCTGAGCGAGCGCCCCGTAGGTGAACACTTCCAATCCGCGCTGATGCGCCTCCGCGATGACCGCTTCCGAAGATCGCCACTCCAGTGCGTTGTAGGAGACCTCAATCGCATCAGGCCGGCCCACGACACAAACTCGCGCGATGTCCTCGGCACCGTGATTGGAAAGCCCCCACCCCCGAACCAACCCACGCCCCTTCAGTCGCTCGAGTTCAACGACGCTCTCCTCAAGCGGCGTCCGCGCGTCAGGCCAGTGCAAGAGGTAGAGCGGGATTACGTCGATTGCCAGCCGACGTAGGCTCGACTCGACCGCGCGACGGAGGTGGCTTGGCGACGCATCGCGCTCGGTCTGGGCCCGCCCGGGACCGAGCTGCGTCCACTTGATGCCGCCCTTGGTCACGATGCGAACCTTGTGTCGAGCGGCTCCGAGCGCTGCAGCCAGCCGCCTCTCGCTTTCGCCGAGGCCGTAGACATCGGCAGTATCGAACACATCGAGGCCGAGATCCACGGCACGGCGTACCGCGCGCTCCGCCTCGGTGATGTCGACTGTGCCCCAATCGGTTCCGCCAAGGGGCTCTGCGCCGAAGCCGATGCGAAACATCAGGCGCCTTCCCCACCCGACCCACGCACGAGCTTCTCGCCGAGAACCCGCACCGTGTCGAAAATTATCCCCACATCCGTAAGCAGGCTCTGCTCACGCACGTACTTCACGCGCAGTCGGTTCTTCACCGGAAGCACGGTTTTCTCGAAGGTGCGGTCGACATCGACCGATCCCACGTGCTCGTCCAGTGACGCGAACTGAACAGAGCTAAAATCGGTGAGGCCCGGGCGAACCGCCAGAATCACTAGCTCCTCGCCCTTGTACTGGCTCGTATAGGCCTCGACTTCGGGTCGCGGCCCGACGATGCTCATGTCGCCGAGCAGTACGTTAAGGAACTGCGGAACCTCGTCGAGCTTGTATCGGCGCAGCACTCTGCCGGCGCGGGTGACGCGGGGATCGCCGCGCCCGGTTGTCCATCCGCCCAGGTTCTCCGCATTGACCACCATGGTCCGCAATTTGAACAGCCGGAACGGTCTGCCGTCGCGACCGGATCGACGCGCGCGGTAGAAGACAGGTCCCGGTGAATCCAACTTCACCCACACCGCACATGCGGCCGTGAGGGATGCCCATGCGGGGGCCGTCGCAAGCGCGAACGCCACATCGAAAAGTCGCTTGCCGGTCCACGGACGCACCTTGTCCGAAGAGTGATCCCAGGTGGACGGCGTCATGTCAGCTCCGCCTCGGCGCGTTCAAGGTACGTGGGTAATGTGGCAGCAGGCTCGGAAGTGGTTTCGACGCCGCCCGGCGGCTTGTACTCGGGGATGGCTTCGCGTAGAGCGCGCCGAACGGCAGCGTCATCGCCGCTACTGACGGCAGCTTCGATCTCTCTCAAGCTCGCGGCGACGACCGACCACTCATGGGGCCTGATCCGGCCGATGAAGATCTTCGGGTGCCTTGTCGCGTCGGTCCTCTCGTCGTCTGTCGCGAGCTCCTCGAAGAGTTTCTCGCCCGGACGAACTCCGGCAAATACAACTTCGATATCCTCACCAGGACGCAGGCCCGAGAGCTCGATGAGGTCGGTGGCAAGGTCCACGATTCGTACGGGCTCGCCCATGTCGAGCACGAAGATCTCGCCGCCGCGGCCGAGGGCCGCTGCCTGCACGACAAGCTGACTTGCCTCCGGGATCGTCATGAAATACCGACGCATCTCCGGGTGCGTGACCGTCACCGGGCCGCCTCGACGGATCTGCTCCTGGAAAATGGGCACGACGCTCCCATTGGAACCGAGCACGTTCCCGAAGCGAACAGCCACGAACCGCGTGCGGCTTCGCTGCGAGATCGCTTGAACGTAGACCTCGGCCATTCTCTTCGTCACGCCCATGACGGACGACGGATTGACGGCCTTGTCGGTGGAGATCATGACGAACTCGCCGACGCCATGCCGATCGGCAGCGTCCGCAAGCAACTTCGTCCCGAGGACGTTGTTCTTTGCGGCTTCCGCGACGTTGAGCTCCATCATCGGGACGTGCTTGTGCGCCGCCGCATGGAAGACGACGTTCGGCTTCATCGACGAGAAGATGCGTTCGATTCGCTTTTCATCTCCTATGTCGGCGACGAAGGGGACGATCTCAATTTCGGAGTCGACGAGCCGTTCGCGAAGCTCGCGGTCAATGTGAAACAGCGCGTTCTCCGAACGCTCCACGAGAACGAGCTGCCGCGGCGCGAACCGGCAGATCTGTCGGCAGAGCTCGCTTCCGATGCTGCCGCCTGCGCCGCTGACCAGCACGGTCCGGCCGTTCACGACGGCGTTCACAGCGTCACTTTCGAGAACGACGGGACTCCGACGCAAGAGATCCTCGATCGCCACGTCGCGCATTCGTGACAAATTGAGGCGTCCACCGACGATCTCCGACATGCTCGGGACGACTTTCACCGAAATTTCGGCGGCCTCGCACAGTTCGCGAATCCGACGCACCCTCTTTCCCGGAAGGTCGGCGATCGTGATGAGGACCTGCCGGATATCTTCTCTCCGAGCAATCGCCGGCAATTCCTCAATGCTGCCGAGCACCGGAATCGAGTGGATCAGGCTGCCAAGCTTCAGCGGGTCGTCGTCGACGAATCCAACGGCGAGTATGCCGATGTCCGATCGCTTGTTGATTTCTTGCGCGGCCAATGCTCCTGCGCGCCCAGCGCCCACGAGCAGAGTCTTGAGCGGTGCGCGCACGCTGCGGTGGCTCGGCCCCGACTGCCGGTTGGCTTCGCCGTGCTCCGATAGGAAGCGTCGCGCGACGCGTAGGCCGGCCAACCCCGACATCAACAGCAGTCCGTCGATCAGGATGACGCCGGAAGGAATCAGCGCGTGGCGGAGCATCGGGTAGCTCTCCTGCACCGTTCCCACCACAACGCGAACCGCGAGCAGTACCGCCGTCACGCCGGCGGCAACCTTCACGATCCGGAGGCCGTCGCGAAAGCCGACGTACCGCCATGCAATCCGGGGCACCCCGGAGCCAAACAGCAGGACCGTCTGCAGGACCACCACGTACGGCAAAGTGAGCACGAGGCGGTGTTTGTGCTCGCTGGGAATGGCGCCCTCGAACCGCAGCGCCCACGCCGATGCGTACGCCAGCGCCAGAACGGCGATGTCGATCGCGATCCTGAGTGCTTGCAGCAGACGACGTACGCGCACGGAGAACCCCTCTAGCCTGCCCGGCACCACGGTGAAATGGTCCCGGACCTCGGGTGCCCGCCGCCGGCGGGCCATTCACGAACGGCTCCGCGTCGCCCTTCCTCCCGTCAGCGCTCGACGAATTCCTTGATCGCGGACACGACCCGGTCGATCTCGGCCTCGGTCAATTCTGGAAAGATCGGCAGTGCCACGGTCTCGCGGCAAGCCAGGGTGGCCTCCGGAAACTGCCGATCGTCCGGGCTGAGAGACGCGAAGCACGCCTGTTGGTGCATGGCGACGGGGTAGTACACCTCCGTGCCGACGCCCCGTTCAGCCAAATGAGCCCTTAGGGCGTCACGACGGCCCTCGCCGGGAACGCGAATGACGAATTGATTGTAGATGTGCCGGCCACGACAGTGGGGCGGCAGGAGAATCGGGGCATCCGGACGTGGGGCGGCCTCCCAGCAACGCGGCGGCGTGGCGGCCCAGCCGTACGCCGAAAAAAGGTCGCGGTAGAGCGACGCGTTCTTCTGCCGGCGATCGGTCCAACCGTCGAGGTGCGGAAGCTTCACGGCAAGCAGCGCGCTCTGCAGCGCGTCGATGCGGAAGTTCCCGCCGACCGCGGCGTGGAAGTACTTCGGCTTCGCGCCGTGTGTCCGCAACAGCGACATGCGCTCGGCGAGCGCCGCGTCATCGGTGGTCACGAGCCCCGCGTCACCGAACGCACCCAGGTTCTTCGACGGGAAGAACGAGAAGGCCGCCGCGTGGCCCAGCGCGCCCGCGCGGCCCTCTTCGGTGGTTGCCCCGAACGCCTGCGCAGCGTCCTCGAGGACGAAGACCCCACGCTCTTGGCAGAGGCGCCTGATGGGCTGCATTTCCGCGCACTGCCCAAAGAGGTGAACAGGCACGACCGCCTTCGTGCGCGCCGAGAGTTTCTCCTCGATCGCAGCGGCATCCGCGTTGAAACAACAGGGTCGAATGTCAACGAAAACGGGCTTCGCACCGAGGCGGGCAATGGTGCCGGCAGTAGCGAAGAACGTAAAAGTCGGACAGATCACCTCGTCTCCTGGACCCACGCCCGCCGCCATCAGGGCGAGGAGGAGCGCATCCGTTCCCGAAGAAACGCCGAGCGCGAAACGTGCACCTACGTAGTCGGCGCAGGCGCGTTCGAACGCTTCGGCCTCCGGTCCGAGTATGTAGTGACCGCTCTGGAGAACTCGTCGGAACGCCGCCTCGAGCTGTGCATCGAGGGACGTGTCGCGTCGCAGATCGAGGAGGGGGACTCTCATCACTCGGCTCCGTGTCGGAAATTCCTATATGAAACGGTCCCGACCGCCAGGGGTTCCGGCAGGGGCGCGTCTTCATCGAGGTCGACGCAGCCGAGACTCTCGCCCACCTCCCGGTACCGCAGCCTGCTTTCGGGACAAACAAGGTACCCACTGCTATCGATCGAAGATAGCCGGTGTCCATGACGGCTACACCAGCCGATGCGACGTGCCGGCACGCCAACCATCATGGCGTAGTCGGGGACGTCTCGGGTCACCACGGCGCCAGCTGCGACGAATGCGTATCGACCGACGGTAGTGCTGCAGACAATGGTTGCATTCGCGCCGATCGTCGCACCGCGCCGAATGAGCGTCTTCTCGTAGAGCCTGCGGCGATTGACCTGAGAGCGCGGATTGCTCACGTTCGTAAGTACGCATGAGGGGCCCAAGAACACGTCGTCCTCGATGACGGTGCCCTCGTAGAGGGAAACGTTGTTCTGGATCTTCACGTTGTTACCAACGGTCACGCCGCTTGCGACGAAGACATTCTGACCCAGCGAGCACCCGGACCCGATCTTCGCGTCTCGGCTGACGTGGCAAAAGTGCCAGACGCGCGTCCCCGCCCCGATTTCGCAAGGCTCGTCGACGACGGCGGTCTCGTGCACGAAACACTCAGAGTTCATCCGTAGGCCTCCAGGATCTGGGCGTCCACGACATACGTTGCCAACCCGAGCCGCAACGTTCAACGGCGAGGGCTCGGTGCTCAGCGCACATACCACCATCCGTCATGATTCAGGGAATCGTCGCCGCCCATACCGGCTCCCCACGCGTTCCCCGCTCGTGAGTAGTCAAACAAGGTCAAGTATTTCAAGTTCGATGCGTCGCGCAGATACCAGTCCGTCGTTCCACAACCGTTGCTGGTTCCGCCAGTGACGAAAGGCCCGGCCAACCCCACACGGTATGCGAAACCGGCCTTGAGGCCAACGCATGGTATCGGACCACGGTTGAAGCCGTCCGCACCCGGCATGTACTGCAGAAATAGCAGTTTGTTGACGGCGGCCGCCGCAAGGGGATCCGCAGTGTCGAGAGCGACCATCATGCTGGTATGTGGAACCCACGGCAACAGCGAGCGGGCACGCCCATATGTGGTCCCATCGTCAACTACATCCGCTCGGTACGTCCCGACATCGGACTCAAAGAGGCGATCTCCAGCGTAGCCACCATCCACATGCGCGAAGAAGGTCCAGCCGCCCCCATCGGTCTGCATGTCGCAGTACGCAGCGAACGCAGCGACTGCGGCGCCTAGGCCGTCCGGGTCGATCGTGAATACGCCACTGCCGAGGGTGGGCTCGGCTTCGTGCAGGTGCTTGCACGTGCGCGGCCATTGGCAAATACCCGCATCGCACAAATGTGTCGCACAATCCGGACCTACAGTGCAGAGACGCCCTTTCGAGCAAGGGCTGCACGATTTCCCGCCGCAGTCGATGTCGGTTTCCGTTCCGTTGAACACTCCGTCCGAGCACGTCGATGATGCGCAGCTGTTGCCGACGCAGACACCAGAGAGGCAGTCGGTCGCGCGGGCGCAGGATTTCCCCGCCCCGCATCGAGCGCATTCTCCGCCGCAATCCACATCGCTCTCGTCGCCGTCCCGTGCGCCGTTTGTGCAAGACGGCACGGCTTCGCAGGTACCGGAATCGCAGCGCCCGGAGAGACAGTCGCCGCCACCGCGGCATGCCTTTCCGTCACCGCACTTCCCGCACGCGTCGCCCCCGCAGTCGACATCCGTTTCATCGGTGTCGAGCGCGCCGTTGCCACAGCCGAGGATCGCTGCGTCGGGCTCCCCTCCTGCGTCGGTCGCACTGGCGTTCGCGAGCCCAGAGGCGTCCACGCGGCATCCAGCGAGCCAGACGGTGCTCGCGACGGTGCTCGCCGCGAGCCAGCACGCGATGGACGCCTTACTCGATGCGGAGCGGGCCCGAGGGCCGCGCCGGCCGTGCATCACATCGACTCCAACAAGCTCGCGCACTCCCCCGCCTCCGGCGCCCCGCTCTTCGCGCACGTCCCGTAGGCACCCTTCGCCGCCCCGGTGGCGCCCATCATCTGGTAGGCCGCTCCGAGCACGTAGTACGCGCTGCCCCCTGCCCCTTTGGCAATGGCCTTCTTCGCGAGCGTCGCGGCACGTGAAGGACTGTTGTTCAGAGCGGTCTTGGCGTTCGCCAGGAGCTGGCTCGCGCTGAGCGCGGCGTCGGGATCTTCGGCCGGCGCGCTCGCCGTGGGCGCAGCCGAAGCGGAGGCGACGACGGTCGCGGAGGGCTCCGCGCTGACAGAAGGCGCGGCGCTCACCGAGGGGGCCGGCTCGGCCGAAGCGACGACGCTCGCCGTGGGCTGCGGCGCGGTGACCGTGGGCTCGGGGAGCGGCAGCGGCTGCGGCTCGTAGGTGTACGCGGGCGGCGGCGTCTGCGTCGCCACCACGTCGGGCTGCTTGGGCGGCGGCTTCTTCGTCTTCGCGCGCACCACGGCGATCAGGCCGATGAGCGCGAACGCGCCGACGATGCCGAAGACCACCTTCCGCGCGCGCGGATCGGGAGGACGGCGCGAGAGGCGCGCCTCCACGAGCTCCTCTTCGTGGAGATCGGGCGCCTCGGCCTTCGCGTGCTCGTGGTGGATCTCTTCTTCGCTCTTGCGGAAGAAGCCCGGGTGCGACTCGTCGTCGTCGAACGCCGCCGGCGTCGCCGGCAGCGCGACGGGCGGGTGCGCCTTGCCGTCTTGCGCGGCCTTCCGCACCTCGGCGGCCGCCTTCTCGGCGTCGGCCGGTCGGATGATCACGTCGCGCTGCGTGTTCCTGAGCGCGGCGCCGCGGATCTCCTCGGGCGCCGCTCCCGCGGGCAGCGTCGGCCCGAGCGACATCTGCGTCGCCGCGAGCGGCTTCTTCTCGGGCTCCTTGGGCGCGGGCTTCTCCCCGTCGGGCTTCGCGGGCTTCGGCTCGGCTGGTTTCGCGGCGATGGGCTCGGCTGCCTTCGCCGCGATGGGCTCGGCCGCCTTGGGCGCGGGCTTCGGCTCCTCGGCCTTGGGCGCGGGCTTCGCCTCGTCGACCTTGGCAGCCGGCTTCGGCTCCGCGGGCTTGGGCGCGGGCTTCGCCTCGTCGACCTTGGCAGCCGGCTTCTCGGCGACAGGCTTCGCCTCGGCCTTCTCGGGCACCCATCCCGCGGGTGCCGGCGGGCGGTCCGCAGGCGGCGCAGGAGCCACGGCCGGCTTGGGCGCGGCCTCGGCCGGCTTGGGAGCAGGCTCGACCGGCTTCGCCGCCGCAGCAGCAGCGACCTCGGCCGGCACCGTGACGATCTGCGTCGCCTTCACCGGGGGCAGCGGACCTGGCCCGGGCGGCGGCACGCTCCCCTCGCCCACCTTGCGCTGGGTGGACGGCACGTCGCTCACGCTGGCGAGCGCCGCCAGCGCCAGATCGACCGCGCGTGCGGCCGGCGTAGCGGCCGGCTCGGCGGGTTTTGCGACCTCGTTGCCGAACGGCGAGGTCGTCGGGGGAAGCGTCTCGGGCGTCGGACGCGGCGCCGGCGTGATCTCTCGCCCGACCGCCTCGATCGCGGCCCGGATGGCCTCTTCCGTGCTCGGAGTGCTCCCCCGCGGAGGCACGGCCGGGGCGATGGGTGCCGGCCGGGCGACGGGAGCCGCGGGGGCGAGATCGCGCGGGGGCGGCACGGTCGCCCCGGTCTGCGCGGGCGGCATCAGGCTCGCGCGCAGATCGTCGGGCGCCGGCACGACGTCGTGCGGCGCGGCGGGCACCAGCAGCCCCTCGAAGTAGAGCTTCGAGACCGTCGACAGCGTCGACAGGTCTTCGAACGGCGAGGCGTCGACGAGCTCGAGGACGGACCGCTGGCCGTCGACCAGGCGCAGGATGCTGTTCAGCTCGTCGGGGATCTCGCCGAGCCGATCGAGCAGGACTCCGCGATCGACCTCGAGCACCGTCTCGAGCGGCGGAAGCTGCTCGAGCAGCCGGCCCCACTCGTCGACGCGCCGCATGCCCTCCATGAGCAGCGCCTGGGTCGAGGCGTCGATCGTCGGCTGGCGGACGACGCTCGAGACCGGACCGAACTCGACCTCGAACTCGCCGTCGTTCCACACGAGCGTGCGGTAGATCGCCTCCTCGCCCTCGAGCTTGTCGAGGATCGCGTCGACGATCTGCCCGTCGCGGAACCAGAACGTGCAGATGCGCTCGCCGTTGGCGACGCGCGCGACGCCGCTCTTGCGCGAGACCTCGATGGTCTGCAGCAGATCGACGACCGCCATGTCCTCGATGGAGCCGGCGAACCGCGTGCGGCCGCCCATCGTGCGCGCGTCGGTGATCCGCTGCTGCGAGGTGCGGCGCAGCAAGAGCTGCACGCGCGAGAGCAGCTCGCGGACGAAGATCGGCTTGGTCAGGTAGTCCTCGACCCCGAGCTCGAGGCCGCGGACCTTGCTCTCGATGGCCTTGTCGCTGGCGAGGAACACGATGGGGATCTGCGACCACTCGGGGTGCTCTTTGAGCCGGCGCACGAGCTGGAACCCGTCGCCCCCCTCCAACCGCGTGTCGGTGAGAATGAGATCCGGCACCGAGACGTCGACCACCGTCAGCGCCTCGTCGACCGAACGAGCGGTCGTGACCGTGTAACCGGCCTTCTTGAGGCTGACCTCGAGGACGCGGATCCCCTTGGGATCGCTGTCGACGAGGAGGAGCTGTTGCTTGGCCAAGACGCGAACAGGGTGTCGGTCGCAGGCGGTGGGGTCAAGTGTTCAGCGAAGGCGCCGTCGCGCCCAATCTCTAACGCCGCGCGCGGCGCCCCAGGCGACGCTGCCCACGGTCGAGAGCGGAGCATCGCCGATGGCCCGAACCACGATCAGCCCTGCGTAGGGATCGACCGCCGCAGCGCGCTCGATGGCGCGCACGAACCAGGCCGCCCGCGCGGTCTCGCCGTCCTTCCGGACGAGCGCGGCGACGAACGGCTCCCATCGCCGGTCACGTCGGGCGAGCGCCGTCATTCCGACGAGACCGACACGGCGAAGCTTGTGCTCCCGGAGCCGCTCGGACAGCGCCGCCGCGGTGACACCCTTGTCGGCCAACAGCGCCAGATCGGTCGGCGCCTGTGACGGCTCGATGAGTCCGAATCCGTTCTTCACGAAATTCGCGAGCGCCAGCACCGCGGCGTCTACGCGCTCAGGCACGAGGACGCCCGGTCCTAGCGCGGGCGCAGGCAGTGCGCGGCGTCGCAGCGCGCTCCGACGGAGACCTCCCCAGGCAGGCAGGAGCGCCACGCGGTGCAGGTCGATCGTCTTGTTCGCGGGCAGGTAGCGGATGCAGTGGGTCGACCAGTCCCGGATGGTCACCTCGAACTCGGGTAGACGCTCGAGGCGGTCCACCACGCGCGCGAACGAGCCGGACACGACGAGCACGTCGGCGTCGGCCATCGAGCGGTAGGCCGGATCGTCGGCGACGCACCACGCGAGGTGGACCCCCTTGAACGCGAGCAGCTCGACCGGAAGATCGCGCGTCGCCTCGGCGAGGGCGCGTACGGCGCGTCGCGCCATCTCCGCGGCAGCCCACGCTTCGATCTCTGCTGTGCGCGGACCCACGCCTCACCGAACCGCGCCTTGGCGCCCCCGTCAAACGCGGCGTGACCGGCAGGGCACTTTCGACTAAGGATGGTCCATGTCATCCCAGAAACCCTCCGCGCCTCCGCCGGCGCGCACCCCGGCCCCGAGCGCCGCGTCTCCCCGCCTCCCGCTCTCGTTCATCGAGAAGCTGCCGAAGACCGATCTCCACGTCCACCTCGACGGGTCGCTCCGCCTCGAGACCATCCTCGAGCTCGCCGACAAGGGCGGCATCGAGCTGCCGGCGAGCGATCCCGACGGGCTGCGCCGCGCGATGCACCTCGGCGAGAACTGCGGCTCGCTGGTCGAGTACCTCAAGGCCTTCGACGTCACGCTGCGCGTGATGCAGACCGAGGACTCGCTCACCCGCATCGCCTACGAGCTCGCCGAGGACGCGGCCAAGGAGAACGTCCGCTACATGGAGGTCCGCTACGCGCCGATGCTCCACACGCAGCGCGGGCTGAAGCTGACCAGCGTCATCGAGGCCGTCCTCGGGGGTCTGCGCGCGGCGCAGAAGGACTTCGGGATCGAGTCGAACATCATCGTCTGCGGCATCCGCAACATCAGCCCCGAGTCGTCGCTCGAGATGGCCGAGCTCGCGGTGGCCTACAAGAACCGCGGCGTCGTCGGCTTCGACCTCGCGGGCGCCGAGTACGATCACCCGGCCAAGCACCACCGCGCCGCGTTCCAGCTGGTGCGCGACAACAACATCAACACCACGATCCACGCGGGCGAGGCGTACGGCCCCGAGTCGATCGAGCAGGCGCTCCACGTCTGCGGCGCGCACCGCATCGGCCACGGCTGCCGCCTGCGCGAGGACGGCGATCTGCTCCACTACGTGAACGATCACCGCATCCCGCTCGAGTGCTGCCCGTCGTCGAACGTGCAGACGGGCGCGATCCGCGACCTGCGCTCGCACCCGATCCGCCTCTACGCCGATCTCGGCCTCCGGGTGACGGTCAACACCGACAACCGCCTGGTGACCGACACCACCGTCTCGAAGGAGCTGTGGCTCTGTCACACCGAGATGGGCTTCAGCCTCAATGACCTCAAGCAGGTGATCATCGCCGGCTTCAAGAGCTCCTTCATGCCGTTCCACGTCAAGCAGGAGTACCTGCGCCGCGTGTCGCTCGAGCTGCAGCGGTTCCACGACGACGGCAGCGTCGACGAGACGATCACCCCGTACTCCCGCAGGGATCTGCGGGCGATCAGCAGCGAGATCCGCAGCGAGCTGCCCGCGGGCAAGCCGCTCGTCACGAGCTGATCAACCCAGATCGACCCGCGAGGTGCGCGACCGTGCGCTCGAGGCCCTCGCGCCAGCGCACGACCGGCTCGTAGCCGAGCAGCTCCCCGATGCGCGAGATGTCCGCCAGCGAGTCGCGGACGTCTCCCGCGCGGGCGGGCGCGTGCACGCGCTGGAGCTCCTTGCCGGTGAGCTCCTCGATCGCGTCGGCGAGCTGCAGGAGCGAGATGCGCTCGGCGCACGAGATGTTGACCACCTGCCCTTCGAGCACGCGCTCGGAGCTCGCGGCGAGGAGGTTCCCGCGGACGACGTTCTCGATGAAGCAGAAGTCGCGCGTCTGCCCGCCGTCGCCGTTGATCGAGATCGGCTCGGCGCGCAGGGCGGCGGCGATCCAGCGCGGGATGACGGCGGCGTAGGCGCCGTTCGGATCCTGCCGCGGGCCGAAGACGTTGAAGTAGCGGAAGCTGAGCGTCTCGATCTTGTGCAGCCGGGCGTAGACCGAGAGGTACAGCTCGCCGGTGTGCTTGGCGACGGCGTACGGCGAGAGCGGCCGCGGGGTCATGTCCTCGCGCTTCGGCAACGTCGGCGTGTCGCCGTAGGCGCTCGAGCTGCCGGCGTAGAGCACGCGGCGGACGCCCGCGTGCCGCGCCGCCTCGAGCACGGTGAGCGTGCCGTGGACGTTCACGCTGTCGCTGTCGAGCGGCTTGGCGATGCTGCGCGGGACCGAGGGCAACGCCGCCTCGTGGAAGACGACCTCGACGCCGGCCATCGCCTTGGCCACGAGCTCGCCGTCGACGATGCTCCCCTCGAAGAGCTCGACGTCGAGCCCGTCGAGGTTCTTGCGGTGCCCGGTCGAGAAGTCGTCGATGACCCGCACGCGCTCGCCGGCGCGGCACAGGGCCTCGACGATGTTCGAGCCGATGAATCCCCCACCGCCGGTGACCAGGTAGCGAACGCGCGACATGGGCGCAGGTTAGTCCGGACGCTCGCCGGGCGCGACGAGCTACGCCCGGACCACGACCACGGCCCGGCCGCTCGGCGTCTTCTCGTGCGCGGCGGCGGTGCGCTCGGAGATGCGCGGCACCCCCGCGCGCCGATCGAAGATCACGAGCCAACCGGCGTCGAGCCCGAGCCCGGCGAGATAGCCATCGAGCTGATCGAGGCCTTCGTCCTTCGGATCGGGCTCGCCGTCGCGCCAGACCTTCAGCTCGATGGCGAGGACGTCGGGCCCGTAGCGCAGGCAGAGGTCCATCCGCCCGCGACCGATCGCGTACTCGCGCTCGAGCGCGCCGCCGCCATTGGCCACCCGGTGCAGGAACGCCATCAAGACGAGGTGGGGCGCGATCTCGTGATAGGGGGCCGAGCCGAGCAGCGGCTCGCCGTGACGCCGCCAGAACGCGAGGAGAGCGTCGAGCAGCGCCTGTGCGTCGAGCCGTCCGTGAGGGCGAAGCCAGGTCGGGGCGATCTCCGGGAGCGACGCCCGCGTCACGACGGCCAGCGAGGTGGGAATGACCTCGGCGTAGATGGGGTTGGCGATCTCCAGGCCACCATCCGATCGCTGGCGGACGAGCCCGAGATCGCAGACGTAGCGCACGTCGTCCGTCGGGACGTCGGGCAGCGTGGTCCCCGCGAGGATCGGCTCGATCAGGCGTCGCACGCGCGGCTCACGGAGCCGCTCGGTGAGGCTGTCGAGGTGCGTGTCCTGCCTCGCGATCAGGATGCCCTTGGCCGAATCGACGTCTGCGGGCGCGATGGGTCGGGATGCGCCGGGCACCACGACGTTGACGAGCTGCCGCGCCATCGCGTTCACGAGCCAGGGTTGCCCGCGGGTCAGCTCGAACGCGCGGTCGACTGCCGCCGTCTCGAACGCCTGCCCGGTATCGGCGGTGTGCTGGCCATAGAGCTCCGCGACTTCGTCGCGCGTGAAGTCGCGGAGGGTGAGCGACTCGACCTTGATGTTGAAGGGGCTCGAGGTGACCAACCGGCCTTCGCCGGCCGCCGCGACCTTGTAGTCGCGGACGTCGCGCAGGCCGACGAGCGCGAGCGACCACGGGAAGCTCCGAGGACGTGTCGAGTACCCGTCGCGGAGCTGGCGCAGCAAAGACAGCAGCGCCTCACCGTAGAGCGCGTCGATCTCGTCGATGAAGACGACCAGTGGGCGCGGACAGGCGCGCGCCCACGACGACAGCATGGCCTTGACGTGCGCGCCGTCGACGGGGTCGCTCGACGGCGCCGGCGGCTGGAGCTCCGGTGGAAGCCAGTGCTCGGCAGACATTCGCCACGAAGACACGATCGCGCGCTCCGCCTTGCCGGCGTCGTTGCCGAAGGGCGCGCCGACCTCCGCGGACAGCAGCACCGCCGCGAACCGTCCCTCGACAGTGAGATGCTGTGCCAGCGAGAGCAGCGAAGTCGTCTTCCCGACCTGCCGCGGCGCGTGCACGACGAAGTAGGCCTGCTCCTCGACGAGCTGGCGCACGTCGGGGATCCGACGCTCCGCCGTCAACATGTAGTGCAGCTCGGCCTTGCAAGGGCCGGCGGTGTTGAACCAGCGAGGCACCGGGGCAGGCTGGCACGCGGCCGCGCCGAGCCCCGCTGGTCGCGCGACCGTGATCACGGCTTCTTCGCGCGCAAGACGAACAGCACGCTCGCGGAGGGGCCTGCGTCGCCCGTCCCCGGCACCGCGACGCCGACCCACACGCGCCGCGACGAGTCGCGGATCAGCGTGACCGCGGAGCCCGCGGTCTTCATCTTGAGGAAGGTCTTCGGCGATCCGACGGGGGTGAGCGTCTTCCCCTCGACCTTGTACTCGAGCATCTTCGGATCGACGGCGCTGTAGGTCGTCGCGTCGTTCGGCTGCCAGTAGACGGCCTTGCCGTCGGCGACGAGATCGTTGGTGTACTGCGTGTCGGCGAAGAGCTTGGTGCCCGCCGTGGCCGCGCTGCCGCGCGCGACCGTCGAGCGCTCGAAGCCGCGCAGCTCCTGGTTTCCCCCGAACTTCGAGAGGATGGCGAACAGGTTCTCGTCGGGGTCGACCGCGATCGGGCCGGACGATCCGGCCTCCCACGTCGCGACCTTGATCGGGTCCTTGCACGCCGTGTCACCGGCGGGCAGCAGCCGCGGCGTGGTGCTCGCCGAACCGCAGGAGTCCGCGGCGTAGAGGCCGCCTTCGTTCGTCGAGCCGGCGGCCGACCCGATGGACGAGAGCGACGTGTGGAGCAGACGACCGCCGCTCGTCGAGAGCTGGCCGAGCCCGACGCCCGCGAAGTAGCCGTTCACGTGGTACCGGGTGAGCGCGCCCGAGGTGTTCACGAGCAGCAGCTCGCCGGGGAAGCCGGTGCCGGTGCCGGTGTACGAGAACGCGGTCCAGCCGAAGAACGGCAGATCGATCGCCTGCGATCCCCAGAACGCGCCGCTCGGCACGCCGGTCACGGGGACCGCGGTCTTCTTGATCGTGATCGCGCCGGTGGCAGCCGCCGGGAGCTCGTAGCGCACGAGGTTCGGCGTGGCGCCGCCCTCGAGACCGAGCGGGCCGCCGTGACGACCCCACGTCAGCGTGCCGAGGTAGCCGACCGGCACGTCGTAGCGCGCGACGAGGCACTTGGTGGTGTCCTCGAGCGTGAAATACGCGTCCATCGGCGATCCGTCGAGGCAGTCGGCCTCGGTGCCGCCGTCGACCGGCGCGGCGTCGGCCGCGTCTTCCGCGACGTCGATCGGCGCGTCGGCCGCATCGGCCGCGTCGGCGGCGCCCGTCTCCGAGGGCGGCGTCGTCTCGCCTGCCGCGTCGGACGTCGCGTCGGGCGACGCGCGATCGATCGTCTCTTCTTCCGTACAACCCAGGAAACCGACGGCGGCGAGCGCCACCCACGCGATCTTCTTCATCGAGACCTCCGCGCGGCGCACCCTCGCGCCGCCTTCCGAAGACGATCCGAAGGGGCAGGCGCGCGCGCGACGTCGGGGGACGATTCGAGCGCGAGCCACGCACCCCGCGTGCTCGTCACGTCGCGTCGAGACGGCAGGTCTCCGGGCTCCCGGATCGTCCTCCCGCGGACCCTTCCCGGATCGAGCGATCCAGTGGTCATCGTCCGCGTTCGTCCCCGGTCACCGTGGCGGGGGCCGCGCCGGACTCTCACCGGCTTCCCTTTTCCTCCCCGCGCGGAGCCCTCGGAAAGGAGAGCGCCGCGCCGAGAAGACCGCCTCGACGGTCGCCCGCGGCTTGACCCGCGAACGACGCGCCCTCGGTAGTCGCGATGTCCCGCGCACGTCAAGGGCGCGCTACAGTGCGCGCGTGCATCGACCCGGGATTCTCTGTATGGCGCTCGCGATCGCGGCGTCGGGCTGTACCTGCCGCAAGGAGCAGCCGGTCACCGTCGACGTGCCGCCGCCGTCCGATGCGACGCCCCTGCCGCCTGCCACGCGCACGTTCGAGCTCGACCTCCACCGCACCGCGCTGATCGCGTTCGGCAACAGCACGCCGCTGCCGGTCAGCGCCGAGTTCCAGGAGGAGGTCCCGGAGGTGCGCCCTGCCCTCGAGCGCGCCAGCGCAGAGCGCCCGAACGCGCCGTTGCGCATGCGCGTCGCGCGCGACGTCCCCTACGGCCAGCTCACGCGCTTGATGCAGGCGGCCCTCGGGTACCGCGTGATGTCCTGGGAGCTGCACATCGAAGACGCGTCGCGCACGCTGCAGACGGTCACGGTGCTGCCACCCGGTCCGACGCCGCGCGGCAGCTGCTGGGCGCGCGCGTGGGTCGGCCCCGACGAGCGCGTGCAGCTCGGGGTCGACGTCCTGGCCGACGCGATGGCCGGCATGCTCGGCGTGCTGGTCGTCCCGAAGGACGGGCGCCTTCAGGCCAATCCCGTGCTCGACGTGCTGCGCCGCATGGACGATCGCTGCGCCACGGGCCAGACGCGCCTCTACTCCCAGGCGACGGCGCGCGTGGGGCCCGTGCTCGACCTCGCCCGCGCGATCGCCACGGCGACCCCGCCGCCGCACCTTCGCGAGCTGCTGCTGCAGGTCCCCTCCATCGGACCGCTCGATTCCCCGACCGAGCTGGTGAAGTAACGGGTGAAGGAACGGGGCCCACGCAACCGCCGCGCGCCTCCTGTCGACCCTCCTCCCGCGAGCCTCGTTTCGCTCGCTTTTCCACAGGAGGTCTTCGATGCCCGTTCGTGATCGCGACGCCAACCGTCACCGCCGCAGCGAGCCGTTCGCTCCGCGTCCCAGCGACTTGATCGCCGATCGGCTGCGCGTGCTCGCCGCCTGGGCGCTGCGCCGCGGCGCCACCGTCGACGTCGACGGCACCCTCCTCGACGGCGCGGCCCTCGATCGGATCGCGCAGGCGCAGTCGCTCGCCGAGAGCGAGCTCGCCACCTGGTGGAAGGGCTTCCGTGGCTACTACTCGAGCTACGGCGAGGTGCTGCGCGAACGCGAGCGGCTGCTCCACCGCGCGATCGCCGAGCTCGAGGCCCTGCGCGCCGACGCCGACGCGCGCCGCACGCTGCGCCTCTGCAAGCTCCGCCGCCCGCCGCTCGCGAAGGTGCGCGAGGCGGTCGAGGGGAGTCGTCAGTCCTCAGTCGTCAGTCGTCAGCCGAGACGAGACTCCGACAACGTGGCGTCGGAGGAGGCCGTCGGTGACCACGAGCGAGGAGCCGCGAGCGCTTGCTGAAGCGTCAGCATGATCCGAGGTCGAAGGTCGAATCGAGAGCCCATTCCCACGGGGTTCCAGGGGCTCTGGCCCTGGTTCGACCTTCGACCTTCGACCAAGCTCGACGAAAGCTTCCCACTCTCTGACGACTGACGACTGACGACTGACGACTGACGACTCTCTCGACGAGCGCGCCGGCGGGTTGCACACTGCCGGCCCCATGCCCAGCACGGTCCTGCACGTCGTCGGCGCGCGTCCGAACTTCATGAAGATGGCGCCGCTCCTGCGCGCGCTCGCGTCGGACGCGGGCCGCGAGCACCTGCTCGTGCACACCGGCCAGCACTACGACGAGCACCTCAACGACGCGATCTTCCGCGATCTCGGCCTGCGCGCGCCGGACATCCACCTCGGCGTCGGCTCCGGCTCGCACGCCGAGCAGACTGCCAAGATCATGGTCTCGTTCGAGCGCGTCGTCGCCGAGCGCCGCCCGGCGATGGTCGTCGTCGCGGGCGACGTGAACTCGACCATCGCGTGCGCGATCGTCGCCGCGAAGGCCGGCGTCGCGGTGGCACACGTCGAGGCGGGGCTGCGCTCGTTCGATCGATCGATGCCCGAGGAGATCAACCGCATCGTGACCGATCGG
This sequence comes from Deltaproteobacteria bacterium, assembly GCA_016182965.1. GTDB lineage: Bacteria > Myxococcota_A > Polyangia > Polyangiales > JADJMO01 > JALHOE01. The sequence goes on along the minus strand of JACPFM010000016.1, from coordinate 51,925 downwards.
CTCACCGACCTGTACCTCACGCCCTCGCCCGACGCCGACGAAAACCTCGCGCGCGAGGGCGTCGATCCGGCGGGCGTCGTGCGCGTCGGCAACCTGATGGTCGACTCGGTGTTCAGCAACCTCGAGCGCGCCCGCAAGGGCCCGGCCCTCGAGCGCCTCGGCCTCCAGAGGCACGGCTACGCCCTGCTGACGCTGCACCGCCCGTCGAACGTCGACGATCCGGCCGTCTTCGCGCGCCTCCTCGACGCCATCGAGCACCTCGGCCGGCGCATGACCGTCGTCTTCCCGGTGCACCCCCGCACCCGCGCGCGCATGGGCGAGGGACCGCTCGCCGCCCGCGTCGCCGCGGCGCCAGGGCTGAAGCTCACCGAGCCGCTCGGCTACCTCGAGTTCCTGCAGCTGCAGGACGCCTCGGCCATGGTCCTGACCGACTCCGGGGGCATCCAGGAGGAGACGACCGTGCTCGGCGTCCCCTGCCTCACCCTCCGCGAGAACACCGAGCGCCCGATCACGATCACCGAGGGCACGAACACCCTCGTCGGCACCTCCCCCGAGCGCATCGTCGCCGCGATCGACGCGGTCGCTCCGCGCGGCACCGTCGCCCCGCGCATCCCCGATCTGTGGGACGGCCACGCCGGCCCCCGCGCCGCCGCCGCCATCGACGCCTTCCTCGCGCGCCGCGGGGTGTGACGCCCCCGAAAACGTCGCGCCTTTGCGCACCATCAACGCGATCCAGGGTTCCGCCGAATCGCCAGCGGCCGTAGGGCTCGCTCGGATGATCGGAGATCGCGTTCCCGACCGGCTCGTCCGCCTTGCGGGGCGCCACCGGCGACCTTACGGCGTGGTACGCTCCTCCGATGGACGGGGGGGATCCGTTCGAGGCTGCGGGTCGGTGAAAGCGGTGGGGGTTCCAGCGGCGTGTCCACCTCGGTGAGCGACGACCCGATGCGTCAAGGCCGGGACTCCGGCTCGATGAAGGTCGAGCCCGAGGCGTTCGGCCGATACGCGCTGCTCGAGAAGATCGGCCAGGGCGGCATGGCCGAGGTCTTCCGCGCCAAGTCCTACGGCGTCGAGGGCTTCGAGAAGGTCCTGGTCATCAAGCGCATCCTCCCGAAGCTCGCGCGTGAGCCGAAGTTCGTCGAGATGTTCGTGCGCGAGGCGAAGCTCGCGGTGCGCCTCTCGCACGCGAACGTCGTGCAGGTCTTCGACCTCGGTCGGGTCGGCGACTCGCTGTTCATCGCCATGGAGTACGTCCACGGCCTCGACCTGGCCACGCTGCTGACGTGGATCCGTCGGCGCGGCCGCCAGCTCCCCGCGTCGGTCGCCGCGTACGTGGCCGCCGAGGTCGCCAAGGGGCTCGATCACGCGCACCGGCGCCGCGACGAGCAACTGCGGCCGCTCGGCATCGTCCACCGCGACGTCAGCCCGCAGAACGTGCTCCTCAGCTACGAGGGCGAGGTCAAGGTCACCGACTTCGGCATCGCCAAGGCGCGTGACACGCTGGGCCTCGAAGACACCGAAGACAGCCCCCGCGACGACGGCAAGATCGCCATTCGCGGCAAGTGGTCGTACCTCGCGCCCGAGCAGGCCACCGGCGGCGCGACCGACGCGCGCTGCGACATCTGGGCGCTCGGCGTGGTGCTCTACGAGATGCTCGCCGGCTCCAACCCGTTCGCCGCGCCGACCATGCAGGAGACGCTCCGTCGCGTGCGCGCCGCCGAGGCGCCGCCGCTCGAGCTCGCGCGTCCCGACATCCCCACCGAGCTCGCGCAGATCGTCCGCCGCGCGATGACCCTGAGCCCCGACGCGCGCTACCCCGACGCCGCGCGCCTGCACGACGATCTGCTCGCCTACCTCTACACGTCCGCCGAGCGCTTCGGCGCCCACGCGCTCAGCGAGCTGCTGCACGAGCTGCGCACCGGGCGCGACGCGCCGTCGGTCGCCATCCGCGCCGCCGATCTCGAGATCGACGTCGACGTCGAGGAGGGCCTGGTCAACACGCCGGTCGAGGTCCCCGAGGGCGGCGACAGCACCACGCCGCGCGCGTCGACCACGGGCCAGCCCGGCCAGGTCGAGGCGATCGCCCGCGCCGCCGCGCTCGCCGAGCACCGCGAGGTCACCGCGATCGTCGCCGAGATCGCGCGCGCCGATTCGCTCTCGTCGCCGCCGCCGCGCGTCTCCGACGTGATGGCGACCGGCCCGACCGATCTCGCCGAGACGATGCTCCGTCGCTACGGCGCGCACGTCGTCGAGCACGAGGCGGGGCGCGTGGTCGGCGTGTTCGGCGTCGACATCCCCGACGGTCGCGACACCGAGCTCGCCGTGCGCGCCGCGCTCGTCATCTCGCGCGCCCTCCGCGAGATCGCGCCGAGCGCCGCCATCGGGATCCACGCGGGGAAGATCGTCGTCGGCACCGCCGGAGACGTGGTCCGCGACGATCGCCTCACGAGCCTCGTCGCCGGCGCCCGCGAGCTCTCGCACGCGCGCGAGGGGCGCATCGCGCTCTCGACCGCCGCGCTCCGCCACGTGCGCTCCACGCTCGAGGTCGAGCCCATCCCCGACGCGGCGCGCACCCTCGCGTCGGTGAGCGGCGTGCTCCTCCGCGGCCGCAAGCCCGCGAGCGAGCTGTACGCGAAGTTCGTCGGGCGCCGCGAGGAGCTGCGCGTCCTCGGCGAGATCCTCGCGTCCGCCACGCGCCGTCGCTGCAAGCTCGTCACCGTCCGCGGCGCCATGGGCGTCGGCAAGACGCGCCTCCTCCACGAGACGCACCGCCGCCTCCAGCGCGGCGCCTACAACGTCGGGTGGTACCTCGCGAGCTGCACGCCCCACGGGCGCGACGTCCCGCTCGCCGGCGTCGCCGCGATGCTCCGGGTGCTGTGCGGCATCGAGGAGGGCGATCCCGAGGCGAAGGTCTCCGCCGTGCGCCCGCGCCTCCGCGCGCTCGGCCTCGGCGACGATCACCTCGACTCGGTGCTCAACCTCGTGCGCGCCGGCGGCGACGCGGGCACCGGCGACGTCGGCTCCACGCAAGAGCACGCGGCCGCGGCGCTCGCCCACATGATCTCGCGCTTGTGCGACGACCGCATGCACGTGCTCGCGTGGGACGACGTGCAGCTGATGGACGCGCCCTCGCTCGCGGTGCTCGCGTCGGTCGCGAAGGCGGTCGCCGGCTGCCGGGTGGTCCTCCTCTTCGCCGGCCTCGCCGACGAGGACCGCGACGACGGCGGCGGCGTGTTCCTCCAGACCGACGTCGACGGCGGCAAGCCGGTCGCCAACCACCTCATCGTGCTCCGCGATCTCGGCGCCGACGAGGTACGCAAGATGCTCGCCACGCGCCTCGGCGTGCGCGAGGTCGCGCCCGAGCTCCAGACGTTCGTGCAGGAGCGCGCCGCCGGCAACCCGCTGTACGTCGAGGAGCTCGTGCGCGCCGTGCAAGACGCCGGGGCCGTCACCAAAAGCGGCGATCCGGGGCAGGAGCGCGCCGCCCTCGAGCGCGCGAGCGACGCGATCGATCTGCCGAAGTCGCTGCGCGGCCTCGTCGCCTCGCGCTTCGCCCGGCTGTCGGTCCGCGAGCGCGAGATCCTCACCGCCATCGCCCTGCTCGGCGAGCCCGCCGAGATCGACCTCGTCGCGGCGAGCGTCGAGGAGGGGATGCGCAGCTCCGAGGACACCGCCGGCGTCGCCAACGTCGAGCGCCTCCTCTCGCCGCTCGAGGCGTCGGGGCTCGTGCGTCGCGGCGGCGAGCGCACGATCTCGTTCGTGTCGCCGGTCGCGCGCGAGGTGGTCTTCGACGCCGCGCCCGCCGAGGTGAAGCGCGAGCTGCACCTGGCCATCGCCCACGCGCTCATCGCCACCGCGCAGCCGCAGTTCGATCGGGTGGCGCACCACCTCTTCGAGGGCGGCGATCGCGAGCGCGCCGCTGCGTTCTTCGCGAAGTCGGGCGAGGCGCAGCTCTCGCTCGGGCACCCCGAGGCCGCCGCGCGCGATCTCGCGCGCGCCGCCGTGCTCGCCGATCTGCGCCAGCGTCCGCGCGACGAGGTGCTGCAGTGGCTGCGCGCCCTGGCCACCTCGCTCGGCACCTCGCGCGGCGGTCGCGCGCAGGGCGCCGCCGACGCGACCACCGCCATCGATCGCGCGCTCGCGCGCCTCGAGGGCGAGAGCGACGCCCGCCTCCGCGAGCAGAGCGATCGGGCGGGCCGCGCCTTCGGCTCGATCTCCCTCTTCGAACGCGGCAAGGAGGCGTTCGATCGCGCCGAGCAGCTGAGCCAGGAGGCGCACGACGAGCGGAGCCTCCAGCGCGTGCTGATGGCGCGCGCCGAGAACGCGCGCCGCAGCGGCGAGTTCGGCGAGGCCGCGTCGATCCTCGAGCGCCTCGAGCCGATGATCGCCGCGCACGGCGACACCAAGGAGCTCTACGACGTCTACGTCGGCCTCGCCGGCGCGCTCGCCGCGGTCGGCGCCGACGGCGGCCGCGCCCGCGCGCTCGAGTACCTCGCGCGCGCCGAGAAGGTCGCCCGCGCGATCGGCGACGGCCCGGTGCTCGCGGCCGAGCGCGCCAAGACGCGCGCGCTCATCGCCTGCTTCGTCCGCGACTGGGTCGACGGCGCCGCCTGCTCCGAGAAGGCCGCCGAGCTCGCGCGCGAGGCCGGCCTGCTCTACGAGACGGCGATCAACATCCACAACCTCGGCGACTGCCGCATGCGCCTCGGCGACAAGCCGGGCGCCTACGCCGCGCTGCAACAGTCGCTCGCCCTCGCCGAAGAGGGCGGCCACGATCGCCTCGCCGCGATCAACCGCGCGCCCATCGCCTACCTCGACGGCCTCGCCGGCGACGAGAAGGCGCTCCGCAAGCTCGCCGAGGTGACCGCGTGGAACCACCAGCGCGGCTACCTCTGGGACGAGGTCAACGCGCGCTACTGGCTCGGCCTCCTGCACCTCGGCCGCGCCGAGCGCGCCGAGGCGATCGACGAGCTCGGCCGCGCCCGTGCGTTGGCGGAGCGGCTGTCGCTGAAATCGATCGTGGCCGACTGCGACGAGGCGCTGGCGCGGCTGGGGTGAGTGTAGCCCCGACCCACAAAATGTAGGCCCTTGGCCTGAAGGCCTTCAGCCGGGGGCCTTCATGTGGATCAGCTCCCCGCCACCGTCATCGCCGACACGCGGAACGTCGGCGCCACCACCGAGGTGCGCATGTCGATGTCGTCGCCGACCATGTCGATGCGCTTGAGGATCTCGTCGAGGTTGAGGGAGATGGTGATCTCGCTCACCGGGAAGGCGAGCTCGCCGTCTTCGATCCAGAAGCCGCCGGCGCCGCGGGAGAAGTCGCCGGTGACCGCGTTGAAGCCGAAGCCCATCATCTCGGTGACGTAGAGGCCGCGCTTGGTGGCCTTCACCACGTCCTTCGCGGGCGTCTTGCCGGGCTTGAGGATGAAGTTGCTGGTCGAGGGGCCGACACCGCCGGTGCCGCCGCGCGCCGCGCTGTGCGTCGACGGGCGACCGAGCTTGCGACCGCTGTAGCTGTCGACGATGTACGTGCGGAGCATGCCCTGCTCGATGATCGCCAGGCGCTGCGCGGCGAGGCCCTCGCCGTCGAACGGGCGGGAGCCGGGGGCGCCGGGGATGAGCGGATCGTCGTAGACGTCGACCAGGTCGGAGGCGACGCGGGTGTTCTCGCGATCGAGCAGGTAGCTCGAGCGACGGTAGATCGCGCCGCCGTTCACGCAGCTGGCGACCAGGCCGAGGATCGAGCGACCGGCGTCGGGATCGAACACCACCGGCACCTCGCCGGTGGGCACCTTGCGGGCGCCGAGCTTGCGGAGCGTGCGGCGCGCGGCCTCTTCGCCGACGGCCACCTCGTCGTCGAGCGCGGCGAGCTTGCGGCGCGCCGTCCAGTGGTAGCCGCGCCGCTTCTTCTCGCCGCCCGGCTCGTCGGCGACGGGCGTGACGACGAGCGACGCGTAGGAGCCGCGGTAGCCGCCGCGGAACCCGCCGCTGGTGACCATCACCGAGGCGCCCTGCGTGCGGGCGAAGGTCGCGCCCTCGCTGTTGGTGATGCGCGGATCGAACTTGCGGGCGGCCTCCGCGGCGCGCGTGGCGCGCGCGACGGCCTCGGCGGCGTCGACGGTGCCGCAGGCGGGATCGTAGAGCTCGAGGTCCATCCACGGGCCGCGCACGAGGAGCGACGGATCGGGCGGGCCGGCGAACGGATCGGCCTGCGAGAGCTCGACGAGCTCGAGGGCGTCTTCGACGAAGCGCGCGAGGCCCTCGTCGGTGAGATCGCTCGTCGAGGTGAGCGCGACGCGGAACGCCTGCCCGCCCGGTTCGCGCTTCATCAGGCGCATGCCGATGGAGCGGTGGCCGGCCTCCTCGACCAGCTCGGGCTCGCCGAGGCGCACGCGCGCGGAGAGCTCGCTGCCGGCCCGCGCGATGACCTCGGCCACGTCGGCGCCTCCGGCGCGCACGCGGCGCACGGTCTCGTCGGCGAGGGCGAGCAGCTCGGCGAGCTCGCGGTCTTCGCCCTGGCTGCCGCTGGTGCGAATCGCGGGATCGTGGAGGACCGGCGTGGGATCGACGGGCATGGGCTCGGGACGCTAACGCGGGCACCGTCGACCGTCGACCGCAGACGCCTCCAGAGGTCGGCAGACAGACGTCGCGGCAGTAGGCGCTCCGGTCGCGCCGGCTATGATGCCTCCCCTTCATGCGCGTCTCGTTGGTTTGCGCCTGGCTTCTCCTTCCCATGGGCATCGTCGGCTGCGAGGCGGGCGATCCGACGCCGTCGTCGGCCCTCGACGCGACCGACGGCGACGCGGCTTCGCCCGCGAGCTGCGCGCCCGATCGCGCGATCGCGCCCGCTCCCGCGGGGAGCTGTCCGCGCGATCCGACCGACTTCGTCCCGGGCTCCGAGACCGACGGCTGGCCGGCGTGCGTCGTCGACGACGGCCTCTACCACCCGTTCAGCGCCAGCGTCGCGTCGCTGACGCGCGTCGAGGCGTTCGAGCGCATCGCCTCGATCCTCCGCTTCGGCGGCGACTCGGTGCCGACGGGCGCGGACTTCGTCGAGGCGCGCGCGATCTACTCGGCCGACGAGGGCATCGGCTCGCGCGTCGTGCGCCGCGAGGACGAGCACTACCCGCCCGCGGCGAAGGCCTGCCGCGACATGAACCCGGACGAGATCGCCGCAAACGCCGATCGCTGCGTCGGCCCCGCGAAGATCCTCCCCATCCTGACGCGCGCCTTCGCCGACGGCGCCAACGGCGTCGACCCGCTCGGCAACGCCGCGCGCATCGAGGCGGCGCTCCTGTGGTTCTTCTACGTGTCGGCGCACAAGGAGGCGACGACCTGCGCCTCGAAGGCCGCGGACTGCGACTCGATGTGGGCCAAGTACAGCGGCGGCGAGCCGCGCACCTCGGCCAAGGGCCTCTCGCGGTACGTCCGCGCGCGCAGCCCGACGGCGCACGACCGCGCCTACGACGGCCTGCTCGCCGTGCGCTGCTGGCGCGATCTCGACAACCCGAGCGGCGTCGCGGCCGATCTCGCGACGCGCGATCGCGCGCGCACGCAGCTCGATCGCGCGCTGCTCCGCGGCCTCGCGGTGATCGTCCGCCAGCGCTCGCTCGAGCGCGCGTGCGGCGGCGCGTGGCAGGGCGTGCGCGTCCTCGGCGCCGTGCTCGATCGGGCGGCCACCGCGCGCGACGCCGCGAAGGCCGCGGTGCTTCGCGCCGAGCTCGCCAAGACGACACCCGATGGCGTCGATCAGGCGAAGCTGCTCGGCGCGCTCGACGCGCTGTTCCCCTGCCCTTGACCGTCGACGAAGGGCGCTGCGCTCACTCGGGCTCGCCGAGCCCGAGGAAGAGCTGCAGACCCTGTTCGACGGCTGCGAGCTCGTCCTTCGAAATGCGGCCGAACACGCGGCGGATGCGCCGTTTGTCGACGGACCTGAGCTGATCGATCAGCGCGAACGACGCCTTCGTGAGCCCGCTCTTGCCCGGTGCGAGCTCCGGGTACAGCGCGCCCTCGCCTTTCGTGCCGGTGACCGGGACGACCGCGATCAACGGAAAGCGTTGGTCGACGTTCACGGCGGGATCGCTCACCGCGATGCACGGCCGAACGCCACGCTGTTCGTGGCCGACCGTCGGGTCGAGCTCGACGAGCACGATCGTTCCGCGATCGAGCCGCATGGGCTACTCGGCGACCCAGCCCTTGCCGTCGATCCAACGCACGGCCTTGCCGGCAGACTCGTCGACGAGGCCTTCGTCGTCGGACGGCAGGCCGCTGGCCCAGTCGGAGAGCCCGACCGAAGCCAGCTCCTCCGCTTCCGTGTGCGGGTTGGCGATCGATCGGAGGAGACCTGCACGCCGGCGCCGCGCGAGCTCGCGCTCGACGGCCTCGGCGATGAAGCGACTCCGGTTGCGCTCGAGTCGATCGATGCGCTCGACCATCTCGGCCGGTAGCGTGACCGTGACCCGCTCCGTCGTCGGCATGGTGTGATGAATAGTATGATCATACCGCGGCCGACGCAAGAAGCGGCGGGCTCGGCTACGGGTTGGCGGCGAGGAACTGATCTTCTCCAGGCAGGAGGCTGATTTTCTGTCTCCGCGGGCTGAAGCCCGCGGCAATTCCTGCAAGCCCGGGCACGCCGGGCTCATCCAAGGTTTTCGGAGGTTCGACGAGTGCGCAACCGCGCGTCGCTCGGCGTCGATGAGGGGGATGCCGAAGCGGTCGTGGGTCGATCTCGTGATCCATGCGGTCTGGTCGACCAAGGATCGGGCGAGGGTTCTGCCTGCGAGCGCCGACGAGTGGTGGGACGAGGCGATCAGACGCGAAGCCGGCAAGCTGCGGTGCAGCGTCCTCGCGGTCGGCCTCACCTGGGACCATGTGCACCTGGTCGCGAGCCTCCATCCGACGGTGACGCTCGCGACGCTGATCCAGCAGATCAAGGGCGCGTCCTGTCGCGCGTGGAACCAGAGTCGGCTCGTGGCGCGCCCCGACTGGCGGCCGCTCGTCTGGCAGGACGGCTACTGGGCGCAGTCGTGCGATCCGCTCACCGTCGGTGGACTCCTCCCCTATGTGGCCCGGCAGCGCACCGCGCATCGTGACGACTGCCCCTTCGAGGCCTGGTCGACCGACCACGAACCCGTTCGCTGAAGCCCGGCCAAGCCGGGCTTGCAGAGATTGCCGCGGGCTTCAGCCCGCGGAGAAAAGGGGTCCTCCCTGCTCCCTAGCTCAGAGCCTCCCTGCTCCCTAGCTCAGAGCTTCCCTGCTCTCAGCTCGGATTCCTGCTCCCAGCCCCGCTCACTCGCTCTCTTCGCCGAGCTTCCTGTAGATCGTGCGGATCGAGATCCCGAGCAGCTGCGCCGCGAGCGCCTTGTCGCCGCGGACCTGCCGGAGCGTCTCCTTGATCGCCGCGAGCTCCATCTGCTCGATGGTGGTGCCGACCGAGAAGCTGATCTGCCCCGCGACGGCCGCGGCCTCGCCCTGCGCGATGTGCTCGGGCAGGTCCTCGACGCGCAGCTGATCGCCGCGGCACAGGACCACCGCGCGCTCGATCACGTTCTCGAGCTCGCGCACGTTGCCGGGCCACGCGTAGTCGACGAGGCGCTGCAGCGCGGCGGCCCCGGCGGTGAGGCGCGGCTTGGCGTTCTTGGCCGAGTAGACGCCGAGGAAGTGATCGACGAGCAGCGGGACGTCTTCGCGGCGCGCGCGGAGCGGCGGCGCGGTGACCGCGATGACGTTGAGGCGGTAGTAGAGGTCTTCGCGGAAGCGGCCCTCGGCCACCTCGCGCTTCAGGTCGCGGTTGGTGGCGGCGACGATGCGGACGTCGGCGCGCTGCGTGTCGCCGCCGACCGGCTCGTATTCGCCCTCCTGCAGCACGCGCAGGAGCTTCACCTGCACCGCGGGCGAGAGCTCGCCGATCTCGTCGAGGAAGAGCGTGCCGCCGGCGGCGCGCGCGAAGCGGCCCTCGCGGCGCGCGATGGCGCCGGTGAAGGCGCCCTTCTCGTGGCCGAACAGCTCCGCCTCGAGGATCGCCTCGGGGATCGCCGCGCAGTTGACCGCGACGAACGGCCCTTGCGCGCGGCCGCTGCGCTCGTGGAGGAACCGCGCGAGGAGCTCCTTGCCGGTGCCGCTCTCGCCGAGGACGAGCACGGTGGCCATCGACGGCGCCGCCTGGGTCACGATCTCGAGCACCTTCCGCAGCGCGGGCGAGGTGCCGACGATGTCGCGGTGCTCGAGGAGCGCGATCTTCTTCTTGAGCGCCTTGTTCTCGGCGACGAGCTTCTGGTGCGAGGCGGCGAGCCGCACGCTCTTGACGATCGACGCGCGCTTGAGGGGCTTCTCGACGAAGTCGAACGCGCCCTCCTTCATGGCGGAGACGGCCGTCTCGACGGTGCCGTAGGCGGTCATCAGCACCACCTCGGTCTCGGGCGAGATCGTCTTCAGCGCCTTGAGCAGCTCGAGGCCGCTGGTGCCCGGCATCATCAGGTCGGTGACCACGACCTGCACGCGGTGCTTGCGGCAGATCTCGAGCGCGCGCTTGGCGCCCGTCGCGGCGAAGACACGCATGCCCTCGCGCTTGAAGATGGTCTCGAGCGAGGCGAGGTTCGACGCGTCGTCGTCGACGACGCACAGGGTGACCTCGCCCGCCGTGTCGTTGGCCGGCTCGATCGAGTCGGGCGCCTCTTCGGGGTCGTCGCGATGCTCGGGGTTGTCGGGGGTCGGGCTCATCACGCGGGAGAACGCGTTGGACGCGGAGAACGCGTCTTCGGCGAGGGAGTCGTACCGGCGCATCTGCGGTGAAGCAAACGCCCGCGCGTCGCGCCCCTATTCCGCGGCCGGCTTCACCTTCGCCCCGCCCGCGCCGGCGCCGCCTCCCGCGGTCCCTCCCGCGGATGTGGGCGTGCCCGTACCGGTCGGGGGCGGCTTCAGGTGGATCGCGGGCATCCGGCCAGCGACACGCGGGTGCGTGGACGAGACGGGCGAGACCGGCGACGGGACGGGCGACGGGACGGGCGCCGGCAGCACGATGGCGGCTTCACCCGGCAGCGGCATCGGATCGGGGTCGATCATCGGCCCGGCGTCGGCCTTCGCGCTCTTGGCGGACGACATCGCCTTGATCGTCTGCACGCTCCGGGTCGCCGGATCGGCGCGCACCGACTCGTCCTCGGGCAGCAGGCACCCGGCGCCGGCCAGCGCGATCGCGAGCGCCGCCGCGGTCGGCAGCCGCGAGGCCCGCGTGGCCGGCGCGAGCACGCGCGCGAGCACGAACGTGGGCCCCGACCGTCGCTCGATCGGCGCGGGAATCGGCTTGCGTCGTGGCGTCATGTTCCCTCCATACGCGCGACCGGTTGGAAGGATCTGCGGGCCGATCCTTGGCCGAAATGACAGCGGGGATCGTCCGGAGTTCCTTGGCGGTCGCGGGGTCGGCGCCGATCCGACCGCCCCGCCGGGCGACGGGCGCGGCCGGAGCCTTCGGCACGCCTTCGGGACGCCTTCGGGACGCCTTCGGGACGCCTTCGGGACGCCTTCGGGACGCCTTCGGGACGCCTTCGGGACGCCTTCGGGACGCAAGGACGTTCGCAAGGGTCTCGGGGGCCCGGTGAACGGAAGCTCGGGACCTGAACCCTCAGATCTTCACTTTGAACAGCTTCTGGCCGTACTCCACCGGCTTGCCGTTCTCGACGAGGATCTCGGCGATCGTCCCCTCGATCTCGGACTCGATCTCGTTCATCAGCTTCATCGCCTCGACGATGCACAGGCGCAGACCGGGGCGGATGCGCATGCCGACGTCGGCGAACGGCGGCGACTCGGGGGACGGCGCGCGGTAGAACGTGCCGACGAGCGGAGAGGTCACGTACGTGAACCCCTCCTCTGCCTCGGAGGCCGCCGGGGCCGGCTTGGTCGCGGTGGCGGTCGGCGTCGCGGCGCCGGCGTGCGCGTGCACCGGCGCCGGAGCGGGCGGCGCCGCTGCGGCCGTCGCCGCTCGACCGCGCCGGATCGTCAGTCGACGGCGCGTCTCACCCGAACCGCGCACGACCTCGAGCTCGGCGACCTCGTGGCGCTCCATCACCTCGAGCAGCCCTTCGAGCTCGCGCGTCGCGATCCACTCCGACTCCCCATCCCGTGCGGCGCGGGGGGCCGCGCCTCTGTCGATCGGCTTCGCCATTGGAGGCGCGACCAACTAGCGGGACTCGTCGCGCGCGTCGAGCCAATCGAGCACCGCCGTCAACGCGACGCGGTATGACGCGGCGCCGAAACCGGCGACCTTCGCGACGCAGACCGGCGCGATGCGCGAGCGCCTGCGGAACGCCTCGCGCGCCTCGGGGTTCGACAGGTGCACCTCGATGCACGGCAGCCCGACGCCCTTGATCGCGTCGCGCAGGGCGATGGACGTGTGCGTGAACGCGCCCGCGTTGAGCAGGATCGCGTCTGCCTGACCGCGCGCGTCGGCGATCCAATCGAGCAGCGTCCCTTCGTGGTTCGATTGCCTGCAGTCGACGGTCGCGCCGCGCGACTCGGCGACGGCGCGCAGCTCGTCGTGGATCTCGGCGAGCGTGGTCCTGCCGTAGACCTCGGGCTCGCGCGTGCCGAGCAGCTGGAGGTTCGGCCCGGACAGACAGAGGACGCGGCGCACGGCGCCTACTGGAGCTCCTGGATGATCTTCGGCGCGGCCGTGCGGAGCACGAAGCGACCCTTGCCGGGGTTTCCGTCGGGGCGCATGGTCAACGCGACGAAGTAATCGTCGTTGATCACGCGGATGAGCGTGGTCAGGTGCTCGGCCTGGATGGCGATCTCCTTGGCGCCGCCCGCCTCGAGCGCCTCGGCCGCGCGCTTGATCGAGCCGAGGATGACGCTGAACTCCATCCCGATCTCGTTGATGTCCTTGCCGTCGCTCACGCCGTCGCGCGTGTAGCTGTCGACCGCGATGCCGTCGAAGCCCATGAGCAGGCCGGCGATCGCTCCCTCGGTGGACTCGACGACCTGGCGAAGCGTGTCCTTGAACATCCCGCTCGCAGGCTAAGGGGCGCGCCGGGGCACGGCAAGAACGGCCCACCGTCGGCGCGGCGGAGCGCCGCGGCGCCTGGGCCCGGCCGCGGAGCCGACTGCCAATTTGTCGCGACGGGTCCCGTGGGGGGGCCCGACCTTGCCAAGGTGGCGCGGGACGGCCGGCGTCGAGCGCGAGAATACGGCTGTTTCTCCGGGCGTTTCCCGCTGGCACGTGGCTCGCTAGGCGGCGCGTGGGACCAGGCGCGAAGACTCTCGACGTCTGTCCCTCCGCACGGTACACGGCACTGTTCGGATCACGGAACGCACGTTCCGGTCTTTGCCCCGAGAGAACCCGCGATGGACGCCTTGCTGAAGAGGAATTTCTGGGTCGTGGTCGCCGCCCTCGGGGCGGTTGCGACCTGGTTCTTCGCGGCCGGGCTGACCCAGCTCATCGCCGGAAAGTGGCTCCCCCTCGAGCCCGCCGCGCTCGCCAACGCGGGCGGCGGGGGTCGGTCGGGCTTGCCCGCGCTCCCCGGGCCGACCGCCGCTCGGAACCTCAGCGCCAAGAGCATCCTCGAGAGCAACCCGTTCGACTCGGTCACCGGCCCGATCATCGAGGCCCCGCCGGTGCCCGTCGACGAGTCGCCCGTCGACGACAGCGGCGAGCGCATGTTCTCCCCGTGCAGCTCGGGGCCGAAGCTCGAGATCACCATCGTCGATCCGGTGAAGCCCGCGAAGTCCTTCGCGCTGCTGTCGACCGGCGAGGGCATGTCGAACAAGCCGCTCGTGCGCGAGGGCTCCTCGGTCGGCGGCCGCGAGGTCGCGGTGATCGTGCGCGAGAAGGTCTACTTCAAAGAGGGCTCCAGCTACTGCTACGTGGGCATGTTCCAGCCGCCGCAGCCGGCGGCGCCCCCGCCGACGCCCGCCGCTCCGGTGACCGTCGATCCGGGCGGCATGATGCCCGGCAAGGTCCCCGCCGACATCGAGAAGGGCATCCAGAAGGTCGACGACAAGACCTTCAACGTCGATCGCAACGTCGTCGACAAGATCATCGAGAACCAGGCGGAGCTCATGAGGAGCGCCCGCATCATCCCCGAGCAGCAGGACGGGAAGGTCGTCGGCATCCGCCTGCTCAACATCCGCCCCGAGACGCTGCTCGGGAAGCTCGGGCTGCAGACGGGCGACATGCTCAAGTCGATCAACGGCTTCGACATGACCAGCCCCGAGAAGGCGCTCGAGGCGTACGCCAAGCTGCGCACCGCGCCCTCGATCCAGGTCGGCATCGTCCGCAACGGCAAGCCGACCAACATCGATTTCAACATCAAGTGACGCTCTCTTCGCTGTGACGTCGTCGCGGCGGCTCCCCCGGCCGCCGGTCGAAAGGTCGTAGTCCACCCCATGCGCCAAAGCTCCGCTCGTCCCCTCTGCGCCCTCATCGCGCTGCTCGCCTTCGTCGCGCAGACCTCGCCGCGGCTCGCGCACGCGCAGGCTCCCCTGCCGCCGGGCCTCGAGAAGGTGCAGCTGCCGCCGTCGAAGAAGGGCCCGGGCGCGGCTCCCCAGCCCGCTCCCGCTCCCCCTCCCGCGCCCGCGCCGGCCCCTGCGCAGCCGACTCCGGGCGCCGGTCCGACGAAGGCCCCCGCCGCGGCGCCTTTCCCCGGTGCAGGCGCCGGTGCAGGCGCGACCCCCGCGCCCGGCGGCAAGAAGCCCGCCGACACCACCACGCTCCCGCAGTTCAAGGACGAGATCGAGTTCGACCCCAAGCCCCCGGGCTACAAGGTGCAGTTCTCGCTCGAAGACGCCGATCTTCCAGAGCTGATCAAGGTGATGGGCCAGCTGATCGGCAAGCGCTTCATCTTCGGCGGCAAGGTCCGCAACATCAAGGCGACCATCTACTCGCCGCAGAAGGTCACCGTCGCCGAGGCGTATCAGGCGTTCCTCTCGATCCTCGAGACCAACGGCCTCACGGTCATCCCGCACGGCAAGTTCCTCAAGATCGTCGAGACGCCCGGCGTCGTGACGCAGTCGACGCCCATCTACGGCACCGCGACCAAGAGCGCCCCGGAAGACCGCTTCATCACGCGGCTGCACCGCCTGAACTACACGACGGCCGACGAGGTCGCGAACGTGCTGTCGCACTTCAAGTCGCGCGACGGCGACATCACCATCTACTCGCCCGGCAACCTGGTGATCATGACCGACACCGGGACCAACATCAAACGCATGATGTCGATCATCGACGAGATCGACGTCACCGGGATCGGCGACGGCGTCTGGGTCGAGCCGATCCACTACGCCGGCGCGCAGGAGATCGCGACCAAGCTCCAGGAGATCTTCGACGTCGCCAAGGGCGCCGGCGGCGCGCAGGCCGCGAAGTCGCCGGGCAGCCAGGCGGTCGAGACGCGCGTCACCAAGATCGTCGCCGAGGAGCGCACCAACTCGGTGATCGTCATCGGCACCGAGAAGGCCTATCTGCGCATCCTCGAGCTGATCAAGCGGCTCGACGTGCCGATGTCGGGCGAGGGCGAGATCCACGTCCTGCCGCTGCAGCACGCCGACGCCGAGGAGCTCGCCAAGACGCTCAACGAG
>JACPFM010000016.1:0-36340 GCA_016182965.1 Deltaproteobacteria bacterium | reverse complement strand
CGAGATCACCGGCGGCAAGGGCGGCGCGCCCCCCGCCCCCAAGCCCGGCGCCGGCGGCGGCGCGCCGTCGACCACGGTGTTCGAAGGCGCCATCCGCATCACCGCCGACAAGTCGACCAACTCGCTCGTGATCACCTCGTCGCTGCGGGACTACGCCTCGCTCCGCAACGTGATCGACAAGCTCGATCAGGCGCGCCGGCAGGTGTTCATCGAGGCGGTGATCATGGAGGTCGCCACCGATCACACCAACAAGCTCGGCTTCTCGTTCCACGGCGGCTACCAGATGGACACCGTGGGCCCCGACGGCTCGGTCGTCCTCGGCGGCTCGAGCCCGATGGGCGGCGACGGCTTCCCCGGCTCGCTCACGTTCCCCGGCACCGATCCGACGGCGCTGCAGGGCCTCGCGCTCGGCGTCCGGTCCAACACGCTGCTCACGCTCGCGGGCGTCGGCGTCTCGGTCCCGGCCTTCGGCATCGCGCTGCAGGCGGTCACCACCTCGAGCGACTCGAACGTGCTGGCGACGCCGCACATCATGGCGACCGACAACATCCCGGCCGAGATCAACGTCGGCGAGAACGTCCCGCTGCAGTCGTCGATCCTCGGCGGCGTGCCGGGCCTCGGCGGCCTCGGCGGCATCCCCGGGCAGACGGGCATCCCCGGCGCGGCCGGCCTCGGCGGCATCGGCGGCTTCGGCGGCCTCGGCGCGTTCGGCGGCATCAGCCGTCAGAACGTCGGCACCAAGATCAAGCTCGTCCCGCACATCAACGACTCCAACGAGGTCCGCCTCGAGGTCGACGAGGAGATCAGCGAGCTCGGCCCGCCGCGCGGCGGCAACCTGAACCCGTCGATCGTGCAGCGCACGGCCAAGACGCAGCTGGTCGTCCAGGATCAGCAGACGATCGTCATCGGCGGCCTCGTGCGCGACGCCGTGAGCAACGGCGAGACGAAGATCCCGGTGCTCGGCGACATCCCGCTCATCGGCGCGCTGTTCAAGCGCCGTTCGACGCAGACGACCAAGCGCAACCTGCTGCTCATCCTCACGCCGTACGTCATCCGCGACCCGGTCGACCTGCGGAACATCTTCGAGCGCAAGATGCGCGAGCGGCAGGAGTTCCTCGACCGTTACTTCGTCTTCGCCGCGAACAAGGAATACAAGGCGACCATCGACTATTCGCGTACCCGAGGGCTGGTCGAAGAGATCCGTCAGGCTTACATGAAGGTCGACGACAAGGCGGCGCTCGAGGAGCAGACCAAGCCGAAGGAAATCAAGAAGCACGACGCTTCGAAGGCCATCAGCGAGGTCCCCGCCTCGACGGGAGGCGGCGCGGGCGCACCCGTCGCGCCCCCACCTGGCGCGGCGCCGACGCCGACCCCGATCCCGGTCGCGCCCGGCAAGGCCGCGCCCGGCGTGGTGAAGCCGGCGGCGCCGCTGATGAAGGGCGCGATCATCGAGAATTAGTCGTCAGTCATCAGTCGTCAGTCGTCAGTCGAGAGTCATGTCGCAGGTCCGAACGCAGGCTGGGTGGAGAAAACAGGTGAGCGTAGTTCATGAGGTCCCCATCGCCGCCGAGGCGCGCAGGCGCAGCGACGGCGTCGCTCGTTCTCGGCTGACGACTGACGACTGTCTACTGACGACTTCTCGAGGGCTGACGACTGACGACTGGCGACTGACGACTGCGACGGCCGGAGGCCGGCGCCGATGATCGAGCAGCGCTACCTCGGCGAGGTGCTCGCCCGGCGCGGCGTGCTGCCGCCGGCCAAGCTCGAGGAGATGCTCGCCACCCAGCGTGAGCGCGGCGTCGATCTCGTCGATCTGCTCGTCTCGACGCGCACCGCCGACGAGGCGTCGATCGGTCGCGCGCTCGCCGACGAGGTCGGCGTGCGCTTCGTCGACGCGATCGATCCGGCCAAGATCCCGAGCGACATCGCCACCCGCCTGCCGATCACCTGGTCGAAGCAGCACAAGGTGGTGGTCATCGGCGAAGACGCGCGCCGCATCCACGTCGTCGCCGCCGATCCGCTCGATCTCGCCGCGCAGGACGACGTCCGCGCGATCTTCGGCAAGCCCGTCGATCTCACCGTCGCGCCCGGGAGCGTGATCGTCGAGGCGATCAACAGCTTCTTCGAGCGGCTCCACACCTCCGCCGAGGACCTCGAGAAGGAGGAGGAGGACACCGAGGAGCTCACCGACATCATCGACCAGTCGGAGGACGACGCGAAGATCATCCGCTGGGTGAACTCGCTGTTCGCCGAGGCGAGCAAGCGTCGCGCGTCCGACATCCACATCGAGCCGGAAGAGCGCGAGGTGATGGTGCGCTACCGGATCGACGGCGAGCTCCACGAGGCGCGCCGCGCCGGCCGCGCGGTCATGCCGAACATCATCGCCCGCGTGAAGATCATGGCGGGCCTGAACATCGCCGAGAAGCGCCTGCCGCAGGACGGCCGCATCACGCTGAAGATCGCCGGCAAGGGCGTCGACATCCGCGTCAGCACCATCCCGACGTCGCGCGGCCACGAGCGCATCGTCATGCGCTTGTTGAACAAGTCGAGCGTCCTCCTCGACCTGCCCGATCTCGGGTTCTACGACCGCGAGTACGCGCTGATGGATCACCTGATCCAGCGCCCGCACGGGATCATCCTGGTCACCGGCCCGACCGGCGCCGGCAAGACGACCACGCTCTACGCGTGCCTCAACCGGATCAACAAGCCGAACCTCAACATCCTCACCGCCGAGGATCCGGTCGAGTACGAGCTGCCGCGCATCCACCAGGTGCACGTCAACGCGAAGATCGGCCTCACCTTCGCCAGCGCCCTCCGCGCCTTCCTCCGCCAGGATCCCGACGTGATCATGGTCGGTGAGATCCGCGACCGCGAGACGGCCGAGATCGCCGTCCACGCGTCGCTCACCGGTCACCTCGTGCTCTCGACCATCCACACCAACGACGCCGCCGGCGCGGTCACCCGCCTCGTCGAGATGGAGGTCGAGCCGTTCATGGTCGCCTCGTCGACCATCGGCATCCTCGCCCAGCGCCTCGTGCGCAAGCTCTGCGATCAGTGCAAGGAGCCCTACGAGGCGACCGACTACGAGCTCGAGCAGCTCGCGATGGACCCGGCGAGCATCGCGCAGAAGCTCCGCCGCAAGCTGTCGTCGGCGTACACGCCGCGCAACGTCCGCTACTCGCCGCCGGTGCCGATGGACGGCATCCGCCCCATCTTCTACAAGCCGAAGGGCTGCGAGGTGTGCGGCGGCGCCGGTTACACCGGCCGTCGCGGGATCTACGAGCTGATGCTCATCGACGAGGCGGTGCGCTCGCTCATCCTCAAGCACGCCGACTCCGCGGCGGTGCGCCGCGCGGCGATGGAGAACGGCATGGACACCATGCGCGAGGACGGCGCGCGCAAGGTGCTCTCGGGGATGACCTCGGTCGAGGAGGTCCTGGCGTCGACGCAGGACGATGTCGAATGAGCTCGGGTCTAGTGCCTGTCCCCAAATGCCCCCGGGCTGGAAGCCCGGGGCACCGACGGCGTCGTAAGCCCGCTGAAGCGGGCTCCTCGCACACGGCGCACGCAACCGGCGAGAGGCCCTCGTCGATGCCGGGCATGCTCGGCGCTCACAGCGACACGCTTCCGTTGGTTACCGACGGAGTCGACGACTGCGGGAGCTCGCACTCGTTGGATTCCGCAGCCAAAGCCGCGCGCCCGCGCTCGCGCACGCTCCGCTGCGGACGGCCGAGTTTTCGGCTTCCGCGCACCCGAGCCTTGACCGCGCACAGCGCGAGGAGCCTGCGAAGCAGGCTTACGCAGCCTTCGGTGCCCCGGGATTCATCCCGGGGGATTCAGGGACAGGCCCTGGACTCTAGACTCTGGACTCTAGACCGCTGCGCGCCGGAGGCGCGCGCGTAATGGCGGTCTACCAGTTCCGCGGGGTCTCCGCCGCCAGCGGCAAGGAGGTGCGCGGCGTCCGCGACGCGGACAACGCCAAGGGACTGCGCGTGATGCTCCGCCGCGAGGGCATCGTGCTCACCAGCGCCACCGAGTCGCGCGCCGCAGAGGCCAAGCGCGGGCGCGACATCAACCTCTTCGCCTTCTTCAAGAAGCCGAACATCAACGACATCGCGATGACCACGCGTCAGCTCGCGACGTTGGTGCGCGCGGGCATCCCGCTCACCGAGGCGATCGGCGCGCTGACCGATCAGGTCGAGAAGGAGGAGCTCAAGCGCGTGCTCGCGAGCGTGCGCGAGCAGCTCAATCAGGGCACCGCGTTCGCGACGGCGCTGGCCGAGCACCCGAAGGTGTTCCCGCCGCTGTACATCAACATGGTCGCCGCCGGCGAGGCGTCGGGCACGCTCGAGAGCGCAGGCGCGCCTCCGCGGCAAGGTCTCGGCGGCGATGGCCTACCCGATCCTGATGCTGCTCATCGGGTCGGTGCTCATCACCGTGCTGATGATCGGCGTCGTGCCGAAGGTGACGGCGATCTTCGCGTCGCTCGATCGCGCCCTGCCCTGGTACACGTCGCTCCTCATCTTCGTCTCGCAGTCGTTCGCCTCGCCGGTGTCGCACGGCCTCCTGTTCGGCGCGCTGGTCGGCGCCGGGGCCTTCCTGCTGACGCACAGGCCGGTCGAGCCTGTGCGCGCCGGCGTGGTCTCGGTCACGCCGAAGAAGCCGTCGAAGAGCGGCGCGATGGCCGCCCTGCTCGTCGGCGGGTTCGTCGCCATCCTCGAGCTGGTGTTCCGCGCCGAGTCGCTGAAGTTCCTCCTCTCGCTCTTGCCCGGTCTGCTGCTCGGCGCCGGCGTCGGCTCGTTCATCGCGTGGCTGCGCACCGAGAAGGGGCGCCTCGCGCGCGACACGCTGATCCTGAACCTGCCGATCTTCGGCTCGCTCTTCCAGATGATCGCCGTCGCGCGGTTCGCCAGCACGCTGGCCAGCCTGCTCGCGAGCGGCGTGCAGCTGCTGCGCGCGATGGACATCGTGCGCGCGGTCATCGGCAACGCGGCGCTCGAGAAGGTCATCGAGGAGGCGGCGACCGCCATCCGCGAGGGCGAGAGCATCGCCGAGCCGCTCAAGCGCTCGAAGCGCTTCCCGCCGATCGTCACCCACATGATCGCGGTCGGCGAGAAGTCCGGCCAGCTCGAGCAGATGCTCGAGGCGGTGGCCACCAGCTACGAGTCGACGGTCGAGATCCGCATCACGGCGCTGACCTCCATCCTCGAGCCGCTCATGATCGTCATCATGGGCGGCGCGGTCGGGTTCATCGCGTTCGCCATTCTCATGCCGCTCATTCAGATGAACGACTTCAATCAGTAGTCGTCAGTCGTCAGTCGGTCCAGAGTCTAGAGTCTAGAGTCTAGAGTCACAGAAGAGACAAGAGAGAGAGAGAGAGAGAGAGAGAGAGAGAGAGAGAGACAGAGTGAGAGCGACGAGGCCGAGAATGACGGGTGTGGTGGGCACGTCTCGGGCTGACGACTGATGACTGACGACTGATGACCTGGCCCGCGCGAGCAGCGACCTCACCAAAGAGAGAGAGAGAGAGAGAGAAGGAGACAGGGACAGCATGCGAGAGGCGGCGGCAGCGAGGGGTCGGGGACGCGTTCTACTGACTCTGGACTCTAGACTCTAGACTCTAGACCCCCAGCCTCGCGACCGCGCCACCACCACCGCCGGCGACGACAACGACGATGCAGCGAGACACAGCACCATGTTCGGACGACGAAAGCGCAGAGAGCGGACGGTGTACTTCCCGTGGGAGCGACGGGGAGTGCTCGGCGCGCTCGATCTGCGTCGTCGGCGGGCGGGGCTGTGGCTGCTCGCGATCGTCGCGGTGCTCTTCGTGTGGTGGTTCCGCGAACGCGATCGGAGCGCCAAGATGGCGCGAATCAGCCGCGCCTCGATCGAGCGCACGCGCGAGGCGGTCGACGCGTTCCGAGCGGACCACGGCGGTCGCTGCCCGCGCGATCTGGCCGAGCTGGCCGCGCCGGCCGACCACGCCGCGTACCTGTCGAGCGCGCCGGTCGACGCATGGAAGCGCCCGCTGCGCTTCACCTGCCCCGGGCGCGATCCGGCGCGCCCGTACGATCTGTTGTCGGACGGCCCCGACGGCGAGCCCTACGGGCTCGACCGCATCGAATGAGAATGAGAAGTGACGTTCACGAGCGTTGAAGGAGCATGGTCATGATCGGGTCGAAGGTCTTTCAGCCACGCAGTCGAAGGTCCAGCGGGCGTCGTCGTTCGCGCGGCGTCACGCTCGTCGAAGTCCTCATCGTCGTCGCGATCCTCAGCCTGATCGCCGGCGGCGTCGCCATCTACGCCGTGCCCAAGTTCCAGCAGGCCCAGAAGGACACGGCCAAGACCGACGCCAAGACGCTGGTGCAGGTCGTCGAGGTGTGGAAGCTCAATCACCCGGGCACCGGCGGCGAGTGCCCGACGGTCGAGGCGCTCAAGGCCGACAAGGCGATCAAGGCCGACCAGAACACCAACGATCCGTGGGGCAAGCCCTACCGCATCCTGTGCACCGGCGAAGAGTACGGCGTCGTCCGCAGCGGGCCCGACGGCAAGGAAGGCAGCGAGGACGACATCTGGGCCGGCGCGCGTCCTACCAAGTGATCGCATGATGACCCTCCGCTCCGCGCGCACGTCCGTCCGTCGATGGCCCCTCCGGCCGTCGGCGTCGCGGCGTCGATACGCGCGGGCGCGTGGGCTGACGCTCGTCGAGGTGCTGATCGTGATGGCCATCGGCGTGGCCCTCCTCGGCGGGATGGTCTTCGCCGGGGGGCAGATCCAGCGCTCGCGGCTCAAGGGGAGCGCCTCGCGCGTCGCCACGGCGATGCGGGTGGCGTTCCAGCGCGCCTCGTCGACCGGCAACGATCTGCGCCTGGTCATCGACATGGACCAGGGCACGATCTGGATCGAAGAGTCGCGCGAGAAGATGCTCATCCAGTCGAAGGACCTCGCCGGCACCGGCGGCGCCGATCCCGCGACCGACGCCGAGAAGACGGCGCTCGCCGAGGCCGATCGCATCTCGCAGGGGCCGCAGGCGCCGCGCGCGTCGTTCAGCCCCGTCGCGGGCGCGGCCGGCGTGCCGCAGCCGCTGCACCCCGGCATCGTCGTGAAGTCGGTCGACACCGCCCACGACGACGCGCCGAAGGTGGGCGGCCGCGGGTACGTCTACTTCTTCGGCTCGGCGGCCGAGCGCGCGAGCGTCGCGCTCGCGATCGCCAACAGCGGCGACGAGAAGGACGTCTTCTCGGTGGTGCTCGCCCCGTTGACCGGGCGACCGAGCATCGCCGAGGGCGTCGTCGCCGTGGCGCACCCGCGCGACGACAGCGAAGCGAGCGAGGCGGAAGATGACGGCCGCTGAGCGTGTCGCCGCCCGCGCGCGCCGCAGCCTCGCCGCTGCGCGTTCGCGCATGGTCCAGAGTCTAGAGTCTAGAGTCGAGAGCGCGCCGCGCCTGCTGCGAGCGGCGTCAGACTCTGGACTCTGGACTCTAGACTCTAGACCCGGCTCGCGAGGGTTCACCCTCCTCGAGGTCATGGTCGCCCTGGCGATCCTCGGCCTCGGTCTGACCGCGATCCTCTCGGCGCAGGCCGGCCTCTACGGCGCCAACGTGCAGGCGCGCAACCTCACGCTGGCGACCAGCGCGGCGCGCTGCAAGATGGACGAGCTCGAGGCGGAGCTGCTCGGCAAGGGTTACCCCGAGACCGATCAGGCCGAGGACGGCCCGTGCTGCTCGGGCGACTCGCCGGCCGGCATGAGCTGCCACTGGAACATCGAACGCGTGGAGCTGCCCAACCCGCCGGCGAGCCAGGTCGGCGACGGCGGCCTCACCGGCGGCGGCGGCGACGCGGGCGTCGGAGGCGGCCTCGCGGGCGGCGGGATGGGCGGCCTCGGCGCGCTCGGCGCGCTCGCGGGCGCGGCGGGCAATCCGGGCGCGCTCGCCGACGGCGGCATCTCCGCGCTCACCTCGACGCTCGCGCAGCCGACGGGGCCCAGCGGGCAGACCGGCGTGGCCGGCATCGCGGGGCTCGCGATGAACATCGTCTACCCGCAGCTGAAGCCGCTGCTCGAGGCGTCGATCCGTCGCGTCACGCTCGACGTGATGTGGAACGAAGGCCCCATCGCCCGCAAGCTGACGATCGTCCAGTTCGTCACCAATCCGCAGAAGGGCCTGCCGCCGATCATCCCGGGCATGGGCAGCGCGCAGCCCGGCATGCCTGGCATGCCGGGGATGCCCGGCGCGCCGGGCGGCGGCATCACGCCGCTCCAGCCGCCCGGCGGCGGAATGAGCTCCCCGATCGGAGCGCCGCGATGACCGCGCGCCGCGACCGCGCTCCGAGCGCGCGCCGTGATCGGGCGTCGGCCCGCGGCCTCACCCTCATCGAGGTGATGATCGCGGTCGCCGTGCTCACGATGATCTCGGTGCTGGTCTACGGAGCGTTCAGCACGATCACGCGCGGCAAGCAGGCCGCCTCGGCGATCGCCGAGCGCTACCGCGTCGGGCGCATCGCGATGACCCGCATGGCGCGTGAGCTGTCGATGGCCTTCATCTCCGCGCACAACGCGGCGTCGCCGGTGCTGATGACCCGCGTGACCGCGTTCACCGGGAAATCGGGCCGCGTCGACTTCGACGCCTTCGCGCACCGGCGCCTCTTGAAGGACGCGCACGAGAGCGATCAGTGCGAGCTGTCGTACTTCACGGTGACCAACGCGAAGAAGTCGAACCAGCTCGATCTGGTCCGTCGCGAGCAGATGATCATCGACGATCAGCACGGCAAGGGGGGCGTGGTCCAGGTGCTCGCCGACGACGTCGACACCTTCCAGCTCCGCTACCTCGATCCGACCACCGGCATGTGGACCGAATCGTGGGACACGACCTCGATCGCCGGCCAGCCGAACCGGCTCCCGCTGCAGGTCGAGATCTACCTCGTGCTCAAGACGGGCCCCGGCCTCGATCCGATCCGCCTGCGCACCAAGACCAAGCTCGACATGCTCCTGCCTCTGTCGTTCGCCCTCAAATGACCGACCGCGATCCGCCCACCACCAGAGCCTCCCGGCGCCGCAAGCGCAAGGGGAAGGAGCGCGGCGTGGCGCTGCTGCTGGTGCTGTCGTCGATCGCGCTGATGACCATCACGGTCGTGGACTTCCAGGAAGAGCAGATGTCCGATCTGCAGTCCGCCCACGCCGAGAAGGACACGCTGATCGCGGAGTACACGGCCCGGAGCGCGGTCAACCTCTCGCGCATGTGGGTGGCGAGCGAGCCGCTCATGCGGCAGTCGCTCGGCATCCTGCGGTTCCTCTTCGGCGGCCGCGCGGTGCCCCAGCTGCCGGTGTGGGAGTTCTCCGATCAGGTCCTCGGCGCGTTCAGCGACAAAGACGGCCAGGAGGGCTTCGGCACCATCGGCGGCTTCGACATGAAGGGCGCCAAGAACCTCGGCGGCGCCGAGAACGCGTCCACGCGGCAACACCATCGCGGAGAACCGCTTCGGCGCCGCGTTCATCGGCCTCACCGCCTCGCCGCAGTACGATCCGCTCTTCCAGAAGAACGATCGCGACGGCAACACCAGCCCGCGCGAGGCGATCTGCGGCGCGCTGATGGACTGGGCCGATCCGGACGAGATGCTCTACACCTGCGAGCCGCACAAATTCCAGGGCGGCGGCACCGGCGTGGGCGGCGAGGACATGAGCACCACGATGCTCAAGCGCCCCTACCGCGTGAAGAACGCGCCCTACGACTCGCTCGAGGAGGCGCGCCTGGTGCGCGGCATGGGCGACGACCTCTGGTCGACGTTCATCGACCCCGACCCGTCGAACCCGAAGAAGCGCGTGTTCACCGTGTGGGGCCAGGGCCCGCTCAACGTGAACACCGCGCCGCCGCAGGCGGTCTTCGGCGTCGTGTGCGGGCTCCAGCCGACCGCGGAGCTCTGCAACGACATCGGCAAGCAGCAGCAGTTCCTCACGATGTTCGGCGTGCTGCGCACGTTCACCTCCGGCATGCCGCTCTTCGGCTCGCCGCAGGAGTTCGTGCAGACCGTCCAGGGCGGCGGCATGTACGGCAAGATGCTCTTCGAGATGCTGAAGATCATGCCGTTCAAGTTCCAGTCGCCCGCCGAGGCGGCGAAGAACTTCACGACCGAGTCGAAGGTCTTCAGCATCTACGCGACCGCCGAGGTGAAGGGCCACAAGCGCACGACCAAGGTGCGCCTGCACGTGGTGGTCGACTTCCGCAACGCGCCGCCGATCCCCAACTCGCCGATGGGCATGATGCCGGGCCAGATGCCCGGACAGATGCCCGGACAGGTCCCCGGGCAGATGCCCGGGCAGATGGGGCAAGGCGTCACGCCGCTCGCACAGGGTCAGGGCGTCGCCGGTAGCTCGGGTCAGATCGGCGGCATGGGGGTCGACGCGATCCTCGGCGCGATCAACCCGAACCCCGGCGGCCAGATCGTCTATTTCCGGATCGAGTGAGAGGAACGTCATGGCACGCTACGTGGGCATCGACATCGGGGCGACGCAGGTCAAAGTGGCCGTCGTCCGCGGCTCTCCGCGAAAGTGGATCGTCGAGGATCTCCGCGGGATCGACCGCGTCTCGGCCGACCTCGCCTACGCGCAGGGCGCCGCCGCGCCGGTGCAGACGCTCGACGAGCTCATCGCCGAGGCGGCGACCGAGCCCGCGGCCAACAACGATCCGCTCTCGGTCGGGTTCGACGGCACGCAGACCTACGTCCGCTCGCTCGAAGTGCCGGCCGCGGTGCGCCGCCGGCTCGCCGAGGTCCTGCCCTTCGAGCTCGAGGCGCAGCTGCCGTTCGACCTCGACGAGGCGGTGTTCGACCACCGCCCGCGCCCCGGCGTCGCGGCGAACCTGCCGCAGCCGGTCATCGTCGCCGCCGCGAAGGTCGAGGAGGTCCGCACGCGCATCGAGCTCGTCAAGCGCACGCTCGGGCGCGAGCCCGATCACGTCGCGCCGAGCGCGTTCCCGCTGGTCGATCTGCTCGCCGCCCTGCCCGCGCTCCGTGGCCCGACCGGCACCGTGCGCGCGTGCCTCGATCTCGGCTACGACCAGTCGGAGCTCCTGATCGTCGACGGCAGCGAGCCGGTGTTCGCGCGCACGCTCTCGCGCGGCGTGCAGGGCCTGCCGCACTCGGCCGCCGCGCTCGCCCGCGAGATCCGCCAGACGTTCGTCGCGTGGCGCTCGACCGGCGGCGTCGTGCCCGAGTCGGTGCTGGTCTGCGGCGGCGGCGCGCTGGTCCCCGATCTCGGGCGCTGGCTGTCCGGCGAGCTGCAGCTGCCGGTCGAGCCGCTCCCGCTCGCCGGCATCGAGGGCGAAGGCAAGCGCCCCGACGCGCTCCGCTTCGCCCGCGCCATCGGCATCGCGCTCGCCGCAGCGCCCAAGCGCCGCGGCCTCGATCTGCGCCGCGGTCCGCTCGCCTTCGAGCGCGGCTACGGCTTCCTCCGCGAGAAGGTGCCGCTGCTCGCCGGGCTCGGTGCGACGGTGCTCGTCGCGTTCCTCTTCGCGACGTGGACCCGCGCCCGCAACCTCTCGGCCGATCGCGCGACCCTCGAGCAGACGCTCGAGGCCACCACGCGCGAGGTGCTCGGCGAGGCGACCTCCAACACCGAGCGCGTGCAGGAGATGCTCGGCGCCAAGGGCCCGGCCGGCGACGACGATCCGCTCCCGCGCGCCGACGCGATGGACGTGCTCGTGCAGGTGTCCGAGCTGATCCCCACCGACAAGATCAAGCACGACATCGAGAAGCTCGATCTGCAGAAGGTCCCCTCGGGCGGCTTCCGCGTGAGCATCCAGGGCATCGCGCCGACCGGCGCCGACGTCTCCACCATCGAGCAGAACCTCAAGAGCTACCGCTGCTTCGTGAACCCGACGGTGGTGAAGAAGACCAAGGCCATCGCCGACGACCGCCAGAAGTACACGCTCGAGACCGAGCTGCGCTGCCCCGAGGAGGGCTCCGGACCGAAGAAACCGGCGGCGGGCTCCCCCGGCGCGGCAGGGAGCAAGTGATGGCGAGCCTCGATCAACTCGCGCCCCGCGAGCGTGCGATGGCCATCGGCCTCGGCGTCGTCTTCGCGCTGATCGTCGTGTTCCTCGTGCCCGTGCGCGTGTCGGCCTACCTCGCCGATCGCCAGCAACACAACGAGGACCTCCGCCAGGCGATCATCGATGTGAACAGGGCGCGCGCCCGCATCGCCGCCCGCCGGGCCGCGCTCGGCGACGTCGCCGCGCGCTACGCCAACAAGACCCCGCCGCTCGGCGTGCTGGTCGACAACGCGGCCAAGAGCTCGGGCCTCGAGGTCGCCATGCAGACCGACGTGCCGCCGGTGCCGCGCGGCAAGCTCTACACCGAGCGCGCGACCAAGCTGTCGGTGCAGAAGACGGGCCTCAAGGCGCTCACGAAGTTCATGGAGACCATCGAGCAGAGCGGCCACCCGGTGGCCATCACGCAGTTCGACATGAGCAAGCGCATCGAGCCCGACGCGTACACGGTGAGCATGACGATCACCGCGTGGGATCGCAGCGAAGCGCCCGCGCCCGCCGCGTCGGCGCCCGGAGGTGGCAAGTGAGCGCGCAGATCCCGCCGAGCTCGCACCGGCCACCGCCCGAGCAGGCGCCCTATCGCGAGGGCGAGGCCGAGCCGGCGCCGCCGCCGGGAGGGGCTCCGCCCGATCGCGTCGCCGATCAGCGCTGGGACGTCCTCCGCGAGAAGCTGAAGGTGTTCGGCCCGTGGATCGGCTACAGCGCGTTCTTCACGACCGCGTTCCTGCTCTTCGTGTACTGGACGTTCCCCTACGATCGGGTGCGCGACCGCATCATCTCGGAGTTCGAGCGCACGCAGAAGTCGCCGCCCGGCGCGCCGCGGCAGACGCTCAGCATCGGCAAGCTCGAGCCGTCGTGGCTCACGGGCGTGGTGCTGAAGGACGTCTCGCTCACCACCGTCCCCGCCGACCCGAGCAAGATGCCGAGCGTGCTGCACGCCGACGAGGTGCGCGCGCGCGTCTCGTTCGGCTCGCTGTTCTCCTCCGCCAAGGACCTCACCTTCTCCGCCAAGGCGCTCGGCGGCACCATCGAGGGCTCGATCACCCACAAGCCGTCGGCTGCGCCGGCGACGGGCGCAGCCGCGGCCGCGGCCAAGGGCCCGAAGTTCGATCGCACCATCAAGATGGAGCTCGACGGCATCTCGCTCGCCGAGCTCGGCCCGCTGCGCGACGCGGTCGGCACCGCGGTCGGCGGCACGCTCAAGGGCTCGGTCGACGTCACCTACGGCGAGATGCGCATCGACAAGGCCAACGGCACCGTCGCGCTCGAGGTCGAGAACTTCTGGGTGAGCGACGGCAAGACGCCGTTCAAGGTGCCCGCGCTCAAGATGGTCTTCGGCAGCGACGAGATCACCCTCCCGCAGATCGTCATCGGCAACGTGCCGGTGCAGGTCTCGATCAAGAACGGCATCGCCACCGTCGAGAAGATGGAGGGCAAGGGCAAGGACCTCGAGCTCGGCGTCGACGGGCGCGTCGTCCTCCGCGACAACGTCGCCGAGTCCGATCTCGGCGTGAACCTCCGCTTCAAGTTCAACGACAGCTACAAGAAGAAGGGCGAGTCGACCGCCGGCCTCTTGATGATCCTCGACAGCGAGCCGAAGCTTCGCGCGTCCAAGCGGCCCGACGGCTACTACTCGCTGCGCGTGCACGGCCCGATGGGCAACCCGATCGTCGCGCCCGCGCCGGGCGGCGGCGCCGGTGGCGCCGGTGGCCTCGGGCTGCCGCCGATGGGCGGGCTGAAGGCGCCGTTGCCGAAGAAGGGCCCGATCGACGACCAGCCCTGACCGATCGCACGCTCGGCCCGGACATCACGCCGCCCGACCTCCGGTGACTTCTGGTAAGGAAGCCCATGCTCGTCGGAGTCATCCACCTCCCGCCGCTCCCCGGCAGCCCTCGTGTCGATCCCCGTGGACGACACGGCGGCGTGCACGGCGTCATGGACCGCATCGTCGAGGGCGTCCGCCGCGACGTCGACGCGCTCGCCCGCGCGCGCTTCGATGCGGTCGTCGTCGAGAACTTCGGAGACGCGCCCTTCGAGCCCGGAGCCGTGTCCCCGATCACGGTCGCCGCGCTCAGCGTGTGCGTGCGCGCCGCCGTCGACGACGGCCGCCTCACGGTCGGGGTCAACGTACTGCGTAACGACGTACGCTCCGCCCTCGCCATCGCGGCAGCAGCCGGCGCGAGCATCGTGCGCGTCAACGTGCACGTCGGCGCGGTTGTCGCGGATCAAGGGATCATCGAGGGCCGCGCGCACGAGACGATGCGCGAGCGCGTCGCGTGGGGCGCCGAGCGCGTGGCGGTCTGGGCCGACGTCGACGTGAAGCACGCGGCGCCGCTCGGCCGCCGGCCCGTCGAGGAGATCACCAAGGACGCCGTGCTCCGCGGCCTCGCCGACGCGGTGCTCGTGACGGGCGCGGCGACCGGCGCGAAGGTCGACGGCGAGGCGCTCGCCAAGGTGCGCTCCGCGACGCGCGCGCCGATCTACGTGGCGAGCGGCGCGGTGCCCGACGATCTGCCGCGCCTGCGCGAGCACGGCGCCGACGGCGTGATCGTCGGCTCGTGGCTGCGACGCGGCGGCAAGGCGGGCGGCCCGATCGATCGCGCACGCGCCGCCTCGTTCGCGAAGTCCTTCCGCCGCGCGTTCGCCTGAGACGATCTCTGCGGACGGTCACGGCGTCGCCGCAGCTGCGGACGAGGTCGAAGGCCGGGTCTGCGCAGGCGAAGACCACCTGTCGGTCGCGGCGACGGAGCAGCCCCCCCGCAAGAAAGTTGCTCCCGGCCATCGATCGCGCGCTAGCTCGCTCGCGATGTCCGCCCTCCGACGCTTGCTGGTCCCCACCGCAGCCACCATCGCGCTCGTCGCCGGCGCCGTACCGCTCGCGCTCGTGGGCCCACGCGGCTGGATCGAGCGCGAGGCGCACGCGAAGTCCGGCATGGAGTCGGCGTACACGTACGACCAGACCTGGAACACGGCGTTGCGCCTGGTGCGCGTCGATCTCGGCTTCAAGATCATCGAGAAGGACGAGAAGGCCGGCTACATCCTGTTCGAGTACCTCGACAAGGGCACGGTCTCGAGCGCTTCGTTGGAGCTGCTGCGCGGCCAGGCGACGGTGCGTGTCGTCTGTCAGATCCCGAAGTTCCCGAGCTACCACGAGGCCGTCGTGCTCGATCGTCTCTCGCGGAAGCTGAAAGAGGAGCACGGCGCGCCCCCCGAGAAGCCGAAGCCGATCCCCGACGCGGGCCCGCCGCCGAGCGACGCGGAGCCTCCGGGCTGATCGGTCGCGCTCGCTCGGGGCCGGCGCTCGAGCCGTGACCGAGCGCGCACGATCCGATCGACCTGTCGCAACCTCGACACGGCCTGCGCGAAGGAGCCTTCGCGGGCGCCGGAGTGGGCGCGTATCCGCCTTCGCACACTCGGCGACGAATGACGCGAACGGCGGATTTCCCGGAGCGCGCCGCTCGACGTTTCCGCGGTTGCGTACCGCCACGGCGCCGCTCGCATTGCCGCGCTGCACCACGGGCATGCACCGTGCTTGAACAGCTGTCCACTCCGGCCTTGGCCGGGGCCGACACGCACGTCCGACACGCAAGACGAGGCGCCGCGCTCCGCGGCGCCGGAGGATCCAGGGAAGATGGCGCTCGCACTCGAGACGGAGACGAACCGAGACCCGCGCGCGGTGAAGGTCGTCGCGAAGTCGATCTATCGCGAGCTCGTCGAGGGAGGATTCGCCGAGGCCGACGTCATGGCGCTCGCCGGTGAGCTGCTCGCGCTGGTCGCGAACGGCGTCGCCGCGAAGCGCGACGACGACGCGTCTTGACGGGGCGCCGATGTGCGTGTCGGTGCGTCGTGTAGACGCGCCTCGATGACGGCCGGGCTCGCGCAACGGCTTCGCGTGTTCCTTGACCGATTCGGCACGGAACCGTAGCCTTTCCGGTGCCCCGGCCTGCTTCCTTGAGACCACCCGCCGATGCGACCAATCGTGGCGCAAACGGCGGGGGGTGAGGTAGCGTGCACCCCGGGAGCGAGGAACCGGCGTCGTGGCGATCGACAAGGAGAAGACGCTCCAAGCGGCCCAACGCGCGGTCGAGAAGAAGAAATTCGACCTCGCGATCGAGGAGTACCGCAAGCTCGCCTCGGCCGAGAAGAACGACCCTCGCTGGTTGCTCAAGATCGGTGATCTGCACCAGAAGAAGGGCGACCCGGCGAGCGCGATCGCCACGTACGAGGAGGTCGCGCGCTTCTACGGCGCGCAGGGTTTCCACCTCAAGGCGGTCGCGGTCTACAACACGCTGCGCGATCTGCTCGCGCGTCAGCCGGCGGCGCTGCAGTCGAAGTACGCGCACGTCCCGGTGCGCCTCGCGGAGCTGTACGAGAAGCTCCAGCTGACGAGCGACGCGCTCGCGACCTGGGACTCGATCGCCGACCGCCTGCAGAAGGAGGGGCGCGACCGCGAGGCGGTCGACGTCTACCGCCGCATCGTCGCGCTCGACGCGTCGAACCCGCTCGCGCACCTGCGGCTCGCCGAGGCGCTGTCGCGCCTGAAGGACGTCGAGGGC
Organism: Deltaproteobacteria bacterium; assembly: GCA_016182965.1. Classification (GTDB taxonomy): domain Bacteria; phylum Myxococcota_A; class Polyangia; order Polyangiales; family JADJMO01; genus JALHOE01. Next base: position 19,743 of record JACPFM010000016.1, on the reverse strand, counting down.
GCGATCTCCGAGTTCGCGGCGACCGCGGAGCAGCTCACCGCGCAGGGCCGCGTCGACGACGCCATCAAGGTCTACGAGCGCCTCCTGCACCACCGGCAGGACCCGCGCTACGCCCGCCCGGCCGCCGAGCTGTACCTGCAGCGCGGCGCGCAGAACGACGGCGTCGCGGCCATCGCCAAGATCCAGGTCTGCCTCAAGAGCGACCCGAAGTCGGTCGAGGTGCTCGCGCTCCTCGCGCGCGGGTTCATGGCGATCCAGCAGCCCGACAAGGCCGTCGCCGTGTACAAGGAGTCGGCGCGCCTCGCCAACGAGCAGGGCAAGCACGACCTCCGCAAGGACATCGTCAAGCGCCTGCAGGGCATCGCGCCGAACGACGAGCAGGTCCGCCTCCTCATCGCCGAGGTGCTGCATGGCAAGGCGCCGCAGCAGGCGCGCGCGCAGCAGCCCTCGGCCCAGCAGCAGCCCGCCCAGCAGCAGCCCGCGCGCGCCGCCGCCGCGCAGCCGGCGCCCCCGATGCAGCAGCAGGCCGTGCAGCAGCCGGCGTTGCAGACGCAGGCGACCAAGGCGCAGCCGGCGCAGCAGCAGCAGCAGGTGCGCGCGCAGCAGCAGCAGGCCGCGCAGCGGGTGGGGCCCGTCGAGCAGCTCGACGAGGTCGAGCTCGAGGACGACGAGGACGATCTCGAAGTCGAGGAGCGCGAGGCCGCCGAGGAGCTCAGCGACTTCGGCCAGCAGCGCGCCAAGGGCTCGCGCGTCGCGGAGGTCGTCGCCAACGCCGACGCGTTCCGCAAGGTCAAGCTGTACGCCAAGGCGCTCACCACGCTGCGCATCGGCCTCGAGCTCGATCCGCGCAGCATCGCCATCCGCGAGCGCATCCGCGACATCCTCATCGAGACCGGCGAGACCGACCGCGCGATCGGCGAGATGGTCACCCTCGCGGCCGTCCTCCTCGAGGACGGCGATCTGCAGGGTTCGTACGACAACCTCGCGTGGATCCTCGAGGCCGATCCGGAGCACGCCCAGGCCTCGCAGCTGATGAACCAGCTGCAGGTCCTCGCCGGCAACGCGCCGGCCGAGGAGGCTGCGGAGCTCGAGGTCGTCGAGCAGCCGGAGCCCGTTCGCGACACGCACGCGCAGACGCGCTCGCGCACCTCGGGGCCGTCCTTCGACGAGCTCGACGAGGTCGGCCTCGACGAGCCGCTCCCGAGCTACGCCGACGATCTCGACGAGCCGCAGGCCGAGCCGCAGCTCGGAGCGACGGGCGAGAGCGGCCTGCCCGCCTACGATCTCGACGAGGTCGGCGCCATCAGCGCGCCGGTCGCCAAGGAGGTCGCCACCTCCGTCGAGGTCGAATCCGCGCTCGAAGAGGCGGACTTCTACGCGAACCAGGGCGTGTTCGAGACCGCGCGCGAGACCCTCGAAGACGCGCTGCGCGGCGCGCCCAACCACCCGCTCTTGCTCGAGAAGATCCGCGAGATCGACGATCTCGCGCGCGCGAAGGCCGAGCCGGCCCCGAGCTCGCGCCTCGACGATCGCGCCTTCGACATCGCCGCCTCGCTCGACGCGCTCGACGAGATGGAGCCGGTGGCGCCCGCGAAGACGGCCGTCGCCGACCAGGTCGACGTCGAGGAGGTCTTCCAGAAGTTCAAGCTCGGCGTCGCGCAGCAGGTCGAGGAGTCCGACAGCGCGACCCACTACGATCTCGGCGTCGCCTACGACCAGATGATGCTGTACGACGACGCCATCAGCGAGTTCCGCATCGCGGCGCGCGACGCCACCAAGGCGGCCCTCTGCCACTCGATGATCGGCGTGATCTACGAGAAGCAGGGGAAGATCGCCGAGGCCATCGAGTCGTACAAGGCCGGCCTCCACTCCGAGCACATCACGCCTGACGAGGAGCTCGCCCTGCTCTACCAGCTCGCGCTCGCGTGGGAGCACCGCGGCAACAAGAAAGAGGCGGTCTACTACCTCAAGCGCATCATCGCGCGCGACGCGAACTACCGCGACGCCCGCCAGCGCCTCAAGAACTTAGAGGGCGCCGAGAAGGGCAGCGGCACCCGCCGGCGCGACGACATCGACGAAGACTTCGACGCGGCGTTCGACGACGTGATGAAGCCGAAGGGCAAGTAGCAGTCGACTTCTGCACGCCCGCGCGCGCCGCCCCGGCGCGTTCGGGCATCGGAGCGTTGGATGGGCACACCGGTTCGGTCCGCGGGCGCAGTGGCGTGTGCGCTGGCCTTCTCGACGCTCGGGGCGCCGGCCGCCGCGGCGACGATCATCAAGGACCCGAACCCGCCGAAGTACTCGGTCGAGATCGAGCCGCACCTCAACGTGCAGTACTTCTACGCGACGTACGGCGCCCACGGGTTCGGCCCGGGCGTGCGCTTCGGCATCCCCATCGTCAGCCCCGGGTTCATCAAGACGATCAACAACTCGGTCGCGATCTCCTTCGGCGCCGACATCTTCTACCTCCAGCCGAACGAGAAGCGCTTCTGCGATCGCGCAGGCTGCTACGACTACGAGGGCAAGGGCTTCTGGGCGCTCTACTCGCCGGTGACCATGCAGTGGAACTTCTGGATCACCGAGAAATGGAGCGCGTTCGGCGAGCCCGGCGTCGTCCTGCGCACGCTGGTGAGCGAGGACTCCGCCTGCGATCGCAAGTGGGGCTGCAAGACCAACGACTCGTTCGTCTGGTGGTCGTTCTACGCGGGCGCGCGCTTCCACTTCAGCGATCGGATGGCGCTGACGCTACGGGCGGGCTACCCGACCGGCGTCTCGGTGGGTCTCTCGATCTTCTGAGCCGCCTATCGCCTGCTCGCCGCGGCCACCACGCAGGCTCTGGTCGAAGGTCGAAGGGCCGGAACGGCGAGGTGTTTTCCTCCTTCGACCTTGGGGGCGACTGGTCTACCCTGCGCCCTCGATGCGCTCCCCTGCCCGCCCCGTCATCGCCTCGCTCGTCGTCGGCGCCGCGGTCCTCGTCACCACCGCGCACGGTCGCGCCGCGGAGCAGCCGCCGCCCGAGGGGCCCAAGGCGGCCTGGCACCCGCGCTACGGCGTGGAGCTCGAGGCGCACGGGACGATCGCCGCCTTCGACCGCTACTTCGTCGGCCTCGGCGCCGGCGCGCGCGCGTCGATCCCGGTCTGGAAGGAGACGCCGTTCAAGGGCTTCGACAACGACCTCGGGGTCGGCATCGGGTTCGACACGGTCCGCTACGGCGCCTACAAGCCATCCGATCCGTACGACCCGACGGTGACGACGATCGCCTACTACGTGCCGCTGTATGCGCAGTGGAACGTGTGGCTCGGCGCGCGCGCGTCGCTCTTCGTCGAGCCGACGGTGCTCTATCGCTACGCCAGCTACCTCGACCCCTGCGGCATCTCGGCGAAGCCCTGCGGGCCGACGACCCGCTTCCTGCCGACGGGCTCGCTGGGGCTCAGGTTCCGCGTGGCGGACACGATCTCGGGGACGCTGCGGGTCGGATGGCCGATGGCGACGCTCGGCGCGTCCTGGCTCTGACTGGACTCTTCGCAGAGTTCGCAGCCACGGCGCCGCGCCAGGCCGTGGCGGACGGGGTCAAAGGTCGAAAGTCGAAGGTCGAAAGGCCGAGGCACAAAGACCTGCTCCGTTCGACCTTCGACCTTCGACCCACGAAGCCGATGCTGGCCAGAGGCCATCGACCGAAAACGGCGAAAGTCGAGTCTGAGCGGCTTCGGGTGCGGTTCGACGTTCGTCGCAGTGGCGATCCTCTTTCGCGAGCGTCTCGACCTGTGGCCGCATGACGCGGCCCCGGGGGGCCGCTCGGTGCGACAGCAGGCACGTCGATGCGCGCAGCTGCGACCGCGGCGCGATACCGATCGGTGCTGAAGGTCGAAGGTCGAAGGTCGAAGGTCGAACCAGGGGCCACCCCTGGAACCCGGGGAAATCGGCTCTCGATTCGACTTTCGACCTTCGACGTTCGACCAGCAGCACCAGCGTGCACGCGAGCGATCGCGCACCCAGCGCCCGCGGAACGCGTCAGACTGACGACTGACGACTGACGACTGCGTCAGTCGTACAGGCGGCGCTGCTGCGCGTACTCGATGACGGCGCGCGGGACGAGGTCGTGGGGCGGCGCGTGCCGCGAGAACGCGGCGCGGATGGCGGTGGAGGAGACCTCGGGGAGGACGCTGGGCGCGCCTTCGAAGCCGGGCGGCGGGGCGAAGCCGAGGCGCCCGAGGACCAGCGGGGGCGCGAGCGCCTTGACGCGCTCGGGGCTCCACCAGCGGTCGAGCTCGTGGACGACGTCGGCGCCGACGACGAGGCGCATGCGCCAGTCGGGGTGCTGCGCCTGCAGGTGCTCGAGCGTGCGCACCGTGCGGCTCTCGCCGCCGAGCTCCTCCTCGAGCGTCGAGATCTCGACGCGCGAGAGATCGGCGAACGCGAGGCGGCACATGGCGACGCGATCGGCGAAGGAGACGAGCGACTTGGCGAACGGGTGCTGGAACGTCGGGATCACCAGCACGCGATCGATCTCGCGACAGGCGAGCACGTACGCCGCCGCGAGCACGTGCGCGACGTGCGGGGGGTTGAAGCTTCCGCCGTAGATGCCGACGCGCACCACCTCACCCGGCGCCCTGCACCTTGATCTTCACGGACTTCGTCGTGTCGAGGATCTCGCGCTGCACCACCGCACCGTCGGCGTCGTGGATGGTCGCGAGCACCGCGCCGGCGCTCTCGCCCTCGTCGAGCACCACGATGCCCTCGTTCGGTCGCGCGGGCGAGCCCGGGCAGAGGAACACGCGGCTGCCGACGCGCCGCACGATCGGCTCGCCGCGCCCGAAGACGATGAACGACGCGGGCAGCAGGTCTTCCTCGTCGAGACCGCTCTTGTCGTCGGCGATGAGCACCAGGCGATCGTGGAGGATCTCGACCGTGCGCAGCCCGGGGCCAGCCAGCGCGTGCAGCGCCGACAGCCGGAGGCGCGCGCGCTCGTCGTCGACCGCGTGCTGGAGGGTCTCGGCGTCGGCGTCGATGAGCTCGGGCAGCCGCTCCTCGAGCGGGTCGAGCACGCCGAGCAGCTCCGCCCACCCGAAGGCGACGGCGTCGAGGGCGTCGTCGGTGCCGAGGTAGACCACCCGATCGGCGTTCAGGGTGACCAGCGCGGTGCGCGCGGCGCGTGCGAGGGCGGCTACGTTGCCGTCGCAGGGGCCGAGGAGCGCGAGCCGCACCGGGTGATCCTACGGAACCGCGGGGGCTTCGTCACGATCCCGATCGCAGGACGAGCAGCTCGATCGGCAAGAGCCGCGTCGGGATGCGCCCGAGGCGCGCGCCGTCTAGCGTGGACAGGATGCGCACGCCCGGCGCTTCCTCGTTCCGGTCGGCGACCAGCAGGAGCTGTTTGTCGCGGAGCACGGCCAGGTCCCAGAGCCGGTACCCGGTCGTTCGCGCCCAGGGCGACCGGTCGAGGAGCGTTCCAGTCGTGGGATCGAAGCGCACGACCGAGGTCGGGTTGTCGTCGCTGAACTCGGCCACGATGGCGTAGCCGAGGCTCTCGTCGACGATGTCGAAGGCGGTGACGAAGCCGTTCGCGGCGGCCGCCGACAGCGCGACCTTCGCGGACCGCGCGGCGAGATCGATGCGGACGAGCGCGGCGTTGCGATCGGGCGCCGGGTTCTTGTCCGCGTCCCTCATCAGCGGGCCGCCGATGCAGGAGATCCACAGCTCGTTCTGGCGGCGGTGGAACTCCGCGCCCGGGTCCTTGGCCGGCAGCTCGAGGAACGGCGAGACCACGCGCGTCTTGGTGTCGATGGCGACGATCGTCGAGGTGTTCTTCGTCGTGCCGAAGCCCTTCTCGAGGCGGCGCAACGCGACGTAGGCGACGTCGCCGACGATCGCGATCGCGCTCATGTCGGGGACGCCGTCGTCGTCGGCGAACGCGCTGAGATCGACGGTCGAGCGCACGGTGCCGTCCCCGGCGATCACCAGGATCGAGCGCTCGCCGTGCCGCGTGATCCACAGCGCGCCGTCGGGCGCGAGCGCGATGTCGATCGGGTTGGCGCGCGAGGGCTCCTTCTCGAACACCTCGAAACGCTGCACGGCGGTCGCCTCGCGGTTGCGTTCGACCACGGTCCCGGAGTCCGGGTGAAGCGTGAAGATGCGCTCGCGACCGTCTTCGCCGACCAAGCGGCGCAGCTGCATGTCACCCCCGAGCCCGAACCCCTCGACGCGCACGCGCCGGTGGGAGCCGGGGAGGATCGACTCGATGGCGCCGGCGTCGAGCGCCGCCGACGACTCGGTGATCATCAACCCGACGTCGGAGCCGAGCAGCTCGGCGTCGGCGTCGGACTCCGGACCGTAATCGCTCGAGCACGCGCCGAGGATGACGAGGGAGAACGGCAGGATTCGTTTCACGTGGCCTCCGGCGCACCGATCCCGTGCGCGTGGGCGAATACGCCGTGGGCCAGGTCTCCGGACTCCCGGATCGTCCTCCTGCGAACCCTTCCCGAGCCCTTACGGGATCTCAGTGGCTTCGTCCGCAGTCGTCCCCGGTTACCGTGGTGGAGCCGCGCCGGATTCGCACCGGCTTCCCTGGCGGGATCCTCGAGAGGAGCGCCCGATGGCCGGCAGCGCGGGATTGCGCTGCTTCGATCGAGCCCACAGCTTGAGCGTTCGAGCGCGGCGACGAGACGCCGCACCCGTTCGCTACCGCCCGCGCGGCGCGTCGGCAAGTCCGGCCGGGCTAAAGCCGTATTATGCTCCTGCCGCTTTGAGCGAGCCGGAGGAGACCGAGGCGAACGAGCCCGAGCCGGAGTCGCGCCCCAAGGCCGACGAACGCGCCCTGGCGCAGCGCCGCAAGTGGCTGCGGCTCGGCGTGTTCGGCGCGATCGTCGGCGTCGCGGCCGCGCTCATCCTCCCGACCATCCCTCGCGGCCAGAACCTCCGTCTGCACCTCGGCAGCGGATCGAGCCGCGTGATCCGCGTCGACGCGCGCGTCGGACGCGACGGCGGCACGCCCGGTTGGGAGCGGGAGACGACGTGGCGCTTCGACCGCGGCGCGCCTCCGAGCGTCAACTGGACGTTCGAGCTCCCGAACGGCGCGGCGGACGTGGAGGTCGAGCTCGCGACGCCGACGCGCACCGTGAGCAAGCGCGTGCACGTCGACCTGAACGCCGCCGAGACGACGCTTGAGCTGCAGGACACGACTCGCGCGCTCGACTGATCCCGGGTGTGTGACGCGCGTCACGCGAGGTGCGGTCACTCGTCGGAGTCGCGGTTCTTCTTCGCGAGGTACTTGCCGAGCCCCTGCGCCGTCTCGTGCACCAGCGGCACGATGGCCGCGTAGTCCATGCGCTTCGGGCCGATCACCCCGACGGTGCCCTGCACCCGCGCCTCGTCGACCGAGTAACGCGTGCCGATCAGCGAGACCTCGCCGAGCGCCTCTTCCTCCTCGCCCGGCAGGACGATCTGCACGCCCCTGGTCTCGATCGTCCGGTCGAGGAACGCGACCAGCCGCTCGCGCTCCTCGAGCACGCGCACCAGCGCCTTGATGCGATCGACGTCGGCGAACTCCGGCTTGTCGAGCAGCTGCGCCTGGCCCTCGATCACCACGTCGACCTGCCCCGGCCCCGAGCGCAGCGCGGCGTCGCCGAGCTCGAACGCGCGGCGGCGGAGCACGCCGATCTCGTTGCGCGCGTCTTGCAGCCTTCGGGCGAACAGCTCGCGCACCTCGCGCAGCGAGCGGCCCTCGAGCACGTCGTCGAGCAGGTTGTGGATGCGCTCGAGCTCCTCGTTCGGCGGGTGCGACTCGACGCGCACGAAGCGGTTCTCGACGTTGCCGGACGCGGTGACCACCACCGCGAGCATCTCGCCCGGACGGGTGGGGATGAACCGCAGCTGCTTGAGCACCTGGTTCTCGATGCGCGGCGCGACGACCACCGCGGCGGTGCCGGTGAGCTTCGACAACAGGCGCGCCGTCTCGCGCAGCGGGTTCTCGTCGGGCTCGATCTCGCGGAAGCGACGCTCGATCGCCACGCGCTCGCCCTCGTTGATCTCGCGGAGCTGCATCAGCCCGTCGATGAAGAAGCGGAACGCGCGATCGGTCGGGACCCGCCCGGCCGACGCGTGCGGCTGGTGGAAGTAGCCTTCCTCCTCGAGGTCGGAGAGCACGTTGCGGATCGACGCGGGCGACAGGTCGATGTCGTACTTGCGCGCGAGCGTGCGGCTGCCCACCGGCTCGCCCGTCGAGATGAACTCGGTGACGGCCGCGTAGAGGATCTTCCGGGCGCGCGCGTTGAGCTCCATCGAGCTACGAGAAAACTAGCACGAGCGGCCGTGATCGCACGCGGCGCAGGCTACTCGGTGTGCGCGACCGCGCTGGCCCCTTCCCCGGGCGCGGAGGCGCCGCTGGGAGTCGACGTGATGGCGCCGCTCGGGGTCTGCGCGGCGTCGCCGTGGAGGCCGTCGCACCTCGGCGCGACGTCGGGCTCGACGCGGCACTTGCCGTCGAGCAGGTCGGAGAACGGATGCGGTCCCTTGCGAAGCTTCGCGGCGACCGGGTCGGCCTCGCCGCTCGGCAGCGCGCGGAGCCGGATGGACAGCGGCGGCAGCCGATCGATGAAGGTGAGCGAGTAGCCGTAGAGCACCTTGCTCGGCGGTGCCGACGCGGCCGAGTCCCACCCGAAGCGCAGCCGCGCGATGACGCCTACGCGCGTCCACACGGTGCGGATCGGATCGGGCACCCCTTCGACCTCGAGCAGCTCGACGCTCATGCCCGGCGTCCACGCGATGCCCTGGTTGGACACGAAGTTGCCGAGCGACTTGAACACCGGGACCGATCGCCCCGGCGCGCGGCCGCCGGCGGCCTTCTCGCTCTTCGGCGCCGGCGACACGAGCGCCTCGACGCCGTCGGGCACGTGCGGGTGCGAGATGATGACCGCGTCGACGTACGCGGACGCCGCCTGCGCCTGCTCGAGCACGGGGCGGATCTGCGCGCGGTACTCGCGCCCGCCGTGCAGGTAGGCGACGCGGGCGTCGCAGCCGAGCCAGCGATCGTCGGCGCCGAGCTGCTCGTGCAGCAGCTCGATGCCCTTGGCCCCGAGCTCGGCGCGCGCGACCTTCGCGCCGGCCGCGCCCTCGAGGCAGCCCTTCTGCTTCTTGCCCTTGTCGTTGAGGAAGGTCGTCCAGGCGACGAGACAGACCTTGTGGCCGTCTTTCTCGACGACCTCGACGCGCCGCCAGGGATCGGACTCGTCGGCGCCGGCGACCTTCGCCTGGATCTTCCTCGCCTCGGCGACCGTGGCCGCGAGGCCCTCGGGGCCGAGATCGCAGCTGTGGTTGTTGGCGCCGACGAACGCGCTCGCCTTGGAGGCGGCCTGGAGATCGGCGAACCACGCGGGCGGCGCCGCGAACGCGAGGAGCGTCTTGTCGCCGGGCAGACCCTTGCGCTCGCCCACCGGCGCCTCGAGGTTGAGCACCCGCGCGTCGGCGGCGTTCCAGCACGCGGGGATGCCCGCGAACACCTCGCGGATGTCGTTGGCGAGGACCTTCACCTGCGGGATGGCGTCGCCGCCGAGGGCGACGTCGATCAGGGTCGCTCCAGCCGCGGGCGCAGCGGACGGGGCGACGCTCGGCGACGCGCTCGGGGCCGGCAGCGCGTAGGTGCTGCCCGACAGCGCAGGCGCGGGACCCGGCGGCTCGTCATCCGGCGCGCGCTTGCAGCCGGACGCGGTCGCCAGCGAGGCCAACAGCGCCGTCGTCCACGCGACGGATGCGGCGGGCGGCAGCGGAGCGGGCCAACGGGAGAGCGCCATGTCCGGGGCCAAGGTCTGCCAGACCTCTCGCGGCGGGTCGAGCTTTCGGCGTACGCTGCCGCCGCGATGACCGAGCTGATCCGTGAAATCGACCCTTTGCGCGCGAGGCTCGCGCTCGCCCGTGAACGCGGCCTGCGGGTCGGCGTGGTCCCGACGATGGGCGCGCTGCACCGCGGGCACCTGGCCTTGATCGCGGAGGCGAGGCGCCGCGCCCAGGTCGTGGTGGTCACCGTCTTCGTCAACCCGACCCAGTTCGGGCCCAACGAGGACTTCAAGAAGTATCCGCGCACGCTCGAGAAGGACGTCGAGGCCTGCCGCGCGATGGGCGCCGAGCTGGTGTTCGCGCCCGAGAACGAGAGCGTGCTCTACCCGCCCGGCGACGAGACGCGCCTGCGGGTGCCCGAGACCACCAAGCACCTCGAGGGCGCGTTCCGGCCGACCCATTTCGAGGGCGTCGCCACCATCGTCCTCAAGCTGTTCAACGTCGTCGGGCCCGGCGTCGCGGTGTTCGGTCGCAAGGACTACCAGCAGCTGCAGGTCGTCACCCGCATGGCGCGCGATCTGTTCGTGCCGATGGAGATCGTCGGCATTCCCACCGTGCGCGAGGACGACGGCCTCGCGCTGTCCTCGCGCAACGCCTACCTCTCGCCGGAGGATCGTCAGAAGGCGCGCGGCATCCCCGAGGGTCTCTCGGCCGCCGTCGCCGCCTGGGAGGCCGGCGAGCGACACGTCCAGCCGCTGATCGCCGCCGCGCGTCTGCCCATCGCCGCGGGGGCGACGTCGATCGACTACGTCGCCTGCGCCGACGCCGTCTCGATGGCGCCCCTCGACGAGCTGGCCCGCATCGAGCGCAAGGCCGTGCTCGCGATCGCCGCCCGCTACGGCACCACGCGCCTCATCGACAACGTGGTGCTCGGCGAGGACCCGGCGCCCATCGGATAGTTAGCGTCGTCAGTCGTCAGTCGTCAGTCGTCAGTCGAGAAGCCGGGAAGCGCAGATGGGCCTCTCGTCTCGGCTGATGACTGACGACTGACGACTTCCCCCGGCCGAAGACCAAGGCGAGCCGCGAGCCCGAGCCGCGCGTCTCGGCTGACGACTGACGACTGACGACTGACGACTGAGATGACTGACGACTCGCGTCCGCGTGCTACAGTCGCGGCGATGCGCGTCGGTCGGGTCGTGCGCGAGACCAACGAGACGAAGATCGAGGTCGTCCTCGATCTCGACGGCACCGGGCAGCACGAGGTGCGTACGCCCCTGCCCTTCCTCACGCACATGGTCGAGCAGCTCGCGCGGCACGGATTGTTCGATCTGACCGTGCACGCCGAGGGCGACGTCCAGATCGACGGCCACCACACCACCGAGGACCTCGGCATCACCCTCGGGCAGGCGCTCGCGCAGGCTCTGGGCGATCGCAAGGGCATCCGCCGCTACGGGTGGGCGCTCTTGCCGATGGACGAGGCGCGCGTCGCCTGCACGCTCGATCTCTCGGGCCGTCCGTTCTTCGTCTGGGAGGTCCCCCTCCCCAAGGCGAAGATCGGCGAGTTCGACAGCGAGCTCGCCGAGGTGTTCTTCGAGGGGTTCGCGCGCGGCGCGCAGTGCAACCTGCACGTGGTCAAGGAGCGCGGCGACAACCTCCACCACCTCGTCGAGATCTGCTTCAAGAGCTTCGCCAAGGCGCTCGAGGCCGCCACCCGCGTCGACGCGCGCGTCTCCGGCGTGCCGTCGACCAAGGGCACGCTCACCATCTGATCTCGAGCCGACACGCTCCCTGAAATGGACTCGCCCGCCCTCGCCATCGTCGATCTCGGCCTCGGCAACCTGCGCAGCGTCGAGAAGGCGGTCGCCGCCGCCGCGGAGCACGCGGGCCTCGCCGCGCCGGTGGTCACCCACGACGTCGACGTCATCGCCCGCGCCGCGCGCATCGTCGTTCCCGGCCAGGGCGCCTTCCGCGATGGCGCCGCGGCGCTCGCGAAGGACGGCGGCGCGCTCGGCCAGGCGCTCCGCGCGTCGATCGCCCGCGGCACCCCGTACCTCGGCATCTGCCTCGGGCTGCAGCTGCTGCTCGACGAGAGCGAGGAGGCGCCGGGCGCGCGCGGCCTCGGCGTCTTCGCCGGATCGGTCGTGCGCATCCCCGACGACCTCGTGCACGAGGGCCGTCGGCTGAAGGTCCCGCACATGGGCTGGAACCAGCCGCACCTGCTCGCGACCCGCGGCGGCGAGGCCGCGCGCGACGCGCTCGGCCGCGCGGGCGAGTGGTTCTACTTCGTGCACAGCTACCACGCGATCCCCCATGATCCGTCGGTGGTCGCGGCGACCGCGACGTACGGATGCCTCGAGATCACCGCGGCGCTGGCGGAGGGTTCGCTGCTCGCGACGCAGTTCCACCCGGAGAAGAGCCAGCGCGCGGGCCTCGCGCTCCTCGAAGCGTTTCTCCGACGGCCGCGCCCGTAGGCCGGATTCTCTCGCGCGGCGCGCGAAGCTGAGGGAAGCTCCCCCCATGGAGCTCGTCCCGGCGATCGACCTGCTCGACGGCGCGGTGGTCCGCCTGCACCAGGGCGACTACGGCAAGGTGACCCGGTTCCCCGTCGACCCCATCGCGCACGCGCGCGCGCTCTCGGGCAAGGTGGGGCGGCTGCACGTCGTCGATCTCGAGGGCGCCCGCAGCGGCAAGCCCGCGCAGCACGACTTCATCGCCCGCATGTGCGACGCGTTCGGGCCTGGGGTGCAGGTCGGTGGCGGCATCCGCAGCGCCGAGACCGTCGATTCGCTGCTCGCGCGCGGCGTCTCGCGCGTCGTCCTCGGCACGGCCGCGGTGCGCGATCCGGCGCTGGTGCGCGCGATCGTCGAGCGGCACCCCGGCCGGGTGATCCTCGCGGTCGACGCGAAGGACGGCAAGGTGGCGATCGAGGGCTGGACGCAGGCGTCCGACGTCACCGCGCTCGACGTCGCGCGCCGCTTCGACGGGCTCGATGTCGACGCCCTGCTGTACACCGACGTGTCGCGCGACGGCACGCGCGGCGGCCCCGCCGTCGAGCCGACCGCGGCCCTCTCGCGCGAGAGCGGCCGCCGGGTCATCGCCTCCGGCGGCGTCGGATCGCTCGACGATCTCCGCGCCCTCGCCGCCACCGGCGCCATCTTCGGCGTGGTGGTCGGCCGCGCCCTCCTCGACGGAGCCTTCGATCTCGACGCCGCGATCGACGCGTCCCGGTGACATGACCGAGTCCGATCTCGCGCGGATCGCCACCGCGACCGGGCGCGCTGCGCCGGCGGCGGGCGCGGTGCGCATCGGCTCCGACGAGGTCCGCCTCCTGCGAGACGGAGACGAGGCGTACCCGGCGATGCTCGCGGCGATCGCGGCCGCGCAGCGCGAGGTGCTGATGGAGTTCTACTGGTTCGGCTCCGACGCGGTGGGCCGCCAGTTCTGCGACGCGTTGGCCGAGCGCGCGCGCGCGGGCGTGACGGTGCGCCTGGTGTTCGACGCCTTCGGCAGCCGCCCGATCGACCCCGACATGTTCCAGGCGCTGCGCGCCTCGGGCGCCGACGCGCGCGCCTACCATCCGCTCTTCGGCCTCGCCGACGCGCAGCGGCGCTGGGCCTTCCGCGACCACCGCAAGATGCTGGTGTGCGACGGCGAGGTCGGCTTCACCGGCGGCCTGAACATCGGTCGCGAGTGGGCGTCGCGCACCCAGGGCGGCGAGGGCTGGCGCGACGACATGGTCGAGGTCCGCGGCCCCGCGGCCTCCGAGCTGCGCACGCTGTTCCACGGCACCTGGCGGCGACTGCTGCCGCGGCGCGATCGGAGCGATCCGAGCCTCGTCCCGCAGAACACCGAGGTCCCGCCCGCGCCCACCCGACCGGTGTGGGTGATGGCCAACGGCCACGGCTGGCGTCAGCGCCGCGCCATCCGCGCCACCTACCTGCGCTGGATCCAGCAGGCGCGCGCGTCGATCGACATCGTGAACGCGTACTTCGTCCCGGACTTCCGCACCCGCCGCGCGCTCGTCCAGGCGGCGCGACGCGGCGTCGCGGTGCGGGTTTTGGTGCCGGCGAACAGCGATCTCCCTGTGGTGCAGTGGGCGGTCGAGGCGTTGCTCGAGCGCCTGGTGAAGAAGGGCGTGCGCGCGTTCGCCTTCGCCGGCTCGGTGCTCCACTCGAAGACCGCGGTGGTCGACGAGGCGCGCGTGACGATCGGCTCCTACAACCTCGATCACCGCAGCTTCCGCTACAACCTCGAGGTCAACCTCGCGATCGAGAGCCGCAGGTTCGGGCAGATGGTGAAGGCGTCGTTCGAGCGCGACCTCTCGGCGAGCGTCGAGTGGACGTTGGACACGCTGCGGCGGCGAGGCTTCGTGCGGCGGGTGCTCGGCGAGATCGCGCTGCTGTTCGCGCGCTTCCTGTGAGCGGGATGGGGCCGGAGTCAGTCTAGAGTCTAGAGTCTAGAGTCTAGAGCTTAGAGTCCGAGACCAGTCCCCCGATGACCGAGCAGCGGCCGACCTTCCGCGCGTCGTGTCCGTTGACCCAGACTCTAGACTCTAGACTCTAGACTCTAGACCTGAACCAGCGCGCACCTGCAGCGAAGCTGCCCCAGCCACCATCCTCGTCACTGCGTCGGCATGCGCTTCAACGCCGGGTTCGTCGGATCCTGCGGGATGCGCAGGGTGAACGTCGCGCCGTCGGGCGAGGAGCTCGCCTCGATGGTGCCGCCGTGGTCTTCGGCGATCTTCTTCACGATGGCGAGCCCGAGGCCGGTGCCCGTCGGCTTGCCGGCGGTGACGAACGACTGGAAGAGGCGCTCCTGCACCTGCGCCGGGAGGCCCGGTCCGTTGTCGGAGACCTCGATGATGAGCGCGCCGGGCTGCTGATCGATCACGATACGCAGCTTGCCGCCGCGCTCGCCGATCGCCTCGATGGCGTTGCGCGCGAGGTTGTGGATGGCCCGCGTGAGCTTGGCCTCGTCGATGCGCGCGGTGCCGCGGTCGCGCAGCTCGAACGACAGATCGACGGGCACCCTGCGGCGCGCGATCTCGTGGCGGAGCTGCCCCTCGATCTCGCCGAAGAACTTCTGCAGGTAGACCTTGCGCAGGAGCACGGTGCGCTCGCCGCGCGCGAAGGCGAGGATCTCGCGCTGCATCGCCCCGAGGTGGTCGAACTGCTTGTGGATCAGCTCCGCGTACGCCTCGCGTTGCGCCGGATCGCCCTCGTCGGCCATCAGCTGCACGTAGCCGCTGATCACGGTCAGCGGGGTCTTGAGGTCGTGCATCATGCCGGAGAGCAGCGAGCCGATGGTGGTCAAGCGCTCCTCGCGCACGCGGGCATCGCGCGCGCGCTCGAGCTGGAAGCCGGTGGAGGCGTTGAGCGCCACGAGGCGCAGGAGATCGACGTCGTCGGCGGCGAACGGCGGCGCGCCGCCTTTGCGCACGACCGCCAGCGCGCCGAACGGCGTGTCGTTCTCGTCGAGCAGCGGCACGACGGCGGCCGGCATGCGCTCGTCCGCGAGCGCCGGATAGAGCGCGTCGCGGATGAGCGCGCTGCACCGCGGATCGTTGGCGATGTCGTCGACGACGATCGTATGGCCGGTCGCGATGGCCGCGCCGACCAGGCCTTCGCGCGCCTTGATGCGCAGCTTGTGGATCGACCGGTGCTGCACCGGGACGCTCGGCGGGGCGACCGGGATGCTCGGGCGCGAGCCCCGCTCCGGCGGCGCGAACACGTCGCCCGCGAGGTCGATCGCGTCGTGATCGAGGTGGAAGAGCGCCAGATCGCCGCTCTCGTCGGCGAGGACGACGTAGGCCGTGCGCCCGGCGACCGCCCTCGTCGCCTCGGGGAGGAGCGCGGCGGCGAGCTCGGCGCGCGTGGTGGCGCGGGCGGTCGCGCGCTCGATCGCGAACAGGACCGCGAGGTCCTGGACCTTCTTCTCGAGCGCCGCCCGTGCGGCGGACAGCTCGCGGTTCTTGTCGAGGATGGAGACGAACAGCCGCGCCTGCTCGATGGAGACCGCCGCCTGGGTGGCCAGCGCCTGCAGGAGCGCGGTGTCGTCGTCGTCGAAGTACGCCTCCTCGCCGCCGCCCCAGCCCTCGCGATCGTGGATCGCCCCGCCGGGCCGTTTGTTGAGCACCTGGATGACGCCGACGATGCGACCGAGCTGGCTCTTCAGCGGGACGCACAGCACCGAGCGGGTGCGGAACCCGCTGCGCTCGTCCCACGCCCGCGAGAAGCGCGGATCGGCGTAGGCGTCGCGGACGTTGGCGACCTTTCCGGTGCGCGCGACCTCGCCGGCGATCCCCTCGCCGAGGTGCAGCGCGATCTCGTCGACCGCGCCCCCCTCGGTGACGCGCGAGACGAGCATCGTCTCGAACCGCGTCGGCGGGTTGGCGGAGCGATCGGGCTTGTTTTCGAGGAGGAACAGCGTGGCGCGCTCGGCCTCGAGCGCCTCGGTGGTGCGCTCGAGGATCAAGCGGAGCAGCGAGTCGAGGTCGAGGGTGGTCCCGAGCGCGAGGCCGACGTCGCGCAGCGCGCGCTCGATGCGATAGGCGCGGGCCAGCTCGCGCTCGAGCACCTCGATCGTCGTGGCGTCGTCGAGCGTGTCGAGGCGGCGCGCACCGACGTCCGCGTCGCTCGCCGTCTCCGGCGCCGGGACCTTCGGTGCGTTGGCCACGTCACGATGAGAGCACGGAGCGGGCCTCCGCCGGAACCCTCCCCGTCAGGGCTTGGCCTTGCGGGAGGCCACTTTTTTCGAGGGTTTCGCCTCGTCTTCGTCGTCGCCGTCGGGCACGTCCGTCACCGAACCGGTGGTATACTTCCGCGTCCAACCCTTGGTGCCCGTCTTTCCGGCGACGCGCACCTCTTCCATGCCCCCGTCCTTTCCGGACGAGTCCGCGGATGCGCCCTGCGTGATCACCAGGTATTCGTCCGCGACGTACTCGGGGTGATCGTCCGGCTGGGGCTTTCCGCCACCGACGTCGAGCCCGGTGCCGACGCGGACGATCTGCTGGGTGGGCGGGTAGGTGTCGACGGTCTTCTCGCGCACCGCCAGGGTGCCGTCGCGGACGACGCGGTAGCGCCGCACCTTGAAGCCCGGAATGCCGCGCTGCGTGATGACCTTCACGCCCTTGGGCAAGCGGTCGTCCATCACGACGCGCTCGGAGAACGGGATGATCTCGTCGATCTTCCGGATGAAGGTGACGATGCGCGCGCGCTTGGGCCCGAGGACCTCCGCGCGGACGACGCCGAAGGCGACGCTCTCGCGCAGCACCACCGGGTGTGGGAACGGGTTGCGCAGCTTGAGCGTGACGTGCGGGTACGCGACCGCGGCGTCGAGCCCCATCTTGATGTAGCCCGACGGGCGGGTGTGCGGCGTGCGCTGCACGACCTCGAGCCCGGCGAAGAAGGCGGCGCCGTGCAGCGTGCCGGCGATCTGACAGGTGCCGCCGCCGATGCCGTCGACCAGCTCGCCGTCGGCGATCACCTTGGCGATGCGGTAGCCGTGCGCCTCGTCGCGCGGACCGACCACCGCGTTGAAGTCGAAGGTCTCGCCCGGGAGGATCACCTTGCCGTTGAGGCGCGACGCGGCGATCCGCAGGTTGAACGTGCGATCGGTGTGCTTGTGATCGGTCGCGTAGCGGGTCTCGAAGAAGCCGAGCGTCTCGCTCAGGTCGACGTCCTTCAGCGCCGCCGCCGCGACCCTCGGCGCGACGGGATCGTACGCGATGGAGACGGTCTCCTTGCCGGCGCGCAGCGCCTCGTCGACCGCGGCGAGCGTCTCGTAGACCTTCACCCTTCGGCCGGGGATCTCGGGGACCACCTTGCGCCGGTCGAGATCGACCTTCGCGTCCTGCGCCGGCTCGTCCAGATCGTCCTTGAGCGATCCGACCGCGGCGATGGCCGCCTTCGCGTCGAGCGTCACCGGGATCGGCAGCAAGAGCGGCACCGACGGCGCGCGGGCGGCGTTCTGCAGGATCGGCGAGGTCGGATCGGACAGGTCGCGGACGAGCGCCGACAGCCGCAGCTCGTCGACGCGCGCGCCGAGCGCCTCCCGGCTGAGCGTCTTCTTGATCCCGCCGAGCTCGAGGGTGACCTTGCCGCGGAGGTGCGCGCGGAGCGACGCGCGGAGGCGGGTCGCCGTGCCGGCGTCGATCGACACCGGCTCGCCGAGGAAGCTGATGTGCAGCGTCCGCGTCGCGCGGGTGATCTCGTCGCTGGGCCGCGCCAGGAAGAACACCGTCGCGGCCGACAGCACGCCGAGCACGTACGGCAGCGCGATCGGCGCGCGCGGTCGCGGTCCGATCGTGTCGTTCGGGGCGGGCGCCGTCTCCATTGGGGAGCCTCCTCCCCTTCTGGTCGAGGGACCACCATCGGGCCAAGTTCTCACGGCGCCTGTTGCCGGATCGGGCCCCACGTGCGACAGCAGGCGCAGTGCCGAAGATCGTGGTCGTCGGAGGAGGCCTCGCGGGCTGCGAGGCGGCGTTCCAGCTCGCGGCGCGCGGGCACGAGGTCGAGCTGCGCGAGCAGAAGCCGATCAAGCGCACGCCGGCCCAGCACGGCGATCGACTCGCCGAGCTCGTGTGCTCGAACTCCCTGCGCGGCGCCGCGCTGTCGAACGCGGTCGGGCTGCTCAAGGAGGAGCTCCGCCGCGCCGGCTCGTTGATCCTCCGCTGCGCCGACGAGGCGAAGGTGCCCGCCGGCGGCGCGCTCGCGGTCGATCGCGAGGTGTTCGCCAACGCGGTCGAGCGCGCGGTGAAGGCTCACCCGCGCATCACCGTCGTCCACGGCGAGGTGACGGCCATCCCCGAGGAGCGCCCGACCATCCTCGCGACCGGTCCGCTGACCGGCGAGGCGCTCGCGAAGGACCTCGAGCGCGTCGTCGGCGATCGGCTCGCGTACTACGACGCGATCGCGCCGATCGTCGCGGCCGACTCTATCGACTTCGATAAGGTCTTCCGTGCGTCCCGCTGGGACAAGGGCGGCGACGACGCGTACCTCAACTGCCCGATGGACAAGCCGCAGTACGCCGCCTTCCTCGAGGCGGTGCTCGCGGCCGAGAAGGTCGAGGCGCGTTCGTTCGAGGACACGCGCTACTTCGAGGGCTGCCTGCCGATCGAGGTGATGGCCGAGCGCGGTCCCGACACGCTGCGCTTCGGACCGATGAAGCCGGTCGGGCTCACCGATCCTCGCACGGGACGCTGGCCGTGGGCGGTGGTGCAGCTGCGGCAGGAGGACGCCGCGGCGACCGCGTACAACCTCGTGGGCTTCCAGTCGCGCATGACCTGGACGGCGCAGGCGCGCGTGCTCCGCATGATCCCCGGCCTCGAGCGCGCCGAGTTCCTGCGGTTCGGCTCGGTGCACCGCAACACCTTCGTCCACGCGCCGCGCGTGCTCGACGAAACGATGCAGCTTCGGGAGCTTCCCGGCGTGTTCCTCGCGGGACAGGTGACGGGCGTGGAGGGCTACGTCGAGAGCGCCGCGGGCGGGTTCCTCTGCGCGCTGATGCTCGCGCAACGCCTCGCCGGCGGGCCGATCGTGCCGCCGCCCGAGACCACCGCGCTCGGCGGCTTGCTCACGCACCTGGGCCGCGATCCCGGCGACAAGCACGGGTTCCAACCGTCGAACATCACCTGGGCGCACGTCCCGCCGATGCCGTGGACGGGCAAGAAGCCGCCGAAGCACGAGCGCTACGAGCGCATGGCCGAGCGCGCGCTGATCGATTTGGAGCGGTGGCTGGCCGCGTCGTGACCCTCTCCGCACTAGGGCCTGTCCCTGAATGCCCCCGGGCTGGAAGCCCGGGGCACCGACGGCGTCGTAAGCCCGCTGAAGCTGCTGAAGCGGGCTCCTCGCACACGGCGCAGCAACCGGCGAAAGGCCCCGGTCGATGCCGGGCATGCTCGGCGCTCACAGCGACACGCTTCTGCTGGTTCATCTCATCTGGTCGACCTCGGAGCGTCAGCCGGTCTTCGCGCC
>JACPFM010000015.1 GCA_016182965.1 Deltaproteobacteria bacterium | reverse complement strand
CCGCCGCCCGCGCCGCCCGCGCCGCCCGCCGGGAGCCCGTGATGCGCGTCGGCCTCGCGCTCGCTCTCGCGCTGTCATTGACCGCGTGCGCCAAGCGCGAGCACGCGGTGAACCCCGCGAACCCGCTGTGGCTGCACCGCCCCGGCTGGAGCCTGTCGCTCACGTTCCGCAACCCGCTGTCCGCCGATCCGTGGTCGTCGAAGGCGGGCATCGAGAAGAGCGTGCCGGCGATCGACGCGACGCACGGCCGCATCTTCGTCGGCACCACCGATCGCGGCCTCTACGCGGTGCGCGCCGGCGACGGCAGCGTCATCTGGCGCTTCCAGACGGCCGGCGCCGTGCAGTCGGAGCCGCTCTACGATCCGCAGCGCGACCTCGTCTACTTCGGCAGCGACGACGACGGCCTCTACGCGGTGCGCGCGAGCGACGGCAAGCTCATGTGGCGCTATCGCACCGGCGCCGAGGTGCAGCGTCGCCCGGTGCTCGTCACGCGCGAGGGCGGCCGCGGCATCCTCGTCTTCGACAACGCGGCCGACGCGGTGTTCGCCGTCGACGCGACGACCGGCGAGACCAAATGGAAGCACGTGCGCAACCCGGCGCTCGGCCTCGAGATCTCGGGCCACGCCGGCGTCGCCTACGCGAACGAGCGTGTCTACTGCGCGTTCTCCACTGGCCGCATCGTCGCCTACGATCTCGAGACCGGCGCCGAGCGCTGGCCGGAGGTCGATCTGACGGCCGTCGGCGGTCCCTCCGAGGGCGAGCAGCAGTACTTCGACGTCGACACCACGCCCGTGGTCGTCGGCGATCGCGTCTACGTGGCCAACGTGGCGACGGGCATCTTCGCCCTCGACGCGACGGCGGGCACGCAGATGTGGCGTCGCCCGGAGGCCGAGGGCGTGTCGTGGCTCACCCACTGGTCGGAGCCCGCGCACACCGACGCGGCGAGCGGCGCCGAGATCCCCGAGCGCTCGCTCCTCATCGCCGGGTCCGGCACGACGGGGCTGTGGGCGCTCGACCCCAAGAGCGGCGAGGTGCGTTGGCGCCGCGAAGGCCCACGCGGAACCGTCGGGCACCCGGTGCAGATCGCCGGCGCCATCCTCGTCACCTCGTCGAAGCTCGGGATGTTCTTGTTCGATCCGCAGCAAGGCCGTCCCATCGACGGCATCGATCCGGGCAGCGGCTTCGCGGCGGGCGCGGCGGCGTGGGGCAACAAGGCCTTCGTGCTCACCAACCGCGGCGTGCTCCTCGGCTTCGAGGTGGTGCCGCCGGCGCGCGAGCCGACGACGGCCCGGACCTGGTAGCGACAAAAACGACCGCGCGCGCGGGGCGACCGCGCGCGCTCGTGCACTCGATGCAATCGAGGGGGAGGCGCTCTACGCCTTGCCCTCGCTCGTCGGCTTCTTGTCGGCGGGCTTCTTCTCCTGCTCGGCTTCCTTCTCTTCGTCGTCGGCCTCGCGCAGGCCCTTCTTGAAGTTCTTGATGCCTTCGCCCATGCCCTTGCCGATGTCGGCGAGCTTGCTGCCGCCGAAGAGGATCAGCGCGAGGAGGCAGATGAGCAGAATTTCAGTCGTTCCAAGGCCCATCGGCTCCTCCGTGTCGCTCCTTGACCCCTCGGTCACCCGAGTTTCGAGGAAGACTGTCTAGCACCAGCCTCGGGTTCCAGCAATTGTGGCGCCGCGGGCTGTCGAGCTGGCGGCCGTCCGCGCAAACGCTGCGGGCGAGTCGTGCTAACAATGCGACCGCGCAGCAGTCATGGCGAATCATTTCGTGCAAGTGGACGATCTCGCCTTCGGGTACGGCGCCGATCGGCTGTTCGAAGGTGTCTCGTTCTCGTTGTCGAGCGGCGACCGCATGGCGCTGGTCGCCCCGAACGGCGCAGGCAAGTCGACGTTGCTGCGCCTCGTCTCCGGCGAGGCCGGCGAGCTCGCCCCGGACCGCGGCCGTGTGGTCCGACGCAAGGACGCGACGGTCGGGTACTACCGCCAGTCGCACGAGCTCGATCAGGCGCTGATGACTCGAGGGGGGCGGGGGGACCGTGTCGACGTCCTCGACGCCTTCCTGTCGGGCTTCGGCGAGCTGGTGCAGCTGCGTCATCGCCTCGACGACGCGCGCCACGCGCTCGCCGGCGCCGCCGACGCCGACGCGGCGCTCGCCCGGCTCGCCGCGCTCGAGGACGCCTACCACATCGCCCACGGCGACGATCTCGAGCGGAAGATCGAGATCCTCGCCCGGAAGCTCGGCTTCTCGCACGACGATCTCGGTCGCCCGGTGGCCAGCCTCTCCGGCGGCGAGCGCGGGCGCCTGCTCCTCGGCACCGTGCTGGCGCGCGAGCCCGATCTGCTCCTGCTCGACGAGCCGACCAACCACCTCGACATCGAGACGATCGGCTGGCTCGAGGAGACGCTGCGGGGGTTTCCCGGCGGCCTGGTGGTGGTCTCGCACGATCGTCGGTTCCTCGATCGGGTGACCAACCACACCGCGGAGCTCGGCTCGCGCTCGTTCCGCACGTATCCGGTGTCCTATGGGAGGTACGTCGAGCAGCGCGCCGAGGACCTCGAACGCGAGCGCGCGGTCGTCGAGCGCCAGCAGGCCTTCGTCGAGAAGACGGAGGACTTCATCCGCCGGAACATCGCCGGGCAGAAGACCAAGCAGGCGCAGTCGCGCCGCAAGATGCTCGACAGGTTCGAGACGCTCGAGAAGTTGGAGCGCCCCGAGGACGTGTGGGCCGACGCGGCGAAGCTCCGCGTGCGCTTCCCGGAGTGCCCGCGCTCGGGAGACATCGTCCTCGAGTGCACCGGCCTCGGCGCCAGCCGTGGCGGCCGTCGCCTGTTCGACGGCCTCGATCTCCTGGTCCGCCGCGGTGACCGCATCGGCATCGTCGGCCCGAACGGCGCCGGCAAGACCACGCTGGTGAAGCTGCTCGCGGGCAGGGGAGATCCAGCCGACGAAGGGACGGTGCGTCGCGGGACCAACCTCGCCGAGGGCTACTTCGATCAGCACCTCGGCGCGCTCGATCCGTCGCGCACCGCCGTCGAGGAGATCCGCAGCGTGCGCGGCGACTTCAACGCCGACGTCGCGCGCCAGTACCTCGCGCGCTTCCGCATCACCGGCGACGACGCCCTGCGCGTCATCGGCGGCTTCTCGGGTGGCGAACGATCGCGCCTCGCGCTCGCCAAGCTCCTGCTCGAGCCGCGGAACCTGCTGTTCCTCGACGAGCCGACCAACCACCTCGACATCCCCGCGTGCGAGATCCTCGAGCAGGCGCTCGCTCGCGGGTACGAAGGAACCTTGATCCTCGTCTCCCACGACCGGCAGTTCCTCGAGACCGTGACGACACGCCTCGTGGTCATCCCAGGCGGGCGAGACGGGCGAGCCGAGGTGCTGCCCGGGGGCTATCGGGAATATGCGGCCATGCGCGAGCGTCCGGCCGACGTGGACCCGACGACGGATGGCGGAGCTTCGCGCGAGCAGACCCGCTCGCGCTCGGTGAAGCCGGCGCCCCCGCCGCCCCCGCCGCCCCCGCCGCCCCCGCCACCCGGCAAGGCGCAGGGGCAGGCGGCGCACGCCGCGCGCAAGGCGGTCTCGCGCGACGTCGAGCGCAAGAAGCGCAGGGTCGACGAGCTCGAGAAGAAGATCGCCGAGGCCGAGGCCGAGCTCGCCACCATGCGGTCGGCGCTGGCGGCACCCCCCGACGGCGACTGGGAGGGGCTCGCGCGTCGGGCCGAGCAGGAGCGGGTCGCGTCCCGTAGACTCGAATCGATGGTCGAGGAGTGGACATCTCTCTCGGAGCAGCTCGCCGGATGACCACCCTTCGTCGCCTGATCGTTCTCCCGCTCGCGTTGGCGATCGGCCTCGGACCGGCCGTCGCCTGCAAGAGCGCGCGCCGCGATCCAGGCCCGGGTTCGAACCCGGTGGTCGCGTCGGCCATTCCAGCGCTCCCGTCGCTCACCGTCCGTGACGACTCGACGGGCCTCACCTTCAGCTGGATCACGCTCGACGGCGGCTTCCAGCTCGTGTCGAAGGTCGCCGACGTCCCCTACGAGGCCCGCGATGCGGTGCGGGTCTGGTCGGAGGTCAGCGGCGACGGCATCGCCGGACCGTGGGTCTATGTGGCCGATCTCCGCAACAAGCTCGCCGACGGCACCTACAAGGTCGAGGTGCAGCCGCGCACGCAATTCGAGGCCCTCGCCGAGGATCGCCGCACGAAATCGAAGAAAGCGGGCGGCGCCGCCCCCGTCGCACAGAAGGGCAAGCCCGACGAGCCCACCGCTCCCGGTGAGAACCAGGTCAAGGACGGCAAGAAGGTCAAGGTGATCATCTACGGCGCCGACTGGTGCAAGCCGTGCCACCTGGCCGAGAACTACCTGCGTTCCAAGGGCGTTCCGTTCGAGCACCGCGACATCGACGACCCCGAGGTCAACGAGGAGATGCGGATCAAGCTCGATTCGGTGGGGATCAAGACGCACTCCATCCCCATCCTCGACGTCGCGGGCAAGCTGCTCGTCGGTTTCAGCGAGGCCGAGCTCGAAAAGGCCCTCGCCGCGGCCGGCGCCGGCTGACTGCGAGTCTCGGAAGAAATCAAGGGGGCGCGTGTGTTCCGTCCCCCCGTCCCGTTCGCGTGTGCGCGTCAAGTGAGTCCTTGACCGGGTCGGTTCGAGGTTGGTACGGTCCCGGCCGGATCGCGCGAAAGGCCGGCCTAAACAGCCGGATTTCGCGCGAAATCACGTCCCGTACACGGAGGCGACGAGAGAATGCGCGCGCGAGCCGGGGATCCCCCCCGCACGATGGCTCAGAAGATCCTGGCGTCTCGCTCGGACGAGAGCGCTCCCTCGACGGATCTGATCAAGGCCAAGGTCGATCAGGTCGTGTTGACCCGGAGCCCCTCGCGCGTGCTCGCCGAGGCGTTCGCCCTCGGTCTGAAGAAGACGCAAATCGAGGCGGCCGTCGTCTACGACGGCCGCTGCGTCACCAGCACGCACCCGCGGCCCGAGGAGCCCGAGCCGGTCCTCGACGATCCTTCGTTCGATCCGACCGCGCAGTCGCTCACGCTCGCGCGCGCCGGCATCGGCGTGCCGTCGGCGGTGCACCTCGAGCGCTTCGCGGCGCCGGGGCGGCTGATGCTCACCGACGATCCGAAGCTCGCCACCGTCGGCGGCACCGGCATGCTCACGCTCATCGCGCCGTCGTCGCAGCTCGCCAAGGCGCTGGTCGACGGGTACGCGATGATCCGCGCGCCGAAGAGCGTGCAGATCCTCCTCTCCGGTCGCACGCGCCCCTTCGTCTGCGCGCGCGACGTCGTGCACGAGCTCATTCGCCGCAACCTCGAAGACACGGTGCGCGGCGTCGAGCAGCGCACGGGCGCGCCGGTGGTCCTCGAGTTCGCGGGTCCGAGCGCGAAGCTCCTCTCCGTGGCCGAGCGCGCCGTCCTCGCGTCGATCGCGCCGCTCGTCGGCGCCGTCGGCTCGCTGTTCATCAGCGACGAGAAGACCGAGGCCTACCTCCGCGATCAGCGCCGCAGCAAGGCGCACCGCGCCCTCATCCCCGACGCCGGCGCCCCGAGCGAGGAGGTCGTGAACATCGATCTCGCCGCCGTCGATCCGCTGGTCATGGATCCGACCGGCGCCATTCGTAGCGTCCGCGACGTCGCCGGCAAGCCGGTCGCGCAGGTGATCCTCGGCGGCGACGGCACCGCCACCGCGCGCGACTTCCTCGCGGCCGCGACGCTGCTCAAGTCGAAGAAGATCGGCCCGCGCCTCGACTTCCTCATCTGCCCGCCCTCGCGGCAGATCCTCGAGATCCTCGCGAAGACCGGCGCGCTCACCGATCTGCTGGCGACCGGCGCGCGGCTCATCGAGCCCGATCGCCTCGTCACCTACGGCGAGCTGTACCCCGCGCCCTCGACCGACATCGGCTTCGCCGTGCGCACGAGCGACGTCGAGCCGTCGGCCCCCGGCCCGGGCGCCTACGTCGTCTCCGCCGAGACGCTCGCGTACACGGTCGCGCACTCGCAGCTCGGCGATCCGCGCGCGTTCAAGCGCCCCGTGCGCGTGCAGATCCCGCGCGAGCTCCCCACCGAGGATCAGCTCGTCGTCCGCGAGCGCCGCGACGCGCCCGGCTCCACCAAGAAGCCGCCGGCCGTGCCGGTGCCCCCGCTTGCCACGCCGTTCAAGGGGGCCGAGACGCTGCTCGTCTACTCGCCGGCGAACCGCGTCACCGGCAAGCCCGTCGGCCCCGAGCCGCGCCCGGGCGAGATCGCCGCCGGTCCGTGGGCCGCGGTCTGCAAGAGCTCCGGCGAGGTCCGTCAGGTCGCCGGTCGCTCGGCGCGCCTCGTCGCGCAGGCCAAGGTCCGCGCCGTCTTCGCCACGCACGTCCCGCTCGGTCTCGCCACGCAGCTCGCCGGCCACGGCGTCGTCTGCCTCGAGGTCGACGAGGCGGGGCTCAAGGCCATCGAGGCGTCGAAGGACGTCGCGCTGCCCGCACCCGCCACGCTCGCCGTCGCCGGCGCCACCGTGACCGCCGGCAAGGCGAAGGTGAACGTGCGCTGGGTCGCGCTCCCCGGCGAGCGCAACTGGGTGACCGGCGGCTCTGCCGCCGCGCCTGCGACGGCGGCCAAGGCCCGCTGAACGCCGCGCCGCTTGGCGCGGTGAAGGTCGAAGGTCGAAGGTCGAAGGCCAGTCGCTGACGCCGTCGACGATCGGCGCGTCGGCCTGTGCGTCGCCGGCTGCGTCGGAGTCCGCGTCGGAGTCCGTACCGACGTCGACGCACGCCATCGCGGTGCTCGAGACGACGCCGTCGTTGCAGCTGCAGGTGTTACAGCCGTAGTCGCTGCCCTGGACCTCGGTCCGTGGGGCATTTCCGGCAGGTCTTCAGCCCGCGGCGACGCTCTCGAGCACCGCCATGCGAACGGCGACGCCCGCCTCGACCTGATCGAGCACCGCGCTCTGGATGCCGTCGGCGACCGCGTCGTCGATCTCGACGCCGCGGTTCATCGGGCCGGGGTGCATCACGATCGCGTCCTTCTTGGCGCGCGCCAGCGTGCGCTGGCTGAGACCGAAGGTGCGGCTGTACTCGCGCGTGGAGGGGAGCATCGCGTCGACGAGGCGCTCGCGCTGGATGCGCAGCATGATCACCACGTCTGCGCCCTCGAGGGCCGCGTCGAGGTTGGTGACCACCTCGACGCCGAGCGCCTCGGCGCCCTTGGGCATGAGCGTCCACGGCGCGCAGAAGCGCACGTGGGCGCCGAGCTTGCGGAGCAGGTGCGCGTCGCTGCGGGCGACGCGCGAGTGCTGGACGTCGCCGATGACGGCCACCGTGAGGCCGGCGATCTTCCCCTTCATGCGGCGGATGGTGAACGCGTCGAGCAGCCCCTGCGTCGGGTGCTCGTGCAGGCCGTCGCCGGCGTTCACGATCGAGCAGTGCAGGTGGCGCGCGAGGTAGTGGGGCGCGCCGGAGACCTGGTGGCGCAGGACGATCACGTCGGGCCGCATCGCCTGGAGGTTCCGCGCGGTGTCGCGCAGCGTCTCTCCCTTGGTGACGCTCGAGCCGCTGGAGGACACGTTGATCACGTCGGCAGACAGCCGCTTGCCGGCCGCCTCGAACGACGTGCGCGTCCGCGTGCTCGCCTCGTAGAACAGGTTGATGATCGTCTTGCCCCGCAGCACGGAGGCCTTGCGGTCGCCGCTGCGGTTGAACTCGAACCAGCGCTCCGCGGCGTCGAGGTAGCCGACGATCTGTTCAGGCGAGAGGTCTTCGATCCCGAGAAGGTGCCGAGCCATCGCGGGAGCGACCACTCGCACGACCGGGCGAGGGGGGGAAGCGGCCCGAGGCGGTGGGCTACGTGCTCCGCAAAAAGGCCGACGCCGCCGGTGCCAGCCGACGGCGTCTTGCCTGGGTCCAGAGTCTAGAGTCCAGAGTCCAGAGTCGTGCGCGATCTTCGCGTCGTACTCCCTCCGGTCTCCTCGACGTACTGCCAGTACGCCTGCGTCGCCCTCCGGTCCGTGCGACGCGAATCTCACGCAACCTCACGTGTTTCGCGACGGATTCAAACCGTTCGGTGCTCTAGACTCTAGACTTCTCGCGATCAGCCGTTCCCCGCGGCCATCTTCGCGACCTCGGCCGCGTAGTCTTCCTTCTTCTTCTCGATGCCCTCGCCGAGCTCCCAGCGAACGAAGCGGCGGATGTTGATGTTCTCGCCGATCTTGGCGACGAGCTCCGCGCGCACCTGCTCGATGTTCTTGCCCGGGACGACGATCGACTCCTGATCGTTGAGGCAGATCTCCTGGGCCCACTTCGAGAGCTTGCCCTCGAGGATCTTCGGCCACGCCTGCTCCGGCTTGCCCTCTTCCTTGAGCTGCGCCTGGAAGATCTCCTTCTGCTTCGCGGTCACGTCGGCAGGGATCTCCTCCTTGCGGACGTACTGCGCGCTCATGCCGGCGATCTGCATCGCGACATCGTCGCAGAAGCGCTTGAAGTCCTCGTTGCGCGACACGAAGTCGGTCTCGCAGTTGATCTCGACGAGCACGCCGATGCGGCCGCCCGCGTGGATGTACGAGTGCACGAGGCCCTCGCTGGCGACGCGCCCCGCCTTCTTCACGGCCTTCGCGAGGCCCTTCTTCTGGATGATTTCGAGCGCCTTCTCGACGTCGCCGTTGGCTTCGACGAGGGCGTTCTTGCAGTCCATCATCCCGGCGCCGGAGCGCTCGCGGACTTCCTTCACGGTGCTGGCGGAGATCTCGGCCATTTCTTTCGTGCTCCAGTTGTCGCTGGTGAGAGTCGTCAGTCGTCAGTCGTCAGTCGTCAGTCGAGAGAGACGACGGTCGCCGGAGCGATGCTCACGGCGGTGCGTGGAATCCACGACGGCCGTCAGTCGGCACCAGCCGTCAGTCGCAGCGAGGCGGTGTCCGTCTCGGCTGACGACTGACGACTGACGACTGACGACTCGCGATCAGTTGCGGCCGCGCGGACCGCCGCCCTGGCCGGGCCGGCCACGGCCGCCCATCACGACCTCGGGGCCGCCGCCGCGGGGCTCGCGACCGCCCTCGGGCTGCTCCTCGCGGCCCGTGGCGCGGCCGCCGCTGCCGTCCTTGCGGCGCTGCAGGCCCTCGATGCACGCGTCGGCGACGCGCGCGGTGATCAGCTTGATCGAGCGGATCGCGTCATCGTTGCCCGGGATGATGAAGTCGATCTTGTCGGGATCGCAGTTGGTGTCGGTGATCGCGACGATCGGGATGCCGAGCTTGTTGGCCTCGTCGACGGCGATCGACTCCTGGTGCGGATCGACGACGAACATGAGCGAGGGCAGGGCGCTCATGTTCTTGATGCCGCCGTGGTACTTCTCGAGGCGCTCACGCTCGCGCTCGATGAAGACGACCTCCTTCTTGGTCAGGCTGTTGAAGGTGCCGTCTTCCTTCATGCGCTCGATCGAGCGAAGGCGCTCGAGGCCCGTCTTGATCGTGCGGAAGTTGGTGAGCGTGCCGCCGAGCCAGCGGTTGGTCACGTAGAACATCCCCGCGCGCTGGGTCTCCTCGGCGATGATGTCCTGCGCCTGGCGCTTGGTGCCGACGAACAGCACCGAGCCACCGCGCGACACCTCCTCGACGATCTTGTCGTACGCGCGCCGGAAGAGGCGGGCGGTCTGGTCGAGGTCGATGATGTGGATGCCGTTGCGCGCGCCGTAGATGAACGGCCGCATCTTCGGGTTCCAGCGCTTGGTCTGGTGGCCGAAGTGGACGCCCGCGTCGAGCAGCGAGCGGAGCGGGAGGGGGAGATCACCAGGGAGCCGGGGCATCGCCTCGGCGGCGGTCGTGTCGGTCATGTCAGCGCTCCATTTCGGTTGAAGGCCGGTTCGTCCTCCGCGCGCCGACCCCTGGGGACCAGGGGCACCGGGGCGCGCGTTTGCGCAGGACGGGCCGAATTTCCGAGGGCGGATGCCCCCGGCCCCGCCACGGCCGCCGGTCGCCCCGATGAGGAGGCCGGTGAGGACGCGAGGGGGCGGGCTGTGTAGCACAGTTGGCGGCCGTGTCGAAAGGGAGACCGGCCGCGGCGGGGTCGTGTAGACCATATCCATGGCCGAGCTCGTGCGATCGGGATGGTTGGCGGCGGCGCTCGTCCTGCTGGCCGCGGCTCTGGCCCTGCGGCCGTCGGCGGCCAGGGCCGACCAGCCCAAGGCTGCCCCAGAGGTCCCGCAGGAGAGCCGAGGCCCGGCCGAGGATCTGGTCCTCGAGGGCTCCGCCGGCTACGGCGGCGGTCCCTTCACCAGCATCACCGGCATCAAGCCGCGCGTCGCGCACGGCGCGGCGTTCCACGTCGCCGCCGGCTGGGCGTGGAGCATCCGCAGCAACCAGAGCCTGGGCGCGACGCTGTTCGCCGACGGCGTGCTCGACGGCGAGTCGATCACCGGCGGCACCCGCAACATGGGCGCGCGGTACGGCGCGTTCGCCTTCGTCATGGGCGAGCGCGCGCACGTCCGGCTCGGCGGCGGCTTCGCGACGACGCGCTACCAGGGCGGCGACTACAGCGGGCCCTCGGTCGCGTTCGCCGCCGGTTGGCACGTGGCCCTCCTCCCGAGCGCCAGGAGCTGGAAGCGCCCGTACGTGACCTTCGACATCGCGCCGAGCTGGGACTTCCTCGGCGCAGGCAACGAGACGCTGCACCGCTGGACGGTCGCGGCGCTGATCGGCATCGGCGTCTACTGACGGTCCAGGGTCGAAGGTCGAAGGCGAGAGCGAGAGCTGAGCCGGGCCGAATGGGGTGAAAAGCCGAAAGGTCGAAAGGAGCGAATCCCTTCGACCTTCGACCTTTCGACCTTCGACCCACGAAGCGAAAGCCCCGCCGCGCTCCCGGACGAGCAGCGCACGCGGACCCGAGAACCGTTCAGCGAGCGCGCGCAGCCTTGGCGGTGCGCACGGCGACGGCGGCGGCGGGCAGGGGGCGCGTCACGCTGGTGTCGGTCGGGATGGACACGACGTTGTCGGCCACGACCTGGCGCGGGCGCGCGATGTGCAGCTTGGCGAGGTCGACGATCGCCTCGCACAGCGAGGGAAAGTCGTAGCCGGCGGCGGCGGCGATCTTCGGCAGCAGCGACGTAGGTGTCATGCCGGGCTGCGTGTTGACCTCGAGGACGTACTCGTTCTCGCCCTCGGTCACGAGCAGATCGACGCGGCACGCGCCCTCGGCGCCGAGCGCCTTGGCCGCGCGCTCCGCGAGGTTCAGCACGCCGCGCATGCGCGTCGGCGAGAGGCGCGCCGGCATGTGGTACTCCGCCATGCCCGGCGTGTACTTCGCGGTGAAGTCGTAGAAGGCGCGCTTGGGGACGATCTCGATGGCGCCGAGCACGCGGCCGCCGAGGATGCCGACCTGCACCTCCGCGCCGGTGATGAACCGCTCGACGAGCGCGCTCGCCGAGTCGGGGGCGCCGAACTCGAGGGCGCGACGGACGCCGCTCGCGAGGTCCGAGTGGTTGTGCGCCTTGGTGATGCCGATGCTGGAGCCCTCGTGACGGGGCTTCACGATCGCCGGGAAGCCGAAGCTGCCGTGGAGGTCTTCGAGATCGGCGACGTCGGACGCGCGCGCCACGTAGTACGGCGGCGTCGGCACGTTGTGGAGCCGGAACAGCTCCTTGGACTTGAGCTTGTCCATCGCGAGCGCGGAGGCGAGGACGCCCGAGCCGGTGTAGGGGACGCCGAGGCACTCGAGCATGCCCTGGATGCAGCCGTCTTCGCCGAACGTGCCGTGGAGCGCGACGAACGCGGTGTCCATGCCGAAGCTCGCCTTCGCCATGCGCAGGGTGCGATCGGCGTCGTCGGTGACGTCGATGCGGAGGACGTCGTGGCCCTTGCTCTCGAGGGCGTCGGCGACCGCGTTGCCAGAGCGGAGCGAGATCTCGCGCTCGGCCGACCAACCACCCATCAACACGCCGATCCGTCGCTTGTCCTTGCTGTTGGCGCTGCTCATGGGGGGGCGGTCCTCCTCGTAGTCCAGAACGCTCCTCGCGCGGTCGACATTCGACGGTGATCGTCGGCGGGACCGTGTCGAGCTCGCGGACCGCTACCTCGAATCGATCCGGCCGGTCAATAAATCGGAGACACGCGGCGCAACGGACGAGATCGCCGTGTGCCTTCTGACACGCGACACGCGTTTCGGGAGCGGCCGCCGGCGGCCGCCGGCGGCCCGCCGGATCCGCCGGAGGAATCGAGGTCGAATCGATCGATGAGATCGATCTGCGAGTGCGCGAGATCACACGGAGATCGCAGCGTGCGCGGATGATCGATCCACGAGGCACGGCGCGTGCTCCACCGCGCCGCATGATCGTCCAGTCGGAGAGTCAGGTCGATAGACAGGACGTGCGCCCGCGGCCACGGCTCCGCGAACGTGCGCTCGAGATCGGCGTCGAGCAGCTCGCCGACGACGATCTGGTCGCGCTGCTCGTCGAGCGCGGCACCGAAGGCGAGCCGCTCGAACAGCGGGTCGCGCGGCTGCTGCGCGAGGCGGGCGGCCTCGCAGGTCTGTGCAGCCGCGGCGTCGGCGGCTTCGTCCACGAGCTCGGGCTCGGGCTCGCAGGCGGCGCGCGCCTCGCGGCGGCCATCGAGCTCGGCGTGCGCGCGGCGCGGCTCGCGCACGGCGTCGAGCGCGCGCCGGCCACGTCGGCGATCGACGTCGAGCGCTGGGCCCGGCGGCGCCTGGTCGGGCTGCCGCACGAGGAGCTGTGGGCGCTCTTGCTCGACGCCCGGAACCGCATCCTCGGCGAGCGCATGCTCGCGCGTGGTGGGCTGCACGCGTGCGCGTTGACCGCGCGCGACGTCCTGCGGCCGGTCGTGCGCGAGGCGTCGTCGGCGTTCGTCCTGGTGCACAACCATCCGGGCGGCGATCCGTGTCCGAGCCGCGAGGACGTCGCGTTCACCCGTCGCGTCCACGCGGCGGCCACGACGGTCGGCGTGGCGCTCGTCGACCACGTGGTGGTCGCGCGCGAAGGTCACGTCTCGATGCTCGAAGCCGGGCTCCTCGAGGAGGAGCGCTGACCGGCCGGGGCGCCAGGCCGCCGGACCGGGAAACCCCGATCCGACCCACCATGCGAACTGCGCATAATCATCATTATGTAAACTCGCGCGGTGGGCGCGCGATCCAGGGGTTTTCGTGTACAGTCGCGGCGCCAGCATGGTCGGACCGGACGACATCGGCATGCGCGACAGCCTCGACGGCGGGTCCGTCCGACCGCCGCCCATCGTCGCCCGGGTTCGGCCGCCGCGGTTCGCCGGCGCGCACTATCCGGCCGATCCGGGAGACCTCAAGCGCATGGCCGAGGCGCTGCTCGGCGCGCCGCGCGCCGGCCTGCCGCGGACCGCCGGACTGGTGCTGCCGCACGGCCCGTGGCGGTTCGTCGGTCCGCTCGTCGCCCGCGCGATCGCCCGCGGCACGGTCGAAGAGACGGTCGTCATCCTCGGTCCCAACCACGAAGGTCGCGGCCCGCGCTCGGCGATCATCTGCGACGGCGCGTTCGCGCTGCCCGGCGCCCACGTGCCCATCGAGGAGCCGCTCGCCGAGTCCATCCGCGCGCTCGGCGGGTTCGCCGAGGCGCCCGAGGTCTTCGCCGGCGATCACGCCGTCGAGGATCTGCTGCCGCTGCTCGCCGCGCGGCAGCCGCGCCTGTCGCTGGTCCCCATCGCCATCCACGACGTCTCCGCCGCGGGCGCGGCCCGCATGGGCGCGGCCATCGGCGACGCGATCGTCGGTCGCGGCGGCGGCGTCACCCTGGTCGCCACGAGCGACATCGCGCACTACGTGCCGCCGAGCGACGTGGCGCGCGCCTCCGATCCGATCGTCGAGGCGACGCGCGCGCTCGACGAGGAGGCCCTGGTCGACGCGTTCCGCGGCCGCCTCGACGGCCGAACGCCGATCGTCGAGACCTGCGGCCTCGGCGCGCTGCTCACGTTCGTGCACGCCATGCGCGCGCTCGGCGCCGAGCCCGGCGAGGTCGTCGGGCGCGCCTCCAGCGGCGACGTCGACGCCGACGCGCGCGCGGTGGTCGCCTGGGCGAGCGTCTTCTACGCGCGGCGTTGACCTCCGTCAGAGGTCGAACTCGTCGCCGAGCCGCAGCACCTGCAGCTCGCAGCCGTTCTTGATCTTCGCGAGCTCGCGCTCCACCGTGCGCTCGAACGTCGGCTTGATGTGGTAGAGCAGCATCGGCACGTCCTTGCGCCGATCGAGCTTGAGCAGCTCGCGCCCGAGCGAGTCCGGCGTGTGGTGGCCGCTGATCGTCGCGAGCCTCTGCTGCTCGTTGGGGAAGCTGACCTCCATGAGCATCGTCCGGAGGTCGGGCGCCTCGTTGAGGATCTCCCACAGCCGATCGGTCGGGCCGGTGTCGCCGGAGTAGGCGATCGCCCCGCCCTCGCCGCCCCGCCTGCGGACGAGGAACGCGCACGAGTCGATGGTGTGGCTCACCATGATCGCCTGCACCTCGAACCCGGCGACCTCGGTGACCACTTCGGGCTCGAGCACCTGATAGGCGATCGTCGGCTGGGCCTCGCTCGGGATCTTGGCGAAGTCCGGCCACAAGAGGCCGTTGAAGAAGTGCTGCTTCAGGATGGAGATGGTCTGCGCGCAGCTCGCGACCACCAGGGGCGCCGCGCCGTTCTGAGCGCGGTTGTCGGCGAGCGTCGCGAGATCGCGCAGGTGGTCCATGTGCCCGTGCGACACGAGCACCGCGTCGAGGCTCGCCTGCTCCTTCAGCGTGAGACCGCTGGTCAGGCAGCCGGCGTCGATCGCGATGGTGCGGCGCCCTGCGCGGAGCAGGAAGCCGCTCGTCCGGTGCTTGGGGGTTTCCCCGCCGTGACAGCCGACGACGCGAAGGTCCATGTCAGGCGCTCGTTTCGCCGCCGAACTTCTGCGGCATCTCGAGGAACTCGAGGAAGTCGAAGAGGCGATCGAGATCGTGCACCAGGATCTTCCCGTCGGCCTCGACCGAGATGACCCGCACGCGTCGCAGCCGCGACAGCACGTCGGCGGTCTGCGCCGCGTCGACGTTCACCTGAGCGGCGAGATCGTCGGCGTCGAGCAGCACGCGCACGCCCTGCGGCGTGGGCTGCCCGAACGACTCGGCGTGCCGCGCGAGCGCGCGCACCACGCGCGCCTTCGGGTCCTTGTGCATCAGGATCTCGATGAGCGCGTCGGCGCTGTCGAGGCGCGCGGCCAGCTTCTTGATCAGGCGCAGCACGATCTCGCGGTTGTTCGCGATCATGTGCTCGAAGCGCTTGGCGTCGATGGCGAGCACGCGCGCGGGGCCGTCGTCGGTGACCTGGGCGGTCGCCGTGCGCGGCTTGCTGTTCAGGATGGCCATCTCGCCGAGGAACTCACCCGGTCCGAGCGTGGCGAGGACCTTGTCGCCGTTGGCGACGCGCTTGACGATGCGCACCTGCCCCGACTGGATGACGAACATCTCCTCGCCCCTCTCGCCTTCGCGGAAGAGGATCGAGCCCGCCGGGAGCTCGCGGCTGAACCGCGCGAGCGCGCCTTCCGTCGTCATACCTGCCCAACCGTAGATGGTGCGGGAAGGAGGGTCAAAAACCCGAGGAAGAAAAGTCCCTCGCCGCCCGCCGCACCTCGGCGAGCAGCTCCTCGACCAGGCGGAGATCCTTGCGGCGGGGCTCGGCCGCGCGCTCGACGCCGCTCGCCACGTCGACGGCGAAGGGCCGTACGGTCGCGATCGCCGCGGCGATGTTGTCCGGTCGCAGGCCGCCGGCGAGCGTCAGCTTCCGGCGCCGCGCGAGCTCGACCACCAGCGCCGGGTCGACGCGGACGCCGGTTCCGCCGAGCGCGCCGGCGACCTTCGCGTCGACGAGCAGGTGCTCGCCCGGGAACTCGTCGGCTCGCGCCACGTCGGCCGCATCGGCCACGCGAAGCGCCTTGTACGCGTGGGGAAGCAGCGCCTCGAGGGCTTCGGGCGGCTCGTCGCCGTGCAGCTGCAGGCACCCGAGGCGCGCCTCGTCGCGCAGTCGCTTCATCGCGTCGACGTCGAGGTCGGCCACGACGCCGACGATCAGCGCGCGGTCGCCCACGGCCTCCGCGATGGCCCGCGCGGTCTCGACGTCGACGCGCCGGGGGCTGCTGGGTACGAAGTTGAGACCGATCGCCGACACCCCGAGCGCGACGCATTCCGTCGCATCCTCGACGTTGGTGACGCCGCAGACCTTCACATGCACGTTCATCGGGGTCATGCCCGATGCGAGGGATGCACGATCATCGACTTCGGCTGCTGATCCGGCGGCCGGTAGGGGTTCGAGCGCAGCGCGCGCCAGGCGACGAAGAGGCCGATGACCAGGAACACCGCGGCGCCGAGGATCGCGAGGCCCTTGCGGACGCTGCTCTGGTCGGCGGCGCCGAGCGCACGGACGTGCTTCTCGAGGTCGATCTGCAGCTTCTTCACCTGAGCCATCGCGTCGGCCACGCCCTTGCGGCGCATGTCGGCGCCGGGCGCGTCGGGGCCGCCCTTCCAGGTCTTGCGGCCGATCTCGAGGAGCACGCCGCGCAGCTCCTTCGACGCCGCCTGGACGCCCTCGGTGCGGACCGCCCCTGCCCGCGAGAACTCCTGCTCGAGCGAGCGCCGCTTGTTGCGCAGAGCCTCGACCTGCGTCTCGAGGCCATGAAGCACCGCCCGCGCGGTCGCGAGCTCGCCCTCGGCGCGCTGCGCGGCCTGCGTCGCGATCTTCTCCTCCGCGGCGCGCGTCTCGCGCTCCTGGTTGGCCGCGGCGATCAGCGCCTGCGCCTGCGCGCGATCGGGCGCGGGCGTCTCGATGGCGGCGAGCTTCGCCTGCGCGGCGCGGACGTCGATCTCGACGCGCTTGCGGCGAGCCTCGTGCTTCTTGCGGAGCAGGTCGGCGTCGTCGAACGCCTTCGTCTTGGCGGCGACCTCCGTCTTCGCGGCGTTCAGCTGCGGCTCGAAGCCGGCGATCTCCGCGTCGAGCGCGGCCGCCTTGTCGCGAAACGCCGCGTTGGTCTCGGCCAGCGCGGCCTCGCGCTCCTGCACCGTCTTCTCGGCGTGCTGGATCGTTGCGCCGAAGCTGGCGAAGTCCGGGTTGCCGGCGATCACCGGACGCAGCAGCGTGCCGAGCTCGACGAGCCGCTCGTCGCGTTTCGCCTCCGCCTCCTTGATCGATCCGCGCACCCGCTCGAGCGCCTTCTTCAGCTCGTGCTGCCGCTTCACCACGCGCAGGGCGTAGGGGATCGTCTCGACGATCGACTTCGGATCGGCGCCGTAGTCGGCGAGGATCCTCACCTCGTAGGGATCGATCTCGATCTCGTCGCTCGGCTTCTGGACGGTGACGATCTCGCGCTTCTTCTTCGGCTCCTCCTCCTTCGGCATGGGAGACGGCGCCTCGCTGCCGGGCGCGCGCAGATCGAGATCGAGCGCCGCGTGCGGCGCTTGGCCCGCGTCGTCGTCGTCGCCGAAGCCGTCGTCCACCTCGCGGCCGAGCGGCTGGCTCGTCGGCATGCCGGGCGTGGCGCGTGACGTGGAGATGTCGAGATCGAGCGCGGGGGCGTCGGCGATCTCGTCGTCACCGAACTCGTCACCCACGGTGCGGCCGGTCACCGACGGATGATCCGCAGCGGCCTTCCCGCACTTGAGGCAGACCTTGCTCGACGACGGATACCTCGCCTTGCACCAGGGGCAGACCGTCATTCGCTCGACGATAGAAGAAGATCGGGAGGCTCCGCACGCTTCTCGTGTCCAGATTCGACACGGGCGCCCATGTGCGGTGAAAGATGTTTGATGTCGGTGGGTTGAACACCGTTCTCAGAGGTTGATTCGAGGTGTGGCTGCGGGGCCGCTGCCATGAACCGCGATCACCGGGCGAACAATCGACATCGAAAAGTTGTACGCGGCGCACCTACATCGTCACCTTCGGCCCATGAGCAACGCAGCCGCGACCATCGCCGAGAAGAGCCGCCCGGGCACCCCGTCGACGAACGCGCACGCATCGGAGCAAGCCGACGTGCTGCCGCGGCTGCTCGGACACTACGCGCTGCTGCGCCTCATGGTGCGCGGCGGGATGGGCGAGGTCTTCCTCGCCACCACGATCGGCATCGAAGGCGCGGAGCGGCCGGTGGTGGTCAAGCGCATCCGCCGCGAGTACCGCACCGATCCGTCGTTCCACGCGCGGTTCCTCGACGAGGCGCGCGTGCAGTCGCAGCTCGACGATCCGGGCGTCGCCCGCATCATCGAGGCGTCGGTCGACGAGCACGGCGATCCCTACGTCGTCGTCGAGTACGTCGAGGGCCGCTCGCTCGCCGACGTCCGCTCGCGGCTGTCGCGCCTCGGCAAGCCCCTGCCGTGGGCCGACGCGGTGGCGGTGACGCTCGAGATCGCGTCGGCGCTCTCGCACTGCCACGAGCGCACCGGTCCGGACGGCGCGCCGCTCGGCATCGTGCACCGCGATCTGTCCCCGCAGAACGTGATGGTCGGCTTCTCGGGCGACGTGAAGCTGATCGACTTCGGCACCGCGCGCGGCGACAACCGCCGCTGCCACACCGTGTCGGGCACCGTGCTGGCGAAGCCCGGGTACGTGGCCCCCGAGGTCGCGCGTGGCGACTCGGCGACGGCGCGCGCGGACGTCTACGCGCTCGGCGTCATGCTGTGGGAGCTCGCCGGCGGGCGCCGCTTCCTCGAGGGCGATCCCGCCGACCACGTCGCGGCGGTCACCAGCGGCAAGCTGCGCCCCGCGAAGCTCGGCAACGATCCGGTCCTCGACCAGCTCGGCGACGGGCCCGTCCCGGCGGAGCTCGATCGGATCGTCGGCTGGCTGACCGAGCCCGTCGCCTCGGCGCGCTGCGGTCGCGCCCGCGACGCCGCGCAGGCGCTCGCGAACCTGCTTTCGAGCGCGCCCCGTCGTCCGGTCGAGGAGCGCGGGGTGCGCGCCCGCGTCAAGGCGATGCTCGCGCGGCTCTATCCGACCGAGCCGGCCGCCTCGCGCGTGGAGTTCACGCGCCTCGTCGCCAAGGCGCGCCGCGTGCTCGCGACCGAGCTCGCCGAGCTCTCGCCGTCGACGCCCGGAAGGAAGCGCGACGTCACGCCGGAGCCGCTCACCCAGATCCCCGACGGCCTCCCCGGCACGCGCTACCGCCTGATCCGCCGCCTCGGCGAGGGCGCGATGGGCGTGGTGTACGAGGCCGAGCACGTCGACCTCGGGCGCAAGGTCGCGGTCAAGCTGCTGCAGGCGCGGCACTCGCAGTCGCCGGAGTTCGTCGCGCGGTTCCGCCGCGAGGCGCGCGCCATCGCGTCGCTGACGCACCCGAACCTGGTGCAGGTGTACGACTTCGGTCAGACCGCCGGCGTGGCCGAGGACAGCGAGTGGGGCGGGCGCCTCTTCTTCGTGATGGAGCGGCTCGAGGGCGAGGCGCTCGACGCGTTCCTCGATCGCGAGAAGGGCATCGACTGGCGCGACGCGTGCGAGCTCGCGATCAAGACCTGCCGCGCGCTCGAGGCGGCGCACAGCGCCGGCCTGGTGCACCGCGATCTCAAGCCCGCGAACCTGTTCCTCACGTTCGCCGGCCGCCGCCCGGCGTCGTTCGCCGAGGTCGGCCTCAAGCTGCTCGATTTCGGCGTCGCCAAGGAGCTCCGCGGCGGCGGGGCGCCGCCGTCGGCGACCGAGGCGCACGGCTACGACGATCCGAACCTCTCCAAGGCCGGCGCGGTCTTCGGCACCCCCGAGACGATGGCCCCCGAGCAGGTCACCGGCGCCGACGTCGACGGACGCGCGGACATCTACGCGCTCGGCTGCGTGCTCTACGAGATGCTCACCGGCCGGATGCCGTTCGACGCGCCCTCGCCCATCCTGATGATGTCCTGTCACCTGCGCGACGACGTGCGTCCCCCGCGCGAGGCGGCGCCGCAGCGTGGCATCCCCGAGGCGGTCGAGCGCGTGGTCATGAAGGCGCTCGCCAAGGATCGCGGCGCCCGGTTCCACGACGCCGGCGAGATGCGCGAGGCGCTCGAGGAGGCCTGCTACGGCGGCTTCTTCGTCGAGTCGGCGGCGCCCGGCGCGATGACGGTCCGCGCCCGGCGCGAGGCGCCTGTCGCGCCGCACGGACGGCGCGCGTTCGAGGTCGCGCCGCACGGACACGCGTCGGAGGACGACGGCTCGCTCGACATCGTCCTCGACCCGGGCGTCGAGGAGGCCGAGGCGGTCGACGGCACGGCGAAGATCGACCGTCCGCGTCGCCGTCGCGTGTTCGGGCCCATGGTGTTCGCCGCGCTGGCGAGCGCCGCGATCGCCGCCTTCGTCGGCACGGGCCACAAGCCGCTCGAGCGCGAGGACCTCGCCCGGCTGGTCCAGCGCGTGGCGCCCTTCGTGCACGCGCGCCTCGACTCCAAGCCGGCGGCGAAGCCGGAGATCGCGCCGGCCGCGCCGATGGTCGCGCAGGCGACCGACCCGACGTCGGCCGCCGTGCCCGAGAAGAAGGAGTCGCCGACGAAGGCGAGCGAGGCCGGTAAGCCTGCGCCGGTCAAGGCCGTCGCGAAGCTCGCCCCCGCACCGACCATGTCGAGCCCCGCGCCGATGCTGGCGACCCCGGTGGAGGCCGAGGCCAAGCCGGGCCCCTCCGAGATCGTCGCGCAGATCGATGCGCACATCGCGTCCGGCGACACCGACGTCGCGCTCGACCTCGCGCGCAGCGCCAAGGAGGACGGCACCGCCGCCTCGGCCGCCGCGTGGGCGCGCGCCGCGTTCGCCGCCGGCCGCCCCGACGAGGCGCATCAGGCGTGCGTGGCCTGGATCGCGCGCGCCGCCGACAAGGGCGCGGCCGAGCCGCGGATCTTCGACGCGCGGGCGCTCCGCGCCGCCGGGCGCTTCGACGAGGCGCGCGCGCGCCTGGAGGAGATCCTGAAGAGCCACCCCTCGCACGGCGAGGCCAAGGGCATGCTGAAGGATCTCGACCTCTTGCACGCGCCGAAGGCGAACCCGGTCCGTCACCTGGGCAAGAAGAAGGGTATGAAAAAGCTGCTCGGCTGACCGGGCGCTTGCCGGCGAAGACTTGCTTTCCGCCGGTCGCAGCCTAGAAAGGTTTGCGTACCCATGCGCCGAGTCCTGGTCGTCGACGACGAAGAGAACCTTCGCCTGGTGCTGCGCACCCTCTTGCGGCGCGCCGGGTACGAGGTCGAGACGGCGAGCACCGGCGAGGAGGCGCTCGACAAGGTCGAGTCGTTCGGGCCCGACGTCGTCCTGACGGACGTCCGCATGCCGAAGATGAGCGGGCTCGACCTGCTCTCGGCGCTCAAGGCGAAGTCCTCCCCTGCCGTAGTGATCGTGATGAGCGCGTACGGCTCGGTCGATCTCGCGCTCGAGGCGATGAAGGCCGGCGCCTACGACTACGTGCAGAAGCCCTTCAAGCCCGACGAGATCCTCCTCGTCCTCAAGAAGGCCGAGGAGCGCGAGACGCTCCGCCGCGAGAACCAGAAGCTGCGCGAGGCGATCCGCACCGAGCACCGCTTCGACGAGATCCTCGCCAAGAGCGCGTCGATGCTCGAGATCTTCCGCACCATCGGGAAGATCGCCGACTACAAGACCACGGTGCTCGTCGTCGGCGAGAGCGGCGTCGGCAAGGAGCTCGTCGCCCGCGCCATCCACCGCCGGGGCAACCGCGGAAGCGGGCCGTTCGTCGCGATCAACTGCGGCGCCATCCCCGAGAACCTCCTCGAGTCTGAGCTCTTCGGCCACAAGAAGGGCGCGTTCACCGACGCGACCAGCGACCGGCGCGGCCTGTTCGAGGAGGCGCACGGCGGCACCCTGTTCCTCGACGAGATCGGCGAGCTGCCGCTGTCGCTGCAGGTGAAGCTGCTCCGCGTCCTGCAGGAGGAGAGCATCCGTCGCCTCGGCGACGTGAAGGACATCCGCATCGACGTGCGGATCATCGCGGCCACCCACCGCGATCTGCACGCCGAGGTGAAGGCCGGCCGGTTCCGCGAGGACCTGTTCTACCGGCTGAACGTGCTGCCGATCACCCTGCCTCCGCTGCGCGATCGCAAGGAGGACATCCCGCTGCTCATCGACCACTTCCTCGCACGCAACAACGTGCGGCTCGGCACGGCGATCCGCGGGCTCGACGCCGAGGCACGCAAGGCCCTCATCGACTACGCCTGGCCCGGCAACGTGCGCGAGCTCGAGAACACCATCGAGCGCGCGATGGTGCTCGCCGACTCCGACCTGCTCCACGTGCAGGACTTGCCCGAGCGCGTGCGCGAGGCGCGCGATCCGGTGCAGATGCAGCTCGCGAGCGGCGAGCTGTCGATCAAGAAGACGACGCGGATCATCGAGGAGGTGCTGATCCGTCGGGCGCTGCAGAAGACCAAGGGCAACCGCACGCGCGCGGCGGAGATCCTCGAGATCAGCCACCGGGCGCTCCTGTACAAGCTCAAGGACTACAAGATCACGGACCTCTGAGGTGGGCGGTGGCCGTGTCTTCGCGGGGTCTAGAGTCTACTGACGTGGGCGGTGGCCGAGTCTTCGCAGGGTCTAGAGTCTAGAGTCTAGAGTCTAGAGTCTAGAGTCTAGAGTCGGAGAGACGAGACGCGAGACGCGAGAGCGGGCCCCACGCTCATCTCCCTCGACCTTCGACCTTCGACCCAGTCGCCACGGCCGACCAAACGCCGATGGCCGACGATCACGCCCCCGGATTCGACTCTAGACTCTAGACTCTAGACTCTAGACCCCAGCCAGCGCGTGCCCCCGACGTCGTCCAAGCGCGCGCGAGCGATCAACGAGCGAGAGACACCGATGCGCGCAACGTGGTTCGTCGTGGGAGCGTCGATGTCGATGCTGATGGCCTGTCCGTCGGCGACGCCGGAGCCCAAGACGCCCGCGCCGGCGCCTTCGGTCTCGGTCGTCCCGTCCTCGAGCGCGCCCAGCCCCGTGGCCTCCTCGTCCGAGACCCCGACCGTCGAGCTGCCGGGGGCGGCCGTGAAGGCGCCGGTGCTCAGCGACGACGACTGCAACGTCGACTCCGACTGCGCACCGATCGCCACCTGCCACCCCGATCGCTGCGCCTCGGTCGCCAACGCCGGCAAGCTCCCGCCCGGCACCATGTGCACGATGGACTGCCGCGGCGGCACGACCGACTGCAACTTCAACCACTGCGGATGCGCGCCGACGCCGGCCGGCAAGAAGAAGTGCGCCCTGCTCCCCGGCGGCCTCTCCCCGCACTGAGGCCGCGGCCGAGGCGGCGGCCGAGTCCGCACCCGGGCTGAAACCAACGCGCCCCGGCGCGCGTCTGCCTGGGGACGCCATGCTCCGTCCCCTCCTCCTCAGCGCGCTCGCCGTCGGGTTCGCCTCGAGCGGCTGCGTCTGCGCGCGCGATCGCGGAGTTCCCCAGGGCGGCTCCCGACCCGCCCCGTCGGCGGTCGCGGCGGCCGGCTGGAAGACGCGCGTCGAGCTGCCGCCGGTCGCCGAGCGCCGCCTGCCGCCCGGCTTCGGCAAGGCGCGCGGTTGGCTCAACGCGAAGCGCGCGCCGACCGACGCCGAGCTGCGCGGTCGCGTGGTGGTCGTCGACTTCTGGACCTCGTGCTGCATCAACTGCATGCACACGCTCCCCACGCTCGCGCGCCTCGAGAAGAAGCGCGCCGCCGAGCCCCTCCTCGTCATCGGGGTGCACACGCAGAAGTTCGACGCCGAGCCGGAGGTCGAGCGCCTGCGCGCGTCGGTCATCCGCTACGGCGTCGCGCACCCGGTCGCGATCGACGGCGATCGCGGCATCTGGGAGGCATGGGGCATCCACGCGTGGCCCACGGTGATCGTGCTCGACGCCAAGGGGCGCGTGGTGTTCGCCGCGGGTGGCGAGCCCGACGAGCAGGAGCTCGACGCGGTGGTCGAGAGCGCGCTCGCCGAGGGCGCCGCCGAGGGCTCGCTCGCGCGCGACGATCACGGCGCGCTCGCGCGCGACCCGCCGGCCTTCGTCGGCCGCGAGATCGATCCCGAAGGGCCCCTCTCCTTCCCGGAGAAGATCGCGAAGATCCCCGGCGGCTTCGCGGTCGCCGACAGCGGCCACGATCGGCTGGTCCTGCTCGACGACGCCGGCGCGGTGCGCGAGGTGATCGGCGCCGGCGCGCGCGGCTTCGTCGACGGTGCCTTCGACGTCGCCCGCTTCGCGCACCCGCAGGGCGTCGCCGCCGACGGCGACGTGCTCTACGTCGCCGACACCGAGAACCACGCGATCCGCGTCGTCGATCGCAAGGCGAAGACGGTGACCACGCTGGCCGGCACCGGCGCGCTCGGCACCGGGCGGCTGCCCGACGATCCGCGACCCGCGCGCGCCACCGCGCTGCGGTCACCGTGGGATCTGGCGATCGTGTCCGGCACCCTCTACGTGGCGCTCGCCGGATCGCACCAGATCGCGACCGTCGATCGGCAGGCGGCGACGGTGCGGGCGTTCGCGGGCGACGGCCACGAGGCGCTGAAGGACGGCCCTCGCCTCGAGGCCTCGTTCGCGCAGCCGAGCGGTCTCGCGAGCGACGGCAAGCGCCTGTTCGTCCTCGACAGCGAGACCTCCAGCGTGCGCGCGATCGATCTCGCGAGCGGCCAGGTGCGCACGCTGCTCGGCAAGGGGCTGTTCGTGTTCGGCGACGTCGACGGCCCGGGCCCGCAGGTTCGCCTGCAGCACCCGATCGGTCTCGCCTTCGGCGACGGCGCGCTCTGGGTGGCCGACACCTACAACTCGAAGATCAAGCGCGTCGATCCGATCTCCGGCGAGACGAAGACGATCGGCGGCGGCGCGCAGCAGCTCTTCGAGCCGGCGGGCCTCGTGTGGAGCGCGGGCCGGCTGTGGGTCGCCGACACCAACCGCGATCGCATCGTCCAAATGGACGCGGCGAGCGGATCGCAGAAGCCGATCACGCTCGCCGGTCTGAGCCCCCCTCTGGGCGTCGCCTCGCCCAGCGACGGCGGGACCAAGTGACGATCAGCCGTAGTCCTTCTCGGCGCGCTCCTGGTCTTCCTTGCAGCGGATGCAGAGCGTCGTCTCGGGGCGCGCTTCGAGGCGCTTGACGGAGATCTCGTCGCCGCACTCCTCGCAGACGCCGAAGCTGCTGTTGTCGATGCGCTCGAGCGCCTTGTTGATCTTGTCGAGGAAGGACTTCTCGCGGCCGCGCAGCCGGAAGGTGAACGACTGGAGGTACTCGCTCGACGCGAGGTCCATCTCGTCGGGGAGATCGTTGGTGTCGAGGGTCATGTCCTCCTCGAGCGTCTCCTTGGCCTTCTTGATGA
Source organism: Deltaproteobacteria bacterium (assembly GCA_016182965.1). Lineage (GTDB taxonomy): Bacteria > Myxococcota_A > Polyangia > Polyangiales > JADJMO01 > JALHOE01. Next base: position 14,143 of record JACPFM010000015.1, on the reverse strand, counting down.
TGTCGTCGCGCTTGTCTTCGAGGAGCTTCCGGAACCGCTGCAGCTGGGGCTTGGACATCGTGGTGGTGAACGACGGACGCTCCTCGGCGACCGGCGTGGCGGCGGCGATGCGCGGCAGGGTCACCGGCTCTTCGCGACCGGTGGTCGCCTTCGTCTCCTCGATGCGCGGGGCCTTCGCCTCGACCTTCGAGGGTCGCTCGTCGCTCTTCTTGGCGGCCGGCTCCGGCTTGACGTCCTTGCCCTTGGCGGCCGGGACCGGCAGCTTCGCGGCCGACTTCGGCTCGGCCTTCTCCTTGGCGCCCTTGGCCACGGCCTTCGGGTCCGCTTTGGCGTTCTTCTCCGGCTTGGCGGGAGTCTTCGCGGCGGTCTTGGAGGAGGTTTTGCTGGGCATGTGGGGTTCCGTTCCAGGAAGTGGCGGGACAGCGTGCCGCCTATTGGGTCCGTCTGGCAAGCCGAATTGCGGCCATCGGAAAAAAAGTCCCCGAGCGTTGGACCCGCGACTCGGGACGGGGCAGGAGTGGGGGGCGCCGGTTTCGGCGCGGTTGGATTCGATGCCCGCAGGTTCCGTTTCGCGCGCAAGAAGAGCGACCCTCGAGCCGCTGAGGACCGACGGTCCGTGCCTGCACCTCGGCATCGACGAGAACGGCCTGGGCCCGGTGCTGGGTCCGCTGGTGGTCACCGGCGTCGCGTTCCGGTTCGAGGGTCCGCGTCCCACGTCGCTCGGCTCGCTCGTCGGAGACTCGAAGGATCTCGTGTCCCACGAGGACTCGTCGTTGGGCGAGGCGTGGGCCCGCGCGCTGGTCGCGCAGCAGGACGGGGGCGAGCCCGCCTCCCCCGCAGAGCTCATCGCCCGGCTGTGCCTCGATGACGAGCCGACCCTGCGAGCGCTCTGCCCCTCGGCGGCGCAGCAGGAGCGTGGGGCCGCCGAACCGCACCACCGGTTCCACCCATCCGAGATGTGCTGGCCGAGGCAGCCCGACGCGTTCGAGGCGGACGAAGCGCTCGTCCGCCGCTGCAAGGCAACGCTTCGCGGCTGGAGCGGGCAGAAGGTCGGCGGACGCTTCTCCCGACGCACGCCGCTGACGTTCGTGGGCGTACGCTCGTCCGTCGTCTGTGCTGCGCGCCTCAACGCTGCGGCCCGCGAGGGGCGTCATCGCTTCCTCGTCGACCTGCACGAGATGGAGCGGCTCGTGCTCGATCTGCACGGCGCGCACCGCACGAGCCCGAGCGGCGACGTGGCGCCGGTCGACGCGGTGTGCGGCAAGGTCGGTGGCATGGACTTCTACGGCGAGAACTTCGGTCCGCTCTCGTCGCGCATGTTCGCCATCGAGCTCGAGGATCGTCGCACGAGCGCCTACCGCTTCCCCGGGCTCGGGCGCGTGGCGTTCGTGCAGGACGCCGACGCGCGCGATCCCCTCGTCGGCCTCGCCTCGCTCGTCGGCAAGTGGCTGCGCGAGGTGATGATGAGCCGCATCGTGCGGTGGATGCGCGACGCTGCGCTCCCCGAGCACCTCGGACCGAACGAGATCCCCTCCGCGAGCGGCTACCGCGACCCGAACACGAAGCGGTTCATCTCCGCGACCGAGCTGGTGCGCGCGCACCGCGGCGTGCCCGACCGCTGCTTCGTCCGCTGACCGGCTACGCGCCGCGTCACGTGGGTCGTTTCACGGCATCGGTCACCAGGGATCGAACACGACCGCAGCCGCGATCCCGATGGGTACCTCGGGTCGTGGAAGAGCGGTAGGATTCAGCAAGGCTCGACCGCGCTCATGGCCGCGTTCGGCACGCGGTGGTCGAATTCCGAGCCCCTGCCAGGCGTCCAAGGAGGAGATTGGCTCGCTTCCCGACCGACGACTCGATGCTGGCGGGCGACGCGCTCGACGTGACCGCCGGCATGCCGCCGCGCGTGATCACGGCGTGGCGCGTCGCGGCCGCCGCGTCGGTCGTCGCCCACCTGTTCGTCGGCGCGTTCGCCATCCGCTCGATCGAGGCCGCCGGTGGGTCGGGCGGCGACGGTGCGCTCGACGTGGGTCGGGTCTATCCCCTGCCCGACTCCGACGCGCCGATCGTCGTCGAGCTCCCCGCGATGAGCGCCGTCGATCTGCCGGAGTCGACGATCGCCCAGGTCGGTCCGGCGGCGCCCGTCTCCGCCGGCGGCGCGAAGGTCGCGCACGTCGACGCCGAGAAGGCGGGCCACGGCGGTGACGCGACCGTCGAGGCCAAGGCGCGCAACCTCGCGCCCCGTCCCGAGGAGCGCACGACCATCGACACGATGCGCGACGCGATCTCCGACGAGCAGGAGAACCGGCTGCTCACCGGGAAGAAGCGCGCCTCACGCGTCGATCTGCGCCTCGCGCTGCAGCCGATGGAGCTGACCTTCGTCGCCTCGGGCAAGGGCTTCCGCTACGAGCGCCGCCCCGTGGCCGCGAGCGACGCCTCGCTCGGCGTCGCCGGCGGCAAGGGGCTGCCCGTGGGCGCGAACGCCGTCGGTCAGGGCGCGCCGCTCGCCGGCGACGGCGCGACGATCAAGGTCGCCGGAGGGCCGACGCTCGGCGGCGCGACCGCCTCGTCCAAGGGCGGCGCCGCGTACGGCAGCGCGTGGGTCGGTGTCCCGCAGGAGGTCGGCGCGAAGGTCGCGACCGGGCGACCGCACGTCGACAAGGGCAAGCCGTCGGTGACCGCCAACGTCAAGGGCCAGCCCGCCGACGACGTCGACGCCGATCAGGCGGTGGCGGTCGCGCTCAAGTCGGTGGTGGCCAACTCCACCGCCGGCGGCGCGGCGCTCGGCGACGGCAAGGGCGGCAGCGGCGGCGGCGGCGATCCGGGCTCCGGGGGCAAGTCGGGCAGCGGCCTCTCGAGCGCGGCGCTCGGCGCCGGACCGGGTTCGGCCGACGGTCCGGTGGCCATCGAGCGCACCGAGTGGTTCCGCAACCTCCAGAAGCGTCTCGGGTCGGTGCTCCGCGACACCTTCCCGAAGGAGCGGGAGCTCGAGCTTCGCAACGGCACGGTGATCGTCGACGTGGTCATCGCCAAGGGCGGCGGCGTCGTCGACGCGGTCGTCGTCCGCGACAGCGGCTTCCCCGATTTCGACCAGAACGTGGTCACGCGCCTCCGCGGCGCCGGCACCCTCGAGCCGGTCCCCGACGTGCTGTCGAAGGGCACGATCACCGTGCGCATCCCGGTGACCGGCGGCTGGCGCCTGCAGTGAACCCTCGAGGAATCACGAGAGCGCGAGCAACGCGCCGACGATCGCCGCGAGCAGCGCTGCCGAGATCAGCGCGGCGAGCACGATTCGTCCGAGCCGCGAGCCGGCGCCCGCTCCGTCGCGCCGCGGGTGCACGCCGGTGATCACGCGATAGCTCCCGACCACCGTCGCGAGGAACCCGAGCAGCACAGGCAGGCCGCTCACCGCGCGCAGCTTCGAGGGCCTCTCGGCCGTCGGATCGAGCAGCGCGCCGCGCGCGAGGCGATCGAGCGACAACACGAAGAACACCCCGAACGCCATCAGGATCACGCCGAGCAGCGCGTTGCGCGCGCCGACGCGCCGCACCTCCGCCGGCGACGCGTCGTCCGGCGGCGCGAAGCTCGCGAGCAGGCGCGTGATCGAGCTCACCGGGCGCTTCACGGCGGGCGCCTCACGGCGGGAAGGAGGCGGTGCGGAACTCGACGACGCGATCGGCGGCCGCGACCTGCTTCTTCATGAACACGCTGACGAACGTCGCGAACAGCGCGTCTCCGGCGCCGATGGTGCCGCTGACGCCGAGCGGGCGGGTGACCCAGCGCTGGATCTCCTTCAGCTGCTTCTCGTCGACCGGGTTCACCTCGACCTTGACCGCGAGGTAGTAGTCCGACGGCTTGCCCTTGAGCGCCTTGCGCTCGGTGATCGGCAGCTCGACCATGTCGGTGCACAGGCGATAGACGCCGTTGACGTTGATCACGGGCACGCGCTTGCCGCCGTTGACGACGATCCACAGGTAGTTGTCCCAGACCTCGCGCACGACCTTGCAGGTGTGCGCGGTCAGGGCGACCGGCGCGCCGCCCGCGATCGGGTAGACGTACCCCCGCATGACGATGGTGACCGGCAGCCCGCTGGCGAAGCGCTTCTTCACCTTGTCGTCGATCGCGTCGCGATAGCTGAAGGTCCCGCGGAGCACACCGGCCGTGTCCCACCCGAGCGTGGACGCTCTCACGTCGAGGCCGGCGCGCGCGGAGGTGGTCGCGACGACCAGCGCGCCGGCGAGCGCGAGGACCGTGCGCTTCTTCACCGCACGCCCTCCGAGCGGATCGGGAAGAAGCCGATCGGGTTGGCGATGGCGAGCACGAACCCGCCCGCCTTGGTGCTGACGCGCACGCCCAGGTTGAACGTGAGATCGACGGGCAGGCGCGCGAGGCCCGAGTAGCCGCGCGCCGGCGAGCTGACGTCGCGCGCGGAGGCCAGCGCGAAGAAGCCGGCGGACGCGAAGAGGTCGACGCCGTACACGCTGCGATGGCTGCGGTGCAGCGGGATCCGGTACTCCGCGACCACGCGCGTGGCGAACTCCTCGTAGCGGGTCTCGACCACGCTGGTTCGCAGGAAGTTCGGCGACGGCCGCCGATCGAACGCGAGGTCGAGGACCCGATCGGGCAGGAAGTCCGAGAAATCGCCGATGTAGAACCGCATGAACAGCGGCGCGTCGCCGACCAACGCGCCGGCGAAGGCGTCGATGCGGAAGACGTGATCGCGCGCGCCCACCGGCCACCAGCGCGAGCCGCGGATCTGCGCGCGCAGGAAGCCGTAGTCGCTGCCGAGCGAGTTGAGCCCGATGTCGCCGCCGATCTGGACGTGGTGCCCGCGCGACGGCAGCACCGGATCGTCGCGGGTGTCGTCCTCGAGGAGGATCGACACGTAGGAGAGCAGCGAGCGCCCCTGCAGCAGGTGGAACTCGATCGGCTCGATGTCGAGGCCCCGCCGGTGCGACGCGGCGCGCGGCATCGAGGCGTCGATCGCCTCGAGGTGATAGGAGGCCAGGAGCCGCAGCGACGTGGAGAGGTCGTAGCCGAGGCCGAGGGCGCCCCCGCGCCGCCGGTACTGCATCACCGCGTAGTCGGTCTTCTCGGGATCGCCCTTCGGGGGATCGAAGAGCACGTCGCGCGTGCCGAAGAAGTCGCGCGCGTCGTTGAAGACCAGCGTGCCGGTGACGATCCACTTGCTGCCGAGGAACGACGGATCGGCGAAGCGGAGGCGGTAGGCGCTCTGACGATCGGCGACGGCCATCGCGCCGCCGAGGGTGACCCCGGTGCCGTAGAAGTTGGTCTCGGCGACGTCGACGCCGCCGTACGCCGTGAGCGGCCGCGACGTTCCCTCGGGCGTCGCGTCGGCGGAGAGCCCGAGCCAGACGTCGTTGATGACGATGGTGTTCCGCTCGATGACGTCGATGTCGAGGTGCACCGATCCGCGCTTCGACCCGCGCGAGAGCGACAGCTGCACGTCGCTGAAGAACCCGGTGCCGAGCAGGCGATAGCGCACGAGCTCGAGGCGCGAGTCGTCGAGGTCGATCTCGTCGCCCGGCCGGAAGGGGACGTACCGCAGGATCGTGCGCTCGCGGGTGCGCGTGTTGCCGCGGATGCGGATCGCCTCGAGCTGGTAGTGCACGCCGAGCTTCCCGGCCTCCTCCACGTCGTCGACCGGCGGCGGCGGCGTGGTGGCTACGGGAGCGGGCGCCGGCGCGGGCGCGGACGCGGATCCAGGCGCGGACGCAGACGCGGGCGCGGACGCGAACGCAGGCGTGGACGCAGGCGCGGACGCGGACGCGGACGCAGGCGCGCCGTCGACCGGCTGGGCGCGCGCGACCGTGCCCAGCCACGGCACGACCGCGGCGGCCGCGAAGACCCACGCTCGGCGACGCACGTCCGGACGCTACCACGCACCGACCCCTCGGGGTGCTCCGTTGGCGCTCGATCCCCACCTCCGAACGTGGTCCAAAGCCGCGTGCCCGATCGATCCGGTCCGCTCGCGCCCGACGTCCCCCTGCCCGATCCGACCACGCCGTCGCCCGACCTCGCCCTCGAGCGGCAGATCGGCGAGTCCTTCCCCCGGCTCGTCGCGGTGATGCGTCGGCTGCTCGCCCCCGAGGGTTGTCCATGGGACCGCGAGCAGACGCCCGACTCCCTCAAGCGCTACGTGCTCGAGGAGGCCTGCGAGGTCATCGACGCGATCGAGTCGGGCGACGCGAAGCACCTCCGCGAAGAGCTCGGCGATCTGCTGCTCCAGGTGGTCTTCCAGGCGGAGATCGCGCGCCGCAAGGGGGACTTCGGCCCCGACGACGTCGTCGCCGGCATCGTCGACAAGCTCGTCCGGAGGCACCCTCACGTCTTCGGGGTGCGCCACGACGACGGCACCTTCGGCGCGCGCGTCTCGGCCGACGACGCGAGCGAGGTGCTACGCAACTGGGAGCGACAGAAGGCGGTCGAGAAGGCCGATCGCGGGCTGCTCGCCGGCGTGCCGCGTTCGCTGCCGGCGCTGGTCCGGGCGCAACGCGTGGGCGAGAAGGCGGCGCGTGTCGGCTTCGATTGGCCGGACGTCGAGGGCCCGCGCGCGAAGGTGCAGGAGGAGCTCGCGGAGCTCGACGTGGCGATCGCGCGCGGCGACGGACCGGCGATGGAGGAGGAGCTCGGCGACGTGTTCTTCGCCCTGGTGAACCTCGCACGGCACCTGCCGGCGGAGGGCTCGGCGGGCATCGACGCCGAGGCGGCGCTGCGCCGCACGGTCGACAAGTTCACCCGGCGATTCGCGCACGTCGAGGAGCGCGTCCGCGAAGAGCACGGCGGCTTCGCGAGCAAGCCGAGCCTCGAGCAGATGGATCGCTACTGGGACGAGGCGAAGAGAATCCCCCCGGACTGAAGTCGACTGAAGTCCGGGGCACCGACCGCACCTCAAGTCCTTCGGACTTCACCGAATCGCCCGCCTGGCTTGGAGTTGTCGCTGTCACGCAACGATCAAGGTGCGCTTCCGACGAAGCGCCACCGCGAGTTGATGGTGCGACTGCACTTCCTCGGTACGAGCTTCTCGCCAGCCCGAAGGGCTTCGCCCGGCGGTCGGTGCCCCGGACTTCAGTCCGGGGGAGGAATCTCGACAGTGCTGAGCGACGGCCTCAGCGCGGGCCGACGAACGGGCGCGCGGGCATCGGGGCGCGGTACGCCGGGGGCGCGACGTGCACGGGCGGCGGCCCGTGGGAGACCGGCGGGCGGAAGCCGTAGCCGCCGTAGCCGCCGCCGTAGCCGTAGTGCGGACGATACGGCGTGTAGTAGCCCGGGCTGCCGTAGTAGTAGCCGGGCCGGCCGTAGTAGTAGCCGGGGTGGGAGTAGTACCCGCCGCCGTAGTAGCCGCCGCCGCCGTAGTAGCCGCGGCTGTAATAGCCGCCGCCGTAGTAGCCGGTTCCTGCGCGCGCATAGCAGCCGGCGCCGAGCACCAGCGCGAAGAGCGCGACGAGCGCGAGCACGATCTGCTTGGACATCTCGGCTCCTCGACGGAGCAACGCGTATGCCCGGCGGATCCGATGGCGTTTCCGATGCGTGCGCGCACGGACGCGTGGGACACCCTGTCGCACCGCGCGCACCCTGTCGTTCACCGCGGGTCAGCCGTCCGCTCACGCCCCCGAAAAGCCGAGCCGCGCGAGGCGGGCGCGGGTGATCTCGATGGCGAGCGGGCTCGCGTCGCAGCCGATCGCGCGTCGGCCGAGCTTCGCGGCGACCGCGAGCGTCGTGCCCGATCCGCAGAAGAGATCGCCGACCAGCGAGCCCTCGTCGCTCGACGCGCGGACGATGCGATCGAGGAGCTTCTCCGGCTTCTGGTGCGGGTACCCGGTGGTCTCGCGCGACAGCGGTGTGTTCGCCGCCATCGCGGGCGCGTCGGTCCACACCGTGCCGAGCCGCCGCCCGTGATCGATGGGGTAGCGGTAGGTCTTCGGACCGGAGGCGAGCTGGATGGTGCGCTCGCGGAAGCGACGGCCCTCGCCGTCGACGTGCTTGAAGTGCGTCGCCGCGCTGCCCTCGGCGTAGGGCTCGCGCAGCGCGGGATCGTCGGCGTGGAAGAGGAAGCGATCGGTCCTCGTGTAGACGAGGATCGTCTGGTGGGACGCGCCCCACGCCTTGCGCGATCGCGCGCCGTTGCCCGGGACCCACACGATCTCGCCGCGGAAGGCCTCGCGGCCGAAGACGCGATCGCAGAGCACCTTCGCCTCGTGCACCGTGCGGTGGTCGAGGTGCAGGTAGAGGGTGCCGCGCTCGGAGAGCAGCTCGCGGAACAGCGACACGCGCGGCTCGAGGGCCGCGAGGAAGGCGTCGATCCCCTCCCAGGCGTCGTCGTAGGCGACCGAGCTCCGCGACGCGCGCTCCTCGCCCGCGCGGGTGCGCGCCCCGTGCTTGCTGCCGACGCCGAACGGCGGGTCGACGTACAGCAGATCGAACGCGACGCCGCGCTCGACGAGCGCACGGCCGACGACCAGGTTGTCGCCCTCGTGCAGCTCCACGCCGCCGGGCGCTCGGGCGAAGAGCTCTCGCTGCGGATCGGCCATCACTCGGGCGCTTCGAGCGTCGCGATCGGCTCGGCGACCTCGCCGGCGACGCTCGGTCCGAGCAGCGCGAAGAGCAGCTCGCGCGGCGACGCCTCGACCTTGCGCGCGGGGCGCGGCAGCCACGCCCACGCCGGGCCCCCGCCCTCGCAGCCGTGGACGAACTCGTCGGCCTCGCAGGCGACGCGCAGGTGGATGTGATCGTCGTGCGGCAGCGAGTCGCCGGGCTGCTGCATCACCGTCTGCGCGCGCTGCACCAGCTCCGGAGACTCGCCGAGCGCGATGGCGCGCTCGACGAGCAGCGCCTCGAGCACGCGCGAGATGAAGATCCACTGCACGTGCGCCTTCTTCGAGGCGACCATCGAGCGCACGAGGATCCAGTTGCGGTCGACGTCGAAGCGGACGAAGCGCCCGGCGCCGGAGACGCCGAGACCATCGGGCCCGATCTTCACGAAGCCGTCGTTGGCGGCGGGCACGCCCTCGAGCGTGGTCAGGTAGAAGAGCAGGTCGACGTCGCGCCCGGTGCGGTGCGAGCGGTGCTTGGGCATGAGCGCGCCGCCGCCGCGCGCGGAGAGCTCGCCGACGTGCAGCGGCTTGCTCCCGGGGCGCTCGTCGGAGACCTTGGCCGCGGACTCTTCGATCAGCTCGACCAGCCGCGGCAGACCCCAGTGATGGTCGGCGGCGGACTTCCACTTGTAGCCCTTGCCCTCGGCGGGCAGCTCCTTGCCGCCGGTGAGGAACCCGGAGTGCGGCACGCCGACCGACCCGCGCAGCCCGGGGGCGAGCGCGGACGGCGTCGAGCACCCGAGCGCCCACGCGCCGAGCGCCACGCCGAGGAGGGCGCGGCGGATCATCCGTCGGCCTCTTCGGGCGCGACGTCGCGCACCGGCGCGAGGGCCGGCAGGTAGCTCGCGATGCGCCGCTCGACCGCCTTCACCGCCTCGATTGTGCCGAAGGACTCCGCGAGGACCAACTTCCCATCGGCCTTGGCGAGGATTCCCTGGTCGAGGAACGAAGCGATGGCGTTCTCGAAGACGGGACGCTGGATCGCCTCGCGGCGCGCGATCTCGCCGGAGAGGAACATCCGCTTGCCGGTGGAGAGCGCCTTCTTGCCGACCTCCTTCTGCGACGCCGCGCCCTTGGTCAGCCCGGCGATGGTGCGCGCGACGATGCGGTAGCTCTCGAGGAACGAGGCGATCGCCGTCGCGTAGAGGGTGATCCGGGCGCGGGCGTCGGGCGCCTCGCTCACGCTGGCCTCGTCGCCGAGCACCTCGACCGAGCCCTCTTCGCGGAGCCCGCGCAGCGTGTCGTCGAAGATCTGCTCGAACGACGCGTCGGCGCGGAACATGAACTCGTACTTGAACAGGCGCGACAGGTGCTGCACGCGATCGCGCAGCGTGCGGATGGGCACCGCGCCGCCCGGCGGGATGAGCAGCGAGGCGGCGATGAGCGCGTACGGCACGAAGAAGTGGACGATGACGTTCTTCGACAGATCGATGGAGACGCGGCCGTCGTCGGGCACGACGTAGACCGCGTCCTCCTCGCCGTCGCCGCCCTCGATCTGCAGCCACTTCGCCGACGAGAACAGGGCGAGCGCGTCGTCGATCGCGCGCGCCGAGACGCCGAAGCCGGGCGCACGCAGGCCGCGCTGCAGGCGCGCGCCGAGCCGGTCGAGCGTGCCGAGCATCAGGTTGCAGCGCTGATCGAGGTCGCCGCGCGACACGCCGCGCCCGGACTGGGTGAGCAGCGCGAGCGCGACGAGCGACCCGCTGGTGACCAGGGTCGCGCGGTTGATCTCGTAGATCACCTGGTGGCCGAGGCGGGTGACCTGCGCGCGGCGCGGCACGAAGGAGTCGTCGCGCGCGCCGTCGGGCGCGACGCGCTGCCGCTCCATGTCGCGCTTGATGTCGTCGAGGGTGACGATCTCGCCGATCTGCATGTTGATGCGGCCGTAGCGCTCGGCGAGCACGCGCAGCGCCTTGACCAGCCCGGCGACCGACTCCTTCTCCTTCTCGCCGCCGGAGAGCTCCTTCACGTACGATTTGGCCTCGACGAGGCGCTCGTAGCCGATGGAGATGGGCACGAAGTAGATCGGCTTGCCGGGGTGCTCGTACTGCGCGTCGACGACCATCGACAGGAGGCCGAGCTTCGGCGGCAGGAGCTTGCCCGTGCGCGAGCGGCCGCCCTCGAGGAAGAACTCCATCGACCAGCCCTCGTGCACGGCCTTGTGCACGTAGGCGTCGAGCACCGCGGAGTAGAGGCGGTCGCCGGCGATCTTGCGCCGGATGAAGAACGCGCCGGCGCGGCGGAACAGCGACCCGAGCGGGAAGAACGACAAGTTGTCGCCCGCCGCGATGAGCGGGACCTGCATGTCGTTCTTGAACATCACGTAGCTGACGAAGAGGTAGTCGATGTGGCTCTTGTGCGAGGGGAGCAGGATGAGCGTCCCCTTCCGCGACGCCTCGCGCAGCCGTTCGATCCCCGCGCGGTCGATCTCGAGCCCGTCGTAGATGCGCTGGAAGACCTGCTCCATCGCGGCGCCCATCGCGCGGATGACGTCGGGCTCGGGGGCGCCGGCGATCTCGCGGAGCATGGCGCGCGCCTTGAGCTCGAACATCAGGCGCTCGGCGCGCCCCTCGCCCGCGAGCTCCTCGATGACCTTGCGGACGCGAGGCGTGCGCACGACCTCGTCGATGATCCGATCGCTCGGCTTGACGACGGGTCCGATCATCACCCGGCGCTCGCGCTCGAGGCGGCGCAGGAGCACGTACACCGCGCGGCGCACCAGCGCGTCGGCGCGCGGATCGCCGGCGGCGAACCCGGGCGGCATCGAGCGCGTGCGCGCCGGCACCGGCTCCTTGCCGGCCTCCTCGTGCGCGACGAACTCGGCGAGGTTCAGCGGCTCGCCGGCCTTGAGGCGCACGTCTTTGTAGTTGAGCAGGAACTGCCCGGCGCTGCGGACGACGCTCGGCCACTCGCGGGTGCCGATGATCGCGTCGAGCAGCGAGCGCTGACGACGATCGGGCCGCTTGGTCCAGAGGAAGACCTGCGGCATCAGCAGGATCGGCTTGGCGTCGCCGCGCGCGAGGCGCTCGCGCTGCAGGTCGAGCAGCTCGCGGACGAAGTCGTCGCCCTCGAGCAGGCCGCGCCCGGTGCGAGAGCGCTCGAACAGCTGCGGCGGGCGCTTGAGGAACAACGCGACGCTCGCCCCGGTGCCGACGGCGGCGCGCAGATCGGCGAGATCGTCGTCGCGGGTGCGCTGCCGCCCGAGCGGCGCGGCGCGGGAGCTGGTCTGCAGCCAGTGCCGCACGCCCTTGCCGAACGGCTCGAGCACCCACAGCCCGAGGTTGTTGGCGAAGCGCACCTCCGGGAGACCGAAGCGCTTGGTCAGGTGGTCGAGCGCGAGGAAATCGAGCAGCGAGAGGTTGCGCAGCGTGTAGACGACGGTGCCCTCGCGCGCCGCCTCGCGCGCGCGCTGCACCCACGCCGGATCGACCTCGATCGCGTCGAAGAAGCGTCGATACACCCAGCGGAGCAGCGCGTTCGGCTCGTAGCGAGGCGGCAGCGCACGGAGGCTCTCCTCCAGCTCGCGCTGCGCCTCGAGATCGGGGGCCGACTCGCGCCGATCGGGCGGATGGTTCGCGGTCGTCACGGCGCGCAGTCAACCGCAGGGCCGCGCGAGGCGCAAACCCGACGCGACGTCGGCGCGTCTTGCCGGCGGCGGCTGCAGCGTCCGTCTCGCTCGCGCGCACTCCGAAGCCCGGGTCGAAGGTCGAAGGTCGAAAGGGCGAATCGCTGCTCGTCTCGGCCTTCGACGTTGGACCTTCGACGTTCGACCCTGTCGCGAGTGCGACAAAAACGCAGCGGGCCGGCAGGGGGCCGGCCCGCTCCGCGAGAAGGACCGATCAGGCCTTCTTGCCTGCGTTCTTCTTCTTGTTCGCGCCGCGCACGGTCACGATCGAGTTGCGCGCGCCGGGGACGCCGCCCTCGACGAGGAGGAGGTTCTTCTCGGAGGCGAAGGCGACGGCTTCGGCGAGCTGCTCGGCGGAAAGGAAACCCTCGTCGACCAGCAGCTCGCCCAGACGCTTTCGTCTGGGGCCGTCGTCCCGAGGAGGCAGCTGGATGGTGCCCGTGGGGAGGACGTCGGCGGGTACCGCGGTGCGGGCGGCGAAGGCGACCGCGGGGGGAGGCTCCGCGGGGGCCAGGGTTGCAGCCGCCGGGGGGGCTTCCGGGGCGGCCTGGGCAGCGGCCTGGGGCTCTGGGCGAATCAGCTTGGCCAGTTCGGCGGGCTTGACGAGATTGAGCTTGAAGAGGCTGGCCTGGAACGACACGTTTTCGGCAGCGGCGAACTCGAGCGCCTTGCGGACGTCGGCAGCGGCGACGATGCCGCTTTCGAGCAGGGAACGCGCCATTCGCTTCTCCGAGTTGGAGAGGCTGTACGCGGCTCCGGGGAGCGCCTCCTTGGTGGCTGACATGTCTTCAGGGATGCGAGATCCGCTCGCGGATCTTAACACCCGCGCCGGGGACCCGCAACGCGCTCCCGGGCTGCTCGTCCGGCGAGGTGCGAGGTTCACCGACGATGACGCTTCTGACAGTGAAAGAGCTGATGGCTCTCTTGAGGGTCAAACGCAGCACGCTCTATGCGCTGCGGGAGCAGGGACTGCCGGCAATCCGGATCGGACGGTCCATTCGATTCGATCGGGACGAGGTCGTGGCCTGGGTCAGGAGCCAGCGTTTGGCCCCCGGTGAGAAGTTGAACCTCGGGGAGGAGGCGCGACCAGCGACTGAGCTGCCCGGCCGCCGGCTAGCGGCATCGGGCACTGCGTCGGGCAGCCGGGCGGGGACGCTTCCGCTGTCGCGGGCGGCCTCGAGGTACTGATGGAGCTGCTGGCGACGGCGCTGCAGCCGTACAACGCTCTGCCGACCGAAACGGTCTTTTCAATTCTCTTGCTTGTCGTGATCGCCGGGGCCGGTATCATTTTCTCCGTCCGGGAGATAGTCTCACGGGGGCTCTGGAACCAGCGTTTCCAGGAGAACAGCCGGCTGAGGCTGGGCCACGTCATCCGCAGCGCCGCGCGGAGCCGACAGCCCGCCTTCCAGCGCTTGCGGCGTAACCCGACGAGCTGAGGCGCGCCCGCCTGCGAAGCGAGGCGTATCCGAAGTAAGCGAGCAGCACCGCTGCCGCCTGGCCTGCCTCGGAGCTGGCGCCGGCCGGTGGGCCGCCTCGAGCGGGCGGGGGCACCGAGGCCCAGAGGTCGAGTGTCGCGGCGACGCTCTCGCGCAGGCGGACCCGGGTGAGCTCCGTCACGGGAGCCAGACCCTTTCCAGACAGATAGGCGTGCTCGATGGGCTCGTAGCCGGCGTGGGCCGCGCGGGCGAGCGCCTCGAGCGCGCTTCGCACGTCGGCCGGAGGAGCTGCAGACCGGGCCGTCACTGGGCCGAACTCGTCGAGCAGGCGTTCGACTTCCTTCTCGTAGCGCGCGTGATAGCGGTCTTCGAATGGGCGGCCGGGCCCTCCGTCGGTGTGGAGCGGTTGCGAGAGATCGGCGGCGATGTGGCAGAGGCGTCCGAGCTCGAAGGCCAGCTCGGGGGTG